>NZ_LMMY01000010.1:132539-195942 GCF_001422865.1 Aeromicrobium sp. Leaf272
CCGTCGAGGACCACGTAGTCCTTGTCGAGCCGGAACAGCTCCTTGGCCTTGATGGCGTTGTTGAGGAAGCTGATGAGCGGGGTGTTCACCGCGTCGTAGAGGTTGTCGATGCCGAGCTGGTCCTCGACGCGGTCGATGCCCTCCTCGGTGACCGAGACGGTGCGCTTCTTCTCGTCGACCTCGTAGTGCACGTCGATGGTCATCGCGCCCACGATGCGCGCGAACTCGCCGTACCACTTCACCTCGTCCTCGGTGGGGCCGGAGATGATGAGCGGCGTGCGGGCCTCGTCGATGAGGATCGAGTCGACCTCGTCGACGATGGCGAAGTTGTGTCCGCGCTGGACGCAGGCCGCGATGTCGTCGGCCATGTTGTCGCGCAGGTAGTCGAAGCCGAACTCGTTGTTGGTGCCGTAGGTGATGTCGCACGCGTAGGCGTCGCGGCGCTCCGGCGGGGTCATGCTCGGCAGGATCATGCCGACGCTGAGCCCGAGGTAGGTGTAGACCCGCCCCATCCACTCGGCGTGGTACCGCGCGAGGTAGTCGTTGACCGTGATGACGTGCACGCCCTTGCCCGTGAGGGCGTTGAGGTAGCTGGGGAGCGTCGCGACGAGGGTCTTGCCCTCACCGGTCTTCATCTCCGCGATGTTGCCGAGGTGCAGCGCGGCGCCGCCCTGGACCTGCACGTCGAAGTGCCGCTGCCCGAGCACCCGGCTCGCGGCCTCGCGCACCGTGGCGAACGCCTCGGGCATCAGGTCGTCGAGGGTCTCGCCGTTGTCGAGGCGCTCACGGAACTCGGCGGTCATGCCGCGCAGCTCGTCCTCGCTCATCTCGCGGAACTCGTCCTCGAGCGCGTTGACCTGCTTGGAGATCGCGGCGAGCTGTCGCAGGATCTTGCCTTCGCCTGCGCGGAGGATCTTGTCGATGACCTTGGGCACGGTGGACGCACTCCTGAGTTGGTAAGTCGGGCTTCTCGCAGTCTATGCCGAGCGGCCTGACGTCCGGGGTCGGGTCGTGGACCCCGTCTCCGAACCACTACACCCGGTCGCGCAGCCCCTCGACGAGGTCGCCGCGGTGGCCGATCTCGATCGCGGTGAGACCGAGCCAGGCCGCCATGGTGCGCAGCTCCTCGGCGAGCTCGGCCGTGGTGTCGCCCGGCGCGCCGGCCTCGGCCCAGGCGCCGTGCACGACGAGCGTGCCGCGCGACCGGTCCGCCTTGAGGTCGACCCGGGCGACCAGGTCGTCGCCGAGCAGGAAGGGCAGCACGTAGTACCCGAACTCGCGCTGGGCCTCGGGCACGTAGATCTCGATGCGGTAGCGGAAGCCGAACAGCCGCTCCGCACGCTCGCGCTCGAAGACGACCGGGTCGAACGGGCTGAGCAGGGCGCGTGCACGCACCGCGCGCGGCCGGACGGCCTCGTGGTGCAGCCAGGCCGGCCGGTCCCACCCCCGGACCTGGACCGGCAGCAGGACGCCGGCGTCGGCCAGGTCCTCGATGGCGGCCCGCGTGGGTTCGGGGGCGGAGCGGAAGTAGTCGCGCAGGCACGGGGCGGTGGCGACCCCGTGGGCTCGCGCCGCGTGCTCGACCATGACCCGGTGCGCCTCGGCCTCGTCGAGCGCGGGTCGCGCCAGCACCGCCGCGGGGATCACCCGCTCGGGCAGGTCGTACTGGCGCTCGAACTGCGCGGTGCGTCGCGCCGACGTGAGCTGCCCGGTGTGGAAGAGGTACTCGAGCGCGTTCTTCGTGGCCGACCAGTTCCAGCCCCAGTGGGACCGGTCCCGATCGGCCTCCTCGCCGACGGCGGCGTCGACCTGGCGAGCGGTGCGCGGGCCGTGCGCGGCCACGTGCTCCAGCACGGCGTCGACGAGGTCGGGCTGCTCCTGCGCCACGCGCTCGGGTCCGCCCCACAGACCGCGCCGGCCCGCCATGCGGTGCTGCATGGCCGGCCACAGGTCGACGTCGACGAAGGTCGCGACGTGCGCCCAGTACTCGAACATCGCGCGCGGTGCGCGCCCTGCCGCGCGATGGAAGACCTCGAGGTCGTACGGCCCGACGCGTGAGTACAGCGGCAGGTAGTGCGCCCGTTGCAGCACGTTCACCGAGTCGATCTGGAAGAAGCCCAGACGGCGCAGGGTCGAGACCAGGTGGCGCCGCTCGACCGCGTCGGGGCGGGGCCGCGTGAAGCCCTGCGCCGCGAGGGCGATCCGGCGGGCCTGCAGGGTCGAGAGTCGTTCGGTCACACCGTCGATCCTGCCCTGCCGCACGGACGGATCCTGCAGGAGCCGTCAGCGCGGATCGACCACGACCCCGGGAGCGCTCAGACCGAGTCGTCGAGCAGGTTGCTGCGCACCGCGTACATGGCTGCCTCCATGCGCGACTTCATCTGCAGCTTCTCGAGCATGTTGCGGATGTGGTTCTTGACCGTGTTCTCGCTGATGTAGAGCTCCTCGGCGATCTCGCGGTTGCTCAGCCCCTTCGCGACCAGCCGCAGCACCTGCAGCTCGCGCTGGGTCAGCTGCGCCGTGGCCGGCGCCGGGCTGCGCGACATCTGCACGAACTCGTCGAGCAGCTTGGTGGCCATGCTGGGGCTGATCAGCGACTGGCCCGCCGCCACGAGCCGGACGGCCTCGGCGACCTGGTCGTAGGTCGATCCGTCCTTGAGCAGGTACCCGGAGGCGCCGCTGCGGATCGACTCGTAGAGGTCGGACTCCTCGTCGCTGGCGGTCAGCATGATGATGCCGGTCGAGGGCGAGATGGCCTTGATCGCCTTGCAGACCTCGACCCCGGAGCGACCCGGCATGCGGACGTCGAGCAGGACCACGTCGGCCGGGGTCTCCTCCACCGCTGCGATGGCCTGGTCGCCGTCGCCGACCTCGACGAGCTCGAGGTCGGCGTCGGCGCTCAGCACCATCGACACGCCACGACGGAACAGCTCTTGGTCGTCGACGAGCAGCACGCGGATACGAGGTGCCCGAGAAGTCACTCCCGCATCATGCCACGCAGCGCGCGTTCGCGTCAGGGGGCGATCCCGCCCTCGATCGAGCCCGACTCGTCGACGTCGAGGTGGATGACGCCGTAGTCGTAGCCCTTGCGCAGGTACACGACGCTCGGACGCATCGAGTCCTTCTCGAGGAACAGGTAGAAGTCGTGACCGACCAGCTCCATCTCGTAGAGCGCCTGCTCGAGGGTCATGGGGACGCCGCTGTGCGTCTTCTCGCGCACCACGAGCGGGCAGTCGCCCTGGACCTCCACGCCGGCGATCGTGGTGGTCTCCACGTCGGGGTCGTCCTGGCTGCCGTCGAGCAGGTCGGTCGAGAGGTCGGCCGGCATCTCCGCGATCGAGGTGGGTCGACGCTTGCCGTGGCTGATCCGGCGGCGATCGGTCGCGCGACGCAGCTGCGCCTCCAGCTTGTCGATCGCCGAGTCGAGCGCCGAGTGCTGGTCGGTGGAGCTCGCCTCGGCCCGGACCGCCGGCCCCCTGGAGCGCAGGGTCATCTCGACGCGGGCGGCGTGCTCGTGCTGACGAGGGTTCTTCTCGTGGGTGACCTCGACCTCGACGCGGTGGATCTTCTGGCGCTGGTCGTACTTCTCGATCCGGTGCAGCTTGTCCTGGACGTGCTCGCGGAATCGTTCGGAGATCTCGCTGTTCCGGCCGTTGACGACGATTTCCATGGAGGGCCTCCCTGCGCTCGGTCGTGCGTTTCACATATCAGTGACCGTAGACCGCCGGGGGCCCATATTCCAGAGGACGGCCGAGTTCGTCCCGAACGGCGGGTGTCCCCGCCCACGACCCCGGCCCTCGCGGACGTCCCTCGTGGTCGATCCGGGCGCCGGACGTGCTGTCACGACGGCGGCACCGAGCACACCGACGCCGTCGGAGACGAGCACGCGGACGGCCTCGGCCAGCGTGGCCCCCGTGGTGACGACGTCGTCGACGACCACCACGTCCGCACCACCGGTGAGGCGACGACGCGACCGTCGCAGCGCGCCGTCGAGATTCCCACGACGCTCCCGTGCAGCCAGGCCCACCTGGTCCCTCGGCTCCCGCTCGAAGGTCAGGGCGGGCACCACCGTCGACCGCAGCCCCACCGCCTCCAGGCGCCGCGAGGCCTCCTGCACCGCGCTCGTCAGCAGGTCACCACCGCGCCGACGTCGGCCGCGTCTGGTGGTCGGCACCGGCACCAGGCAGACGGCGGGGCCCGGCTCCAGCGCGCACACGGACGCCGCGACGAGCGCACCGATCGTCGGGCCCAGCCGCGTGTGTCCGCCCCGCTTCCAGGCCAGCATCACGTCACGCAGCACACCCTCGTGCTCCCCGACCGCCACGACGGGGACCGGTCGGTCCGCGACCAGGCGCGGTCGCGGTGCGATCCTGCGCCGGCACGGTCCGCACAGGTCCACGGCCGGGCACCCGCAGCCCGCGCAGGCAGCGCCGAGCAGCAGGTCGGCCGCGGCGAGCAGAAGATCCACCCCACGAGCGTGGGCCGGCCAAGGACCTCGCACCAGGGGTGCCCCGCAGGGTGTGGACGAGGGGGACCACGACCCGTCGGCGGGGTCAGACCCCTGGGGACAGCGTGCTCACCGCTCCGACGCCGAGCCGCGTCCAGGTGGCTCCGGGCCCGAGGTACCAGAGCCGGTCGCGCCGGTCGACGGCCCAGCGCTGCTCCCCCGCGACCACGAGGGTCCGAGCACCGACGTCGGGCAGCACCGGCGCTCCGCCGGCCCCGCCACCCTCCAGCTCCGTGCCGTCGGCCATGCCCTCGAAGACCTGCCGCCCCAGGTCGGTGTCACCGAGGAACGCCAGGCGCGCTCCGTCGACCCAGGCCACCGAGGCCGGCCGGCCGACGTCCCATCGCAGCGCGACGGACGCACCGAGTCCCACCACGCGGTCGTCGGCGGACCGCTCCACCGCCCCGATGCGGACCAGGCCGCCCCCGCCGGTGCCGTCCTCCGCCCCCGGCCCGGAACCCCCGCCCGCTCCGTCTTCCGCCCCCGGCCCGGAACCCCCGCCCGCGGTCGTGATGGCGTACCGCGACCCGTCGGGCGAGAGGGCGAACGACGTGACGTCCAGCGACGCGAGCGCCGCCGACGGGATCGACCGCGTGGCGTCGGGCTCGACGACCCGCACCCGCGACCCGCCGCCGGGGCGGTCGACGACGACGAGCACGTCGTCGGGGAGCCACCGGGCCGAGACGAGGTCCGTCACCGCGACCTCCACCCGATCCTCGCCCGTGGTCCTGCGGACCACGAGCACGTCGCCCGAGCGGGACAGCGTGGCCACCCGCGACGGCCCCACGTCGATGGCGGCGGTCTCGTCCGGCTCGACGGCCCACGCCTCGGGCACCGGGCGGATCGTGGCACCCACGATCTCGACGACGCCGGCGTCCTCCCCGTCGAGCACGGCGAAGGGCCCCGACTCCACGGCGCGGGGCACGTACCGCCGCCACGACCCGACCGGCTGGACCCGCTGTCCCCGCGGTGTCAGCACGGTGGCGCCCGCCGAGACCCGCACACCGGTCACGTCGCGGACCTGGCTCAGCGTCCAGACCAGCTGTGCCGCCAGACGCCCCTGGTCGGCGACCGACAGCTGCGCGGCATCAGGCCCCAGATCGACCTCGGCGACGCCCTCGGCGTCCACCGGGACCGACGGGCGCAGGTCGCCCAGGCCGGGCACGTAGGTCCGGAGCTGGGCGGTGGGGTCGGACGGACCCCGCGCCAGCGACGTCACGAGCGACGTCGCGAGCTGTTCACCCGCCGGCAGGTGCACCACCGAGGGCGCCAGACGCTCACCGGAGCGGTCGAAGAAGAACACCGGGAACGCCCGGTAGTAGTCGGTGTAGAACTTCTCGGTGACCAGCAGGCCCTCGGGTGGTGCCGAGATCCGCCACTCCCCGTCCACCTGCTGCAGGCCGAACGAGCGTCGTTCCCGGGTGGCGGCGGGCTCGACGCGACCGCGCGCGTCGAGGTCGAGCACCCCCCGTGCGGTCAGCTCCACCTGCATGCCGTCGTCGCGACGGTCCGCACGCACGGCGGACACCAGCGGGTCGCGGTAGACGTGCGTGGCGGCGGCCGGGTTCCAGCGCTCCGCCGCGCCCTGCGTGAGGTACTGCTCGGCCACACCGGTCGACGGCGGGAACGCGAGCATCGCGTCGAGGTAGCCGGAGACCACCTGCTGTGGCGTGGCGCCCGGGCTCGGCGGGGCCGGGGCGTAGCGCACCGTGCTCTGGCCGAGGTCGTCGTCCTCGCGGACCTGCTGCACGGTCCCGCCGGTCGGGATGCCCGAGCAGCCGGCCACGACCACCAGGACGGTCGCCGCGGCGACCAGCCGCAGGCCCCTCACGCGAAGACCCTGCGGACCACGGGCAGCGGCGCGACGGAACGTCTGGCCGGGTCGACGACGCGAGGGAGGGTCAGCACGAACTCGCTGCCCTCGCCCGCCCTGCCCCATGCCTGGAGGGTGCCACCGTGCAGCACGGCGTCCTCGCGCGAGATCGCCAGGCCAAGGCCGGTGCCGCCCTGGGTGCGCGCCGGATCGGCGCGCCAGAACCGGTCGAAGACCCGCAGGTTCTCGTCACCCTGCAGGCCCACGCCGAAGTCGCGGACCGCGAGCGAGACCGCGAACGCGTCCTGGGCGACCTCGATCTCGACGACGTCGGACCCGCTGTACTTCGCCGCGTTGGCGACGAGGTTGCGCACGATCCGGTCGATGCGGCGGATGTCGGCCTGCACCACCGCCGGACGATCTGCACCCACCGCACGGCCAACGATGCCGCCGCGCGCCAGGATCGGGTCCTCGGCCGCGGCGCGGGCCACCCGCGCGAGGTCGACGTCGGCGAGCTCGAGCTGCGCCGCTCCCGCGTCGAACCGGCTGAGGTCGAGCAGGTTCGACAGCAGCTCCTCGAACCGGTCCAGCTCCCGCTTGAGGAGCTCGGTCGAGCGAGCCGTCTGGGGGTCGAAGCGACGCCTTGCGTCGAACAGCACCTCGCTCGCCATCTGCACCGTCGTGAGCGGGGTGCGCAGCTCGTGGGAGACGTCGGAGACGAACCGCTGCTGCAGACGCGAGAGGTCCTCGAGACGTCGGATCTGGCTCTGCAGGCTGGCGGCCATCTGGTTGAACGACGTGGACAGCCGGGCGATGTCGTCCTCGCCACTCACGTGCATGCGCTGCTCGAGGCTGCCGGCGGCGTACCGCTCCGCGATGCGTCGGGCCAGCCGGACGGGCGTGAGGACCTGGCGCGACACGATGAAGGCGACCCCGCCGACCATGAGCACCATGGCCAGGCCGCCGAGCAGCAGCGCGTTGCGCACGAGCGACAGCGTCTGCTGCTGCTCGGAGAGGGAGAACAGGTAGAAGAGGGCGTAGGTGTCGCCCGTCCCCGGCGACCGCAGCTGGCTGCCGACCACCACGGCCGGGCTGGCGTCGGCACCCACGAGCGACAGCTCGGAGTAGCGCCAGAACACGCCCGGACCGTCCAGGACCTCCGCTCGCAGGTCCGTCGGCAGGGACCCCGGGGCGAGCTCGGCCGACGAGCGGACCGGCGGTGCCCCGCTGCCGGAGCCGAGCGGCCCCTCGAGCACGAGCTCGTAGGCACGGTTCTCGCTGTCGGTGTCTGTGACGGAGTCGACCAGCTGGGTCAGGGTGGGAGCCTGCGCCTGGGGCTGCGTCTCCACCGCCGCGTCGAGCTCGGCCTGGGCCTTCTCGAAACCCGTCCGGGCCTCGGCCACCGCGGTGTCGCTGCGGCTCTCGGTGAGACCGTCGGCGACCTGCTGCAGCAGCGCCCACCCCACGAGACCCACCACCAGCGCCACGAGCAGGACGGTGCTGGTCACCACCCGCGTCTGCAGCGAGCGACGCCAGAGCGAGGCGACCCGCCGGATCACGTGGCCCGCCGACGCCGGGTGGCCGGAGCCGGCGTCGTCGTCATGGCGCGATGGCCTGGTAGCCCACGCCGCGCACGGTGCGGATCACCTCGGGCGACTCGGCGTCGTCCTCGATCTTGGACCGCAGCCGGGTCATGTGGACGTTCACGAGCTTGGTGTCGCCCGGGTGGTGGTACCCCCACACGCGCTCGAGGAGCACCTCGCGGGTGAACACCTGCTCGGGGTTGCCCAGCAGGCACGCCAGCAGGTCGAACTCCAGCGGTGTCAGGTCGAGCGGACGTCCCTTGCGGCTCACGGTGTGGGCCGCCGGGTCGAGCACGATGTCGCCGAACTCGAGCACCTCGCCCACCGCATCGGTGCGACGCAGGCGCGCCCGCACCCGCGCCACCAGCTCGGTGTTCTTGAACGGCTTGGTGATGTAGTCGTCCGCCCCGGCCTCGAGACCGCGCACCACGTCGGGGGTGTCGGACTTCGCCGTGAGCATGATGATCGGCACGGCCGAGCCGGCACGGATCTGCCGACACACCTTCATGCCGTCCATGCCCGGCAGCATGAGGTCGAGCAGCACCACGTCGGGCTTGAACGCCCCGAAGGCCGTCATCACCTCGTCGCCGGACCGGCAGACGAGGGTCGTGAGCCCCTCGGCCTCGAGCACGATGGTCAGCATCTCGGCGAGCGACGCGTCGTCGTCGACGACGAGCACCCGGTCGCGCTTGCTGCGCCGGTAGCTCATCGACGCTCGACCGCCGTGTGCCGGACCATCGTGCTCGCTCTCACCACCCTCAGTAGCGGTAGAGGTCCGACTTGTACGGCCCCGCCACGTCGACGCCGAGGTACGCGGCCTGCTCCTTCGTGAGCTCGGTGAGCTCGACACCCAGGGCGTCGAGGTGCAGACGGGCGACCTCCTCGTCGAGGTGCTTGGGCAGCACGTGCACGCCCAGCTCGTACTGGTCGGCCTTCGTGAACAGCTCGACCTGCGCGAGCACCTGGTTGGTGAAGGAGTTGCTCATCACGAACGACGGGTGGCCGGTGGCGTTGCCGAGGTTGAGCAGGCGACCCTCCGAGAGCACGATGATCTTCTTGCCGTCGGGGAAGATCCACTGGTGGACCTGCGGCTTGATCTCGTCCTTGACGATGCCGGGGATCTTGGCCAGGCCCGCCATGTTGATCTCGTTGTCGAAGTGGCCGATGTTGCCGACGATGGCCTGGTTCTTCATCTTCTCGAAGTGCTCGACGGTGATGATGTCGAAGTTGCCCGTCGTGGTGATGAAGATGTCGGCCGTCTCGACGACGGACTCGAGACGCTTGACCTCGTAGCCGTCCATCGCGGCCTGGAGGGCGCAGATCGGGTCGATCTCGGTGACGATGACGCGCGCACCCTGGCCGCGCAGCGACTCCGCCGAGCCCTTGCCGACGTCGCCGTAGCCGCACACGACCGCGACCTTGCCGCCGATCATCACGTCGGTGGCGCGGTTGATGCCGTCGATGAGCGAGTGGCGGCAGCCGTACTTGTTGTCGAACTTGCTCTTGGTGACCGAGTCGTTGACGTTGATCGCCGGGAAGAGCAGCGTGCCCTCGCGGAAGCGGTCGTAGAGGCGCAGCACGCCGGTGGTGGTCTCCTCCGAGACGCCCTTCACGAGCGGCGCGCGGTTCGTCCAGCGCTTGGGGTCGTTCTCGAGCGAGCGGGCCAGGACGCGCAGCACCTCCTTGAACTCCTCGTTGTCGGTGGAGTCCTGCGGCGGCACGGCGCCGACCTTCTCGTACTCGACGCCGAGGTGCAGCAGCATCGTGATGTCGCCACCGTCGTCGAGGAGCATGTTCGGTCCGCCCACCTCGCCGTCAACACCGGGGAAGTCGAAGACCTTCTCGGCCTCGTCCCAGTACTCGGCGAGGCTCTCGCCCTTCCAGGCGAAGACCGGGACGCCCTGCGGGTCGTCCGGCGTGCCGTGGGGGCCGACGACGACCGCAGCGGCCGCGTGGTCCTGGGTGGAGAAGATGTTGCAGGTGGCCCAGCGGATGTCGGCACCCAGGTCGGCCAGGGTCTCGATCAGCACGGCGGTCTGGACCGTCATGTGCAGGGAACCGGCGATGCGGGCGCCCGCGAGGGGCTTCTTGTCCCCGAAGCGCTCGCGCATGGCCATCAGGCCCGGCATCTCGTGCTCGGCGAGCTCGATCTCCTTGCGTCCGAACTCGGCGAGCGACAGGTCAGCGACGTTGAAATCCATGTCGCCCAGGATACCCGGCCCGCCCCTGGTCCGTGGGGGGAGTCAGGAGAGAGCGCGCGCTTCCTCGACCAGCATCACCGGGATGTCGTCACGGACGGGGTAGGCGAGGCTGCAGGCCTGGCACACCAGCTCCGACGCGTCGTGGTCGACGAACAGCGACGACCGGCACTGCGGGCAGACCAGGATCTCCAGGAGTGCGGGGTCGAGGATCATGCGTCCACTCTAGAGGGCTCAGGACCGGATCGCGGCGAGCACCTCGTCGCGCACCCGTCCCATGGTGGCCTCGTCGGCACCCTCGACGTTGAGCCGCAGCAGCGGCTCGGTGTTGGAGGCCCGCACGTTGAACCACCAGTCGGCGGCGGTGACCGTCAGGCCGTCGAGTCGGTCCTGATCGTGGTCGGCGTACGCGCGGACGAGTCGTTCGATCACGGTGTCCGCGTCGTCGACCCGACTGTTGATCTCGCCCGACGCGCTGTAGCGGGAGTACTCCGCCATGAGCGCGCTGACCGTGGAGTCGGTCTCGGCCAGGGCGGCCAGGACGTGCAGCGCCGCCAGCATCCCGGAGTCGGCGAGGTAGAACTCGCGGAAGTAGAAGTGCCCGGAGTGCTCGCCGCCGAAGACCGCGCCGGTGCGGGCCATCTCCGCCTTGATCAGCGAGTGCCCGACGGGCGTCCGGACGGGCACTCCCCCGCGCTCGGTGACGATCTCGGGGACGGCCCGCGAGCAGATGACGTTGTGCAGGATGGTGGCGCCGGGCTCGAGGAGCAGGTGGCGCGAGGCCACGAGCGCCGTGATGGCGGACGGCGCGACGACGTCGCCGTGCTCGTCGATCACGAAGCAGCGGTCGGCGTCCCCGTCGAACGCCAGGCCGAGGTCGGCCCCGTGCTCACGGACCGCGGCCTGCAGGTCCACCAGGGTGGTGTGGTCGAGCGGGTTGGCCTCGTGGTTCGGGAAGGTGCCGTCGAGCTCGAGGTACAGACCGATCACCTCGAGGTCGAGGCGGCCCAGCACGGCGGGGACCGTGTGCCCGGCCATGCCGTTGCCGGCATCCACCACGACCTTCAGCCGACGGCCCTCGACCGGCGCCAGGCGCAACAGGGTGTCGGCGTAGGTGGTCAGGAACTCCAGCGTCTCGACCGTGCCGACCGGTGCCGGCACGGCGGACTCCTCGCGCTCGAGCAGCGGACCGGCCGCCTCGGCCATGGCCGCCAGGCCGGTGGACAGACCGATCGGTCGCGCGCCCGCACGGCACAGCTTGAGACCGTTGTCGGCCGCGGGGTTGTGGCTGGCGGTGACCATGATGCCCGGGACGTCGAGCACGCCGGACGCGCAGTACAGCATGTCGGTGGAGGCGAGCCCGATGTCGACGACGTCGGCCCCGCGCGACCGGATCCCGTCGGCGACCGCCCGGACGACGTCGGGCGAGGAGGCCCGCATGTCGCGGCCGACCACGGCGCGTCCCCCGCCGTCCGCGATGCCGACCTCGTCGGCGAAGGCCTCGCCCAGCGCCCGCGCGATCGTGGTGTCGAGCTGGTCGGGGACCCGACCACGGACGTCGTAGGCCTTGACGACAGGGCGCAGCCGTGCGTGCATTCAGTCCTCGTTCGGTGGGGGGACCAGGGTCAGTCCCGGTGGTCCCGGTGCAGGGCGCGGACGTCGGCGGCCCACCTCGCGCACCGCGTCGGCGAGCGCCAGGAGGTCGTCGTGGCTCGGGCGCACCGTGGACGGGTCGGGTGCGAGCCGCAGCACGCTCCAGCCGTTGGGCGCGGACAACCGGGCTGAGTGGGCCTCGCACAGGTCGTAGGTGTGCGGCTCCGCCGCCGTGGCCAGCGGGCCGAGCACCGCGGTCTGGTCGGCGTAGACATAGGTCAGCGTCGCCACAGCCGGCTGGGAGCACGCGGACCGCGTGCAGCGTCGAACAGCACCCACCCGCCGAGCGTAGCCGTGTGATCGGCCTCCGGGCCGCTAGGCTCTCGGTGTGGCGGGACGTCTGCAGCACCTCGGCGGGGCGGTGAGCGGACCCCGGCCCGGTCGGATGCGGGCGCGCCGACGCGCTGCACGCGGGCCACTCGCCCTGCCCGGCCCGTTGTCACCGGCGAGCGTCCCGGCCCACCGGACGCCCCGCGAGGAGTTCGACCACCTGGTCGCCGGTGTGCTCGCGCCGCTCGAGAAGCACTTCGACGCCGAGCCCGACGAGGTCGATGTCGTCGTCGAGGACGTCCCCCTGCTGCCGGCCGACTGGACCGACGAGGTGCCGCTGAGCAACCTGTCGCGACGCGGCGACGTGGCCCTCGTGGTGCTCTACCGCCGACCGCTCACCGACCGCTGCACGAGCCGGGTCGAGCTCGAGGACCGGGTCTGGGACGTCGTCCTGCACCGTCTCGCCGAGGTCTGGCAGGTCTCCCCCGACGACCTCGATCCTCGCTGACCACGACGACCGGCACGGCCGGGTCGTGGGCGGGGCTCAGGGCGCCGGTCGGACCCGTGGTGCGAGGACGTCCGTCGGGGCAGCGGTCAGCGCCAGGCTCGCTCTCCGGTCGCCGTCGCTGAACTGCGCCGCGCCCACCACGCCCCCGGTCGAGCGGACCACGAGCGACGTCACGCCGTCGAGGTCGAGCTCGTCGTCGGGGTCCACCCCGATCGTCGTGCCCGCGGGGACCGCGACCTCGGCACGCGACACCACCTCGAGGTCGGCGTCGCGGGCCTCGAGGACGACTCGTCGGTCCACGTCGGCGCCAGGGGCGCTGAGCACGAGCTCGGGCACGCCGAGGCCTCCCTTGACCGGCACGACCGCCGGGCCGGTCCACGGTCCGACCGCCTCCGTCGTCGCCGTGTCGTCACCGGTCGGGGACACCGAGGCCGTCGCGACGACCGGGGTGTCGGCGACCAGGCGGAGGGCGACGCGTCCCGACCCCGCGCTGCGCGGGACCTCGACCGACACGACCCGCCCGGCCCCGACCTTCACCTCGCCCAGGCCCTCGGGGACGAACGCACCGTCCGATCCCAGCACCTCGACCGCGACACGGGCCGTCGACCCCGACGGGTTGAGCACGTGGAGCGTGCGGCCGCGTTCCCCGGCCGGGAGCCCGGCCACCACGAGACGGCGCGCGGGCTCGGGTGCCGGGCTCACGAGCTCCGAGCCCTGCGAGGCGCCCGTGGAGGTGTCGAGCACGGAGACCGCGACGGCGCCTCGACGACGGGAGACGTGCACCCCGAGGTCGGGCTCGCCCGCCGCGAGGTCGGCCAGGGGCACCGTGCGGGTGTCGCCCGGCTCGACGACGAGACCGTCTCCGCCCACCGCGTCGACGGGGCCGTCCGCCGACCACAGCGACACGTCGACGACGGCCGGGGTGTCGGCGAGGTTCGTCAGCACGAGGTCGCTCAGGCGGCGCTGACCCGACCCGAGCCCGGCGTACCAGGCGTCGGCGACGACGCCCTGGCACCGGCCGACGACGAGACCCTCGCCCTGGTCCTCGTCGAGGGTCCCGGAGACGAAGCCGACCGCGCCGGACCCCGTGCCGCGCTGCGTGACGACGAGCGCGTCGGCGTCGTCGCCCAGCACGTCGTCGAGCTCCGAGCGGACCCAGCTCCGTGGGTCGGCGGCACCGTCGACGGCGGCGCCACCGGGCAGCGCTCGAGCCGAGGTCGAGGATCCGGCGTCGACCTGGCCCGTCGCGAGGTCGGGCGCACCGGTGCAGGCGTACGTGGTCTCGCGCGCGGGCACCGGGCGCGGCGCCTCGGTGGACCCGGGCGCGGCGGGCGTGAGCCCTGCCGCGACGACCAGGCCTGCCGCGATCACCGGCAGCAGGGCGAGGGCGAGCCCGCGACCACCGCCGGGGGCGGATCGAGATCGCGATCCACCGCGCACGCGTGTTCCGCCACTCATGCCCGGACCTCCTCGGCGTCGTCATCGAGCGCGCTCTCGCGGCGCCGGACCGGTGCGGTGAGCACGATGGCGAGCAGCCACAGCACGAGCTGACCGCCGGCGACCCACGGCCGCCACGGCACCCCGTCGACGGCGGGCGGCGCGGCCGGCTCGACCATCGTCCAGACGCGCGACGTCGGCGCGTCGCTGCCCGAGGGCTCCAGCAGGGGTGCGGCGTCGAGGGCCCGGGCCACGTCGGCGTCCACGTCGGGGGCGTACACCGCGTCGATGCCCAGGGCGCCCAGCCGCCGGATCCCGTCGGCGCCCGGCGCCGACAGCACCGACTCCACCGCTGCCGTGAGGCCCGCCGTGGAGCGCTCGGACGGTCGCAGGCCCTCCTCGCCGATCACGGGCCCCTCGCCGCGGACGACCGAGACCAGGACCCCCTCGGCCGTCGAGCCGGAGACGACCAGCGTGTCACCGGGACGCTCCGTGAGGAAGGCCGGGACGCTGTCGGGACGCGCCCGGTCGATCGGGTCGGCGACACCGCGGGCCATCCACCAGACCCCCGTGCCGACGGGCAGGACCAGCGCGACGACCAGGACCGCGACGCCTGCGCTCCGGCCCCGGTCGGCCATCAGGGTCGGCACGCCGACCAGTGCGGCCGTGCCGAGCGCCAGGACGACGGCCCCGACCGGGACGCCGACCCACGGCTGCACCGGGACCGGGCTTCCCGGGACGGCACCGTCCACGACGACGCCGACGACCGCGACCGCCAGGGCCAGCAGTCCGAGCACCCAGCACACCCCGGCGACCGAGCGCGTGGCCCGCGGCAGGAGCGCGAGGACCGCCAGGACGACGAGCCCCGCCCCGAGCCAGAGGGGCGACTGCTCCGGCGAGCCCGCCCGGCCGACGACGAGTCCGAGCGCGGTCCGCCACCCGGGCCCGGCGCCGGGAAGGAGCTCGCCGCTCTCCCACCACCACAGCATCGGGTGCAGCACCCGGGTGAGCAGCCACGGGCCCACCAGGACCACGGCGACCGCCATGCCGATCAGCGCCGGTCGGGCGAGCCTGCGGTCGACCAGCAGCAGGACCCCGAGACCGAGGACGGCCAGCAGGAGCACCACGGGGGCGAAGGCCGTGCCCACGGCCACCCAGATCCCCCACCGCAGGGCCGTGCGACGCGGTGCCTCCCCGTGATCGGCCAGCTGCAGCGTCGTGGTGACCACGACGGGCAGCACCACGAGGGCGACGACCGTGCCGAGCCGACCCTCGGAGACCGCTCCGGTGGCGACGACCGTCAGCGCGTAGCCGACCGCCCAGACGATCCGCAGCCTGCGGTGGTCGGTGAGGCGCCGTCCCAGACGGTGGGCCGTGAGCCCGGCCAGGGGGACGGCCAGCAGCAGGAGCGGTCCGACGACGAGCCCCGGCGCGAACCACACGGGCGTGGAGGCGAGGGCCAGCAGCAGCACCGTCGTGGGCACCGGGTCGGTGCTGCCCAGGCCGACGTCGTGGCTGCGCTCGAACCAGATCCGCCACCACTCCCCCGCCGAGCCGGGGGTGGCACCGAGCGCCCCACCGGTGAGCGAGCTCCCCGCCGGCCCGACGAAGAGCCCCCGGGCGGCCAGGAGCGAGAGGAGCACGAGCACCGACACCGTGACGAGCCAGGGCCTCCGCCTCCACAGCGACGGTCCGTCGTCGAGGGGCGCGTCGCCGACGCCCTCGTCGGCCGTGGACCGGCGTCCCGTCGTCTCGACGGACTCGGGTCGCACGAGCGCCACGACCGCGTCGCGCGCGGCGTCGTACCCGTGCCGGTAGGGCAGCCAGAACGGCGCGAACAGGTGTCGGACCTCCCGGTCGTCGCGGCGGGCGGTGCCGATCCGGCTCCGCCGGGCGTCGCGCAGCCGGCCGGGGTGTGCGTAGACGGAGACCAGCGCCTGCAGCTCGTCGCCGGCCGCCTCGGGGTCGCGGGCGACGAGGAGACCCAGCGTGCGCAGGAGGGTCCCGGCCAGCAGCCGGAGGTACTGCCACCAGAACCGGCGACCGGACACGTTCGCGAGCTGCACGTGGAGCGCTGCCCGTCGCTGCTCCCAGGGCTCGACGTCGCCCGCCACCCGGCGCCGGGTCCCGCGACGCGAGGCCTCGGCATGGAAGAGGACGGCCCGCGGGGCGATCCGGGTGCGGTACCCGGCCCGTGCCACGCGCCAGCCGAGGTCGACGTCGTCGAAGTACAGAGGGAGCTCGGCGTCGAGTCCGCCCAGCTCGTCCCACACGTCGCGACGCACGAGCATGCCGGCGGTGTTGACCGCGAGCACGTCGCGCGGCCAGTCGTGCTGGCCGGCGTCGGGCTCACCCGTCTCCAGCCCGGTCTCCCTGGCCCCGGTGGACGTGACGGTCAGACCCACCTCGACGAGGCGCCGCAGGGACGGCCACTCGCGGATCTTGGGACCGACCACGGCGATGTCGTCGGCCGTGGTGGCCTCGTCGAGGAGGGCGGCCAGCGTGTCGGGACGCACCGCCGCGTCGTCGTGCAGGAGCCAGATCCAGTCCGTGCGCGGCATGGCCGAGACCGCCCGGTGGACGGCCTCGCCGAAGCCGGTCCCGGCCGGCGCGTAGGTGATGCGGTCCGCACCGAACGAGGAGCGGACCAGGTCGGCCCCGTCGTCGGTGGAGCTGACGTCGACGACCCGCCACAGGGTCGGGTCGTGCTCGAGGGCGGCGAAGGAGGCCAGCACCTGAGGGAGCCACCGGGCTCCGTTGTGGGTGACGAGGACCGCCCCCACCGTCGGAGGCGACGATCGCCAGGCGGAGACGACAGGTGCCTCGTCGTCGGTACCGGGCTCGTCCATGCCCGCCAACCTAGCGGGGGGCGAAAGTGCGGCCGGGTGCGCCCGGACGCCGCCTCAGGCGCGCTTCTTGAGCTTGCGCCGCTCCCGCTCGGAGAGCCCGCCCCAGATGCCGAACCGCTCGTCGTGGGCCAGGGCGTACTCGAGGCACTCGCCCCGGACGTCGCAGGTGAGGCAGACCCGCTTGGCCTCCCGGGTCGAGCCGCCCTTCTCGGGGAAGAACGCCTCCGGGTCGGTCTGGGCACAGAGCGCACGCTCCTGCCACATGAGCTCCTCTTCGGGCGACAGTGGCAGACCCAGATCGAATGACATGTCCGTAATTACACGCCTGGCGCTGCCATACGTCAAGCGGAATTGCACGATCCGCGGAACCTCCGGCGTGTCGCGCCGCCTTCCAGGGGCCGCGCCGTGCTCACCGGCCCCACCCGACCGCGCTCGCGCCACGGCGGGAGGATGGACCCATGCCCACCCTCGCCGACCTCCTCCCCGCCGTCCGCGAACCCGGTCGACCGCTGCTCACCTGGGACGACCGCACGACCGGCGAACGGGTGGAGCTGAGTGCCACGACCACCGCCAACTGGGTCGCGAAGACGGCGTCCCTGCTCGTCGACGAGCTCGACGCCGAGATCGGGACCCGCGTCCGGATCGGCCTGCCGAGCCACTGGCTGCGCTTCGTGTGGCTGCTCTCCTCCTGGACCGTGGGGGCGGTCGTCGTCGACCGCGACGCCGACATCGGGGTCAGCGGCCCCGACCTCGTGGGCGACGAGCCGGTGCGTCTGGCCGCGTCGCTGCGTCCGCTCGGTGGCCCCTTCGTCAGCCCGCCGGAGGGATTCGTCGACCTCGCCACCGTCGTCCCGGGGCAGCCGGACGCGTTCACGCCCCTCGACGTCCCGCACGCCGGGTCGGCCGCGCTCGACCTGGCCGACGCGGACCCGCTCGACCACGCCGGGCTCGTCGAGCTCGGCGCTCCCGATCCGCGGCGGGTGCTCGTGGAGCCCGGCGACCTCCGCCGGGACGCGCTGCTCCTGGTGAGCGCCCTGCGTGGTGGTGGATCGCTCGTGGTCGTGGCTGGTGCCGACGCCGACCAGCTGGAGCGCGTGGCGCAGCAGGAGCGGGCCCATGTCCAGCCCTGACCCATCCACTACACTTTCGACGGCTGCATCCCCTTCCCCGCCCGCCGCCGCGACGACAGAAAGGCCCTCCGCCAGGATGAGTCGTCACCGCGCGATCGCCAGCAAGACGGGCGGGACCCACGGGCTCACGAAGGTGGGTGGACGGCCGCCGCTGCTCCGCTACCTCGCTGAGGTCCTCCGGCGCCGCGAGTTCATCTACTCGCTGGCGCGCTACCGGCTCGAGGCCGAGAACGGGCGCAACCGGCTCGGCATGGGCTGGGTCGTGCTCAAGCCCCTGCTCAACGCCGCGGTCTACGGACTCGTGTTCGGCTTCCTGCTGCAGACCAGCCGCGGCGTCGAGTCGTTCGTGGCGTTCCTCGTCATCGGGGTCCTGATGTTCGAGTACTTCTCCACGTGCTTCACCACCGGCGCGAAGTCGATCACCTCCAACGCCGCGCTCGTCCAGAGCCTCAGCTTCCCGCGCATGTCCCTCCCGCTCGCCCTCGTGGCGCAGCGGTTCATGCAGTTCGTGCCGATGGTGGTCATCATGGCCGCCGTGGCGCTGGCCTACGGCAGCGTGCCGGACGTCGAGTGGCTCCTGCTGGTGCCGCTCGTCCTGCTCTTCACGGTGTTCAACACCGGGCTCACGCTCATCACGGCGCGTCTCACGGTGCACTTCCGCGACCTGACGCAGCTGCTGCCGTTCGTCTCGCGGTTCTTCTTCTACACGTCGGGCATCTTCTACAGCATCGACCAGCGCTTCGACGCGAACTCGATCTTCCGGACCGTCGCCGACGCCCAGCCGATCCACGAGTTCCTGTCGCTGGGTCGGGCCATCCTGCTGGACGGGCCCTCGTACACGATGCCCTGGCACTTCTGGGCGTACGCCTCCGCCTGGTCGGTGGCCGTGCTGGTGTTCGGCACCATCTACTTCTGGGCGGCGGAGGAGCGTTATGGCCGAACAGACTGACGACACGGGCCTCGACAGCGCCGGGTCGACGGGGGAGCTCACCCGACGTCCCGTCGTGGAGGTCGTCGACGTGCACGTGGAGTACAAGGTGCTGGCCACCGGCAAGCGTGCGACCGCGGCCGACGCGGGGCGCAAGCTCATGCAGCGGTCCCGCAGCACCCGCACCGTGCACGCCCTCAAGGGGGTCTCGTTCACGGCCTACGAGAACGACAGCATCGGCGTCATCGGCTCCAACGGCTCGGGCAAGTCGACGCTCATGCGCGCGATCGTCGGCCTGACCCCCACCTCCAAGGGCGCCATCTACGCGTCGTCACGGCCGAGCATGCTGGGGGTCGGCGCCGCGCTCATCAAGGACCTCTCGGGCGAGCGGAACGTGATCCTGGGCGGACTGGCGCTCGGTCTGTCCCGCGACGAGATCGAGGCGAAGTACGACGAGATCGTCGAGTTCTCCGGCATCCGCGACTTCATCGACCTGCCGATGCGCACCTACTCCTCCGGCATGACCGCGCGCCTGAAGTTCGCGATCGCCACGGCGCGCGACCACGAGATCCTCATCGTCGACGAGGCGCTCGCCGTCGGCGACAAGGGCTTCCGCGACCGCAGCGAGGCCCGCATCCGCGAGATCCGCGACAACGCCGGCACCGTGTTCCTGGTCAGCCACTCGATGCGCTCGATCCGCGACACCTGCAACCGGGTGATCTGGATCAACAAGGGCGTCCTGATGATGGACGGACCGCCCGACGAGGTCATCCCCGCCTACGAGAAGTCCAAGTAGCCGCGCCCTCCGGTCACGACATCGCCTCGATGGCAGCGACCGCCCGGGCCGCGCTTCCCTGGTCGCCGGCATGGGCGAAGAAGCGGTGCACCGCGGCGTCGGCGGCGGGGTCACGGCGCCCGGCGTCCAGCCGCTCCACCACCGCTGCGACGGCGGCGTCGACGTCGCGCACGACGGTGGCGATGCCGATCTCGTCGACCTCGAACGCGTGCGGGCGCCCGGCCTGCTCGAACGCGGGGTCGACGTGGGCCGCCACCACCGGCAGGCCGAGGAGGGCCGCGTCGAACAACGTCGAGGAGTAGTCGGTGAGGAAGACGGAGGCGCGGCGCAGCACCGCACCGAACTCCTCACGCTCCTGGTCGACCAGTCGCACGTCCGACCGGGCGTCCACCAGGTCGGCGAGCAGCCCCCGCGCCTCGTAGTGGGGCAGGACCTCCAGCACGGCGCCGTGACGCTCGAGCGCAGCAGCCAGCGCGGGGTGCTCGACGACCCCACGGACGAGCTGCGCGTACCCGGACTCCTCCACGCCACGGACGGGGCCACCGCCGCCCTCCCGGTAGGAGGGCACGACCAGGTCGGCCCGCCACGTCGGCGCGAAGAGGACCCGAGGCCCCCCGGCGGCAGGCTCACGGAGGAGCAGGTCGTGGCGAGGCAGCCCGGTGAGCACCGCACGGTCCCCGTACCCGAGCCGTCCGGCGATCCAGTCACGCTCGGCCGCTGCAGACGTGAGCACGAGGTCGTACCCGGCGACCAGCCGCCCGATGACCGGCGCCAGGTCGCGGTAGACGACGCCGTGCTGGAGGAACACCCGGCGTGTGCCGACCCGGGGCCGGACGTGGCGCACGTAGTCGTCGCGTCCCCACGCCTCCGGGATGCCGTAGACGTCGGGGTCGAAGGCGTTGACGAGGTGGCTGGCGTGCCACAGCAGCAACCGGTGCCGCCACGACCCGTGGGCCACCACGCGACCGAGCGGACGCATCCGGGCCCAGCCCGGGGTGCCCCGCTCGACGACGTAGTACGCCCGCAGGTCGCGCCGGTGCCGGCGCAGGTGCGCGAAGAGCGCAGCGCCGTTGTCCTGCGCGGTGTCACGTCGCTCCCCCACCAGCCAGAGCGGGCGGCGGTGCATCCACCCGGTCAGGGCACGGACGACCCGCCAGCCCCAGAGCGGCTCACGCCGGCGCACCGCACGCAGGTCGGAGCGGCGCCTCAGCCGCGCCGCCGCATGCTCCCCACCGTCGAGCAGCTCGACCACGACCGCGTCGCCGTCGGCTCGCACGTCGAGGGCGACGTCGCCGTGGGCCCCGAGGGTGGCGTTCCTGAACAGGGCCCGTGTCGGGCGGAGCCGCAGCACCCGGCCCTCGACGGCCATCTCGGGGCGGACGACGCCGCGCGGCCACGCGGCGAGGGGCACCTCGACGACCAGTGCGGACCAGGGGCCGTACCGAACCCGGCGGTCCGGTCGTTCCACCCATCGCGCCCCGACCCGGACGTCCCCGAGCCGCAGCTCTGCGTCCAGGCCCGGCCGCTCGTCGACGCGGGTGTCCGGCACCCGCAGGTGGGCGTGCAGCGTGACCGTGCCTGCGTCGGCGTCCACGTCGATCGCGTCGACGAAGCCCTTCGAGCCCTCCAGGTCGGCGGCACTCAGCACGCGGCGTCCAGGTCCTCGACGTTGTTCGCCGCGGCCTGGCTCGGGTCCTCCGAGGGATCGGTGGAGGGCGTCTGCGTCGGGTCGCTCGGGTCCGGCGTCGCCGACGACTCGGGCTCGGCCGACGTCTCGCCCTTGTTGGCGTCGCCACCGTGCGTCTCGATGATGGCCTGCTTGATCATGTCCTGGATGAGCGGGTAGTCCGGGGTCACCGTGGAGACGACCGGCGGGACGAGCGAGACCGTGCGGATCTTCGTGTTGCGGGCCTTCAGGGCCATGTCGGCGAACTCGCCGAGCGCCTCCGAGGGCATGTTCGTCGACAGGAGCTCCGCGCCCGACTTGGCGATGTCGGTGGCGTTGAGCAGCACCGTCTGCGGACTCATCTGGTCGAGCATCGCGACCATGAGGCACTTCTGGCGTCCCATGCGCGTGTAGTCGTCGGACTGGATCCGGCTGCGGGCGTACCAGAGCGCCTGGTTGCCGTCGAGGTTCTGGCGTCCGGGCTCGATGTACGTCTGCTTGTAGGCGTCCTCCTTGCCGAACATCGCGAGCCGTGTCTTGACGTCCATCTCGACGCCGCCGACCGCGTCGACCAGGGAGCGGAAGCCCTTGAGGTTGATCATCACGTAGTAGTTGATGGAGAGGTCGGTGACGCCCTCGACGGCGTCGATGGTCGCCTCGAGCCCGGGGTCGGCGGCACCGGGGTAGAGGTCGCTGCGGTTCTCGGCGGCCGTGTGCACGGCGTTGAGCAGGCACTCGGAGCCGCAGTTGTAGCCGAACGGGTACAGCTGGTGCATCGGCGACGACTCGCGGAACGGCACGTTCTGCAGGTTGCGCGGCAGCGAGACCAGGACCGTCTTGCCGCTCGAGGCGTCGATGCTGGCCACCGTCATGGAGTCGGGCCGGATGCCGGTGCGGTCCTTGCCGGAGTCCGAGCCGATGAGCAGGATGTTGTAGCGACCGGCCAGCGGAGGGCTCGTGGTCTCGGCCGAGAACACCTCCTGCACGGCGTCACGGCTCGCCGTGCTCACGCGCGAGGCGTAGACCGCCGAGCCCAGCACACCGACGACCAGGGCGGTGTTGAGCACCACCACGACGCCGGCCCGCGCGGGCGTCAGGCGCAGCGGACGCGCGAGGCGCCAGGCGTCGATGAAGAGGGCGGCCCAGGCCACCGCGAGCACGCCGACGCCGATGCGGAAGACCTGGAGCACGTCGGGGTCGGTGACCAGCCCGATGATGCCGGCGCGGTCACCTCGGTAGGTCCACACGAGGTAGCCCAGCCCGGCGAGCAGCAGCACGTACACCGTGAGAGCGATACGACCGACCCAGCGGTTGCCGACGGCCAGCTGCGCCGATCCCGGTGCCACGGCCGACATGAGGCACAGGCGGAGGGCGCGACGGAACCTCAACCGGGGTGTCAGGTCGTCGACGTCGGGTCCACGGCTGAGCACCTTCGCGCGACGACGTGTCATGGTTCCTCGGTCTCGAAGTGCTGGCGACGCACCATTATCGCTCACCGCGCCAAGCCCTCTCGTCCACGACCCGTGAGCACGGCGTGATCAGCAGGACGAGTCGAGGTCGTCGCTCTGGTTCGCCTTGGTCGGGTCCTTCGCGTCACCCGCCGACGAGGGCACCGACAGGGACGCGGCGAGGATGCCGTCCTTCGCCTGCTTCTTGCCCTCGGCCTTGTCGATCGCCTTGGAGATGAGCGAGCGCACCTTGTCGTAGTCGGGGTTGCCGGTGAAGATCACCGGAGGCACGAGCGAGACCGACGAGATGGGCTGCGCCTTGGCCTTCAGCGCGAGGTCCATGAACACGTTGAGGTCACGGGCCGGGATGTCGGTGTCGAGCAGCGTCTTGCTCGAGTCGGCGATCTTCTCCACGTTCATGAGGACCTTCTTGGGGCTGAGCTCGCGCAGCATCGCCGTCATGACGCACTTCTGGCGGCCCATGCGCGAGAAGTCGTTGTTGAGCACGCGGCTGCGGGAGTACCAGAGCGCCTGGTCGCCCGTGAGCTTCTGGCGTCCGGGCTCGATGTACCCACGGATCGGCGAGCCGATGCCGCCGATCGCCGTGCGCTCCTGGACGTCGATGCTGACACCGCCCACGGCGTCGATCAGGTCGGAGAAGCCCGCCATGTTCACGAGGGCGTAGTAGTTGAGGTCGAGCCCGGTGATGGCCTCGACGGCGTCGATCGTCGCCTGGATGCCGGGAGTGCGGTGCCCGACCTTCTTCACGCCCATCTGGGCCGCGTTGTCGTCGGCCCACGTGTTGACCGCGTTGAGGTAGCAGCCGTCGCAGTCGAACGTGGACGGGAACTCCTTCTTCATGAACGAGTCGGAGGGGAACGGCACGTCCTCGAGGTTGCGCGGCAGGCCGATGAGCACCGTGCGGCCGGTCTCGGCGTCGATGCTGGCGACGTTGAGCGAGTCGGGGCGCATGCCCGAGCGGTCCTTGCCGGAGTCGGTGCCCATGAGCAGGACGTTGTAGCGGCCGTCGACGGGCTTGGAGGTCGTGGAGGCAGCGAACACGGTGTCGAGCACGCCGGTCTGGACGCCCACGAGGTGCGCGCCGAAGAACATGGCGCCGGCGGTGACGAAGCACAGCGCGCCGTTCAGCCCGGCGACCCAGAACCGGTGCCGACGGGCGAGGCGCAGCGGCTGGCCGAGGCGCCAGGCGTCGACGATGAGGACCATCCAGAACAGGGCGCCGCCGATGAGGGCGTACCGGACGGGCGTCAGGATCCGCCCGTCGGTGAGGAGCATGAACAGGCCGGACCGTGAGGTCAGGGCGAGCACGAGCACGAGGGCACCCACCGCGAGGCAGCCGAGCCAGATGCGCAGGGCGATACGGCCGATGCGCTTGTTGCCGGTGACGATCTGGGCCGAGCCGGGCATGACCAGCGTCATGACGGTCAGCGTGAGGGCGCGGCGCAGCTGGATGCGCTCGGAGGCCGCGTGGGCCGCCGCCGGGCCCGTCGAGGGCGAGTGGGGCGAGGTACGGGTGTTCTCGTGCATGTCGTCCTCAGAGGTCGCTGCCGGGGGAAGAGCAGGGCGAGCAGGTCGCGTCGATCGTCACACAAACTCTGTACCCGAGGTCGAGGGCGCGCCGGGACGAGCAGGTTTCTGCGTGGCGCCACCGCGCAGAAGCACCGCCGACGGGTACCGCTCGGATAGGTTCGGACCCATGCCAGAGCAACGCCCCGAGGACAGCTACGGATGGTTGTACGGCTCGGGCGACGACCGCGACGCCGATCGCGACCAGACCCGGCAGCAGCCGCAGCAGACCGTGCGCCGAGACGAGCTGCCGCCCCCCAACCTGCCCCCGCCCGGGTCGAGCCGCCGACCCGCGGCGGAGCCGCCGCGCAGGAAGCGCGGCCGACGCGGGCCCGGGCGCGTCGTGGCTCTGCTGCTGCTGGCCTGGCTCGCCTTCCTGGTCGGCACGCCTCTCTACGCCTACTCGACCGCCTCGAAGATCCCGTTCCAGCCCGAGGCCGAGGGTCCGGGCGACCAGCCCGGGACCACCTTCCTCATCGTCGGCTCGGACAGCCGGGCCGGACTCAGCAAGGAGGAGCAGTCCGAGCTGAGCACGGGCGGGGACGGCGGAGGTCGCGGACGCACCGACACGATCATGCTGCTGCACACCGGCGCCGGTCCGTCGATGCTCATGTCGATCCCCCGTGACTCGATCGTCGACGTGCCGGGCTACGGCTCGACCAAGATCAACGCGGCCTACGCCTACGGAGGCGCTCAGCTGCTGACCCAGACCGTGGAGCAGAACACCGGCATCACGGTCGACGACTACGTGGAGATCGGCTTCGGCGGGCTCGTGAAGGTGGTCGACGCCCTGGGTGGCGTCGAGATCTGCCCGAAGGAGGACATCAAGGACAAGGACTCCGGGCTCGACGTGAAGGCCGGGTGCCAGGAGGCCGACGGTGCGACGGCGCTGGCGTACTCGCGCAACCGCCACAGCTACGCCACGCAGGACATCCAGCGCGTGCAGAGCCAGCGCGAGGTGATCAGCGGCATCGCGAAGAAGGCGGCGTCGCCGTGGACGATCGTGAACCCGGTCCGGTACTGGGGCGTCAACACCGGCGCGGCCAGCGCGGTGCAGATCGGCGAGGGCACCAACCCCTACGACCTGGTCAAGTTCGCCCTCGGTCTGCGCTCGGCCATGGGGTCGGACGGTCTGAGCTGCACCGTCCCCCTGGCCGACTTCTCGGTCCGCTGGGACGCCGAGCGCAGCCAGCAGATGTTCGACCTCGTCAAGGCCGACCGCACCGGGAGCATCGGCGACCTGTGCACGGCCGACGGCCTGCCCAAGGACTGAGCGGCCGAGCCGCCGGCCACCGGGCCGGTCGGCGCGGGTCCCAGCAGGTCAGCGTGGGGCGTTGAACTGCAGGTCCTGGTAGTCCGGGTGGCGCCCGATCCAGGCGAGCACGAACGGGCACGTGACGAGCGCCTTCGCCCCCCGGGCCCGCGTGTGGTCGAGGATGCCGCGTGCCAGGAGGGAGCCGATGCCACGGCCCTCGTTCTCGCGCGGCACCTCGGTGTGGGTGATGACGACCAGCTCGTCGGTGCGCTGGTACTCCACGAAGCCGAGGAGCTCGTCGCCGAGGCGCGCCTCGAACCGGTTCTTGCCGGGCTGGTCCTCGACGGTCAGCTCTGCCATGGGACATCCTCTCGGTCGTGCGCCGCACCAGTTCCGTACGAGTGCCGCACCAGGATCCTGTCACGTCACGGAAGGGCCTCAGTCGGTCCGGGTGGTGCGGGTGGGTCCGCGGGGCGGGGGTCGACTTCCGCTCGCTGCTGCGTCGCTGTGGCCGCGAGTCGGGGTGGTCTCCCAGGGCCTCGACCGGAACGGTGGGTCTCGAATCGGCTGGGTCTGCGGGGCGCGACTGGGCCTTCTCCTGTTGCTGCGTCGCTGTGGCTGCGAGGCCGGTCGGTCTCCGAAAGGGCCTCGACCGCAGCCGGGGGTCTGGGCTCGGTTGGGTCTGCGGGGCCTGGCCACGATTCTCCATCTGCGCGTGATCCACGCACGGTTCTTCCTTCGCGTGGACCGTGCCACACAGAGGAAGAATCTCTGCCCAACCCCACACGCACCGGGGCCCCGGCGGACGCAGGATGCTGCCTTCGCGTGCAGAAGCCCCAACGATGCTGCGTTCACGACGGGATCCGACCGCGAACGCAGCATCCTCGGCCCCTCACGCACGAACGCAGAATCTTGCGTCACCGGGAGCCGCGCTCCGAGTGCTCGACCGAGCCCGGACCCCGCCGCCGGTCGAGGCCCTTTCGGAGAGCAGGTCGACGACGGGCCACAGCAACGCAGCCGCAAGGCACGACCCAGCCGGAGCAGCGAAGCAGCAACCGAAAGCCCACCTCGAGCAACGCACCCGCAGGAGAACACGGAGACCACCCGACCGCGACGCGGCGGCCGAGTGGAACCGCCTCGTCAGCGGTCGCTGATCGCGCCCACCGTCCGGTACGTCCGGTCGTGGTAGACCAAGGGCTCGCCCACGGGACCGAGCTGCACGTCACGGACCTCGGCGACCACGACGACGGACTCCCCCACCGGCACCCGCGCGAGGGGCACGCACCGCAGCGACGCGACCGCCTCGGGAAGCGTGGTGCCGACGTCGTCGGACGCCCAGCCCTGCTCGGGGACGAAGCGCGCGCCGGCCGACCGACCGTAGGCGTCGGCCAGGTCGGCGAGCCCCGAGGGGAGCAGGTGGACGTCGAGCTCCGCCGCCTCGGCGATCGCGCTGCCGGACGTGCTGGACGTCAGGACCGAGAACGAGAGCGCCGGTGGGTGGGTGGACACCGAGGCCACGCTGGAGGCGGTGAGTCCGACCGGACCGTCCGGACCCATCGCCGTGATGATCGCGACGCCGCTGGCGTGGCGTCGGAACGCCGCCTTCAAGAGCTCGGCCACACCGGCGGAACCGTGGCTCGAGATCGCGTCGGCCCCGGTCTCCACGTCCGTGCGCGTGCCCATGCCGTCTCCCTTCGTCGTCCTCACGAGCCTAGAACCTCAAGTCCACTCGAGGTCAAGCGCTCCGCTCAGAGGTCCGACTGGATCCCCGCGAGCAGCTGACGAGCCATGACGATCCGCTGGACCTGGTTCGTGCCCTCGTAGATCTGGGTGATCTTGGCGTCGCGCATCATCCGCTCCACCGGGTAGTCGCGGGTGTACCCGTATCCGCCCAGGAGCTGCACGGCATCGAGGGTGACCTGCATGGCGGTGTCGGAGGCGAAGGCCTTCGCCGCGGCGCCGAAGAACGTGAGGTCCTTGTCGCCGCGCTCGGACCGACCCGCTGCGGCATAGGTGAGCTGGCGCGCGGCCTCGATCTTCATGCCCATGTCGGCGATCATGAACTGCAGTCCCTGGAAGTCACTGATCGGCTTGCCGAACTGCTGGCGCTCCTGGACGTAGCCGAGCGCGTAGTCGAGCGCGCCCTGCGCGACGCCGACCGCCTGCGCCGCGATCGTCACGCGGGTGTGGTCGAGCGTCTGCATGGCGAGGGCGAAGCCCTGGCCGACGTCGCCGATGATGCGGTCCTCGGGGATGCGGACGTCGTCGAGGTAGACCTCGCGCGTGGGCGAGCCCTTGATGCCCAGCTTCTTCTCGGGCGCTCCGAACGAGACGCCCTCGTCGGACTTCTCCACCACGAAGGCCGTGATGCCCTTGCTGCGCTTCTCGGGGTCGGCCTGCGCGAGGACGGTGTAGAACTCCGACTCCCCCGCGTTGCTGATCCAGCGCTTGGTGCCGTTGAGCACCCAGTGGTCACCGTCGCGCACCGCGCGGGTCTTCTGGTTCGCGGCGTCGGACCCGGCGTCGGGCTCGGAGAGGCAGTAGCTGAAGCCCTCGCCGGCAGCGAGGCGCGACAGGTAGTCCTTCTTGATCCGCTCGTCGCCTCCGAGGATGACCGGGAGCGACCCGAGCTTGTTCACGGCCGGGATGAGCGACGCCGAGACGTCGACGCGGGCGATCTCCTCGATGACCAACACGGTGGCCAGTGCGTCGGCACCGGCTCCGCCGTACTCCTCCGGAACGTGGGGGGCGTGGAAGTCCGCCGCCACGAGCGCCTCGTGGGCCTCGCGGGGGTACCGAGCCTCCTCGTCGACCTCGGCGGCGAAGGGCGCGACCTTGGCCTCGGCCACGGCCCGGACCGCCTCGCGGATGGCCTGGTGCTCCTCGGACAACACGAACATGTCGGACACGGTGCGGCTCCAGATGCTTGACGAGATCGAAATACTAGGACGACCTAGCAATAGTACGTCGCCCGCCCGCCACTGACACTGCCGGGACGCGTGGGATCGCCCACACTGTGAGGCGTGATCCAACGATTCGACGGCCACATCGTCGGCCTCGGCACCACCAGCGGCACCCGGGTCGTCGTGGGCATGTGGGACCGGAGCCCGTACGGCCGCTTCGCCGATGCGATGGTCGAGCGCCCCGACGGGCACCGCGTGCTGCTCGCCCCCGACGAGCGCATCGCCGACCTGGTCTCGACCACCTACACCTTCGACGACGTCCGGATCGTCCCCGTGGCGCTCGCCGGATGGGGCATCGACGCCGGCCCGCTGAGCGCCCGCTGGACTCCCGGGACGCGTGCGCCGATCGGCTGGCTGCTGCAGGCCGTCCCGACTCCCCTCGCGCACCGCGAGGCCTGGGCGCGCTTCTGCGACCCGATCGCACGACGCGTGATGCCGGGCGTGCGCACCCACGGCAGCGCCGGTCGGGGACGCACGGAGTGGTACGCCGCCTCCGACGCGTGGGGCGTGGAGTCCGCCTCCGTCGCGTGGGACGGCGAGGACCTCGGCCCGCTGGCGCCCGTGGACCCGCCCGTCCGGTTCGGCTTCGGCTCGGCGCCTCGGACCCCGACCCTCACCCGCGTCACGTCGTTCATCCGCGACCACTGACCCGAGCCGCGACCGCCGACCCGCGGCGGAGCGCCTCGGCTGCGCACCGGTCGGGGGCTAGCGTGTCGCCATGGCCGAGATCCACGACGTCGACGAGCTCCGCGAGGTGCTCGGCACCCCCCTGCCCCGCACCGTCGCGAAGGACCGGGACCGCCTGCACCCGCTCCACGTCGCGTGGCTCGATGCCTCCCCGCTCTGCCTGCTGTCGACGTCGGCAGCCGACGGCTCGTGCGACGTGTCACCCAAGGGCGACCCGGCCGGGTCGCTCGTGCACGTGGTCGACGAGCACACCATCGCCCTGGCCGAGCGGCCGGGCAACCGTCGGGCCGACGGCTACCTCAACGTGCTCACCAACCCCCACGTCGGACTGCTGTTCGTCGTGCCGGGTCGCGGCGACACGCTGCGCGTCAACGGGCGGGCCCGGCTGCTGCGCACCGACCACGCGCCGCCGCCCTACCTCGAGCACCTCGAGGTCAAGGGACACCGACCGGTGCTGGTCTGCGAGGTCGCGGTCGAGCAGGTCTTCTTCCACTGCGCCAAGGCGTTCCTGAGGTCCGAGCTGTGGGAGCCGAGCACGTGGCGGCCGGACTCCGTGCCGTCACGGCCCGAGATCGCCCACGCCCTCGAGCGGCCCGACGAGACGCTCGAGGAGATCGCCGCCTACTACGGCGAGTCCTATCGCGCCGCCCTGTACTGACGGGCCGCAGGGCCCGGCGGCCCCGACGCGAGGAACATCACACGCCTCCTGAGCAAGATCACACCGTTTCGAGTCGCGCTCACCGTGCCTCACGCGGGAGATTTGACGGTGCTGCAGACGTCGACCACGTCGTTGCCCCGGTGAGATCCAGGAGAGTCCGCGTTGAACACGCCCGCATCCCCCGTACGTCAGTCCGCCACACCCACGCGCATCACGACCGACGTGCTGCTCGTCGGCGCCGGCGTCATGAGCGCCACGCTCGGCTCGCTGCTGAAGACCCTGCAGCCCGACTGGTCCGTCACGGTCCTGGAGCGCCTCGAGGCCCCGGCGCTGGAGAGCAGCGACCCCTGGAACAACGCCGGCACCGGCCACTCCGCGCTCTGCGAGCTCAACTACACGCCGCAGCAGCCCGACGGCAGCGTCGACGTGTCGAAGGCGATCACCGTCAACGAGCAGTTCCAGCTGTCGCGCCAGTTCTGGGCGCACGGTGTGGACAACGGCCTGCTCAAGGACCCGTCGACGTTCATCAACCCCGTGCCGCACGTGAGCTTCGTGCGCGGCGCGGAGAACGTGGAGTACCTGCGCAAGCGCCACGACACCCTCGCCGGCCACCCGCTCTTCGCCGGACTCGACTTCATCCACGACCGTGACGAGTTCGCCCGGCGCCTGCCCCTCATGGCCGAGGGGCGCGACGAGCGCGAGGACGTGGCCATCAGCTGGACCGACCACGGCACCGACGTGGACTTCGGCTCCCTGACCGCCCAGATGCTCGGCAACCTCACCGCCCAGGGCGCCGACGTGCGCTACGGCCACGAGGTCAAGAACCTCGGCCGCGACACCGATGGCACCTGGCGCGTCAAGGTCAAGGACCGGACCGAGGACCGCACGGTCACCATCTCCGCCAAGTTCGTGTTCGTGGGCGCAGGCGGCGGCGCGATCCAGCTGCTCCAGAAGTCCGGCATCGAGGAGATCAAGGGCTTCGCCGGGTTCCCCGTGAGCGGGCAGTTCATCCGCTGCCTCGACGACACGGTCACCGAGAAGCACGAGGCGAAGGTCTACGGCATGGCCGCCGTCGGCGCCCCGCCGATGTCGGTGCCGCACCTCGACACCCGCGTGATCGGCGGCAAGCGGTCGCTGTTGTTCGGCCCCTACGCCGGCTGGACGCCCAAGTTCCTCAAGGAGGGCTCGTTCACCGACCTGCCCCTCTCGATCCGTCCGCACAACCTCATGCCGATGGCCGCCATCGGCGTCACCTCGTGGGGGCTCATCAAGTACCTGGTCCTCGAGCTCGCCAAGACCCGCGGCCGCAAGGTCGAGGACCTGCGTGCCTTCGCCCCGCTCGCCGAGGAGGAGGACTGGGAGCTCATCACGGCCGGTCAGCGCGTTCAGGTGGTGCGCAAGAAGGGCCGCTTCGGCGGGTCCCTCGAGTTCGGCACCACTGTCGTGAATGCCGCCGACGGGTCCATCGCCGGCCTGCTGGGCGCCTCGCCGGGCGCCTCCACCGCGGTCTCCGCGATGCTCGACGTGCTGGAGCGCTGCTTCCCCGGGCAGATCGAGGGGTGGCGGCCGCAGCTCAAGGAGATCGTGCCGTCCTACGGCCTGTCGCTCGGCGAGAACCCGTCGCTGTACTCCGACCTCAAGGACTGGACGGACCGCACGCTCGGGCTCACCGGCACCACCGTCTGAGCCCTCCTCAGCGGTCGCGGATCGCCTCGCCCTTGGCGCGGGCGGCGTCGGCCAGCTCGGCCTGGAAGTCCAGCATGCGCCCGGTGAGCACGTCGTCGCCGACGGCGAGGATGCGCACGGCGAGGAGTCCGGCGTTGCGGGCGTTGCCGATCGAGACCGTGGCCACGGGGACGCCCGCGGGCATCTGCACGATCGAGAGCAGCGAGTCCATGCCGTCGAGGTACTTCAGCGGCACCGGCACCCCGATGACGGGCAGGGGCGTGACCGCGGCCAGCATCCCGGGCAGGTGCGCCGCGCCGCCGGCACCGGCGATGATCACCTCGATGCCGCGCGTGTGCGCGTCACGCCCGTAGGCGAGCATCTCGTCGGGCATCCGGTGGGCCGAGACGACGTCGGCCTCGTACGCCACCCCCAGCTCGGCGCACGCCTGCGCCGCTGCCTCCATGACCGGCCAGTCCGAGTCCGACCCCATGACGATGCCCACGCGGGGCGTTGCGCTCATGGCCGCGATCCTAGCGAGGTCCGGCGCCGCCCCTCCCCCCGAGCGGTGAGTTCTCCACCGAGAGGTGCCGGGTGCGGTCGAGCGGTGCGGACTCCACCGCCCCAGCGCTGAGACGGTGGAATCCGCACCGCGCACCGGGTCTCCGCGCATTCGGTGGAGAAGTCACCGCTCAGGGGGGCGGTGCCGGCGGGTGGTGTCGGGAGGGCGACGTGACGTCGTCAGCCGTCCTGGAGGAGGGCGGCCGCGCGACGGGCGTCGGCCAGCACCACGTCGAGGTCGTCGCCGACGACGGTCACGTGGCCGACCTTGCGACCGGGCTTCACGGCCTTGCCGTACAGGTGCACCTTGGCGTGCGGCACGGCGGCCAGGACGACGGCCTCCTGCGCCTCGAGGTCCTGCACCGCGCCACCGAGCACGTTGACCATGACCGACCAGGAGGCGTGCGGCGTCGCCGGGCCGAGGGGCAGGTCCAGGACGGCGCGCAGGTGGTTCTCGAACTGGCTCGTGGCGGCGCCGTCGATGCTCCAGTGACCGGTGTTGTGCGGGCGCATCGCCAGCTCGTTGACGAGCACGCGTCCGTCGCTGGTCTCGAACAGCTCGACGGCGAGCATGCCGGTGACCCCCAGCGCGGTGGCGACGCGCACCGCGACGTCGGTGGCCTCCTGCGCGAGGGCGGGGTCGAGGTCGGGAGCCGGCGCCACGACCTCCTTGCAGATGCCGTCGACCTGCGTCGACTGCACGACCGGGTAGGCGACGACCTCGCCGGAGGGGTTGCGGGCCACCTGGGCACTGAGCTCGCGACGGAAGTCCACCAGCTCCTCGGCGACGAGCTCCTGGCCGTCGGCAGCGGCCAGGACCTCGGCCGCCTCGTCCTCGGACCGGACCACCCAGACACCCTTGCCGTCGTAGCCGCCCCGGGTGGTCTTGAGCACCGCGGGGTAGCCGAAGTCCTCGAGCTCGGCGAGGGCCTCCTCCGCCTCGCTCGGCAGCAGGAGGAAGAGCGGGCACGGCAGGCCGAGCACGCTGAGGCGCACCCGCATCTCGCCCTTGTCCTGTGCGTACAGCAGGGCGTCGGGCCCGGGCCGAGGCAGGTGTCCCTCCGCCTCGAGCGTGCGCAGGTGGGCCGGCGGCACGTGCTCGTGGTCGAACGTCACGACGGGCACGCCGTCGCACACGGCACGCAGGTCGGCGAGGTCGGTGTGGTCGCCCACCAGCTGGTCGGGCACCACCTGTGCGGCCGAGACGTCGGGGCCCTCGGCCAGCAGGCGGATGCGGAGCCCGAGGGCCACGGCGGGCACCTGCATCATGCGGGCGAGCTGGCCGCCACCGACGACGGCCAGGTGCGGGGTCAGCGGCATGGCAGGAGCCTACTGACCCCTCGTCCGCCCTCCGACGTCCCCCGCTACCAGCGCCGCACCGTGCGCGGACGGAACGCCCGCCGGCGGCTGATGGTGATGGGCGAGACGTTGCCGAAGCCGCGCAGCGGCCGTGGGGGCAGCGCGCGCATCTCGAACTCGTCGTCGGTGAGGTGTCCGGCGGTCTCGTCGTCGACGAGCACCCGGTTGCTGCGGGCCACGTGGGAGAGGCGCGCGGCCAGGTTCACGGGCGGGCCGAAGACGTCGCCCAGCCTGCTGATGACCGAGCCGGTGGCCAAGCCGACCCGCACGTCGGGCAGGTCGTCGCGCGAGCCGATGTTGGCCACGAGCTCGAGCGCCGTGAGCGTGGCCTCACGCGGATCGGGGTTCACGAACAGCACGGCGTCGCCGAGGGCCTTGATGACCCGGCCGTCACGCGACGTGACGACGTCGGTGCACCGGGTCTCGAAGTTCTCCACGAGCTCGCCGAGGCGGGCGTCGTCGAGCGTGTTGGTCATGGCGGTGAACCGCGACAGGTCGGCGAAGCCGATGCTCATGGTGGTCGACAGCAGCTCGGCGTCGACGGCCCCGAGCGCCTCGAGGCGGCCGGCCGCGGCGGCCAGGTGACGCCGCCAGGCGTACAGCAGGAGCCGTTCGAAGCCCGGCCCCACGTGCTCGGCGATCGCGACGGCGCTCTCCAGGCGGCTCGCGGCCCGGCCCGACTCGACGTCGGACTCCACCTGGTCGACGATCGTCTGGACCTCCCAGTCGGCCAGCCGCGCCAGCGTCTGGCCGAGCGCCCTGGTCATCCGGAAGATGGTGCGTTCCTCGAGGACGCCCTCCTCGAGCGCCAGCGCAGCGAGTCGCGCGGCGGCCACGTCGTGCTCGCCGTAGGCCGGATCGTCGCCGCTGTCGGCGAAGCCCAGCGAGCGCCAGAGCCGCTCGGCGCGGTCGAGGTCGAGCCCGGCCTTCCCGGCGACCTGCTCACCCGTGAGCTCCATGCCCTCCTGCAGGATCAGGCGGGCGAGCTCGTCACGCAGCTCAGACCGATTCATCGCTCTGGCGGTGCGAGTCGAACACGAGGTTGCTGACGGTGCGGTGGAAGCCCTCGATGCGCGGGATGTCGCGCAGCTCCAGGCCGGCCTCGTCGCTCGCGTTGTGGATGATGAGGGTCCCGCAGCCGAGGATGCGGTCGTTGAGGTTCTTCTCGAACGAGACGTCGTTGATGCGGCTGAGCGGGATGACCCGCCCCTCGCGCGTCAGGATGCCCTTCTGCTCGACGATGCGCTTGTTGGTCAGCGTGTAGGTCCAGAGGAACCAGCGCACGAACGGCAGCACGCTGCCCCACAGGACGAGCACGACGGCGATGCCGATGATCACCCAGCGCACGTACCCGTCCCCGCTGTTGCCGACCTGGGCGGCGAGGAAGCCTCCGGCGAAGGCGACCGCCAACAGGATGACCAGCGGCACGAACAGCACCTTGACGTGCGTCCGGGTCGTCGCGACGGTCTGTTCACCGTCCATCATCAGCTTGCGTGAGAGGGCCATGGGCTGATCCTCCCACGTGGCGCACGGGCCGCGGGTGACGTCTGGGCAAAGGCCTCCGTCGTCGAGCCTCCCGACGACGTGGGTGACCTGGGGACCCGCTGGTCGCACGGGCGGCGGAAGGCTCAGCCGACGGCACGGACGTGGGTCACGTCGCCCGCGCTGATCGCCCGCCCGTCCACGACGAGCCGGCCGAGCGGGTCGATGTCGTGGGCGACGCCGGTCAGCGTGGACCCGTCGGGCAGCTCGACCCGCACGCGCGACCCGAGGGTCACGCTCTGCTCGAGATAGTCGCGCCGCAGGAGCGCCGGGTCACCGGCGCTCGCCAACCACGGCCGGTAGAGCCGCTCGAGGTGGCCCAGCAGGAGCTGGAGGACGACCCCCCGGTCGACGGTGGTGGCCCCCTCGATCGCGAGGGAGGTCGCCGTGGGCACCGGCAGCTCGTCCGGCGTCGACGACACGTTGAGGCCGATCCCCACCACGGCGGCAGGACCGGCGGGCCCGTCGGCACGCTCGAGCAGGATCCCGCTGATCTTGCGGCCCTCGACGAGCACGTCGTTGGGCCACTTCAGCCCGGAGGTCACACCGCAGTCCCGCGCCGTCAGGTCGACCGCGAGGCCCGTCAGCAGCGGCAGCCAGGTCCACTGCGGCAGGGCGACGCCGTCGGGGCGCAGGAGCACCGAGACCATGAGCCCCGCCCCCGGCGGCGTCTCCCACCGCCGGTCGAGCCGCCCCCGGCCGGCGGTCTGGTGCTCGGTCGCGACCACGAGGCCCTCGGGAGCGCCGGCACCCACCGCGGCGACGACGTCGGCGTTGGTGCTCGTGGTGGACGCGGAGACCTCGAGGCCCGTCCACACGCTCCCCTCGAGCAGCAGCACGCGACGCAGCTCGTCGACGTCGAGGGGATCGCGCCCCCCGGGCCCCGGCGTGTCGCGACGGTCGCTGCTCATGCGTCAAGCCTCACACACCACGGCGCGTCGAGGATCGTTACTCTGACCCACGTGAGCGAAGCAGAGGCAGAGATCGAAGAGCGTCCGGAGCTGCACACGACCGCCGGGAAGCTGGACGACTTCCGGCGCCGGCACCACGAGGCGACCGTCGAGGTCGCCGAGCGGGCGGCCGAGAAGCAGCACGCGAAGGGCCGCCAGAGCGCCCGCGAGCGCATCGACCAGCTGTTCGACGAGGGCTCCTTCGTCGAGCTCGACGCACTGGCCCGGCACCGCTCCACCAAGTTCGGGCTCGAGAACAACCGGCCGCTCGGCGACGGCGTCATCACCGGATACGGCACGATCGACGGCCGCCAGGTGTGCGTCTTCAGCCAGGACTTCAGCGTCTTTGGCGGCAGCCTCGGCGAGGTGTACGGCGAGAAGATCACCAAGGTCATGGACCTCGCCATCAAGTCGGGCTGCCCCATCATCGGCATCAACGAGGGCGCCGGCGCCCGCATCCAGGAGGGTGTGGTCTCGCTCGGCCTGTACGGCGAGATCTTCCGCCGCAACGTGCACGCGTCGGGCGTCATCCCCCAGATCTCGCTGATCATGGGCTCGTGCGCCGGCGGCCACGTCTACTCCCCCGCGGTCACCGACTTCACGGTCATGGTCGACGAGAAGTCGAACATGTTCATCACCGGGCCCGACATCATCAAGACGGTCACCGGCGAGGACGTGACCATGGAGGAGCTGGGCGGTGCCCGCACGCACAACACGCGCAGCGGCAACGCCCACTATCTGGCCTCCGACGAGGAGGACGCCCTCGAGTACGTGAAGGCGCTCATCTCGTTCCTGCCGCAGAACAACATGGAGGAGGCGCCGGTCTACGACGAGGGCGTCGACCTGGAGCGCAACGAGACCGACCTGGCGCTCGACACGCTGATCCCGGACTCGGCCAACCAGCCCTACGACATCCGCACCGTGATGGAGTCCGTGCTCGACGACGGCGACTTCCTCGAGGTCCAGCCGCTGTTCGCGCCGAACCTCGTGATCGGCTTCGGCCGGGTCGAGGGTCGCAGCGTCGGCGTGGTGGGCAACCAGCCCATGCAGCTGGCCGGCTGCCTCGACATCGACGCCTCCGAGAAGGCCGCCCGCTTCGTGCGCACCTGCGACGCGTTCAACATCCCCGTGCTCACGTTCGTGGACGTGCCGGGCTTCCTGCCGGGCACCGAGCAGGAGTGGAACGGCATCATCCGCCGCGGCGCCAAGCTCATCTACGCCTACGCCGAGGCCACGGTCCCGCTCGTCACGATCATCACGCGCAAGGCCTACGGCGGCGCGTACGACGTCATGGGCTCCAAGCACCTCGGCGCCGACGTGAACCTGTCGTGGCCCACCGGCCAGATCGCCGTCGTGGGCGCCTCCGGTGCCGTCAACATCCTGTACCGCCGCGAGGTGGCTGCGGCCGACGACCCCGAGGCCAAGCGTGCCGAGCTGATGACCGAGTACGAGGACACGCTCTGCAACCCGTACGTGGCGGCCGAGCGCGGCTACATCGACGGCGTGATCGAGCCGTCGCAGACCCGCGCCGAGGTCACCAAGGCCCTGCGCCTGCTGCGCACCAAGCGCGAGACGCTCCCGCCCAAGAAGCACGGGAACATCCCGCTCTGATGAGCGACGAGACGACGCCTGTGGCCGACGCCGCCGAGCAGACGCCCGCAGCACCGGTCACGCCGGTGCTGCGGGTGGTCCGCGGCGACCTGTCGCCCGAGGAGCTGGCGGCGCTCGTGGCCGTCGTGGCCGCACGCAACGCAGCTGCCGCGAACGCCGCAGCGGGCGCGAAGCCGGCACCGCGCAGCGAGTGGGGACACCCGGTGCGCGCGCACCGCACGCCGCACCGTGTGGGCCCCGACGCCTGGCGTCGCTCCGCCTGGGCCTGAGTCCTGCATGACCCTGCGCCACGAGCCCGACGTGTCGGCGGCGGACTGGATCGTGCGTGCCGACGCGGACTGGGGTGTCATCGCCGGCCAGGGACCGCCGGGCTCCGAGGCGTACGCGCAGGTCCCGTTCGACAGGGACGACTCACCGGAACGAACTGACGACGTCGTCCACGCCGACGTCGTCCACCTGGCGACCGCCCACACCTCGACGCCCGACGACGCGGTCTTCGCCCTCTGGGAGGGGTGGGGCGACATCGAGGGTGGCGATGCCGTCTCGATGCTCTACCAGAGCCCGGCGCTCACCGGCTTCGGCCGGGTCTTCCGCCGCCCCAGGCCGCCGCGGATCCCGCCGGCGTTCGACGACGCCGTGATGAAGGCGCCGCGGGCCGACCTGGACGGGTTCCGGGCCTACCTGCTCTTCCGCGGCCCGCTGTCGGACGTCGGTCGCTGGGGCGCCCGCCCCGAGGCGCCGGACTGGCCACGTCGGTTGGCTCCCGCCTCGTTCGTCTGGCCGCAGGACCGGTCGTGGTGCATCGCCCAGGACGTGGACGACGACAGCCTGACGATCGGCGGCTCGCAGGCGCTCGTCGACGCCGTCCTAGCCCACCCGGACCTCCGCGCCGAGCCCGCGACGTACGGGTCCCCACCGCCGTTGCCCGACTGACGCCGCGCCGCCCTCGTCATCGGTGGATCCTCAACCGCAGGGACGGCGCTGAGGTTGCCGATCCACCGATGGCCGCCCCGAAGCACCCCTGATGTTGCGGATCCACCGATGGGGGGTCGAGAGCGGTCCTGCCACGATGGGCCCATGGTGCGCATGGTCCTGGCCTCACAGTCCCCCGCCCGGCTCGCGACGCTGCGAGCGGCCGGCATCGAGCCGGAGGTGGTCGTCTCCGGGGTCGACGAGTCGCAGGTGCAGTCACGCGACGCCGCGAACCTGGCCGCGGCCTTGGCGCAGCTGAAGTGCCGCGCGGTCGCGGCGACGGTCGACGACCCGGACGCGCTCGTCGTCGGCTGCGACTCGGTGCTCGCCTTCGAGGGCGAGATCCTGGGGAAGCCCGGCGACGCCGCGACCGCGCGCGCCCGGTGGCGTCGGATGCGTGGTCGCTCGGGCGTGCTGCACACCGGGCACTGCGTCCGCCGTGCCGGCCGGGAGGTCGTCGACGCGGCCTCCACCGTCGTGCACTTCGCCGACGTCGGCGACGCCGAGATCGACGCGTACGTCGCCACCGGGGAGCCGCTGCACGTGGCCGGAGCCTTCACGATCGACGGCCTGGGCGGCGCGTTCGTCCGCGGGATCGAGGGCGATCCCCACACCGTGGTGGGCATCAGCCTGCCGCTCCTGCGCGACCTGGTGGCCGATCTCGACGTCGTCTGGACCGACCTCTGGAATCGTCCCGGCGCGGTGTGACGAGCCCGGCGAGCGAGCGTGTGACGAGAACTCGGTACCGGAACGTGCAGGAAGATGAGAGAATGAGGACATGGCCCCTCGTCGCAAGTTCCACGCGTCCAGCCCCTTCCAGCCCCAGGCGGTGGAGCCGGACGCGGTCTACGAGGTGGCTTCGCGCGTCAGCCACGACACCTACGGTCTCGGCCGGATCGTGAGCCTGCAGGGCACCCGGTCGGCCCAGGTCGACTTCGGCGACCAGGTGCGCCACGTGCCGCTTCCCTGCCGCGCGCTGGTCAGCCTCTGACGGAGTCCGGGGCCTGGTCGTCGCCTGGGAACGGCCGGCAGCGGCACGCCCGGTGACGGTCGCGCACGGATCTGTGCGACGGCACCGCAGGCCTGACCTGCCCGTGAGTCACTCGACGGGCAGACCCAGCCCGCGGGCGATCAGCATGCGCTGCACCTCGCTGGTCCCCTCGCCGATCTCCAGGATCTTGGCGTCGCGGTAGAACCGGGCCACGGGGTACTCCTCCATGAAGCCGTACCCGCCGAAGACCTGCGTCGCGATGCGGGTGCCGGTCACGGCCGACTCCGTCGCGTGCAGCTTGGCCACCGACGCGGCCTGCTTGACCACGGCGTACGGGGCTCCGGCGTCCTTCAGGGCTGCGGCCCGGTAGGTCAGGGCCCGCGCCCCCTCGAGCAGCACGGCGAGGTCGGCGATCTGGAAGGCCACACCCTGCTTCGCACCGATCGGCACCCCGAACGTCTGCCGCTCCCCCGCGTACTGCACGCACAGGTCGAGGCAGGCCTGCAGGCAGCCGACCGAGAGCGCCGAGATCGCGATGCGGCCGTCGTCGAGCGTGGCGAGGAACTGGGCGTAGCCACGGCCGCGCTCGCCGAGCAGGTGGTCGGCGGGGACGCGCGCCCCCGTGAAGGCCAGCGGGTGGGTGTCGGAGATGTGCCACCCGAGCTTGTCGTAGGCGGGCTCAGCCACGAACCCGGGCGTTCCCGCGGGCACCATGATCGCCGAGATCTCAGGACGCCCGTCGGCGCGCTCCCCGGTACGTGCGGTGACGGTGACGACCGACGTCAGGTCGTTGCCGGAGTTGGTGATGAACTGCTTGGCGCCGTCGACCACCCAGGTGTCGCCGTCGAGCACGGCGCGGGTGCGCGTGGCACCCGCGTCGGAGCCGGCTCCGGGCTCGGTGAGGCCGAAGCCCGCCAGGGCGCGACCGGCGACCAGGTCGGGCAGCCAGCGCTCCTTCTGCTCCGCGGTGCCGAACGCGACGATCGGGTTGATCCCGAGACCGACCCCGGCCTGGAGCGTGATGCCCATCGACTGGTCGACGCGACCGAGCTCCTCGATCGCGACGCACAGGCTGGTGAAGTCCGCGCCTGCGCCGCCGTACTCCTCCGGCGCCGTGAGGCCGAACAGACCGAGGTCGCCCATCTCGCGCACGACGTCGACCGGGAAGTGGTGCTCGCGGTCCCACTGCGCGACGTGCGGCGCGATCCTCGACTCGGCGAACTCCCGCACCGTGCGGCGGAAGTCCTCGTGCTCGCGGGAGAGACCGGACAGCTGTGCGACGTCGACCATGCCCCCAGGTTAACACTCGTTAACCCGACGGTCGGACGTCCGCGTGACGTACCTCATCCACCCTCGGGCCGTCCTGCCCCCTACACTCGGCAGGCAGTGCCCGCCCCCGCCCAGCCTGTCCATCCCGAGGAGAGCCGTCCGTGAGCAAGCCCCTGCAGAAGGTCCTGATCGCCAACCGTGGAGAGATCGCGGTCCGCGTGGTCCGAGCCTGCAAGGACGCCGGCATCGGCAGCGTCGCCGTCTACGCCGAGCCCGACCGCGACGCCTTGTTCGTCCGGCTCGCCGACGAGGCCTACTCCCTGGAGGGCTCGACCCCGGGCGACTCCTACCTCTCGATCGAGAAGATCGTGGCCGTCGCCCAGCGCTCGGGCGCCGACAGCGTGCACCCGGGCTACGGCTTCCTCGCCGAGAACGCCGAGTTCGCCCAGGCCGTCATCGACGCCGGACTCGTCTGGATCGGCCCCCCGCCCGCGGCCATCGAGGCCCTCGGCGACAAGGCCAAGGCCAAGCAGATCGCCCAGACGGCGAACGCCCCGCTCGCTCCCGGCACCAAGGACCCCGTCAAGGACGCCGACGAGGTCGTGGCCTTCGCCCAGGAGAACGGTCTGCCGGTCGCCATCAAGGCCGTCTTCGGTGGTGGCGGTCGTGGCCTCAAGGTCGCCAAGACCCTCGAGGAGATCCCCGACGCCTACGAGTCCGCCGTCCGCGAGGCCGTCAGCGCCTTCGGTCGCGGCGAGTGCCTCGTGGAGAAGTTCCTCGACAAGCCCCGCCACGTCGAGACGCAGTGCCTGGCCGACAGCCACGGCAACGTCGTCGTGGTCTCCACGCGCGACTGCTCGCTGCAGCGCCGCCACCAGAAGCTGGTGGAGGAGGCCCCCGCGCCGTTCCTGTCCGACGACCAGCTGGCGCGCCTCTACGATTCGTCGAAGGCCATCCTCAAGGAGGCCGGCTACGTGGGCGCCGGCACGTGCGAGTTCCTCGTCGCCGCCGACGGCACCATCAGCTTCCTCGAGGTCAACACGCGCCTGCAGGTCGAGCACTGCGTCTCCGAGGAGGTCACGGGCATCGACCTCGTGCGCGAGATGTTCCGCATCGCCGCCGGCGAGGAGCTCGGCTACGGCGACCCGGAGATCATCGGCCACTCGATCGAGTTCCGCATCAACGCCGAGGACGGTGGCCGCGGCTTCCTCCCGGCTCCGGGCACGCTCACGAAGTGGGCTCCCCCGAGCGGCCCGGGCGTCCGCCTCGACGGCGGCTACGAGGAGGGCGAGACCGTGCCGGGCGCGTTCGACTCGCTCATCGCCAAGCTCATCGTCACCGGGCGCACCCGCGAGCAGGCCATCGAGCGCTCCCGCCGTGCCCTCGACGAGTTCGTCGTCGACGGCATGCCGACGGTCATCCCCTTCCACCGCGACGTGCTGGACGACCCGGCCTACAACGCGTCCGACGGATCGTTCGACGTCTACACGACGTGGATCGAGACCGACTACGACAACCAGCTCGAGCCGTACGCGGGCGCCTCCGAGACCGACGAGCCCGCCGAGCGCGAGCGGGTCGTCGTCGAGGTGGCCGGCAAGCGCGTGGAGGTCGTCCTCCCCGGCGGGCTCGGAGCCGTGGCCGGCGCCGCGAGCGGTGGCGCCAAGAAGCAGAAGCGCAAGGGCGGCAAGGCCGCGGGCGCCGCTGCGTCCGGTGACTCCCTCACCTCGCCCATGCAGGGCACCGTGGTCAAGGTCGCCGTCGAGGAGGGCCAGGAGGTCGCCGCCGGCGACACCGTGCTCGTCATCGAGGCCATGAAGATGGAGCAGCCCATCACCGCGCACAAGGCGGGCACCGTCACCGGGCTCTCGGCCGAGATCGGCGCCACGATCGGTGCCGGCGAGGTCGTCGCGACGATCGCCGACGCCCCCGCTGCGGAGTAGCGGCCCTCAGGCCTCGACGGGCGGCACGTCCGCCGGGGCCTGGGTGTCGACCTCGCCGTAGGCCACCCCTGCGGCCCAGACGACCAGGATCACGATCGCCCAGGTCCACGGCCCCTCCAGGTCGAACCCACGGCGGGGCACGACGGCGTCCGTCAGCACGAGGGCCGCTGCCGTGACCACGAGGCCCCCGATCACGGCCGACGGTCGAGCGAGCCGCGGCGCCATGGTGGTGGTCGCGCGACGCAGTCCGACCGCGAGCACCGTGAACAGGACGACCGCTGCGACGAAGCCGCCGAGGCGGATGTCGAACCCGTCGAGCAACCAGGCGGTGAGACCGAAGGAACCGATGTTCGCGAGGGCCGCGATGGCCAGGGACCGCCCGATCGACTGCATGGTGCGAGTATCCACGACGCTGCGCGCCGCCGCGCTCACCGGTACGCGACCTCCGCAGGGCTGCCGTCACGCTGCGTGATGATGCCGCCGTCGAACCGCGCTCGGGACAGGCCCGGCTTGCGGTAGACCCGCGACTCGGGAGCGCCGAGGCGTCCCTCCGACTCCCCCAGCTCGCGGTACAGGTCCTCGATGCCGCCGTGGATGCCGAGCGCGATCGTGCCCGAGCCGCGGACCACCCGGTAGACGCTGCCCCGCTCGAAGCGCTGCACGCTCACGGCCGGATCCGCGGTGCGGACGTGCAGGGCCGTGGGGAACCCCATGACTCCAGCGTGCGCGCCGAGGTGGTTGTACTCCCCACGCACCAGGCCGCCGACCCAGAACACGCCGACGCCCTGCTTCCAGTACAGCTCCATGGCCTGGAAGAAGGTCTTGCGCTGGGTCGCGTTCCCGTACTCGCTGGCGTACGGGTAGCCCGTCAGGTCGCGGCCGAGCTTCGCGGCGTACCGCTTGATCTCGGAGTCGTAGTCGGCGATGTACGACGCGACGCTGTTGCGCAGCGTCGGCAGGTAGGCGTAGCCGTTGCGTCCCGGGCACGCCGTCCCCAGGACGTCGCGGTGCCCGTGGATCACCTGGTAGGTCTTGCCGTCGGCCGACCAGGTGCCCTTGGCGCCCCGGTAGAACGTGCCCAGGCGCCAGCCGATGACCTTCACCAGGGCGGAGCGCGTGGCCGTGCCGACGTTGGCGGTGTCGTAGTTGCCCATCATCGACACCCCCATGGAGTAGGTGTTGACCTTCGCGTTCCCTGCGTGGGCGCCGCGGACGGTGCGATCGAGTCCGCCCTTGCGGCCCTCGAAGATCTGCCCGTACTTGTCGACGAGCACGTTGTACCCGATGTCGCACCAGTCGCGGCTCTTCACGTGGTACGACTGGATGCCCCGCACGATCGAGCGCGACTGCGCCTTCGTGTAGGAGTTCGAGCCGGCCGTGTGGTGCAGCGTCACGCCGAACGTCGTCATGCCGACGCGGGGGCTGTCGCACGAGCCACCCGCCGAGGCCCCCCAGGAGGAACGGCTGATGACGGCCGGCTTGGGCGTGAACGTGGGCGAGGCGTCGGCGGCCTGGGCCAGGCTGCTCACGGGTGCGCTCGCCGAGGTCGCGGAGCCTGCGCCGTCGGACCCGAGGTCGAGGGTCTCGAGCCTGAGCCCACGAGGCACCGATCCCGAGCTGGAGGCGACCTGCAGCGCCACGGCGTCGGACTCCCCCACGTACATGGGCTCGGTGCCGGGCCGCCCGGCCTCCACCGTCTCCTCGTCCTGCGGGATCTCCTGCCAGGCCCCCCACCCGTCGGCGGTGCGCGTGCGCACCTGCACCACCACGTCCCCCAGGCCGGGGGTCGGCGACCAGGTGGCGCCGACCATCGAGAACGACGGGACGGTCCGGGGAGCGATCTCCGAGACCACGGGTGCGCTCGGGACGGCGGTGCGCGCCGTGGTCCGTGCCAGACGGCGTTCACCGCGGCTCCGCGCCGCCTCCACCGCGCGGTGCTTCGGGCGCTCGAACCGTTCCAGCGAGACGTCCTGTCCGGACGACGCCGCGCGCGCCGGCGCAGCACCGGTCGCCGGGGTTGCGGACGCCGCTGGGGCGACCAACCCGCCCCCGGCCAGGACGAGCGTGGTCAGAGCGACGGACAGGTGCCTCATCAGGTCGATTCCCCCTCGGATCGAGCCGGTGGACCGAGGTTCAGCCCAACCGGAAGTAGTGCGAGCGTAGCCCGAGCGCGAACCGGAGCTGAGGCCCCGTGACCGTCGTCGACCCCTTCGTGCCCGTGAGCGTGATCGACTCGACGCGGCCTGCCCAGTCGCCCATCAGGTCGCGCTTGGTGACCTTGAGGCTGCGCAGGGTCCCGACCTGCGGGTAGGCCTTCTCGATCGTCGCGGCCGGGACGGACGCGGTCCAGTCGTGGTTGGCGTTGCCCGACCAGTCGTCCCAGGCGTCGAGGCGTCCCTTCAGGTACGGCTGGCTGCCCGGCGCCGAGGCGCCGCCCGAGGACGACGAGTACTGCGTGAACGCCGGCGTGCCCTGGTAGGTGAGGATCGCGCCGAGGGTCGCCAGCACGGCCTTGTCGGTGGTCGCGGTCTGGCCGGCCACGCCCTTGTAGACCTGGCAGGACGTCGTGTCGCACACGTCGTAGTAGCGCGACGGGGTGAGCGAGCGGACGCCGTAGGTGCGAGCAGCGACCGACTGCGCCTTGAGCGCCTCCGGCTCCCAGCTCGACGGCATCTCGGCCGCCACGACGCCGAGGGTGTAGTTGTCGATCGACGTCACGTTCACCGTCTTGCGCGTGGTGGCGCCCTTCGACGGCACGGCCGAGCGCACGCTCGTGCGGTACTCCCGCACGCTCCCACCCGGCATCACGAGTGCCACCTTCGTGGCCTCGAACTGCGCGTCGCCCGTCCAGAAGTTCCGGTCGTAGGCGGTCCAGGTGGATCCGGTCCGGTACTGCAGCGCGGACTTCTTCGGGTCCGCGGTGAGCGGGATGATCCGCCACTGCGAGACGGTCTTGCCGTTGCGGGTGGCGGGCAGGACGATCCGCTTGCCCGACACCATGTTGCGGTAGGCCAGGCCCGACCGAGCCGTCACCGTCACCGTCGACGAGGTCGCCGCGCCGAGCAGCACGCGGATGCTCCCGGTGCGCTCGGACAGGGTCGTGCCGGGGTAGTAGGCGGCCAGGATCTCCTTGAACGTCTTGCCGGAGCGGGCCGCACCCTGCGCGCCGTACTGGCTCATGCCGATGCCGTGACCGAAGCCGTGGCCTCGGAAGGTCACGGTGCGACTGCTCGGCACGGTGAGCCCGTCGGGACCGATGCCGCCCGCGTACCAGGTGCTGACGTCGCCCGAGGCCTCGGACAGCTCCAGGTAACCCTTGGTCAGCTTGAGGCGCTGGTAGCCCGTGCGTGCGCGATAGACGGTCGACCGCGGCACGCCGAGCTTTCCGGCGGACTCCTTCTGGGCCTGGTACTCCTTGTACAGCGGTCCGTAGAGCGCGTAGCCGGCGGTGCTCGACCCGCTGGTGACCAGGTAGACCGCTCCCTTCTGGAAGCGCTGGACCTTCGTGCCCGTGACCGAGGTCGCCACCGGATCTCCGGTCGGGAAGCCGAGCGAGCCGTTGTGCTCACCGGTGCGGTAGAACTCGGTCTTCGCCGGACCCGAGACGGCGTAGGCGCCTGCGGCCTTGGTCCAGAGCAGGTCCATGTTGGCGTAGATCGCGCGACGCTGGGTGGAGTTGCCCCACTCGGCCCGCACGACCTTGCCGAGCTTGGTGCTGCCGATCTTGGCCGCGAGCTTCTGGATCTCGGTGCCGGGGGCCGGCGTGCTCGGGGTCGGGGTGCTCGTCGACGTGCCGGCGAGGCGCTTGGCCACCTCGCTGCGCAGGCCGCCCGACTGCGTCAGCCACGCGTACCCGTAGCGCCCGGGGCACGCCGTGCTCTTGACGTCGCGGTGACCCATGATCCGGTTCACCGTCTTGCCCCCGAGGGAGTACGTGCCGGTGGCCTTCAGGCCGGCGAGCGAGTGGCGCCACGCGATGAGGTCCGCGACCGCGGTCTTCATGGCTGCGGGGACCTGCGCGACGTCGTAGTTGCCCATCATCGAGACGCCGACCGTGCGCTCGTTGGCGGCGTTGACGCCGGCGTGGGCACCGCGCACCATCTTCGTGATGCCGCCCTTGCGACCCTCGAAGATCTGGCCGTACTTGTCGACGAGGAAGTTGTAGCCGATGTCGCACCAGCCCTGGCTTCCCGTGTGGTACGCCTGCGTGGATCGCACGATGCCGGCGGACTGGGCCTTGGTGTAGCTGTTCGAGCCGGCGGTGTGGTGCAGCGTCGTGCCGAGCATGGAGGCCCCGTACACCGGCGCGCTGCAGGACGATCCGCTCTTGGCGCCCCACGAGGCGCGGCTGATGATCTTGGGCTGGCCGACGGCGGCCGCCGTCGGCACGGTCGCGCTGCCGTTCTCGCCGTCGGTGACCGTGGACACCCGCACACCGCTCGGCGAGCGCCCGGACGGGGTGCTGACGCGGACGTCGACGCCGTCGGACTCCCCGACCCAGAGCGGGTCGGTGCCGGGACGCACGTCGGTGGACGCGGGATCGGTCGGTGAGGTCTCCAGGGTGGTCCAGTCGCTCCAGCCGTCGGCCAGCGAGCGCCAGCGCACCTCGACCGTCGGGTCCTCGTCGGTCGACCCGGCGTCCCAGGTCACGCCCAGGAGCGAGAAGGTCTCGGTCGACCGGGTCAGCTCCGCGGCCGGCTGGGGCTCCTCGGCCTCGGGGGTGCTCGGCGCCGTCCTCTGGTCGGGGCGAGCCTCGTCCTCGGTCGGGTCGACCGGGGGCACCACGGTCTCGGTCACCTCGGCCGGCTTCGCCTCGGCGGTGACGACGGCCGGCGGCGCGGCATCGGACGTGGAGACGAGGGAGGCCACCGCGACGGCGGAGACGACGGCGAACGGGACAGTTCGCCGGACCAAGGTCCAGGGGCGCATGGGGAAGACCGATCCTGTGACAGATGTGACGGATGTGACGAGCGAGCCAGGCCAACGGAACCACACATCGGCGGCGACTTCCACCGGTGTGAGTGAACTACACGCCTGTCATTTCCGCAGGTCAGCGGGGGTGCAGACTGCGAGCCGCCTCCGCCACCGAACCCGACAGCGAGGGGTACACCGTGAACGCGTCGGCCACCTGGTCGACCGTCAGGGAGGCGGACACGGCGAGCGAGACGGCGTGGATCAGCTCGCTCGCTCGCGGGCCCACCACCACTCCCCCCACCACGACGCCCATGCCGCGGCGCGAGAAGAGCTTGACGAAGCCGTGACGGACGCCCTGCATCTTGGCGCGCGCGTTCGTGGCCAGCGGCAGCATCACGACGTCGACGTGCAGGCCGGCCTCGTCGATCTTGCGCTGCGACAGGCCGACGGTCGCGATCTCCGGCGACGTGAAGATGTTGCTCGAGACCTTCTGCAGGTCGAGCGGGTGCACGGCGTCACCGAGCAGGTGCGCCATGGCGATGCGGCCCTGCTGGGCCGCGACGGAGGCGAGCATGAGCACCCCGGTGCAGTCGCCGGCCGCGTAGATGCCGGGCACGCTCGTGCGCGAGACGCGGTCCACGCGGACGAAGCCGTTCTCGTCGAGCACGACGCCGGCCTCCTCCAGCCCGAGGTCCGCGGTGTTCGGGATGGAGCCGAGGGCGAGCAGGCAGTGCGACCCGACGACCTCGCGACCGTCGGTGAGCGTGACCACGACCTGGTCGCCGTCGCGCCGCACGGAGGCCATGCGGGACTGGCCCATGACGGTCATGCCACGCTCGGTGAAGACGTCCTCGATGAGCTCGGCGGCTTCCTCGTCCTCACCGGGCAGCACCCGGTCGCGGCTCGAGACGAGCGTGACGCGGGCGTCGAGCCCGTTGTAGGCACTCGCGAACTCCGCGCCGGTGACGCCGGACCCCACGACGATCATGTGGTCCGGGATCTCGCGCAGCGCGTAGACCTGCTCCCACGTGAGGATCCGCTCGCCGTCGGGGAGCGCGTCGGGGCTGACCCGAGGGTGCGCTCCGGTGGCGACCAGCACGGCGTCGGCCTGGATCGTACGACCGTCGACCTCGACGGAGCCGGCGGAGACCAGCCGGGCGGATCCCTTGACGAACTCGATGCCCTCGCGCTCGAGGCGCCCGGCGATGTCGGCGGACTGGGCCAGTGCCAGCTTCATGACCCGGTCGTTCACCGCGGCCAGGTCGGCGCGGACGTCACGCGGGACCTCGACCCCCAGCTCGGCCGAGGACTCGACCTCGGTCAGCAGGTCCGACGTCGCGATGAGCGTCTTGCTGGGCACGCAGTCCGTGAGGACGGTCGAGCCGCCCAGGCCGTCGCGTTCGACCACGGTGACCTGAGCCCCCAGACGCGCCGCCACGAGCGCGGCCTCGTAGCCGCCTGGTCCCCCGCCGATGATCACCACATGAGTCACGGCGCCATTCTCGCACCGTGCGACGCCCTGCCCCGCCGGGGGCGGGCCTGCTCAGGCGACGAGCGTCTGCACCACGGTGTCGACCCACTCGAGGAGCTCGCGCCCCCGCAGCGGACGGCCGCCCACGGGCGCCGTGCGCGGCGCCGGGACGAGGGCCACGTCGGTGGCCGGCTTGTAGATGCTCTTCGGGTACACCCGACGCAGACGCATCTGCGCCGACTCCGGGAGGGAGAGCCCACCGAAGCGGATCTGCGACCCGGCGGAGGTGACCTCGGTGAGGCCGGCAGCACGCACCGCGACCCGCAGCCGCGCGACGTCGAGCAGCACCTCGGCGACCTCCGGCGGCTCGCCGTAGCGGTCCACCAGCTCGGCACGCAGCTCGGCGACGTCGTCGAGGGAACGGACGTCGGCCAGACGCTTGTACATCTCCAGACGCAGCCGCTCGCTCGGCACGTAGTCGTGCGGGAGGTGGGCCTCGACCGGGAGCTCGAGCTTGACCTCGCGCGCACCCTGCGGTCCGGCCTCGCCCTCGCCACGGAACTCCGCGACCGCCTCGCCGACGAGCCGGACGTAGAGGTCGAACCCGACGTCGGCGATGTGCCCTGACTGCTCCCCGCCGAGCAGGTTGCCGGCGCCGCGGATCTCGAGGTCCTTCATGGCCACCTGCATGCCGCCGCCGAGCTCGGAGTGCTGGGCGATGGTGGCCAGGCGGTCGTGCGCGGTCTCGGTGAGCGGCTTGTCGGGCGGGTACAGGAAGTAGGCGTAGGCGCGCTCGCGCCCTCGGCCCACGCGGCCGCGGAGCTGGTGCAGCTGCGACAGGCCGAGGGTGTCGGACCGCTCGATGATCATGGTGTTGGCGTTGGAGACGTCGAGGCCGGACTCCACGATGGTCGTGCAGACGAGCACGTCGTAGCGCTTCTCCCAGAAGTCGACCATCACCTTCTCGAGCTGGTGCTCACCCATCTGGCCGTGCGCGGCCGCGATGCGTGCCTCGGGCACGAGCTCGCCGAGCCGTCGGACGACCTTGTCGATCGACTGCACCCGGTTGTGGATGAAGAACGCCTGGCCCTCGCGCAGCAGCTCGCGCCGGATCGCCGCGGCGACCTGCTTGTCGTCGTAGGCGCCGACGAAGGACAGCACCGGGTGCCGCTCCTCCGGAGGCGTGGCGATGGTGGACATCTCGCGGATCCCCGTGACCGCCATCTCGAGGGTGCGCGGGATCGGGGTGGCCGACATGGCCAGCACGTCGACGGCCGCCCGCAGGTGCTTGAGGGCCTCCTTGTGCTCGACGCCGAACCGCTGCTCCTCGTCGACGATGACGAGTCCGAGGTCCTTGATGCGGACACCGGGCTGGAGCAGGCGGTGGGTGCCGACCACGAGGTCGACGCTGCCGTCGGCCAGGCCGTCGAGCGTGGCCTGCGACTCCTTCTCGGTCTGGAACCGCGACAGCGGCTTGATCGTGACCGGGAACTGGCCGAAGCGCTCGGCGAAGGTGGCGTAGTGCTGCTGCACGAGCAGGGTGGTCGGGACCAGCAGGATCACCTGCTTGCCGTCCTGGATGGCCTTGAACGCCGCGCGCACCGCGATCTCGGTCTTGCCGTAGCCGACGTCGCCGCAGACGAGCCGGTCCATGGGGACCTGCCGCTCCATGTCGCGCTTAACCTCGTCGATCGTGATGAGCTGGTCGGGCGTCTCGACGAAGGCGAAGGCGTCCTCGAGCTCGGCCTGCCACGGCGTGTCGGGGCCGAAGGCGTGACCCTTCGTGGACTGCCGTGCCGCGTAGAGCTTGATCAGCTCGCCGGCGATCTGTCGGACGGCCTTGCGCGCCTTGTTCTTGCGCGCCGTCCAGTCCGCGCCGCCCAGCTTGTCCAGGCTGGGGCTCTCGCCGCCGACGTAGCGGCTGACGAGGTCCAGCTGGTCCATGGGCACGAACAACCGGTCACCGGGCTGTCCGCGCTTGCTGGGGGCGTACTCGATCACGAGGTACTCGCGGGCCGCGCCCTGGATCGTGCGGTTGACCAGCTCGACGTACCGACCCACACCGTGCTGCTCGTGCACGACGTGGTCGCCCGCCTTGAGCTCGAGCGGGTCGACCTGCTTGCGGCGGCGCACGGGCATGCTCGAGCGGTCGGGGCGCTCGGCGGCCCGCTGGGCCACGAGGTCGTCGTGGGTGAGCAGGACGGCCTTCGCGGCGACGAGCCCGTGGTCCACGTCGGCGACGAGTACCGCCACGACACCGCTCCCCGCCTCCGGCGCCGGGGTGTCCCCGTCCACGAGTGCGGCGGGCACGTCGTGCTCGGCCAGCCACTCGACCGTGCGCTGGGCCTGCCCGGCGGCCGGCGCGGCCACGACGACGAACCGGCCGTCGGCCAACCAGCCCCGGACGTCGGCGACGGCCTGCTCGGTGTCGCCGCGGTACAGCGGCGCCGCCTCGGCGGGCACGACCACGGTGTCCTCGTCGTCCAGACCGAACGGGGACAGGTTCCACCACGCCAGGCCACGCGCCAGGGCGACGGCGCGAACCTCCTCCAGCTCCTTGAACGCGGCCGCGCCGAGGTCGATGGGAGCGGCGGCGCCGGTGGCCGCGGCCGCCCACGACGCCTGCAGGAACTCCTCGTTCGTCGCATTCAGGTCGGCCGCACGCGCCCGCACCTTCTCGGGGTCGTTGACGACGACCACGGCATCGGAGGGGAGCACCTCGACGAGGAGCTCCAGCTCGTCCACGAGCACCGGGGCCAGCGACTCCATGCCCTCGACGGCGTGCCCCTCCGCCACCTTGCCGAACAGCTCGGCGAGCGCCGGGTGCTCCGTCGCCAGGGCCGCCGCGCGGCCGCGCACCTCGTCGGTCAGCAGCAGCTCACGGCACGGCGGCGCCCAGAGGCGCTCCACCGCGTCGGTGGTGCGCTGGTCCGCGACGGAGAACCACCGGATCTCCTCGACCTCGTCGCCCCAGAAGTCGATGCGGAGCGGGTGGTCCTCGGTGGGCGGGAAGACGTCGACGATGCCGCCGCGCACCGCGAACTCGCCGCGACGCTCCACGAGGTCGACCCGCACGTAGGCGGCGGCAGCCAGGTCGCGCACCACGTCGTCGAGCGGGGCCTGCTGACCGACCACCAGCTCGACCGGGGTGAGGTCGGCCAGGCCGGCCACCTGCGGCTGGAGGATCGACCGCACCGGCGCCACCACCACGCGCACGGGCGGCGCGCCGGCGCCGGGGTGGGCCAGCCGCCGCAGGACGGCGAGCCGTCGGCCCACGGTGTCGGAGCGCGGCGACAGCCGTTCGTGCGGAAGGGTCTCCCACGCCGGGTACACCACCACGGCGTCGTCACCGAGCAGCACCGAGAGGTCAGCGGCGAGCTCGTCGGCCTCGCGGGCCGTGGGGGTGACGGCGAGGACGGTGGAGGCGTCGGCCGCGGCACGTGCCACGAAGGGGCGCAGCGCGGCCGGTCCCTGCAGGGTGACGGTGCGCGGGCGCTGCGACACGACGTCGGCGAGCGACCCGGCCAGGTGGGGCGAGAGCAGTGCGTGGAGGTCCATCTACCGGTTGAACGCGCTCTGTGTCTCGGATAGTCCTCGCGTGAGGAGGCTCTCGACGGCGTCGGCCGCCTCCTCCAGCAGCACCGGGAGCTCCTTGCGCTCGGTGGACGAGTACGGCTTCAGCACGAAGTCGTGCACGCTCTGGCGACCGGGCGGACGACCGATGCCCACGCGGACCCGGTGGAAGTCGCCGGTGCCGATCGACTGACGGATCGACTTCAGCCCGTTGTGGCCGTTGTCGCCTCCGCCGAGCTTCAGACGGAGAGCACCGAAGTCGATGTCGAGCTCGTCGTGGACCACCACGAGGTGCTCGGGCTCGACGTCGAAGTACGACGTCAGGGTCTTGACCGGTCCGCCGCTCTCGTTCATGTACGAGCGGGCCCGACCGAGCACGGCGCGCTCGCCGGCGAGCCGGCCCTCGACCACCTCGGCGCGGCCGGACGTGTGGGCCTTGAACCGACCGCCCATGCGGTCGGCGAGCACGTCGGCCACGAGGTAGCCCACGTTGTGCCGGGTGGCGGCGTACGTGGGGCCCGGGTTCCCGAGCCCCACGACCAGCCAGGTCACGACTCGGAGTCGGCGTCCTCGGCAGGCGCCTCGGCGTCGTCACCCTCGGCGGCCGCGGCGGCCTCCTCGTCGGACTCGTCACGCTCGATGCCGGCCTCGGCCTCGGCCTCCTCCAGCTCGGCCTCGACCTCCTCGGCGGTGGGCGCAGCGGTCACGTTGACGATGAGCAGCTCGTCGTCGACGACGAGGGTCGAGCCCTCGGGCAGCGTGAGGTCGGAGGCGAGCACCTGGGCGCCGACCTCGAGGCCCTCGACGGACACCTCGACCGACTCCGGGATGGCCGTGGCCTCGGCCTCGAGGGAGACGCTCGCGTTCTCGAGCACCACGAGGGTGCCGGGCGCGGCCTCGCCCTCGACGTGCACGGGGACGTCGACGGTGACCTTCTCGCCCTTCTTGACGATGAGCAGGTCGGCGTGCTCGATGAAGCCCTTGAGCGGGTCGCGCTGGACCTGCTTGGGGATCGCGAGGTGGGTGGTCGAGCCCAGCGCGATGGAGAGCAGTGCGTTGCTGTTCTTCAACGCGAGCATGAGCGCGTGGCCCGGCAGGGTGACGTGCACCGGGTCGCTGCCGTGCCCGTACAGCACGGCGGGCACCTGGTCGGCGCGACGGATGCGACGGGCAGCGCCCTTGCCGAACTCGGTGCGGGTCTCTGCGGGGATCTTGATCTCGGCCACGGGAAGCTCCTGGGGTGGTGGTGCGGGAAGACGTGTGGGGCGGCCGCGTCGACGGCCGGGACGTCGCGACAGGCGCTCGAACACGACACTCCGTGGAGCGCCCTGTCGATCACGGTCGGACGGGCCGACCCTCGCCGAGGCAACTGCCGCAGCCTACCGCAGCCGGTCCTCGCCGGTGAAATCGGCCACCGCCCGCACCAGGTCGACCTCGGCCGAAGCGCCCTCGCGCCCGGCCTGGAATTGCTAGGGTTTCCCCATGCTGATGCCGACCTTCCCGGGACGTTCGGGACGGGTCACGTCGGGCGACGACGCCCCACCCCACGAGGCACCGCTCCACGAGGCACAGCCCCAGGTCGCGCCCAGCGAGGTCTTCGCTGCGCAGTTCCTCTTCCTCACGGCCCTCGCCTTCCCGGTCGTCGCCGCGATCGCCACGTCGCTGCCCGCGCACCCCGCGGTCTTCACCGTCGGTGTCGTCCTGGCCGGGTTCACGGCGATCCTGTCGGCCCTGCTCGGCTCGCTCGGCATCGAGCGTCGCGGCGCCACCGTGGTCGCGGCGACCCTGATCTGCCTGCTCGACGTCGTGGTCTGCAGCCTGCTGTTCTTCGCCGCACCGGGGTCGGGCTTCTTCGTCCTCGCCGTCCTCCCGGTGGCCTGGGTCGCCGTCCAGCTGCCGACGCCTCCGCGTGTCATCGTGCTCTCGGCGAGCCTCGTCGGACTGCTCACGGCCCAGGCCGTCAAGGACCTGAACGGCGACCAGCCCTGGCGGGCCGGCGTGGCGACGGTGCTCAACCTCGGCCTGCTCCTGTGCATGTCGTCGTGGGCGGGAAGCCGTTGGACCCGGCGGAACGTCGCGCAGCGTCGCCTCCTGGAGGCCCAGACCCGGCTCGTCGGGTCGGCGCTGGACTCGGCGCGCACCCAGGAGCGGGTGCTCGCGGAGGTGCTCGACGTGGTCGACTTCGTGGTGGTGACGTTCAACGCCGACGGCACCACGTCGGCCAACCGTGCCGCCGAGGACCTGGCCCGTCGCATCGGCGCGGTCGACGCCGCGTCGGTCGTGCGCGACGGGCCGTTCTACCTCGCGGACGGCACCACCCCCCTGGACTCCCGGTCCCACCCGCTCACGCTCTCGCGGGCGGGCGAGGAGGTCGAGCGCGCCCTGGTGCGCCTCGGCCATCCCGGGCCTTCGCAGGTGCCGCTCCACGTGAGCGTGCGTCGGGTGGCCAGCCACCGGTCGGAGCGGTACGTCGTGGTCGCCCGTGACGTGAGCCGCGAGCTGGCCGACGAGCAGGCGCGCGACGACGCCGTGGCGGCCGTGTCGCACGAGATCAAGACGCCTCTCACGTCGGCCCTCGGCTACCTGGAGCTCGCGCTCGCCGAGCCCGACCTCGGCGACGAGGCGCGCGAGCTGATGGAGGTCGCGCTCGAGAACACCGAGCGCATGCTGGCGCTCTCGCGAGACTTCCTGACCGCCCGCAGCCGCACCCCGGGCGTCCCCCTCAGGATCGTGCGCGAGTCCTGCACCCCCAGCGCGGTGGTCCGGCAGGCGGTCGAGGGCGTCCGTCCCGTGGCCACCGAACGTCTGGTCACGGTCCGCGTCGACGCCGCCACCGAGATCGACATCGCTGCCGATCCGCTGCGTCTGCGCCAGGTCGTGGACAACCTGCTCACCAACGCCGTGAAGTACAACCGGTACGACGGCACCATCGAGGTGTCGGTCCGCGAGGCGACGCGGCCTCGACCGGTCGAGGCCGACGGCGGCGCCGGGTCGCCCCACGGAGCCCCCGCGGTCCCGGGGGTGGAGATCGTCGTCGCCGACACCGGCCACGGCATGACCGAGGACGAGCTGCAGGCGCTCTTCACGCGCTTCTACCGCACGCGGGGCGCACGTGACTCCGGCGTGCAGGGCACCGGCCTCGGGCTGAGCATCGCGCAGCAGATCGTCGAGGCGCACGGCGGGATCATCGACATCCGCAGCCGCCCCGACCAGGGCACCACGGTCTCGGTGTGGCTGCCCGCCTCCGCCGACGTCTCGGCGGCGGAGCAGGACGTGGCCTGATGACCTCGTCCGAGCTGTTCCTCGCCGGGACCCTCACCGCCTTCCTCGCCGTCGCGGTGCCCTTCGCCCTGACCACGGCGCTGCGGCACAACGACCCGGCCAACCGGCTGTGGTGCGGGAGCCTCATGGCGGCCCTCGGTGCCGGTCTCGCCCCACTGATCGACCAGGTGTTCGTGCCGACGGTCGACGTCGAGGCCGCTGGGGCGGCGTGCGCCGTGATGACCTTCGGGCTGATGTGGTCGGGAGTGCGCTGGTTCCGCGGGGCCACGCCCCTGCCGGCGGCACCCCTCCTGGTCGCCACGGCCGTGCTGGTCGCCTGGTTCGCCCTCTCCGCCGCCGGGTCGGCCGTCATCCCGTCGGGCTACCTCGCCGCCTCGGGCTTCGCGGTCGCCACCATCGTGGAGCTGCACCGCGGGCCCATGCGCCTCAACGTCAACGTCAGCCTGCTCCAGGTCGTCCTCGGTCTCTTCGCCGCCGCCGCGACGATCAACTCCCTCCTGCGCCGCGGCGACGACGGCTCCACCGTGCTCCCGGCGACGTTCCTGGTGGTCGCGACCACGGTCGGCCTGCAGCTGCTGGTGTCGATGCGCGCCGAGCGGGACGGCGCGTGGTGGTCCGAGGACCACGGCACGGGACGCGTGTTCGGCGTGCACTCCCGGGAGCAGTTCCTCGAGGCCGCTGCCGACCGGCTCGGCCGTCTGGAGCTGCGTGGCGGACATGCCGCACTCCTGGTGGCCGAGGTCACCGATCTCGTGGAGCTCAACGAGGCCTTCGGTCGACGCGGTGGCGACCTCGCTCTCTCCACCCTCGCCGACACCCTGCGCCGTCACGTGCCCGCCTGGTCGGTGCTGGGCTACCTGGGCGTCGGCCGGTTCGCCGTCCTCGCCCCGGCGGACGCGCCCGAGCGCGCTGCGGAGATCGCCGCTGCCGTCGAGCACGCTCTCTACACCCGGTCCACGGAGCCCGGCCAGCCGCAGGAGGTCCCGGTCCCGGTGCTGCTGGGCACCGCCGACACCTACACGTCGCGCGCCGACCTGACCGCGCTGATGACGGAGGCGGAGACCGCACGCCACGCTTGAGGCAATCTTGAGCAGACCTTGATGACGTACCGAGGCGAAACCTGAGCGAGGGGCACCAGGCTGGTCGGACCGACCGATCCCTGCAGGAGCCCTCAGTGTCGTACGACCCCAGCGGACCCATGGACCGCCACCCCACCGCCTTCGACGCGTCGCCCGAGGCGCTGCACCGCGCGCTCGGCACCGCCGTCGAGGAGGTGGCCGGGAGCATCAAGCCCCGCGCCACCGTGGCCTGCGTCGTCCCCTCCTACAACGAGGCCGAGACGATCGCGTCGGTCCTGGACGCCCTGCTCGTGCAGACCCGGCTGCCGGACGTGATCCACGTCGTCGTGAACAACACGACCGACGAGACCGTGGAGATCGCCGGCCACTACGCCGGGCAGCACGTGCTGGACCGTCCGGAGGGCACCCAGCTGGTCGAGATCTTCGTGCACGACATCGGCGAGAACCCCGACAAGAAGGTCGGCGCGCTCAACTACGGCTTCTTCCTGGCGGAGGGCTGCGACTACATCATCGGCGTCGACGGTGACACCACGCCCGAGCCGACCGCGATCAAGGACCTCGTCGACGAGATCATGAGCGACGACCGCATCGGCGGCATCTCCGCGATCTACAGCATCGACGACAGCGCCCTGCCGACCGCCATGGCCAAGTTCCTCACCGCCGGGCAGCGCGCCCAGTTCGCCGCCTTCAACATGCAGAACCTGTTGCGCGGCCGGAACATGGCCGTCCTCGGGGGGCAGTTCTCCATCTTCTCCACGCAGGCGCTGCGCGACGTCATGACCCTCACCCACCAGCGCGCGCCCTGGGTCAAGGACAGCGAGGTCGAGGACTCGCTGCTGTCGCTGCAGATCAAGAGCGCCGGCTACCTGACGAAGATCAGCGCCACCGCCCGCGCCCACGTGGGTGGCATGAACACGCTGCGCGCCCTCGACGCCCAGCAGGTGAAGTGGAACTTCGGCGCGATCGAGCTGATGTGGCCGGGCCAGCGCGGCGACACGAAGGGACAGCCCTTCCACCCCAACCTGCGGCTGCGCTGGTTCGAGCACCTCTCGATGGTGCTCAACATCATCACGCGCGCCATGTTCTTCTCCCTGCTCCTCGCCAGCCTGTCGATCGACGCCTTCGTCTTCAGCCCGTGGTGGCTGATCCCACCGGTCGTCGCGATCCTGCTCAACTACCGGGTCGCCCGCTCCATGCACTACGGCCACCGGCGGGACATCCTGTTCGCCGTGCTGCTGCTGCCCGCCGAGATCTACATGTGGATCCGGATCGGGCACTTCGTGCGCGCGTGGACGAAGTTCGCGAGCCGCAAGCAGACCGACAACTGGGCGGCGCAGGCGAAGGCCGAGCGCGGCTCGGGCAACAGCTACCTGTACCCCTTCGCCATCGCGCTGCTCGTGTTCGCGGCCGCCGCCGCCGCGTGGATGCAGCTGCCCATCGGGTTGAGGTCCGACGTGCTCGCCGTCGGCTGGCCGATCCTCGGCGTCATCACCGTGTCCCAGACCTTCTGGATGGGCATCAAGATCCTGCGCAACTACCGTGGCTACACGGTGTGAGCGCCCGACCGACCACTCCCCCGCACCCCTGCTTCCCCGAAGGAACTCTCTCGTGACCAGCGCTCAGCCCCGCCCGTCCCGTCGCGCCCGCCGGCCCCTCGCCGCCGTCGTGACCGCCGTCGCCCTCGCCCTCGTGCTCTCCTCGTGCGGCGTCCTGAAGGAGGACGCGCCACAGGCCGACGAGCCCGCGCCGACGGCCTCGGCCACCGCGGCCTTCGACTCTCAGTTCACCCGTGACGGCACGTTCCAGTCGCACGTCAAGGTCGGCTCGATGGACTTCGTCTACACGATCTGGCCGACCAAGTCGACGCCGCGCACCAACGAGTGGTACCCCGGCGGCGACAAGTACTTCTCCTTCACGCTCCAGTCCTACGACCTGTCCCGCAAGCTCCGCGACAAGTTCAGCAAGAAGCGCAAGGTCTACCTCGACCGCATCGAGGTGACGTCGGCGACCACCACGCCCTCCGGTGCCGTCGAGAACCCCTACGAGCTCGACGAGGAGGCGAAGAAGATCACCTTCGACCCGCAGCCGGTCTCGACGAAGTACGGCATGCTCATCACCTCGCCCAAGGGCGCGTTCGAGCTGCGCAACCAGAAGATCGGCCCGCTGGCCGCCGACACCCAGGGCGTCACGCTCACCTTCAGCGCGACGGTCTGGATCCAGAAGTCACGCGGCAGCGACGAGTACGAGCCCGAGCTGGTGACCCAGGAGGTCCCCATCGCGATCTTCGCCTCGAAGAGGCCGACCGAGGCCCAGAAGATCCCGATCAACGCCAACTGACGGCGCCACGCCAGGCGTTGCGGGCGCGGGTTCCTCCGGGGGCTCGCGCCCTACGTCCGGCTCAGCCGTCCTCGGCCATGCGGTAGCCGACGCCCCGCACGGTCTCGATCCAGCGCGGCGTGGTGCTGGAGTCGCCGAGCTTGCGACGGATGTTGGCCATGTGCACCTCGACGGCGCGCTTGTCGGCCTCGTTCACGAAGTAGGTCGTGACGTAGTTCTGGCCGCGCAGCGTGAGGACGAGATCGGCCTTGCTCCGCACACGGCGTCCGGTCGTCAGCAGCGAGGCGACGAGGTCGAACTCGGTCCGGGTGAGGTCGACGTTGCGTCCGTCGACCACGACCGTCCGCGTGTCCACGTTGACGGCGAGTCCGTTGGAGCGGAGCCAGGCGTCCGCACCGGTGGCGGGGGCTGCAGCGGCACCCGCGCTCACGGAGGGGGCGTGGGCGACGCCCACGCGACCCGCGGAGGACCAGCCACCGGCGGAGGGCGGCGCTGCCGGAGCCGAGTGCACCGGGTGCGCGGACGAGTGAGGAGGGTGGGTCTGCGGCGCTGCGTGCTGGGCTGCTGCCTGCTGGGCGACGGCATGATGAGCAGCGGCCGCCGGCGGCGCGACCTCACGCTGGGGCAGGTGCTGCTGCTCCGCGTCGGACCGCGTGGGCTCGGCCGCGGGCTGGGCCCACTGCTGGGCCTGCGCCGGACTGGTCCGGTCGGTCGCGGCGGCTGCAGCAGTGGTGGTCACGTGCTGACGCGGGCGACGCATCACGGACTCGATCCGGGCGCGGAGCTCGCGGGGCCGGAACGGCTTCACGAGGTAGTCGTCGGCGCCGGAGTCGAGTCCCTGCACGACGTCGATCTCGTCGTCCAGACCGGTGAGCATGATGATGTAGGTGGAGCTGAACTCGCGGATCAGCTTGGCGGCCGCGAAGCCGTCCATGCCGGGCATGTTGACGTCGAGGGTGGTGAGCTCGGGATCGTGGGCGCGTACCGCCTCGACGCCCTCGGCGCCGTCCTTGGTCAGGATGACCTCGAAACCGCTCCGGACGAGGATCGTGCGCAGGAGGTGCCGGACGTCGGCGTCATCCTCGATGACGACCGCAAGGCGTGCAGAACTCTCTCCCATGGGTCGAGCGTAGCAACGACGGCGTCCATCGCCCCTGAAACCGCAGGAATGCGCTGCGGGTCACGATCACCAGCCAGCAGCGCGAGCGAGCTCGAGGGCCCGCTCGGTCCACCACGTGCCGGCCGCCGGACCACCTCCGCAGGAGCCGTCGCTCTCACCCGGCGGCTTGATCCAGAGATGGGCGTCCAGGCGCCCGTCGCCGACCGAGGGCGCGCGGCCGAGGGCCCGGCCCGGAGGGTTGCACCACTGTCCGTCGGACCCGTTCCCGTTGCGCCCGGTGTCGATCACGTAGTGCCCACCACCGAGGGCGTCGGCCACCGCGTCGGCGTACGCGCGTTCCGTGGCGTCGTCGGCGTAGAACGAGACGTTCGTGGAGAAGCCGCGGGCGTCCTCCACCCCGGCCTGCTGGAGACGACCGGCCATCTCGTCCGGTTCGACCCACCCCGAGTGGCCGGCGTCGAGGTAGGTCGTGACGTCCGCGTCGACGAAGCGGGTGACGGCGTCCTCGAGCAGCGCGATCCGTTCGTCGGGGTCCGCGCACTCCCCCGCATCGGCCAGCGCGTCCGGCTCGACCACCACGGCGGAGGTCCCGATGCCGTCGGCGCCGTCGGCCGCCGCCTGCACCCAGGCGCGGTACTGGTCGGGTGGGAGACCACCGGCCGACTCCTGGCCGCTGCAGTCACGGTCGGCGATGCCGTAGAGGACGAAGAGCGCGACCGAGTCCTCGTCGCGCGCCTGCACGGCGATGCGCCGCACGTGCTCCTCGACCACGTCGGTCGGCGTCGCCTCGGGGGTCAGCCAGACAGCGGTGGGGGTGGCAGCGAGCCGGCCCAGGATCCTGGCGTCGTCCCCGGCGGCGGAGGCAGCGGCGCGCGCCGCCTGCGACTGCGGGTCGACGTGCACGGCGGCCGCGTCGAACGGGTTCGACCCCTGGGCCCCACCCGGCCAGAAGGGAGGCCGGACGGGCACGCCCACCAGGTTCAGGGCGACGACGAGGGCGACGACGGCGGCGACGGCCGTACCGACGATCTCCAGGCGTCGCGTACGCCGGCTCTGCACTCGCGCTCCTCCCTCAGGCTTCGCTCAAGATTACCTTCAGATCGTGCAAGGCCGGGGTCGATCCGACGTTCCCGGACCTAGACTCCCGGACGGGAGACAGGCGCTGGGACGCGCCACCGGAGAGGGAGTCATGAACACCGACGCACGTCGTCGTGGCGCGCGCGCCGCCATCGTCCTGGCGGTCGCCGGCCTGCTGCTGGGGCTCGTGTCGCCCGTGGCCGCCGCCGAGCCGACCGGATGGGTCGCAGGCGACATCAAGGAGCGCGTCGGCAAGAGCACCCGCTACCTGTCCGGCATCAAGGTGCGCGTGTTCACCTCCGGGTGGGGCTACCTCCGCGAGGTCCGCACCAAGGGGACCGCGTACTCCCTCGACCTGCCCGCCGGCGACTACATCCTGCAGTTCACCGACACCAGGCCGCGCTACGACGTGAAGGCGCACGTGGACGTCGACGTCCGTGTCTCGGTCGAGGCCGGCGAGGGGACGCAGCGCGACGTGACGCTGCGCCGCGGCGGGGCCTTCACCGGTACCGTCCGCGCCGGCGGGAAGGTGGCAGGTGGAGCCCGGGTGCTCGCGGTCGAGAACGTGCCCGCCGGGTCCAACGGCCGCACCTACGAGGTGAAGGCCAACAACCGCGGCCAGTACGCCATCGGCGGCCTGCCGAACGCGCGCTTCTCCCTCTTCACCTTCGACCGCGCCAAGCGCTGGACCGGGCCGGCACGCGCTGCGGGCGCAGCCAACCTCGGTGTCGTCCGGTCGGTCGACATCGCGCTCAGGAGCCGGGCCGGCTCGATGGTCGGTCGCGTCTACCGCGGCGACAACACCTTGATCTCCACGAGCCCGTGGGTGACCCTCGTCCACCGCACGACCGGCCAGTTCTGGGTCGTCAAGGTCACCCAGGGCCGGTTCAGCGTCCAGGGCCTCCACCCGGGGTCCTACCGCGTCCAGGTGCCCGGGACCGACGGGTACCTCGGCCGCACCGTGAACCTGTCGGGATCGGTGAGGTCAGGACGCACCCTGAACACGTCGGTCAAGCTCGGCCAGAAGGGTGGCAGCCTCAGCGGACGTGTCCTCGACGCGAGGACCGGCATGCCCGCGAAGGGCGTGAAGGTCTCGGCCTACGACGGCAACGGAGTGCAGCACGGCAAGGTCGAGACCGACGCGACCGGCGCGTTCACGGTCGGCGGCACCCTCCCCACCGCCACGTGCGACGTCAGCATCGTGATCGAGGACGAGGTCGACAAGAAGTGGCAGCCGGTGCGGCTCAACGGGCTGAGTGCCCGGCAGGGCATGGCGGTCGCGGCCAACCAGCCCCTGCTGCCCGACAGCACGTGCCGCCAGGTGCTCGCGGTCGAGGACGGTCAGCCCTTCATGCTGGTGCGCTCGCCCGCGTTCCCGTGGCCGTCCGCCACGCCCACGCCCACACCGAGCGCGACGTCCACTCCCAGCGCGACGCCGACGGCCACCCCGACCCCGAGCGCGACCCCGACGGCGACCGCCGCAGCGGGCGTCAGCTGACCCGACGGCTCAGCTGAACAGGCTGGTGACCGAGCCGTCCTCGAAGACGGCGGCGGTGGCCTGGGCCAGCAGCGGGGCGATCGACAGCACGGTCAGCTTGTCGAAGCGCTGGTCGTCGTTCAGCGGCAGCGTGTTGGTGACGACCACCTCGGTGGCCACCGAGTTCTTGAGCCGGTCGACCGCCGGACCGGAGAACACCGGGTGCGTGGCCGCGATGACCACGTCGGCGGCGCCGTCGGCCTTCAGCGCCTCGGCG
>NZ_LMMY01000010.1:195983-202681 GCF_001422865.1 Aeromicrobium sp. Leaf272
CCTCGCCGACGACGCGGTTGGCCTTCGACTCGTTCGGCTTGCGCGGGTCGCGGGTCTTGTGGATGAACGCGAGCGGGGCGCCGCCCAGGGCGTTGGCCCACGACTCGGCGACCTTGATGCGACCGGCGTCGGGCGAGACGACCGCGAGCGGCTGCTTGCCGTACTTCTTCTTCACGTAGCGCGTGAGGATCGGCATGGCCAGCAGGTGGTCGACGGGACCGTCGAAGTAGCCCTGGATCTGCGCCGTGTGCAGGTCGACCGTCATGAGGCGGTCGGCGCCGGCGGCCGTGAACAGGTCGGCCATGAGACGAGCCGAGATCGGCTCGCGGCCGAGGTGCTTCTTGTCCTGACGGGCATAGCCGTAGAACGGCAGGATCACGGTGATGCGCTTCGCGGAGGCCCGCTTCAGCGCGTCGATCATGATGAGCTGCTCCATGATCGCCTCGTTGATCGGGGCCGCGTGGCTCTGGATCACGAACGCGTCGCTGCCGCGGACCGACTCGTCGAAGCGGACGTAGATCTCACCGTTCGCGAAGTCGTACGCCGTGGTCGGCACGAGCGGGACCTCGAGCAGGTTCGCGACCTCCTCGGCGAGCACGGGGTGCGCCCGGCCCGAGAAGAGCATGATCTTCTTCGTCGGCGTCTTCTTGAGCAGGTCACTCACCAGCGGGCTCCTCGGCGGCGGCGGCAGCAGCAGCGGACGGGGTGCCCGGCCGCTTGCGCTGCACCCACCCGTCCATGGTCCTCTGTGTCCCAGCACTCACCGCAAGCGCCCCCGACGGGACGTCCTCCCGCACGATCGTCCCGGCGCCGGTGAAGGCGCCGTCGCCGATCGTCACGGGGGCGACGAACACGTTGTCCGAACCGGTGCGGGCGTGCTTGCCCACCACCGTGCGGTGCTTGTTCACCCCGTCGTAGTTGGCGACGATCGTGCCGGCACCGATGTTGGTCCCCTCGCCGACGTCGGCGTCGCCGACGTAGCTGAGGTGAGGCACCTTGGCGCCCTCGCCGAGGGTCGAGTTCTTGACCTCCACGAAGGTGCCGATCTTGCCGTGGTCGCCCAGCACCGCGCCGGGACGCAGGTACGCGAACGGACCCACGCTCGCGCCGGCGCCCACGACGGCGTCGGAGCCGTGGGTGCGGACGACGGTGGCGTCGTCGCCGACCTCGACGTTGCGCAGCGTGGTGTCGGGCCCGACCGTGGCACCGGCACCGATGGTCGTCGCGCCGAGCAGCTGGGTGCCGGGCAGCAGCGTGACGTCGGTGCCGAGGCTGACGTCGGAGTCGATCCACGTGGTGTCGGGGTCGACGATCGTGACGCCCTGACGCATCCAGTGGTCGGTCGTGCGCCGGTTGAGCTCCTTGCCGAGGCGGGCCAGCTGGGCCCGGTCGTTGACGCCCTCGGTCTGCCACACGTCCTCGAGGACGTGGGCCCCGACCGGGCGGCCCTCGCGCACGGCCGTGCCCACGATGTCGGTGAGGTACAGCTCGCCCTGCGCGTTGTCGGTGTCGAGCTTGCGCGTGGCGTGGTCCAGGAAGGCGGCCTCGACGGCGAGGATGCCGCTGTTGACCTCGCGCACGGCCCGCTCGTCGTCCGTCGCGTCCTTGTGCTCGCGGATCGCGACCACGGCGCCCTGCTCGTCGCGCAGGATGCGGCCGTAGCCGCTGGGGTCGTCCAGCTCGGCGGTGAGGATCGTGACGGCGCGACCCGCGTGGGTGTGGTCGAGCAGCAGCTCCGACAGCGTCTGGGCCGTGAGGAGGGGGACGTCGCCGTAGGTGATGAGCACGGTCCCCTCGGGGACCTCGTCGAGGGCGTCGAGCGCGACGCGGACGGCGTGCCCCGTGCCGTTCTGCTGCTCCTGCACGGCCTGCACGACGCCGGCGTCCAGCTCGGTGACGGCGGCGGAGACCTGCTCACGGTCGTGGCCCACGACCGCGACGACCTGCGAGGCGCCGACCTCGCGGACCGCCGTGAGCGCGTGGGCGACCATGCTGCGCCCGCCCAAGGGGTGCAGCACCTTGGCCGAGCGGGACCTCATGCGCGTCCCGGCGCCGGCGGCGAGGACGATCGCGGTCACGGTCGGCGTGGTGGAGTCAGGCACGCCCGCCAGTGTACGGAGCGTCCGGACCCGATCGCTCGCCTCGGTCTGCGGACCGCGTCGGTCCGGGAGACCATGAGGGATGACCGATCCCGTCGAGGAGACCACCGACGCCCGGACGCAGGACGCCCTCCGTTCGCTCGAGAAGGCCCTGCAGGACCCGGAGGTCGCCGAGACCTTCCGCGGGGTGCAGCGCCACCTCGGCTCCTTCACCTTCGACCCCGTCGGCACGCTCGACGAGGACTGACGGACCGGCCTGCTTGGCACGGTCACGGAGCATCGACGCATGGACCAGCGCCGCCGGCGGACGGGACCCGTGCTCGCGGGCGTCGTCGCGCTGCTCGGAGGATGCTCGGTCCACGCCTGGTCCTTCGACACCGAGGTCGAGGACCCGTCGCGCGCCATCACGCTCGCCTTCGCCGGCGACGTCCACTTCGAGGGCGACCTCTCGGACGTGCCGGGTGACGGCGACGCGACGCTCGGCGAGATGTCGCAGCTGCTCGCCGCGGCCGACCTCGCGGTCGTCAACCTCGAGACGGCGCTCACCACCCGGGGCGAGCCGGCCGCCAAGGAGCTCGAGTCACCCGAGGCGCGCTACTGGTTCCGGGCACCGGCATCGGCGCTCGACGTCCTCGAGCGCTCGGGCGTCGACGTGGCGTCCATGGCCAACAACCACGGCGCCGACTACGGCGTGCGCGGAGTGCGCGACAGCGTGGCGGCGGCCGAGGACGGCCCCGTCGCGGTGGTGGGGATCGGTCTCGACGACGAGGCCGCCTACGCGCCCCACCGCCGGACCATCCGCGGGACGTCGGTGGCCGTCCACGCCGCCGACGCCTCCCCGCTGGAGAGCGAGGCGGCCGTCTGGACGGCGGAGCCGGGCAGCGGGCCCGGACTCGCGACCGCCAGGGGCGCCGGTACCACGCGCCTCCTCTCCTCCATCCGCACCTCCGTCGAGCGCGACGACGTGGTGGTGGTCTATCTGCACTGGGGCGCCGAGGGCCTCGCCGAGCCGACCGCGGCGCAGCAGGAGCTGGCCGAAGCGCTCGCCGACGCCGGTGCCGACGTGGTCGTGGGCGCCCACACGCACATCCCCATGGGAGCGGGCACGCTCGACTCGACCTACGTCGCCTACGGGCTCGGGAACTTCCACTGGTACCACGGCGACACGGCCGAGTCCGGCGTCCTGCAGGTCACGCTGACCGACGGCCAGGTCACCGACGACCAGTGGCTCCCCGGCCTGATCCCGCCCGAGGGCGGCGGACCGACCCCCTTGTCCGGCCAGACCGCCGACGCCGCGGTGATGTCGTGGCGCGCCCTGCGGGACACCACCGGGCTCACCGCACCACCCGGCGAGGCGGGAGCACCGACGCCGCCCGACCTGCCGGCCTTCGAGGCCTCCGTGGACGGGATCGACGCGGCCACCCGGCAGCGGATGACCAGCCACGATCCCGACACCTGCCCGGTGCCGCTCACGGACCTGCGGCTGGTCACGCTCCCGTACGTCGGGTTCGAGGGCCTGGCGCACCAGGGCGAGATCGTGGTGCACGCCGACGTCGCCGCCGACGTCGTTCGGGTCTTCGGCACCCTCTACCGCGAGCGGTTCCCGCTGCAGTCGATGCGCATCATCGACGAGTTCGACGGTGACGACGACCGGTCGATGGCCGCCAACAACAGCTCGGGCTACAACTGCCGCACGGTCGCGGGCACCGACACGTGGTCGGCCCACGCCTACGGGCGCGCGGTCGACATCAACCCGGTGCAGAACCCCTACGTGGTCGACGGGACCGCACGACCGCCCGCCGCCCAGGCGTTCGTCGGCGTCGACCGCTCCCCCGGGACCGAGGCAGCGCCCGGCGTCATCGTCGACGGCGACGTCGTCGACCGGGCGTTCACGGGGATCGGCTGGGAGCGGGGTGCCGACTTCCCGGAGCCGGACTACCAGCACTACGCAGCACCCTGACGGGACGAGGGGCGGACGAACGTGGCACGTCGCGCGACCGGGCCCCAAGACTGCGGCCCCACACGAGTCACCTCACGTGCAGGACCGCAGGTCCCACGATCCACTCCGCGGCTTCCGAGATTCCCACACCTGGCCGGGGTCACCCGTCGGCGCGTGCCGACCTGCTCTCGACACTACGCGCCTGGACCCGAGGGGACCATGGTCACGTCGAGCCCCCCAGGCGCAAGGATCGTTGGCCGGTGGGACCGCGCCCGAGCGGCCGGCGCTCCCCGGGCAGGAGTCGAACCTGCGTCGCTTGTCCTGATTCAAAGTCAGGCGGGCCCTGCCGGCAGACCAACCGGGGAACGTCGCGACGTGGGCCGCGACGGCGGGACCAGGCTACCCGAGCGGGCGGGTGGCGACGGCGAACGTGCGCCGGAACGGCAGCACCGTGCCGAAGGGACGACGCGGGTAGGCGGTGCGCAGCTCGGCCTTGTACTCCTCGACGAAGTCCTCGCGGAGCCCGTCCGGCAGCGCCGCGAGCACCGGGCGGGCACCCGTGCCCTTGACCCACTCGAACACCGGGTCCTCGCCCGGGAGGACGTGCAGGTAGGTGGTCTCCCACGCGTCGCAGTCCCAGCCGAGGTCGGCGAAGAGCTCGAGGTAGACCTCGGGCGCGGTTCCACGGACCCCCAGCACGCCCCGCGTGTGGTCGGCGTACCGAGGCCGATCGGCGACCTCGCGCATGAGCGAGTGGCTCGGGGCGTCGGCGTTGTTGGGCACCTGCACCGCGATGGAGCCGCCCGGGAGCACGGCGTCGGCCAGTCGCCTCAACACCGCCTCCTGCTCGGGCACCCACTGGAACATCGCGTTCGAGGTGATGACGTCGACCGGCTCGGCGGGCGCCCACGTCTCGACGTCGGCCAGCTCGTACCGCGCGCCGGGGTCGTCGTCGGCCGCCTTCGCCCGCTCGATCATCTCCGGCGACGCGTCGACGCCCAGCACCTGCGCGTCCGGCCACCGGCCACGCAGCACCGACGTGAGGTTGCCGGCGCCACAGCCGAGGTCGACCACCGTCGCGGCGTCGCCCCGGATCCGGGCGACGAGGTCGACGAACGGGCGCCCGCGGTCGTCGGCGAAGCGCAGGTACTGCGTCGGGTCCCAGCGCATCACTCGGCCCTCAGCAGCGACTCGACCTGCGAGGCCACCGACATCAGCAGCGGGTCCTGGTCGCGACGGGCCACCAGCTGCACCGCGAGCGGCAGGTCCTTCTTGCGTGATCGCCCCACGGGCAGCGACACGGCCGGCACGCCCGCATGGTTCCACTGCGCGGTGTAGGGGTAGAAGGCGTTCATGCCGAGCACGGTGCGCAGGCCACCCTTGCCGGCGAAGCGGCCCACCGGCAGCGCCGGGCCGCTCATCACGGGGGTGAGCAGCAGGTCGACGCCGAGCCGGTCGTGGACCGTCGCCCCGAACCGCAGGCCGGCGCGCTGCGCCCAGGCCACCGACGAGGGACCGAACGCTCGGCCGAGACGAGCGATCTGCTGCGTGCGCGGCTCCAGCAGGGTCGGGTCGTCGACACCACGTGCGGCGTCGGCGATCCCGGCGAGGTAGCGGACGGTCAGCGCCTTGGCGTCGAGGCCGTACGGCACCTTGACCTGGACCACCTCGTGCCCCGCGTCGCTCAGCAGGCCGGCGACGTGGTCGAGGGCCGCCTTCACGTCGCGGTGCAGGGGCTCGGCCCGGGTGGCCGCCGCGGTGCTGGTGCTCACCCCGATGCGCAGGGAGCGCGGTGTCGTGGACGCGGCGTGCGCCAGTGCACCGGCACCGCCGAGGCCCACGGCGTCGAGGTAGACCGCCGTGTCGCGCACCGTCGGCGTGACGCACCCCTGGGTGGACAGGCCGTGCCAGCCACCGGCCCCCGGGAGGTAGCCGTGCGTGGTCTTGAAGCCCACGAGCCCGCAGCTGGCTGCCGGGATCCGGATCGAGCCGGCGCCGTCCGACGCCGTGGCCACGCCGATCGCCCCGGACGCGACCAGCGCGGCCGACCCGCCCGACGAGCCGCCGCTGGAGCGGTCGAGGTGGTGCGGGTTGCGGGTGATGCCGCGCGCTGCGGACTCGGTGAAGCCGTAGATCGCGAGCTCGGGGAGCGTCGTGGTGGCCACCGGCACCGCCCCGGCCGCCAGCAGGGCCTGCACGAGATCGCCGTCCTGGGCCGCCACCCGTGACACCGCTCGACTGCCGAGAGCCGTGACCCGACCCGCTACGTCGAGGTCGTTCTTGATCGCCACCGGGACGCCGAGCAGCGGCCCGGTCTCCCCCCGCGCGATGCGGGCGTCGGCCTCGGTCGACGCGTCGAACGCCTCGTCGGCGAGCAGCTCGACCACGGCGTTCACCCGGGCGTCCTCCCGCTCGATCGCGTCGAGGGTGGCGATGGTCAGCTCCCGCGAGGAGACCGACCCCTCACGCAGCAGCGGCACGAGGGTGGCCGGGCCCTTGCCCACCAGGTCGACGACGTCCATGGTCGAAACGGTAGAGGTAGTCCGCGGCCAGAACAATCTCGACATCAAGATTCTTGACGCAGTAGGATGGCGGCATGGGTGTCGAGGAGCGTGACGAGGTCGACGACATCGTCGCGGCCTGGCAGCGCGAACGTCCCG
>NZ_LMMY01000010.1:202744-234050 GCF_001422865.1 Aeromicrobium sp. Leaf272
CGCCCGCCGCGCCGCCTTCGCGGCCCACTCGCTCGAGCCGTGGGAGTTCGACGTGCTCTCGGCGCTGCGCCGCTCCGGCCCGCCGTACCAGCTCTCCCCGGGGCGCCTGGTCACCGAGACCCTCGTGACCAGCGGGACGATGACCAACCGCGTCGATCGGCTCACCGAGCGCGGACTCGTCTCGCGCGAGGCGGACCCGGCCGACCGGCGAGGCGTCCAGGTGACGCTCACGGCCGCCGGACGCAGCGCCGTCGACGCCGCGCTCGACGAGCTGCTGGAGCAGGAGCGGTCGCTGCTGTCGAGCCTCCCGCCCCGCGACGCCGAGGCGCTCGCCGCGTCCCTGCGCACGCTCGCCCGCCACGTCTGAGCGTCCCCGCCCGGGCGACGCCGCTCTCACGGGGCCGACGGCCGCGGGTCGCGGTCCGTCAGTCCGCGAGCTCCAGCCACCGCTCCTCGAGCCGGTCGCGGTCGGCCACGACCTCGGCGTGCTCGCTCGACAGGGCGAGCAACCGGTCGGGCTCGGCCGCGGCCTCCACCATCCGACGCTCCAGGTCGGCCTCGCGCGCGGTGAGCCGCTCGATCTGTCGCTCCAGCCGGGCGACCTCCTTGCGGTCCTGACGGTCCTGCGCCGAGCCCGCCGAACGGCTCGGTCCGGATCCGGTCGTGGACGAGTCGACGGCGCCCGAGGTCCCGCCGGCCGTGGCCGTGGCGACGGCGTCGGGACCGCCGGACGCCTCGGCTGCCTCGCGTCGGCGCAGCCGCAGGTACTCGTCGACCCCACCCGGCAGGTGACGCAGACGACCGTCGAGCACGGCGTACTGGTGGTCCGTGACGCGCTCCAGGAGGTAGCGGTCGTGGCTGACCACGAGCAGGGTCCCGGGCCACGTGTCGAGGAGGTCCTCGATCGCGGCCAGCATGTCGGTGTCCATGTCGTTCGTCGGCTCGTCGAGGATCAGCACGTTGGGCTCGTCGAGCAGCACCAGCAGCAGCTGGAGCCGTCGCCGCTGGCCACCGGAGAGGTCCTTGACCCGGTTCGACAGCTGGACGCTGGAGAAGCCGAGCCGCTCCAGCATCTGCGACGGCGTGACCTCGGCGCCCTCGGCCTGGTAGCTGGCGCGGCGCCCGGCCACGACGTCGCGGACCCGGTCGTCGGCGATCTCGTCGAGCTCGGCCAGCGACTGCGACAGCGTGGCCACCTGCACGGTCTTGCCCCGCTTGACGTGGCCGCTCGAGGGCTGCACCGTCCCGGCGACCAGGCCGAGCAGGGTGCTCTTGCCGGCGCCGTTGGCGCCCAGGATGCCCACCCGCTCACCGGGGGCGATCCGCCACTCGACCCGCTGCAGGACCTCGTGGCTGCCGTAGGCCACGGACACGTCGAGCAGGTCGACGACGTCCTTGCCCAGACGCGCGGTGGCCACCCGCTTGAGCGCCACCTCGTCGCGCACCGGAGGCTCGCGCTCGATCAGCTCGTTGGCCGCGTCGATGCGGAACTTCGGCTTCGACGTCCGCGCGGGCGCGCCGCGCCTCAGCCACGCCAGCTCCTTGCGCAGCAGGTTCTGGCGACGCGACTCCGAGGCCGCGGCCTGCCGGTCGCGCTCGACCCGTTGCAGCACGTACGCGGCGTAGCCGCCCTCGAACGGCTCGACGACCGCGTCGTGCACCTCCCACGTGTCGGTGCACACCTCGTCGAGGAACCACCGGTCGTGGGTGACCACCACGAACGCACCCTGCCCCGAGGCGAAGCGGGCGTTGAGGTGCGCCGCGAGCCAGGTGACGCCCTCCACGTCGAGGTGGTTGGTGGGCTCGTCGAGGAACAGGACGTCGTGGTCGCCCACCAGCACCGCCGCGAGCGAGACCCGTCGACGCTGACCACCGCTCAGGTCCCCCACCCGCGCGTCCCACGGGACGTCGGACAGCAGACCGTTCACGACGTCGCGCACCTTCGCGTCGCCGGCCCACTCGTGCTCGGCCGTGTCGCCCACCACCGCGTCGGACACGACCACGGCGGGGTCGAGGACGTCGGCCTGGTCCACGAAGCCGACCTGCAGGTCGCGGCGCCAGGTGATGCGTCCCTCGTCCGGCTCGAGCCGTCGCGCGAGGACCCGCATGAGCGTGGACTTGCCGTCGCCGTTGCGGCCGACGACACCCACGCGCTGGCCCTCGGCCAGGCCCAGGGTGACGTCGTCGAGCACGTCCTTGGTCGGGAACGACAGCTGGAGGCCCTCACCACCGATGAGGGGGCGGGTGGTGCCCCCGCCGCGAGTGTTGCCGCTCATCCGATGAAGCGGACGCCCGGGACCGGGCCGGTGGACTGCACGACGTCGGCGCAGCCACCGGCACCGGCGAGGGCGATCGCGATGTCGAGGCTGTGCTGCTCGTCGGAGGCGAGGAACAGGCAGGTGGGGCCGGACCCGGAGATGATCGCCCCGAGGGCCTCGGCCTGGCGCCCGACGTCGAGCGTGGCCTCCAGCTCCGGCCGCAGCGACAGCGACGCCTCGGTCAGGTCGTTGGACAGGGCCGCACCGAGCGCCTGGGCATCGCCTGAGCGGAGCGCGGCGAGGAGCGCGTCGGGCACCTCGGGCTCCGGCACGTCGCGTCCCTCGTTGAGCCGGTCGAACTCGGCGTAGACGGCCGCCGTCGACAGGCCTTCGGCCGCGACGGCGAAGACCCAGTGGTACGACCCGCGGGCGAGGACCGGGCTGACCGTCTCGCCGCGGCCACCGCCGATCGCGTTGCCACCGTGCAGCAGGAACGGGACGTCGCTGCCGAGCGACGCGGCCACCGGCTCGAGGTCGTGCCGGGAGTAGCCCAACCCCCACGCGTCGTTGCAGGCCACCAGCGCCGCCGCCGCGTCGGCCGAGCCGCCCGCCATGCCACCGGCCACCGGGATGACCTTGCGGATGGCCAGGTCGATGCCGGCCTCGATGCCGGCGTGCTCACGCAGCGCGGCAGCCGCACGGACCGCGATGTTGTCCCATCCCTCGGGCACCAGCGCGGCCTCGGCCTCGGCGTCCTCGACGTCGACCGTCGTGGTCACGGTGATCTCGTCGGAGTCGACCACGGTGGCGCGCAGCTCGTCGTGCAGGTCGACGGCCTGGTACACCGTCGCGAGCGGGTGGAAGCCGTCCTCGCGCACGGGCCCGACGCCGAGACACAGGTTGATCTTGGCGGGCACGCGCACGCTGACGGAAGTCACCGCCCCAACCTACAGACGGGCCGAGCGCGGCGCCGTGGCAACGGGCCCACCGGTCGAGGGCTCAGCCGAGGACCGTCGCGATGCGGGCGAAGTCCGTGACGTCGAGCTGCTCCCCACGTGCCTGCGGGTCGACGCCTGCGGCCCGCAGCGCCTCCTCCGCGGCCGCTCCCGAGCCGACCAGTCCCGAGAGGGCCGCGCGGAGCGTCTTGCGGCGCTGGGCGAACGCGGCGTCGACGACCCGGAAGGTCGCGCGGCGCAGGGTCTCGTCGCCGGGCGTGGGCCTGCGACGCAGGGACACGAGGGCCGAGTCGACGTTCGGGACGGGCCAGAACACCTGGCGTCCGATGGTGCCGGCCAGGGCGACGTCGCAGTACCAGGACGCCTTGACGCTCGGCACCCCGTACGTGCGGGACCCGGGGCCGGCGGCGAGCCGATGTGCCACCTCGGCCTGCACCATCACCAGCACGGACTCGATCGAGTCGAAGCGCTCGAGCAGGTGCAGCAGCACCGGCACCGACACGTTGTACGGCAGGTTGGCCACGAGCGCCGTTGGCGCCGGGCCCGGCAGCTCCTCCACGCGCATGGCGTCGGCCTGCACGAGGTGGAGCCGGTCGGCGTGGTCGAACGCGTGCTCGGCCACGGTGATCGGCAGTCGTCCTGCGAGGACCAGGTCGATCTCGACGGCCACCACCTGGCTGGCCACGCCCAGCAGCTCGAGCGTCAACGAACCCAGTCCGGGGCCGACCTCGACGACGACGTCGTCGGGACCGACCCCGGAGGTGCGGACGATGCGCCGGACGGTGTTGGCGTCGACCACGAAGTTCTGGCCACGTTGCTTCGTGGGGCGCAGGCCGATCGCGTCAGCGATCCGACGCACCTCGGTCGCGCCCAGCAACGAGGGCGGGCGCGACGACGACGGCGGGAGCGCCGGGCCGCTCAGCCGACACCGACCTTCGCGGCGCAGGACCACTGGCCCCAGCCGGACCGCTGCTGCAGGATCTTGGCGTACTTGATCTGCACCTCGCGACTGTGCTCGTGCGGCAGGCCGGGCCCGCCGACGCTGCGCCAGGTGGCCGCCGAGAACTGCAGACCGCCGTAGTAGCCGTTGCCGGTGTTGATGCTCCAGTTGCCGCCGGACTCGCACTTCGCGATGCGGTCCCACACGCTGCCGTCCTCGACGGACGGGGCCTCGGCGGTGCCACGCGCCACGACGCGCGGCGCGCCCTTCTCGAGCGTCCTCGAGGTGAGCACCAGGCGGTGGCGGACCTTGCCGTCGGCCTTCGTGAGCAGCACCTGCTGCTGGACCTCGCTGGGGCTCCCCTCCTCCAGGACCTTCTCGGTGCCCTTCTCGAGGGAGTCGTCGTCGCGGTACTCGACCTTCAGGTCGCGCTCGAGCTTCTCGGTGGTGTCGACCATCTCGATGCGCACGACCTCGACGTCGTCGCCCGGCTTCACCAGGGCGGCGCGACCGATCGCGTCGCCGGCCGTGACCTCGTCGTTCTGGTCGAGCCGCACGCCGGCCTCCTCGAGCACGCCCTCGGCCGTCGGGGCTGCGCTGGTGACCGAGCGGTCGTCACCGTCCACGGAGACCGTGAGCTTCTTGGGGTTGGACACGACGACCTGCGAGCCCGTGTCGTCGAGCCGGGTGTCGCGGTCGGCGCTGACGTCGGCTCCCGGGGCGGGGTCCACGTCGAGCTCGTCGAGGACGTCGCCGACGGTGGCGGCGTGCACGGTCTCGCGCTTCACCGTGCCGTCGACGGCCAGCACGACGTCCTTGGCGTAGCGGACCTTGATCGTGTCGCCGTCGGACACCGAGGCGGTCGGCTCGGCGTTGACCGCGGCGTCGGTGGTCCGGACGTCCTGGCTCTTCAGCAGCGACCCGACGGAGGCGCCGAACGTGCGGACGGTGTCCTTGCGGCCGTCGACGTCCAGCGTGACGGTCTTGCCGAGCGTGCCGTAGGCGGCGACACCGGCGCCGATGACGAGCAGCACGGCCAGGTTGAGCGCGATGACGACACGCTTCTTCGTCTGGCGGTGGCGACTGCGGGAGGGCGTCGCCGCGGGGGTGGCCGAGGAGCCGGTCTGGGGGGTCTGGGGGGACTTCGAGAAAGGGTGACGCACTGCTTTCCTCTGGTCGGGGACAGGGACGGCTGGAGATGGGCAGCCTCACCACCCTGCGACAGGAGGCCCGTGCCGTCAAACAGCGGAGCCGTGCTGCTGCCAGGATCCTCCGAACGCGCGGTCGGTGTTCTCGTCGATGGCCCGGCAGAGGTCGTCGACGGATCGGCCCAGGAACTCAGCCATGAAACGCACCGTCAACGGGACGAGGAACGAGGCGTTCGGGCGCCCGCGGTGCGGCATCGGTGTGAGGAACGGCGCATCGGTCTCGACGAGGATCCGATCCGTCGGCGTGATCGCGAGCGCCTCGCGCAGCGGCTCGGCGTTCTTGAACGTGACGGTGCCCGAGAACGACAGGTACGCGCCGCGGTCGAGGCACCGACGGGCGACGTCGGCGTCACCGGAGAAGCAGTGCATGACCGTGCGCTCGGGCACGCCCTCGTCGTCCAGGAGCGCGAGCACGTCGTCGTGGGCGTCGCGGTCGTGGATGACGAGCGTGCGGTCGTGGCGCTTCGCCATGGCCACGTGGGCACGGAACGAGCGGTGCTGCGCGTCGCGACCGTCGGGCCCGGTGCGGAAGTAGTCGAGCCCGGTCTCCCCCACCGCCCGCACCTGCGGGTCCTGCGCGAGCGCGTCGATCTCGGCCAGGGCCGCGTCGAGCGTGCCGTCGGCGTCGAGCAGCGGCGCCTCGTTGGGGTGCAGGGCCACGGCGGCGACGACGGCCGGGTGGGCCCGGGCCGTCTCGACCGCCCACCGGGACCCCTCGAGGTCGCAGCCGACCTGCACGATGCGGTTCACGTTGACCGCGGCAGCACGGTCGAGAGCGTCGTCGACGTCGATGACGAGGCCACCCTTGATCCGGTGGTCGAGGTGGCAGTGGTTGTCGACCACCGGCGACGGCAGCGGCTCCGGTGCGTCCGGCCAGGGCCAGCGGGCCGAGCCCGCGTCGGTCACTCGGCGTCCTCGATGCGTGGGAACAGGCTCGGGACCTTCGTGATCACCGAGCCCTCGGGCAGCCGGCCCCAGGCCGCCGCCGCGGAGATGCGCTGGTCGGCCAGCGCCCCCAGCGCCGGCTCGGCGCCCAGGGACTCCCACAGCGACGCCGACGCCTTCGGCATGACGGGGTTGAGCAGCACGGCCAGCACGCGCAGGCCCTCGGCCGCGGTGACCAGGATGGTCGCGAGCCGCTCCTTCTGCGACTCGTCCTTGGCCACCTGCCACGGCGCCTGATCGGTGAGGTAGCCGTTGAGCGCCTCGACGATCCGCCACACCTGGGCGAGGGCGTCCTGCGGGGCGATCCGGTCGATCGCGCGGTCGGCCTCGAGCACGGACTCCTCGACCAGCGCGACGAGGGCGTCCTCGGCCGGGCCGTGCGGGCCGGCGGCGGGCAGCGCGCCGTCGAAGTACTTGCCGATCATGGCGGCCACCCGCGAGGCCAGGTTGCCGAAGCCGTTGGCCAGCTCGGCGTGGTACCGGGCCCGCATGTCCTCCCAGGAGATCGAGCCGTCGGCGCCGAACGTGAGCGCCCGCGCGAAGTAGTAGCGGTAGGCGTCGGATCCGAACACGTCGACCAGCTCGTCGGGACGGATGCCGTTGGCCTTGCTCTTGCTCATCTTCTGCCCGCCGACCAGCAGCCAGCCGTGGGCGAACACGCGGTGCGGCACCGGGCGGCCTGCGGCCATGAGCATGGCCGGCCAGATGACCGCGTGGAACCGGGCGATGTCCTTGCCGACGAGGTGCACGTCGGCCGGCCAGAGCTCGCCGAAGCGCTCGTCGTCGACGCCGTAGCCCGCCGCCGTCACGTAGTTGAGGAGCGCCTCGATCCACACGTACATGACGTGCGAGTGGTCCCACGGGACCTTGATGCCCCAGTCGAACGTGGACCGGCTGATGGAGAGGTCCTTGAGCCCGCGGCGCACGAACGAGACGACCTCGTTGCGCGCCGACTCGGGCTGGATGAAGTCGGGGTTGCTCTCGTAGAGCTCGAGCAGGCGGTCGGCGTACTTGCTGAGCGGGAAGAAGTAGTTCTCCTCGGTCATGTGCTCCACCCGGGAGCCGTCGAGCGCGGAGACCTTGTGGCCCTCGTCGTCGCCCTCGCCGTCGGCGACGTCGTCCTCGGCCACGAACTCCTCCGACCCCACGGAGTACCAGCCGGTGAACTCGCCCTTGTAGACCTCGCCGCGGTCGTAGAGGTCCTGCCAGAACGCCTGCGACCCCGCCTCGTGGCGCGCCTCGCTGGTGCGGATGAAGTCGTCGTTGGCGATGTCGAGCGTCTCGAGCAGCGGCTTCCACTCCGTCTCGACCAGCCGGTCGGTCCACTCCTGCGGCGTGACGCCGTTCTGCTCGGCCTTGCGGAGCACCTTGAGGCCGTGCTCGTCGGTGCCCGTCAGGTACCAGACGTCCTCGCCACGCTGCCGGTGCCAGCGGGTGAGGATGTCGCCGATGACCGTCGTGTAGCCGTGGCCGATGTGCGGCGCGTCGTTGACGTAGTAGATCGGCGTGGTGACGTAGTAGGACACGCCACGATCCTAGTGACCGCGGCCCGGACGTCCGGCGCTGCGTCGAACAGGCGGGGGTCGTGGGGCGTCGGTCGGGGCTGGGCCGGTCGGCCGCTTGTCAGCGTGCGTGGGCGGCGTCGTAGACCACGCGCTTGCGCACGCCGGTGTCGGCGACCACCTGGGCGACGGCGTCCTTGCGGCTGAGCCCGGTGGACTCGGCGGCGGCGACCAGGGACCGGAGGGCGTCGTCGTCGAGGTCGGCGGCGACGGCCACGTGGCCGGCCACCACGAGCGTGACCTCGCCGCGGACGCCGTGCTCCTGCTCGTCGACCCAGGCCACCAGCTCGGCGAGCGTGCCACGCGCGACCTCCTCGTAGGTCTTGGTCAGCTCGCGGCACACGGCGGCGGGACGGTCGTCACCGAGGGCCGCGGCCAGGGCGGCGAGCGTGGCACGGGTGCGGTGCGGCGACTCGAAGAACACCATGGTGCGGGGCTCGGTGGAGAGTGCGGCGAAGGCGCGGTCGCGCTCGCCGGCCTTGCGCGGCGGGAACCCCTCGAAGCAGAAGCGGTCGACCGGCAGCCCGCTGACCGCGAGGGCCGTGAGCACCGCCGAGGGGCCGGGGATGGCGTGCACGTCGACGTCGGCCTCGAGCGCCGCGACCACCAGCCGGTAGCCCGGGTCGGACACGCTCGGCATGCCGGCGTCGGTCACGAGCAGCACGTCGAGCCCGTCCTGGAGGTGCTCCACCAGCTCGGGGGTGCGCTCGCGCTCGTTGCCCTCGAAGTAGGAGACGATCCGCCCACCGACCGTCGCACCGAGGTCGGCCGCGAGCCTGCGCAGACGTCGGGTGTCCTCCGCCGCCACGACGTCGGCCGACCCGAGCGCAGCGACGAGCCTCGGCGACGCGTCGTCCGCCCGCCCGATGGGAGTCGCCGCGAGGATCAGCATCCCCCCATCCTCCCACCCCCGAGCGGTGACTTCTCCACCGAATGGGGCATGCCTGCCGCGGCGGGTGCGGATTCCACCGTCTCAGCGCTGAGACGGTGGAATCCGCACCGCTCGAGCGTGTCCACAGGGGCAACGAGGACGACGACTGACGTTCTCCACAGGCTCGCCGGGGCCCCTCGCCTCCTGCCCTCCAGCCGAGTCGGATGGAGGAATGCGCCGCCCCATCCCCCTTCCGGACACCCTCGTCGGACGTGCTTTCCACCGCGACGAAGCCATGGCCGCCGGCGTCACCGCTCGCATGCTCGAGCACAGGCGCTTCGTCGAGGAGTTCCCGCGGGTCTACCGGCACCGCGACACGGTCCTCGACGCCACCGCTCTCATCGCTGCGGCTCGTCTGGCTCTTCCCGACGACGCCTGTCTCAGCCACCTGACCCGGCTGGTGCCGCTCGGACTGGAGTTCGACGACCTCGTGCCACTCCGCTTCACGCTGGCTCGCGACCACCACCTCCGGTACCAGCGGATCTTCGTCCACCGCACCTCCCGCATGCCACCCCACCGGGAGGGATCGGTCGACGTCGAGGGCGCCTTCCTGATGGCCGCGGCCGAGCTCACCCCGCTGGAGATCGTCCAGGTGGCCGACTGGCTCCTCCATCGGGGTCACCTGCGGCTCGACCTGCTCCGTGAGCTTCTGCGAGACCAGCACTGGCGCGCCGCGAGCGGTCGCGTCGAGGAGTGGCTGCCGATGGTCGACGGACGAGCAGCGAGTCTCCCGGAGAGCCACCTGCGGTGCCTCCTGGTCGCTGCCGGGCTGCCCGTCCCCGAGGTGAACGCCGACGTCCACGACCGCTGCGGTCGATTCCTCGCCCGCGGCGACCTGGTCTACCGGTCGATCCGGCTGGTCGTCGAGTTCGAAGGTCGGCAGCACGCCCTGAGCACGCAGCAGTTCCAGCGAGACATCCACCGCTACGGCGGCCTGCGCGACGGTTCCTGGCACTACGTGCAGGTGACGACGAGGATGCTGACCCAGCCGCGGACCACCGTTCTCGAGGTCCACCGCGCGATGGTGCGGGCCGGCTACGAGGGTCCCCCGCCCGTGTTCGGCGACCTGTGGGAGGCACTGACCGCCGAGCCACTGGTCCGCCTGAAGGGTTTCGACGGCATCGAGCCCGCCGAGCGGTGAGGATTCCACCGTGTCAGCGCTGAGACGGTGGAATTCTCACCGCTCGCCATCCGAACACGCCATTCGGTGGAGAAGTCACCGCTCGTGGGGGCTGGCAGGATGGGCGGGTGCGAGGGTGGGAGCGGGAGCGCGTCGTGGGGTGGGTGGGCCCGCTGTCCGTGGCGGTGCTCGCGCTGGTGCTGCGGCTGTGGCACCTCGGACGGCCCAACCTGCTGGTCTTCGACGAGACCTACTACGCCAAGGACGCGTACTCGCTGCTGCAGCACGGCTACGTGCAGGACTTCGTCGAGGACGCCAACGACAAGATCGTGGCGGGCGACCTCGCGGACCTGATGACCGGCCAACCCGCCTACATCGCCCATCCCGACGGTGGGAAGTGGCTCATCGCGCTCGGTGAGCAGCTGTTCGGCATGGACTCCTTCGGGTGGCGCGTCTCGGCCGCCGTCGTCGGTGCCCTCACCGTCCTGGTGCTGGCCCGGCTCGTGCGCCGGCTCACCGGGTCGACGTGGGTGGGCTGCCTGGCCGGGCTGCTCCTGTGCCTCGACGGCATGCACCTCGTGATGTCGCGCACCGCCCTGCTCGACGTGTTCCTCGCCTTCTGGGTGGTCGCCGCCGTGGCCTGCCTCGTCGCAGACCGCGACGCCGTCCGCGCACGGCTCGACCGCCACCGGCCCTGGCGACCCTGGCAGCTCGCCGCCGGACTGTGCTTCGGCATGGCGACGGCCACGAAGTGGAGCGGTCTCTACGCACTCGCCGCGTTCGGCCTCGTCGTCGTGGTGTGGGAGGTGCTGGCCCGACGCAGCCACGCACGTGAGACCGGGTCGTCGGGACCACGCTTCGGCTGGATCCGCACGACCCTGGTCACCGGGCTGCCGGCCTTCGTGACGATCGTCGGCGTGACCCTCGTGGTCTACCTCGTGTCGTGGACCGGGTTCCTGCTGCACCACGAGCTGTACGCCGAGCGCTACGGCCTGGGCGATCCGTCGTGGGGCACCTACGTCGCCTCGCCCACCCCCGGCGCGCTCGGCGCGGTCACCGACGCCTTCCGGTCGCTCTGGCACTTCCACGTGATGCTGTTCGACTTCCACACCGGCGACTACCTCGCGGGCAAGACGCACCCCTACGCCTCGAACCCGCTCGGCTGGCTCGTGCTCGAGCGGCCGGTGGCCTTCGACGCGCAGAACGACCTGCCCGCCGCCACCTGCGGCGCTCCGGCCGACTCGTCGTGCATGCGCGTGGTGACCGCCCTCGGGAACCCCGCCGTGTGGTGGACCGGGTCCCTCGCGGTGATCGCCTCGGTCGTGGCGTGGTTCCGGACCCGCGACGGTCGCTGGGCGGTGCCGGTGGTCGGCGTCGCCGCAGGATGGCTGCCCTGGTTCCTCAGCACCGACCGACCGATCTTCAGCTTCTACGCCGTGGTCGTGCTCCCGTTCATGATCGTCGCCGTCTGCCTGCTGGTCGACGAGGCGCGGCGCGCGGCCACCACGGCGCGTCAGCGCTACGCCGTGGGGCTGGTGGTGGGCCTGCTCGTGGTGGCCACCGTGGTCCTCTTCTGGTTCTTCCAGCCGATCTGGACCGACGCGCTGATCTCCTACGACGCCTGGTACCGCCGGATGTGGTTCAGCCGCTGGATCTAGGCCCCGGAGCCAGGAGCAGCCACCGCCGAGCCCGACGCCTCGCGCCCGGCGATGGCCAGACCCAGCATCCAGGCCACCTCGTCGGCCGCCTCGCGGGCCGGCTTCGACGGTCGCGTGATCGACGAGAGCACGAGCCGCACCACCACCTCGACGGCCACGTCGAGCTCGGCGTCGGCGAACGGCAGCGGCGAGAACTGGTCGACCAGCTCGGCCTTGACCACGGCCGACGCCGCCTCCACGATCTCGCCGGACTCGGTGGTGAGGATCGCCAGCAGGTCGCCGTCCTGCTCCGAGGGGACCGACGTGACGATCGTGCGGACGAGGACGCTGCGCTCCCCCAGCTCGAGGGCGCCCCGGCAGGCCGCCCGGACGCCGGACACGATGTCGTCGGCCTCCCGCAGGCGGTCGCGCACGACGGCGAGGAAGCGGTCCAGCTCGCGCAGCGCCAGCGCCTGCGCCAGGGCGTGCTTGGTGCCGAGCTCGTTGTGCACGGTCTGACGACTCACCCCGGCCAGCCGGGCGATCCGCGACATCGTGATCGCGCTCCACCCCTCGGACTCGACGACCTGCTGGGCCGCGTCGAGGAGGCGTTCGCGCATGGAGGGCACGACGGCACCGTACGTCGCTGCGCCAAGGTCGGCGGCGACGGTCACGCCGGTACCTCGGTGAGTGCCTCCGCGAGATCGTCGGACTCGACGAGCAGCCCGGGCTCGGGCCGCGCGCCCTCGGCGATCCACCGGCGCGCGAGCCGCACGTCGGCCGGGCGGCCGAGCGCCACGGCACCGCGCAGCACGCCGCCGTCGAGGTAGAACGCGGTGAAGTCGCGGGCCTCGAGCGAGCCGCGCAGGGCGACGTCGTGGCCAGCAGCCGGCCAGCCCGTCACCTGCAGCGTGTGCCCGTACTGGTCGGACCAGCACCACGGGACCTCGTCGAAGGCCAGGTCCTGGCCGGCCACGACCTTGCCGACCGCAGCGCCGTGGTTCTGCGCTCCCTGCCAGTGCTCCACGCGGTGCATCCCGCCGAGCACCCCGCTCGGGAGCAGGGCGACGTCGCCGGCGGCGTACACGTCGGGGGCGTTCGTGCGGCCGTGGTCGTCGACGACGATCGCACCGCCCTCGACCTCGATGCCGGCCTCGACGGCGAGCCGGCTGTTCGGCGCCATGCCGACGGCGACCACCACGACGGGCGCGGACCACGCACGGCCGTCGGCGGCGGTCACGACGGTGTGCCCGGCGGCGTCCCCGGTGCCGGCGTCGATGGAGGTGATCTCCACCCCGCAGTGCAGGTGGGTCCCCTGCTCGGCGTGGAGCGCGGCGTAGAAGTCGCCGAGCGCCGGCGGCAGCAGGTGCGACAGCGGCGACGCAGCGGCCTCGAGAAGGGTCACCTCCGCACCTCGCTCCCGTGCGCTGGCGGCGATCTCGGACCCGATCAGCCCGGCACCGACGACCACGACGGGCCGGCCGGGCCCGAGGGCGGAGACGATGCCGTCGACGTCGGCGAGGGACCGCAGCGTCCGCACGCCGGCGGCGCCCGCCTCGGTGGTGACGGCGTCGAGCGTGCGCGCCGAGCCGCCGGTGGCGAGCAGGAGGCTCCCGTAGCCGATCACCTCGCCCGAGGCCAGCGTGACCTCGTGGTCCTCCACGGAGACGGACGCGACCGCCTGGTCCGTGCGGAGGTCGATGCGCTGCTGCTCGTACCACTCCGCCTTGCGGATGCGGATGTCGTCAGCACCCTTCTCGCCCCGCACGACCTCCTTCGAGACCGGGGGCCGACGGTAGGGCAGCTCCGGCTCGTCGCCGATCAGGACGATCTCGCCCTCGAAACCGGCCAGGCGCGCTGCGCCGGCCGCGCTGACGCCCGCGATGCCGGCGCCGACGATCACGAAGCGGTCCGTGGTCACGGTCATCGACTCAGCCGACCTGCGTCATCGTGAAGTCGGCCTTGGCCGCGCCGCAGTCCGGGCAGGTCCAGTCGTCGGGGATGTCCTCCCACTTCGTGCCCGGCGGGAAGCCCTCCTCCTCCCAGCCCTGGGCCTCGTCGTAGATGAATCCGCACTGCTGGCACTCCCACACCTTCACTGCTGCGCTCCTCGCTGTGCTTGTCCCATCCGGTCTTGCTCCGCCTGCTCGCGGGCCCGTGCGGCCCGCGTCTCCGCACTGATGATGTCGCCGTCCTGGTCGTTGCCGGTGAACTCGGCCTCGGGCACGAAGTCGACCTGCTCGCGCACGCCGCAGTCGGGGCACGTCCAGTCGGCGTCGACGTCGTCGAACGCCGTGCCGGGCGGCCACCCCTCACGGGGGTCGCCGACGGTCTCGTCGTACACGTACTCGCAGTTCGGGCAGATGAAGCGGGCCATGTCAGGCGGCTCCCTCGAGATCGGTGGCGGTCGCGGAACCGTAGCGCGCCCGGTACCGGTCCGCCATGCGCGGATGCAGGTTCGCCTGGTTCACGTCGCCGTCGTAGTGCGACAGCACGCGCTCGTCCATGACCCGGCGCCACACGGCCGGGATCCACGTCGCGACGATCATGCCGGCGTACCCGGTGGGCAGCACGGGAGCCTGCTTGAAGTCGCGCAGGGCCTGGTAGCGACGCGTCGGGTTGGCGTGGTGGTCGCTGTGCCGCTGCAGGTGGTAGAGCAGCACGTTGGTGCCGATGTTGTTGCTGTTCCAGCTGTGCGACGGGTTGACCCGCTCGTAGCGGCCGGACTCCAGCTTCCGACGCTTCATGCCGTAGTGCTCGAGGAAGTTGACCGACTCGAGCAGCCAGATGCCCAGGATGGCCTGGAGCACGAGGTAGGGCAGGATCTCGGGGCCGAAGGCGACGGTCAGCGCGCCCCACAGCACCACGCTGAACGCCCAGGCGTTGATGACGTCGTTCCTCAGGCTGAACGGGCTCTTGCCGAGCCGGGCGAAGCGCTTCTTCTCCAGCGACCATGCGCTCTTCAGGCTGCCCAGGACGGTGCGCGGCATGAACTCCCAGACCGTCTCGCCCAGCCGGCTGCTGGCGGGGTCCTCGGGGGTGGCGACCCGCACGTGGTGGCCCCGGTTGTGCTCGATGTAGAAGTGGCCGTAGAAGGTCTGCGCGAGGGCGATGCGGGCGAACCAGCGCTCGTGCTCCTCCTTCTTGTGGCCCAGCTCGTGGGCGGTGTTGATCCCGATGCCGGCGACCATGCCGAGGCCCGTGGCCAGCCCGATCCTCTCGAGGACGCTCAGCGGGTCGGGGATGCCGGGCAGCGTGCCGCCGCCGAGCAGGTAGGCGCCCCAGATGAAGCCGACGAGCTGGAGCGGGATGAACGCGTAGGTGACCCAGCGGTAGTAGCGGTCCTCCTCCAGCGCCTCGATGAGCTCGTCCGGCGGGTTGTTCGGGTCGAGCCCGGCCATCAGGTCGAAGAGCGGGATGAGGACGAACACGAAGAACGGTCCGAAGAACCACACGCCGCTCCACCCGGTGGCGGCGTACATGCCCCACATGGTGAGCGGGATGAGCGGGATGATCGCGCCCATGATCCACAGATGGCGCTTCCTGTCGTTCCACTCGACGGTGCGGCCGTCGACGGTGGCCGAGATCGTCATGATGTACCTCCTGCTGCCGGTCGCGACGCTGCGGGGTGCGGCGCGGATCACTTGACAGAAAGGTACTAACTGTCAAGCCGCTTGACAACCCCTTAGCTCTTGTCAAGTGGTGGGCGTCACATCTCGCCGGTGGACGCGCCCCGACGACAAGCGGGGAGATCAGAGCGAGCCGCCCCCGACGGGAGTCGGGGACGGCCCGCTGAGGCCCCGGACCGGGGCAACAGGGAAACCGCGGTCCGGGGAGCTTGTGGGCCGGCGGGAGCCGGCGTGTTCAGTTGTGATCCGAGTGGTCAGTTGACGGCGTAGGCGTAGACGATGGCCGGGCCCAGCACGATCGCGAACAGCACCGGCAGGATGCAGGTCATGAGCGGGATCAGGATCTTGACCGGGACCTGCTGCGCCTTGGCCTCCGCCCGACGGCGCCGGCTCAGCCGCATCTCCTTGGCCTGGCTGCGCACGACGCTCGCGATCGAGACGCCGAACTCCTCGGCCTGCACCACGGCCTTGCAGAAGGCGCGCAGCTCGTCGACCGACGTCCGGTCGGCGAGCGACAGGTAGGCCTCCTTGCGCGACATGCCCAGGCTCATGTCCTGCATCAGCCGCACGAGCTCGTCGTTGAGCGGACCACTGCCGCGCTCGCCGGCCTTGGCCAGCGCCGCCTCGAAGCCGACGCCGGCCTCGAGCGAGATGACGATCTGGTCGAGCAGGTCGGGCAGGGCCTTCTGGATGTCCTCCTGGCGCTTGACCGCGTAGTTGTACACGAGCAGGTCCGGGACGAAGTAGCACAGAACCACGGACCCGGCCGCCGCCAGCGGCATCAGCGGGTGGTCGAACCGGCTCAGGAGCATCGACCCGAAGAGCAGCCCGAAGAGCGCGCCGGCGGGCTTCATGAGCACCACCCGCTCACGCGTCCACCCCTCGGGGTGGCCGGCCAGCACCATATTGCGCTCGAGCCGCTTGAGCAGGGTGCTCGGCGTGAAGCGCTCCCACAGGTCGGCGCGCGTCTCGTCGACCTTCTGCACGCCGCTGTCGGCCACGCTGTCGGGGACGCGGGTCATGGTCTTGACCCGCTTGCGGACGGCTCCGCCTCCGGGCGCGGCCACCACGCCGGCGCCGACGAGGGCCAGCCCGAGGGCCATGAGCAGGAGCAGTGCTGCGAGCAGGACCATGTCAGAACTCGATCCGCACGATGGACCGCATCCAGAAGCCACCCAGCACGTACATGACGCCGCAGCCGAGCATGATGAGCTTGCCGATGCCCGAGTCGATGAAGACCCCCATGCGGTCGGCCGCGACCATCGAGTAGTAGATCCCGATGCCGATCGGCAGGGCCATCAGCACGTAGGCCGAGATCCGGCCCTCGGCCGACAGCGCCATCACCTGCTCGCGGATGTGGTGCCGCTCGCGGATGGTCTCGGCCACCTGGTCGAGGATCTCGTTCAGGTTGCCGCCGGTCTCGCGCTGGGCCTCGATGGCCTGGGCGATCCAGCGGAAGTCGTCGGACTCCATCCGGTCGGCGACCTGCTCCATCGCGTCCACCAGGTCACGGCCGATGCGGTACTCGTTGACGACCCGCGTCAGCTCCTCGGCCATCGGCGAGTCCGCGTCGCGCGACGCCGCGTCCATGGCCGTGGGCAGGCTCTGGCCGGCCCGCAGCGAGGACGCCATCATCTGCAGCAGCGAGCCGAGCTGTCCGGCGAACCGCTTGCGTCGCCGACCCACCTTGGCGCGCACCACCACCTTGGCCACGACGGGCACCAGCAGCGAGGCCACGAAGGAGAGCAGCACCGGCTGCTGCAGGGCCACCAGCCCGAAGAAGGTCCCTCCACCGAGGGCGAGGACGAGCACGACGAGCGCGGCGACCGACGACCTCATGCCGGCCAGCTCGAGCTCGTCGGAGGTGAACGGCCGCCAGCCTCGACGGCTCAGCACCCCTTCCACCGTCGAGACGGCACCGTCGTTCATCCGCCTGAGCAGCGGCTTGCGCTCGAGCACGGCGTACTGGGCCACCCGGCCACGCGTGCCTCGCGTCTCCGGCATCCCGACCACGGCCAGGTAGCCGCAGAAGACCGCGGCGAGCACGAGGACCGCTCCGATGATCAGCATCGGGTCACCCCACCCTCGCCTGACGGACCAGGTTCTCCAGGTCGAACGCGATGCCGTGGTCCTCGAAGCGCTCGCTGAACCGTGGCCGGATCCCGGTCGGGATGGCGTGGCCTCGGAACTTCCCGTGCTCGTCGACCCCGGCGGCGAAGTCGAACGTGAACACGTCCTGCAGCACGACGGTGTCACCCTCCATGCCGAGCACCTCGGTCACGTTCACGACGCGGCGCGTCCCGTCGCGCAGTCGTTGGATCTGCACGATGAGGTCGACCGCGCTGGCGGCCTGCTCGCGGATCGCCCGCAGGGGCAGGTCCATGCCCGCCATGAGCACCAGCGTCTCGAGCCGCGACATGGCGTCGCGGGGCGAGTTGGCGTGCAGCGTGGAGAGGGAGCCGTCGTGGCCCGTGTTCATGGCCTGGAGCATGTCGAGCGCCTCGCCGCCACGACACTCGCCGACGACGATGCGGTCCGGACGCATGCGCAGCGAGTTGCGCACCAGGTCACGGATCGTCACCTCGCCGCTGCCCTCGATGTTGGCCGGCCGCGCCTCCATGCGCACCACGTGCGGCTGCTGGAGGTTGAGCTCGACGGCGTCCTCGATCGTGACGATCCGCTCCCCCGCCGGGATGAACCGGCTGAGGACGTTCAGCAGCGTCGTCTTGCCGGTGCCGGTGCCGCCGCTGACCAGGATGTTGAGCTTGGCCTGCACGCAGGCGTGCAGGAGCTGGGCCATCTGCTCGGTCATGCTGCCGAAGCCGATGAGGTCGCTGACCGTGAACGGGTCCTTGCTGAACTTGCGGATCGTCAGCGACGAGCCGTCGACGGCCAGCGGCGGGATGACGGCGTTCACGCGGGACCCGTCCGAGAGCCGCGCGTCCACGAGCGGCGACGACTCGTCGATGCGCCGACCGACCTTGCTGACGATGCGCTCGATCACGCGACGCAGGTGCTCCTCGGAGGCGAAGCGGGTGGCGACCTGGGTCAGCCGGCCGCGACGCTCCACGTACACCTGGTCGAAGCGGTTGACCATGATCTCGGTGATGGACTCGTCCTCGAGCATGCGCTCCAGCGGTCCGAGCCCGATCGCGTCGTCCTCGACGTCGCGGACCAGCCGACGTCGCTCGTCGGAGCTCAGCAGCAGCTGCTGGTCACCCTCGATGACGGCGGTGAGCTCCTCGCGCACGAAGGTGTGCAGCTGCTCCTCGGTCAGGCTCGGGTCGTTGATGCGCGCCCCGATCCGGTCGAGCAGCGCCTCGGACGCGCGGGCCTTCATGGTCGCGTAGGCGTCACCGAGAGCACCGGTGGCCTCGACCTCCTCCAGCTCCTCCTCGACCACGGACGAGGAGAAGGTGCTCGTCTCGCGCGCACTCGCGAGGCGGTCGCTCAGCCGCATGGTCACGCCACCTCCAGCCGCTTGTGGCCCTGCTTGCCCTCGGTGGCGCGCGCACGGTCGTAGATCTTCTTCGACAGCGACTTGACCGCCTTGGCGAAGGGGTTCGACTTGCTGGTGACGACGAGTGGCACGCCCTTGTTCGACGCGACCGGCACCTCCTTGGCGCGCGGCAGCACCAGGTCGACCGGCACACCGAGCAGCGCCTCCACGTCCTTGACCTTCAGGCCCGACTGCTTGTCGGCGAAGTTGAGCACGACGTGGCGCGACGGCGGCATCAGCGACAGCTCGCCCAGCAGCTCGATCTCCTTGCGGACGCTGCGCAGGCACGCGATGTCCATCGTCGAGACGAGGATCGCGTCGTCGCTCGCCTCGAGGGCTCCGAGGGTCGCCTCCTCGAGTCCGGCGGCCGTGTCCAGGACCACGTAGCGGAACTGCTCCTGCAGCTGTCGCACGAGCGCGCTCACCTGCTCCGCCGTGACGTGGTCGTTCGCGGCCGGGCTCTCGGCGCCGCAGAGGACGAAGAAGCCGGCGTCGTGCACCGTCAGGTACGTCTTGAGCAGCAGGCTGTCGTGCGCTCCGGGACCGAAGGCGTCCTCGAGCGTGTGCGACGGGCGAAGGTCCAGCACCGTCGAGACGTCGCCGAACTGCAGGTCCAGGTCGACCAGCACGACCTCCATCGGCGACTGCTGCGCGAGCGACACCGCGAGGTTCGTCGAGATGCTGGTCTTGCCCACCCCGCCCTTCGGCGACAGCACCGTCATGGTGCGGGACCGGAAGTCGACGGGCATGGTCTTGGGGGCCAGCTTGAGCGGGTCTCCCGACGACGTCGGCGCGCGCGCGTCGAGCCGCGCCCGCAGTCCGGCCAGCAGGCTCGGGTCGTCGATGCTCGGAGCCACGTCGCGGATGCCCGACCGCATCGCCTCGAGCATGATCTCCTTCTCGGTCGCCGCGACCAGCACCAGGTCGACGTCGGGCCGGACGGCCGCGACCTCGCGCGCCAGGGCCATCGACGCAGCGAGCGGCACCGCGGACGTGAGGACCATGGCGTCGGGGATGACGGTGGGGTCGAGGCCGCGCAGGAAGCTCGTGGAGTCCCCCTGCAACGCGTCGGCACCGAGCGTCACGCACTGGTGGCCGATGGTGGCCTCCACCCGGGCGGCGAGCTCGTCGTCGCCGCCGACGATCAGGACGAGGCTCATCGGTCCAGCACCTCGTCGGACGTGACGACGCCACCGCCACCGGTGTCGGTGTCCTCGTTCTGCTTGGTGATCCAGACCTTGCCGAACTCCATGGCGTTGACGATCTTCGTGACGTCGGCGGTCTTGACCGCGACCGTCACGGTGGCGCCGGCCGTGCTCTGGCCGTCGCCTACCCCGGCGTCGACCTTGAGCACCGGCACGCCGTCGACCGCCATGGCGCTGCTCCCGCTGTAGCTGGCGACCACGCCGACCGTGTCGCCGGCCGCCAGGGCCCCACCGACGATCCGCTGGCCCTCGAGCAGAATCGACAGCTCCTGCATGCCCTTGGGCACGGCGGCGTCACCCTTGACGTCGCCGGCCTCGGCGAACTTGGCGGGGGTCAGCTGGTCCCCGGGCACGAGCACGCCACGCGTGACCAGACCCTCGAGCTCGGACAGGTCGGTGACGGCACCGGGCACGACGGCTGCCTTGGGCAGCTCGACGGCCTCGACGCTCGCACTCAGCTCGGAGGACGGCGTCTTGGTCGCCACCTCCTGGGTGACCCGCAGCACCGTGGTGCGCTCGGTCCCCTCGAAGGCCCGGTCGTCGGCACCCTTCGCGTAGGCGAAGAGGGCAGCGAACCCGAGCACGGCCAGCAGCACGGCTGCACCGATGGCCAGAAGTTGCTTGTTCACGAAGATCTCCCTGTTCTCGTGAAGCGCACGGTCCATGACCCCGGACCGCGAGGGGTGGTGGGGACGCCAGACAGGACGCCCCGAGATGCCTGTGCACCCCGTCGCGGGACCGTCCCTCACCCTGTTGCTTGCTGTGCCGCCCTCCGGGCTCCCTCTCCGGTGGGTGGCGAGAGTCGACGCTGAGGCCTCAGTTCCTCAGGGCCGCTCGTGACGATCGAGCAGACGGTGCCGCGAGCCCGAGCTCGCGGCACCGTCCCAGGTTCTCGATCAGCCGCCGGCCTGGCCGTCGATGGCCGTCTCGACACCGGTGAAGGCGTCACGGACGTCGCCGCCCAGGAACCCGATCACGACGATCAGGACGGCGGCGATGAGTGCCACGAGCAGGCCGTACTCGACGGCGGTGGCGCCCTTCTCGTCGCGGCGGTCCTTGAGGCCGGCGACGAAGGCGAGGACGGTGCTGAATGCGTGCATGGTGTTCTCCCTCAGAATGGTGAGCCGCCGGTGACCGACTGCTCCGCCACCCCTGTTGGTGGCGCTCCCTGAGAAGAAGGTAAGGCCTAAAGTCCCGGGCCGTCCTGGAAGTTACGGGCCATCTTTTCCTGGTCACAACGAACTATGGACGAAACCGTGTGAAGCACTCCGGTTCGATGGGGCACCACCGCACCACACACACGACATGGCGTGGTCCGAGCCGGTGCGTTTCCTCATTTTCCAGTGTTTTTCGACGGCGCGCCGGACCCCTCGCCGAACGACGGCGGCGCGACACCTTCTGCGCCCGCCCGCCATCACCCACGGCCGGTCGACCCTCGGCGACTCGAAGGACTAGTCCGGTCGGTCCGCCGATCCGACCCTGTCGGGACCGCGGAAGGGTCCGCCAGGGACCTTCGCCATGTCCGCACCCCCCCGATCTCGACGGTGAGACGATGTGGCGTCCACCGACACGTACCGGTTGTGACCACCCGCCAGGAGGCCCCCGTGAGCAGGCCCCGCACGTCCGAGACCGGCGACGACGCCGACACGGACGGCGGCCTGCTCCAGCGGGCGAGCACCGGTGACCGCGACGCGTTCGGCGAGCTCTACGACCGGCATGTCCGGGCCGTCTACTGGCAGGCCTTCCGCGTCCTGCGCGACGCCGACGCGGCCGAGGACGCCACCCAGGAGACCTTCGTGGTCGCGTGGCGTCGCTCGCGCACGATCCGGCTGGTGGACGGTTCCGTGCTGCCGTGGCTGCTCGTGACCGCCCGGCAGGTGGCCCTGAACGCGGCCCGCAAGGCGGCGCGACGCCGCACTGCGGAGCTCGACGAGGACCTCCCCGCCCGGGACGACGTCGAGTCGACGGTGGAGGCCGAGCTGGCTCGGGTCGAGATCGACGCCGCGGTCGCGGCCCTCGGCGAGCTGGACCAGCGGCTGTACGCCCTGTGCATCGACGGTGACCACAGCTACGAGCAGGCGGCGCGTGAGCTCGGCGTGACCCACGCCGTGGTCCGCAACCGTCTGCACCGACTGCGCGGCCGGCTCCGCGCCGACCTGCGCGCGATGAGGGAGACGTCATGACCGGACGTGGGAACGAGGAGCTGGACGGCCTCGGCGACGAGCGGATCAGCCGGATGCGCCAGGGCGTGATGCACCAGGTGGACGCCGACGTGACGCGTCGCGGCCGTCGCGCCCGGCGCGTGGTGGGGGGCGCGGCCGCCGCGTGCGTGGTCGTCGTCATCGGCGGCCTCGGGACCAGCCTCCTCGTCGCACCCGACGACGGGGGTGACGCGGCCGGCGCCGACAGCAGCGCCGACGTCGCCGCTGCACCCCAGCAGCCCGAGGACGCCGCGGGAGGCCTCCGCACCGAGGTGGACACCGACGAAGCCACGGCACAGGAGCTGCCCGACGTCGAGCAGTCCGAGCGCCAGGTCGTCACGACCGGCAGCGCCACCGTGCGTGTCTCGGCGCCGGCGGAGGTGGCGGACGCCCTGGCTGCCTGGGTCGATCGAGCCGGAGGACGCATCGACCAGCGGGCCGAGTACACGAGCGACGAGTCCGGCACGCGCGGGCGGGTGACGTCGGCGTCCCTCGTGGTGCGGGTCCCGGCCGACGCCGTCGACCGCACGGTGGCGCAGCTGCGCACCTACGGCACCGTCACCGGGCTCGACGTCGCGCGCGAGGACGTGACCGACCGCGTGGCCGATCTCGACGCCCGCATCCGCAGCCTCACCACGTCGGTCGATCGTCTGCTCGAGATCCTCACCGACGCGGACGACGCAGAGGCGCTGCTGGCCGTCGAGCGGGCGCTGTCGGAGCGCCAGGCGGACCTGGAGTCGCTCCAGGCCCAGCGGCGCGCGGTGCGCGACCAGGTCGACCTCTCGACCCTGTCGGTTGAGCTCGTCACCCGCGACGGCGCCGAGTCGGTCGACCCCGGCGGCTTCGTCGGCGGCCTGCAGTCGGGCTGGAACGCGTTGGTCGCCGTCGTCAACGCCGGCGTCGAGGCGCTCGGGGCCGTGCTCCCCTGGCTCGGCGTCGCGCTGCTGGGGTGGCTGCTCTGGCGCCTGGTCGGCTGGCTGCGCCGCAGGCGTTGACCGCTGTCAGGCCCGTTCGAACCAAGTGACCAGAGCCCCGTCGTCGAACGCGACCGAGTCCGTGGGGCGGAACGCCGCCGGCCGGAAGGGGCCGTCGACCACGGGCCGCCCGGACCCGGCCACGACCGGGTACCGCTTGAGGACGATCTCGTCGATCTCCGGCAGCAGGCTCCCGGCGAGCCGCCCGCCCCCGCACAGCCAGATGTCCTGCCCGTCCTGCGACTTCAGCTCCCGGACCCGCTCGACGACGTCGCCGCGGACGACCTCGAGGGCGGGATCGGGCGCCTCGAGCGTCGAGGAGACCACGACCTCGCGCAGGTGCGGGTAGGGACGGGTGATGCCCACGTCCAGGGCCGGCCGATAGGTCCCGAGTCCCATCAGCAGCGTGTCGAAGTGCTGGTTCGGCGCGTCGGCGAGCCCCAGCGACTCGCGGAACGCGTGCGGCAGGGTCTCGGGGTACTGCTCGCAGATCCAGGTGAGCATCTTCTCCGAGAGGGCGAAGAAGTCGACCTCGTGCTCCGGTCCGGCGATGTAGCCGTCGAGCGACGTGCCGACGTAGTAGACGAGCTTCCGCATGGGGTCCCCCTGAGTACTCTGTTCGTAGTGGTTCAACGGTAGCACTACGACTGGAGTGGTCCCACGTGGCACGATCCAACCCGGCTCGACGGGCTGCGCTCCTCGACGCCGCGATCCAGACGCTCGCTGCCGAGGGAGCACGTGGCCTGACGTTCCGAGCGGTCGACGCCGGCGCCGACGCTCCGGCCGGGACGGCGTCGAACTACTTCCGCAACCGCGACGACCTGCTCACCCAGGCCGGGGAGCGCGTCTACGAGCGGCTCCTCGACGGCGCGAGCCAGGTGGTGGTGCCCGCCGATGCTCCCCGCGACCGCGACCTGCTGGTCCGGCTGATGGTCGACACCGTGCGCCGGATCGTGGACTACCGCACCGGCTTCCTCGCCCTGCTCGAGCTTCGGCTCGAGGCCACCCGGCGCGAAGGCGTCCGCGACGTGCTGACCGATCGCGTACGGGCCGACCTGCTGAGCAACATCAGCACCCACGAGCAGTGGCACATGCCGGGCGACGCCGTCACCGTGCGTCTGCTCTACCAGGCCCTCAACTGGCTGGTGGTCGATGCGCTCACCCTCCCCGGCCTCGTCGACGACGCCGAGCTCGACGCCTACGTGGCCGAGACCGTCGAACGACTCGTGCCGTCCGACCGGCCCGGTCCCCTACCCGCCTGACGCGTGGCCGGGACCGTCGCGGGTACCTCTGGTACGAACCGCGACGAGGAGGCGACCGTGAGCGACGACAGTGTGAGCGACGACGGGCGAGAGCCGGACGACTGGAGCGGCAGCATGAAGCGGCCTTGGTACAACCCGCCTGCGCGGCGTGGGGGCAGCGGGACCGGTGAGGGCTGGTGGCGGTGGACGATCGCGGCGATCACGCTCGTGGTGGTCGCCGTGGTGGTCGTCCTCGTGCTGGTGGACCGGGACGTGCTCCCCCGACCCTGGGCATACGCCGTGCTGCCCGTGGCGATCTTCGCCGCAGGTCTCTCGAGGGTGGTGACGATCCTCAAGGCCAGGACCGCGGACCGGCGGGACCTCCAGGAGCGGGACGGCCCGCCCCACGACACCCGTTGATCTCAGGTCGTCGACTCGTCGGCGTCCGGGCGGACCGGGGCGAGACCACGCGTGGCGGGTCCCTCGATGAGTCGGCCGTCGGCCTCGAAGCGTGACCCGTGGAGCGGGCAGTCCCACGAGCCCTCGACGTCGTTCCAGCGGACGATGCCGCCGAGGTGCGGGCACACGGCGGAGACCGACCGGGTGCAGCCGTCCACGACGGACGTGGCGACGGGCGGTCGACCTCGCGTGACCACGCCCTGCGTCTCACCGGGCGTGACCGGCGCCCGACCAAGGGCGCCCAACCAGCCGGACGTCATGTGCGCGCCGACCTCGGAGTTCCATCCGAGGACCGCTGCTGCGGCGCGAGCGCCCAGGAGCCGGCGCGGAGGCACGACCGGAACCTCGTCCCCTTCTGCGACCGCTCGGGCGAGGCGGCGCGCCGCACCCACGCCTGCCACCAGGCCCCACCCGCCGAACCCGGTGATCACGTGGACCCGCGACGACCCGCGCGTCCGTCCGACGATCGGCACCTCGTCGGGCGTCTGGTAGTCCTGCGCCGACCACGCCGCGACCTCACGTCCGACGTCCAGGTGCTCCCCGGCCCAGCCCCGCAGTGCCTCCACGTGCCGTCCGGCCGGCATGGATCGACCGACCGCGTGACCGTGCCCACCGACCAGGACGAGCGGACGTCCGTCGGCGTCCGTCGCACCGCGCACCGTCCACGACGGCGAGCCGACGGAGACCGCCATCGGCTCGAGCTCCTGGTCGCTCTCGAACGCGACGATGTAGGAGCGGTGCGGCTTCGTCGTGGCGAACGCTGCGCTCCGGTCGAGCACGGGCAGACCGGTCGCGACGACCACCTGCTCGGCGGTGAGCTCGGTGCCGTCGTCCAGGGCCACGACGGGATGCTGACCGCCTCCGACCGACCTGGCACGTCGGCCGACCTGCACGTCGACCCCGGCGTCGACGGCCTCCTGGGCCAGCGCGGCGGTGTAGGCCAGGGGGTCGACCTGCAGCTGGTCCTCGAGCACCACGGCGCCGTACCCCGGAAGACCGCCCGGGACGGCGCGTTGCCAGCGCGTGACCAGCCCGGCGCGTCGCGCAGCCGCGTCCTCGGCACGCGTGGCCTCGATCTCGCGCTCGTGCGCGGCCCAGCTCACGGCCGGCCTCCGCTGGAACGGCACGTCCCAGCGCTCCAGCACCTGCTCGATCCACGCGAGAGCCTCCTGGCAGGTCTGCACGTACGCGGCCGCCGCGCTGCTGCCGTGGTGGCGCTCGATCGTCGACAGACGCGTGCCCTGCAGCAGGCTCAGCTTGCCGGTGGAGCGTCCCGACGTCCCGCCGCCGATGACGGGACGAGCCTCGACGACGGTCACCCGTCGTCCACGGTGGGCCAGCTCGGTGGCGACGGACAGACCCACCACTCCGCCACCCAGCACCACGTCGTCGTACGCCGACCCGGGCGCGGGTCGGGACTGCGGGACGTGGCTGGGGCGCTCGATCTCCCAGAGGCTTCGGGCGGTCATGCGTGCTCCTTCGTCGACGGACACCGTCGACCGACGAGTACCCGGACCTTGCACGGGCATGCGCCACGCCGCTCGGGGTACGAGGACGACGTGGACGAGACGACGGCAGCCTCGCGGGACGACCGCACGACGAACGACGCCGATGTGCACCGCAGTGCACTGGTGCTCATCGACCTTCAGGAGGACTTCCTCGACGCCCCGGGCCTGCGCGAGCGAAGGCCCGCGCTCCTGCGCGCGGTGCGACGCTGGATCGACCTGGCCGAGGGCGCTGACGCCCTGGTCGTCGAGGTGCGGACCGAGCTGCCCGAGGATCCCGAGACCTGGGCCCTCAACATGCGCGAGGACGGGCAGCCGGTCGCGCTGGCGGGGACGCCGGGCGCGTCACGGGTGTCCGAGCTCGCGGACCTGGAGGTGACCTCCGTCCTCAAGCGACGGGACGACGCCTTCCTCGGTACCGGGCTGGCCGCGCTGCTGCGGGGACACGGCGTCGACCATCTCGTGGTCGCCGGCGTCTCGACCCAGGCCTGTGTGGCCATGACGGCTGCCAGCGCGTACGCCCACGACCTGTCCGTCGTCCTGGCGGGCGAGGCGGTCGCCTCCGACGACGCCCATGCGCACACCGAGGCGATCCGCTGGCTCGCGGACGAGTACCGGCAACCTGTCGCGGATCCCGCCGACGGCTGGCCACACGGGTGAGCGCGGGCCGGCGTCGGCGCTTGCGCACCCGCCTCACCTGGCACCCCGCCCCACCCGATGACAGTCTGGGTTCGTGACGGACGCGGTCGAGATCGAGGTCGACGACCGGCTCGTGCGCGTCTCCAACCCTGACCGCGTCTACTTCCCCGAACGAGGATGGACCAAGCTCGACCTCGTCGAGTACTACATCGCCGTCGGCGACGGCATCGTCAACGCGCTGTTCGAGCGACCGTGCATGCTGCACCGCTTCCCCAAGGGCCTCGCGGGCGACAAGGTGCACCAGAAGCGCGTGCCGAGGGGTGCTCCGCCGTGGCTGGAGACGGTGCGTCTGACCTTCCCGCGCTACGACCGGACCGCGGACGAGCTGTGCGTCACCGAGCTCGCGGCGGTGGTGTGGGCCGTGCAGATGTCCACCGTCGAGTTTCACCCCTGGAACAGCCGCCGCGACGACCCCGAGAAGCCCGACGAGTGGCGGATCGACCTGGACCCCGGCCCGGCGTGCGACTTCGCCACGGTGCAGCGGGTCGCAGCCGTGGCGCGCGAGGTCCTCGACGAGCTGGGTGCCGTCGGCTTCCCGAAGACGTCGGGAGGGTCCGGTCTGCACGTGTACGTCCGCATCCCGCCCGAGCACGGCTTCACCGACGTCCGGCGCGCGGCCCTGGCCTTCGCACGGGAGGTGGAGCGGCGCACGGACGAGGCCACCACGACCTGGTGGCGCAAGGACCGCGACCCGTCGCAGGTGTTCATCGACTACAACCAGAACGCCCGCGACCACACCATCGCCGCGGCGTACTCGGTGCGCGGCGTGCCCGACGGGCGGGTCTCGACCCCGATCACCTGGGACGAGGTGCCGGACGTCGATCCGCGCGACTTCACCCTCGAGACCGTGCCGCCCCGCTTCGCCCGGCTCGGCGACCTGCACGCCGGGATCGACGACGCCGTCTTCGACCTCGCCCCGCTCCTGGAGTGGGCGGACCGCGACGGGGTCGACGTCGACGACGACCCCGACGCCTGACCCGCACCGGCGGCCCGCACGCGACGATCGTGCGTCCGGCGCTTCGCACGCGCCGGCGCGGGTACCCCGCCTGGGCACGGGTCCGGCATCGTGGGCGGGCCCGCACCCACGCCGACCGGTCCCGATGGCCCGACGAAGGAGCACCACGGATGACGATCCGCAGCATCGGCGTGGAGGAGGAGATGTACCTCGTCGACCCGCGCACCGCCTGGCCGATACCCCGGTCCGAGGGGGTGCAGGAGGTCGACGACGACCGGGACGACGACGCCCCGCAGGACGTGACGCAGGAGCTGTTCCTGGAGCAGGTCGAGACGACGACCGATCCGGCCCAGGACCTCGCGACCCTGCGCGCCCACGTCGTCGAGGCCAGGTTGCGCGCTGCGGCGGACGCGCAGGCCGTGGGCGCCGCGCTGCTTCCCTCTCCCACCCCCGTGGCGGGCCGCCCGCAGCACGTGACGCCCCACGAGCGCTACCGGTGGATGGCCGACCGGCATTGCGACCTCTTCCCGGCGGTCGCGGTCTGCGGGATGCACGTCCACGTCGACGTCGAGGACGACGAGGAGGCGGTCCGGGTGATCGACCGCCTCGGTCCATGGCTGCCCGTCGTGACCGCGTTGTCGGCCGGTTCCCCCTTCAGCGAGGGCGCCGATACCGGCTTCGCGTCGTGGCGCGCCCGACAGTGGGACCGCTGGCCGACGGCAGGGCCCACGGAGCCGTTCGGCGACCTGGCGACCTACCGCCGTGAGGTGGAGGCCGCCGTGGCGTCGGGCGTGGCGATCGACGACGGCATGGTCTACCTCGACGCCCGGGTCGGGCGGGCGACCCCGACCGTGGAGGTCCGGGTCATGGACGTGCAGCTCGACGTGGACGACGCCGTTGCCTTCGCGGGTCTGGTCCGCTCGCTCGTGACGACCGTCGCGGAGGTCCCCGACCTCCCAGGGTGGTCCGTCGCCCGCCTGCGGACGGCGCGCTGGCTCGCGCAGCGCGACGGGGTCACCGGTCGGCTCATCCACCCCGTCGACGGGACACCCGTCCCCGCTGCCGAGGCGGTGGAGGCCCTGCTGGATGCCGTCGACGACGCGCTCGGGGCGGCGGGCGACCGCACCCTGGTCCGGTCACACGTCGACGCGCTCCTGGCGGACGGAGGGGCGGCAGGCCGCGCACGACGGGTCGCAGCCGGAGATCCCCAGCGGTGGGCCGACCACGTCGTCGAGAGGACGCGCCAGTCGCTGGCGACTGCACGCGTCGAGACGTCGGAGTCGGGTACGTCCTCGGCATGAGCGAGACGACCTGGACACCCGCCGACCTGGACGAGCTTCGCGCCCGGATGCTCCTCGAGCAGGACGACCTGGCCGCACGCCTCCGCGAGCACCGCCGCACCGGTCCGGAGTGCGGCGACTCGGTCGACCACGCGAACGTCAACGTGGCGACCGAGCTCGACGTCCTCGCCGAGGCGCGGGACCGCGAGCTCCTCACCCAGGTGGAGCGCATCCTCCAGCGGCTGGAGGGCGGCACGTACGCCACCTGCGAGTCCTGCGGGGGTCCGGTCGAGCGAGCGCGGCAGGAGGCCTATCCCCACGCGACCACCTGCCTGACCTGCGCCAGGTCTGGGCGTCGGGGATAGCGCTGCCGTTCGCAGCGCGGGACGAGGCCCCGAGCGTGGAGCATAGGAGACTCCGTCGCTCGCAGAGCTCGCTCCTCCCCGAATCACCAGACCCTATTCGGATGAGACAAGGCCCCCGCAGCAACGAACAAGGCCCCCGTCACGAGTGACGGGGGCCTTGTCTCATCCGAGTGGAGCATAGGAGATTCGAACTCCTGACCTCTTCGATGCGAACGAAGCGCGCTACCAACTGCGCCAATGCCCCAGGTCGATCCAGGTTAGCACCAGGGCCCGGCGCTTCCGCACCGACCCGGCGAGCACCGGGACCTACTGGCCGGACGCCCGCCGCGGCTGCTCCGCGACCGTCTCGCCGGCCGTCCGGCCACCCGGCAGCTCGACGTCCTCGCCCTCGACGTGCCCCGACGTCCAGGTGCCCGGAGCGTCGAAGTCGATGGTGCGGACCGTGCGGCCGACCCGCGGCTTGGTCACGTAGGTGGGCAGCGTGACCGGGAGCGGGTCCCACAGCGGGGTGCCCGACGTGGACACCGACGGAACCGCGATCTGCAGCTTCTCCTCCAGCGCGTCGGCCGGGAGCTCCGTGCGCTGCATGACGTGCTTGCGGTCGGGCTCGACGTCCTCGAACTGGCCGGAGACCACGATCGTGTGCTCGTCGTCGACGGTGCGCTCGGGAGTGGCGCGACGCGACGAGCGCGTGGCGACGTCGGACGCCGCCGACTGGGCTGCACGCTTGAGGGAGGGCAGCCGCGAGGCGAGGGAGGCGCGCTCACGGCGGGGGCTGCTGATGCCACGCTCGGCGCGCACCTGCACGCGGCAGGCCACGAGCCAGGCGACGACCAGAAGGGCGGGCAGACCGACCCAGACCGGGGAGACCACCGAGAAGGCGGCCAGACCGCCGACGAGGACCAGCGACGTGAGCAGGGTCAGCAGCGTGCGACGGCGACGGCGGGCGGCCACGATCGCGGCCCGACGCGTCGGCGCGGAGGAAGCGGGCTGCGGGGCGACGGGCTGGGCCGACTCGGCCGGGACGACGGGTTCGTCGACGATCTCGTCCACGGGATCGACCTCCTCGGGCTGTGCGGCCTCGCGCCGCCTGGAGACGACCCGACTCAGGGGGCTCAACGACTCGAGGGACTCCGAGGAGCTGGCCTCGTCGTACCGTCGCAGGACGAGCGGCACGAAGTACGCCGCCCACACAGCGACGACGAACGCGACGATCAGTCCATTGGCACCCACGCCGCAACGGTAGGGCGGACGCCGAACGAATCGGCGCAGGTCACACCGTGTGTCGCGTGAAGATTGTGACGGGTGTGACTCAGGTGACCGGCTCGCGGGCGTCGTCCGCGCCCGTCACGCGGGCCAGGAGGCGCCCCGGGCGGTCGTCGGCCAGCGCCTGGAAGATCCGGTGGTCACGCCACGCGCCGTCGATGTGCAGGTACTCCCGAGCGAGCCCCACCTCGTCGAGCCCGAGCTTCTCCACGACCCGCAGGCTCGCGCTGTTCTCGGGTCGCACCGAGATCTCGACGCGGTGCAGACCCACGGTGTCGAGCAGGTGGTCGGCCACGAGCGCCACCGCCACCGGCGTGATGCCGTGGCCCGCGTGCCGCCGCGAGATCCAGTACCCGATGCTGCCCCAGCGCGCCGACGCCCACGCGATGCCGTTGACGGTGACCTGGCCGACCATCTCGCCCTTCCAGGTCACGGCGAACGGCATGGCCTTGCCCTGACGGGCCCGACGGC
>NZ_LMMY01000010.1:234098-248237 GCF_001422865.1 Aeromicrobium sp. Leaf272
CTCCCACGGCGCCAGCCACGCCACGTCGGCGCGCCTCAGTCGCGCCCACGCGCCCGCGTCGGACCGCTTGAGCGGCCGGACGCCCACGTCGCCGTGCGACAGCTCGACCGGCCACCCCTTCACGTCCGGACCCTCACGTGTGGGCCTGCGGGTGGTCGGGACCGCCGTGGTCGACGCCCGCGAGCTGGTCGACCGCGTGCCCGACCACGGGGGCCAGGACCTCGATCGCGTCCTTGACGCCTCCACGGGACCCGGGCAGGTTCACGACGAGGGTGCTCCCTGCAACGCCGGCGAGGCCACGCGACAGCACGGCCGTGGGGACGCCCTTGGCGACGCCGGCCGCCCTCAGGGCCTCGGCGAGGCCGGGGAGCTCGCGGTCGAGCAGGGGTCGGGTGACATCGGGGGTCCGGTCGGTGGGGCTGATGCCGGTGCCTCCGGTGGTGAGGACGACCGCCGCGCCGGCCGCCAGCGCGACCGAGATCGCGTCGGCCACGGGCTCGCCGTCGGGCACCACGGCGGCGTCGTCGGTGTCGAAGCCCCAGGCGCGTAGCGCCTCCACGAGCATCGGACCCGTCTGGTCCTCGTAGACCCCGGCGGACGCGCGGTTGGAGGCGACGACGACCGCGGCACGGCGCCCCTCGACAGGCTCGGGGACCGAGGTCACGACGTGCTCCAGTCGCCGCTGCGGCCGCCGGACTTGGCCACGACCTCGACGTCGGTGATGCGCGCGTGCTTGTCGACGGCCTTCACCATGTCGACGACCGTGAGGGCCGCGACCGTGACGGCGGTCAGCGCCTCCATCTCCACGCCCGTGCGATCGGTCGTGCGCACGCTGGCACTGATCTCGACGGCGTCGTCGACGACGGTGAGGGACACGTCGACGCCGCTGATGGCCAACGGGTGGCAGAGCGGCACGAGGTCGGGGGTCCGCTTGGCCGCCATGATCCCCGCGACCCGCGCGACGCCGAGCGCGTCACCCTTCGGCACGCCCTCCCCGCGCAGCAGCGCCACGACCTCGGACGAGACCTCGACGCGACCCTCCGCGGTCGCGGTGCGCCGCGTGACGTCCTTGTCACCGACGTCGACCATGCGAGCGGCGCCCGTCTCGTCGACGTGCGTCAGGCTCTGCCGGCTCTCCGCCCGCGGCCCGGAACTCCCGTCGGGGTCAACCGCGCCCACGTCAGAAGGGCCTGTCGAGCACGAGGGTGCGCACGGTGTCGCCGAGGTTGAGCGCCGTCTCGTCCTCCCCCACCACGATGAGCGCGTTCGCGTGCGCCAGCGACCCGAGCAGGTGCGACCCGTGGCCGCCGAGCGGCGTCACCTTCGCCCCGCGGTGCGTGACCTCGAAGACGCCACGCACGTACTGGCGCCGACCCGGGGACGACACCACGTCCTGCGTGAGGACCGCGTGCACCATGGGCCGCCGGTACGGCGTGAGGCCCATGAGGCGGCGGATCGCGGGCAGCACGAACACCTCGAACGACACGTAGGCCGAGACGGGGTTGCCGGGCAGCGTGATGATCGGCGTCTGCTCGTCGAAGATCGTGCCGAAGCCCTGCGGCTTGCCGGGCTGCATCGCGACCTTGGGGAACGAGACGGTGCCGAGGGCGGAGAGGGTCTCCTTGACGACGTCCTTCTCGCCCTCGCTGATGCCACCGCTCGTGACCACGAGGTCGGCGCGCACCAGCTGGTCCGACAGCGTGCGACGGAACGTGCGGGGGTCGTCGCCCACGGCGCCGACGCGGTAGGCGATCGCGCCGGCCGCGCGCACCGCTGCGGCCAGCATGTAGCTGTTGCCGTCGAAGATCGAGTCGTAGTCGAGGTGGGCGCCGGGCTCGCGCAGCTCGTTGCCCGTGGACAGCACCACCACGCGGGGCCGCGGGCGTGCGGCCACACGACCGAGACCCAGCGACGCCAGGAGTCCGGCCTCACGCGGACCGACCACGGTGCCGGCCGGCAGCACGAGGTCGCCCTCGCGCACGTCGTCGCCGGCACGACGCACGTTGGCGCCGACGCGGGGGGCCGACGTGAACCGCACGCGGGCGTTCCCGCGGTCGGTGTCCTCGAACGGGACCACGGTGTCGGCGCCCCGCGGCACCGGGGCGCCCGTCATGATCTTGACCGCGGTGCCCGGGGAGATGGCGAACGGACGAGAGGTCCCGGCGTGGATGTCCCCCACCACGGGGAGCTCGACCGGCTGGGCCGTGCTGGCCTCGGCGAGGTCCTCGGCACGCAGGGCGTAGCCGTCCATCGCGGAGTTGTCGAAGCGCGGCAAGGAGATCGGGGCGCGCACGTCGGCGTGCAGCGGCAGGCCGAGCGACTCGACCACCGGCTGGTCGTACGGCTCGAGCGGTCCGATGCCGCGCAGGATCTGCTCGAGGTGGTCCTCGACCGTCAGGAACCCGTCGGGCACGCTCTGCGGACGCACCCGAGGGCGGGGTCCACGGACGGGAGCGGCGTCACCGGTCTGCTGACCGGTCTCGTTCCCCACGTCGGACGACATGCGCGTCAGCCTAACCGGGTGCCCGCCGGAACGCTGCGGGCCGTGCCGTCGTCGTCGAGCCGGGCGTCACCGACCACGACCACGTCGCGCTCGAACCGCCAGTCGCCGCGCACCGTCAACGACGACGCTCCCGACAGCGACGGGACGTGCGGCACCCGGGCGTCGAAGTCGGCGATCGTCGTGAAGAACCGGCGGTCGAGGTCCACGAGCGGGCGCGGGTCGACCGTGGCCCGGAGGCGCGCGTCGTCGCCGAGGCCGTACACGTCCGAGCGCAGCAGCATGAGGTCGTTGGTGGTCTTGACCGGCAGGAAGCGCGACCGGTCGACCTCGATGGCCGTGGCCCCGTCGAAGACCTCCACGGCTGCGCCCATCGCCGACTCGATCTGCACCACCTTCGGCGAGGTGGGGTCGGTGGGGTCGACGGTCTTCTCGTTGCGGATCAGCGGCAGCCCCAGCACGCCGTTGCTCGAGCGGAGCGTCTCGAGCAGGCGCGGCAGGTCGAACCAGAGGTTGTTGGTGTGGAAGAACGGGTGCACCGTCAGGTCGGCGGCCCTCTCGGCGTCCTCGTCGGCCGTCTGCGCCGTCTCGCGCAGCACCAGCCGGCCGTCGGACCGGCGGACCACGAGGTGGCCGCCCTTGACGTCGGCCGGGGTGCGCCGGCACACCTCGGCCGCGTACGGAGCGCCGGTGGAGGCGAACCACGCCATCATCGCCGGGTCGGGCGCGGCGCCGAGGTTGTCGGCGTTGGAGACCGTGGCGTATCGGTAGCCGGCATCGACCAGACGCTCCAGGACACCGGAGACCAGCAGCGCCGTGTACAGGTCGCCGTGCCCGGGCGGGCACCACTCGAGCGAGGGGTCCGCGTCCCAGGTGACCGGGGTGAGGTCGTCGGCGCGCAGCTTGGGCTCACGGTTCTGCAGGAAGTCCAGCGGCAGCCCGTCGACCTCGAGCCCCTCGTGCGCCGCAAGCGCCGCGAGGGAGTCGTCGCGGGTCCGGAAGCTGTGCATGAACAGCAGCGGGAGGGACACGTCGTGGTCGCGGCGCACCTGCTGGACCTGCCGGGCGATGACGTCGAGGAACGTGAGGTCGGCCCGCACGGGCAGCAGCGTCTTGGCACGGTCCATGCCCATCGACGTGCCGAGCCCGCCGTTGAGCTTGATGACCGCCGTGACGGCGGCGGCGTCGCGCTGGGCCTGCGCGTCGGACTCGACGTCGGCGGCGCGGTCGACGTCGACGAGCGGGTCGACGTCGGCTTCACGCACGAGCCCCGTCGCCCCTCCCTCGAGCTGGCGGTAGAAGTCGCTGAAGACCTCGATCGCCGGTGCGGCCACGTCGGCCCGTTCCATCTTCGTGCGCGCCAGCTCCAGTCCGTCCACCCGCCTAGGCTAGTCACATGGGCCGGTCGATCGCAGAGGCGAAGCATGCCGCGCGCCGCCCGTTGCTGGAGTCGCGCCGTCGTCGGACCCCCGACCAGCGGGCGGTCGTCGCGGAGGCGCTCGCCGCGCACCTGCTGGCGTTGCCGTCGATCGCCCGCGCCGGCCGCGTGGCGGCCTACCGTTCCATGGCCGACGAGCCCGGGACCGCGGTCCTCCTCGACGGTCTCGTCGCACGCGGGATCACCGTCCTGCTGCCCGTCACCCACGACGACGGGACGCTCGCCTGGGTCGAGCACGACCCGACGGCGGCCACCCGCAGGTCACGGCTCGGGGTCGACGAGCCGGTGGGCCCTGCCGTCGGCGAAGGAGCGCTCGACGGGGTCGACGTGGTCGTCCTCCCGGCCCTCGCCGCCGACCACCACGGACGACGTCTGGGGCGCGGCGCCGGGTACTACGACCGCGCGCTCGCGTCGCTGTCCGGGACGCGGCGCCCCCTCCTGGTCGCGCTGGTGCACGCCGACGAGCTGGTGCCGGAGGTGCCGCACGAGGACCACGACGTGCCGGTCGACGTGGTCGTCACCGAGAACGGGGTCTTCCGGGTCCCGTGACACCCGAGCCCGAGCGCAAGCACCGAGCAGCGCGTGCTGAGCAGGACTCGGCTCAGAGCACGGCCTGCCCGATCGGTCCCGGGTTGTGCGCGACCTCCCAGCGGAAGCCGGCGGGATCGGCGAAGTAGCCCGAGTACCCGCCCCACTCGCGGTGCTCCCCCGCCGCCACGTGGACGGCACCGGCCTCGCGGGCGGCCGCCAGCACGGCGTCGACCTCCTCGGGCGTGCCGACGTTGTGCGCCAGCGTGATCGGTGCGACGCCCTCGCCGCGGCGGATCGGGCCGACCTCGGCCTCGAAGCCGGCCTCGGACCACAGCGACAGCACGACCTTGTCGGCCACGCGGATCATGATCACCTCGTCGTCCGCCTCCAGCTCGACGGGCCAGCCGAGGCCGTCGACGTAGAAGCGGCGCACCGCGTCGAGGTCGGGCACGGCCAGGGTCACGAAGCTGAGACGGGGATCCACGGGTCAGACCTCGAGGCGCTCGGCGTCGCGGATCTCGCCGACGAGCTCCTCCAGCACGTCCTCGAGCATGATCACGCCCAGCACGGCGCCCGACTCGTCGGCCACCCGTGCCATGTGCGAGCCCTTGGCCTGCATCACGCGCAGCGCCTCGTAGAGCCCCGACCCCACGCCCACCGTGGACAGCGGTCGCAGCCACTTGTCGGCGATCGGCTCGTTCCGGGCGGTCTCGTCGGTCTCCAGCACGTCCTTGATGTGCAGGTACCCGGTGAGGTCGCCGCCGGCGTCGGTGACCGGGAAGCGGGAGAAGCCGGTGCTCGCGCACGCCTGCTCGACGTCGACCGGGGTGGCGGACGGCGCGATGGTCATGAGGCTCTCGCGCGGCAGCAGCACCTGGTCGACCCGACCGTCGTGGAACTCCAGCGCGCCCTGCACGAGGCCGTACTCGTCGTCGTCGAGCAGCCCCTCGCGACGGGACTCCTCGACGAGCCCGGCCACCTCGTCGTGGGTGTAGGTGGACGCCACCTCGTCGACCGGCTGCACGCCGAGCAGGCGGACCGAGAGGTTCGCGATGCCGTTGAGCGAGACGACCAGCGGCTTGAGGATCGCGATGACCACCAGCATGAACGGACCGAGCACGAGCGAGGCGCGGTCGGGCTTCACGAGCGCGAGGTTCTTGGGCACCATCTCGCCGAAGACGACGTGCAGGAAGACGATGATCGACAGCGCGATGACGAACGAGATGGGGTGCACCAGGCCGTCGGGGACGTTCGCGGCCTCGAACGCCGGCTCCATCAGGTGGGCGAGCGCCGGCTCGCTGATGGCGCCGAGCCCGAGCGAGCAGATGGTGATGCCCAGCTGGGCGGCCGCCATGGCGAGCGTGACGTTCTCCATGGCCTTCAGGGCGAGCTTGGCGCTGCGCGAGCCGGCCTGGGCCAACGGCTCCAGCTGGGTGCGCCGCACCGAGATGAGGGCGAACTCCGCCGCCACGAACAGGGCGTTGAGCGCCAGCAGCACGACGGTCAGGCCGATGCCGAACCAGTCACCCATGGTCGGCCTCCTCGCCGTCGGCGGGCCCCTCGATCGTCAACGTGACCCGGTCGATGCGGCGCCCGTCCATCCGGTCGATGGTGAGCGAGACGGGCAGCGGCTCCGGGTCGTCCTCGTCGTCGTCGGGCGTGGGGTCGACCTCGAGCCGGACCACGTCGCCCCGGACGCCGAGCCGGCCGAGCTCGGCGTGCATGAGGCCGGCGACGGTCTCGTAGTCCTCGCTCTCGGGGAGCGCCACGCCGGTCTGCTCGAGCACCTCGTCGGGCCGCAGCAGGCCCGACAGGGACCACGTGCCGTCCTGGCGGTGGCGGCTGGGCGACGACAGCCGGTCGTGCTCGTCGAGCACCTCGCCGACGATCTCCTCGACCAGGTCCTCCAGCGTGACGATGCCGTCGGTGCCGCCGAACTCGTCGACGACGACCGCCATCTGCATGCCCTGCTCCCGCAGGAGCACCAGGAGCGGGTCGAGCTCGAGGCTGTCGGGGACGGTCGTGACGGGGCCGGCGAGGTCGGACAGACGCACGCTCCTGCGGCGGTCGGGGTCGACGCCCACCGCCTGCTTCACGTGGACGATCCCGATCACGTCGTCGGGCGAGCGCCCCGTGACGGGGAAGCGGGAGTGACCCGTCTGCCGGGCGGCCTCGATCACGTCGAGGGCGGTGTCGCGCGCCTCCAGGAAGTGCACCCGGACGCGTGGGGTGCGCACGTCGGCGGCGGTGCGGTCGCCGAAGGCGATGCTGCGCGCCACCAGGTCGGCGGTCTCGTCGTCGATCGCACCCTCGCGCGCCGACCGGAGCACGAGCGAGCGCAGCTCGAGCGGCGAGCGGGCCGACCTCAGCTCCTCCTGCGGCTCGACGCCGAGCGCACGGAGCGTGCGGTTGGCGGTGCCGTTGAGGAACCGGATGGGCCAGGCCATGACCGTGGTGAACAGCCGCTGCGGCAGCTGGGTCACGGCCGCGGTGCGCTGCGGGAGCGCGAGCGCCAGGTTCTTGGGGATCAGCTCGCCCACGAGCATCGTCACGACGGTGCTGACGAACAGGGCGATCGCGTACGAGACCGCGCTCTGGGCCCCACCGGTGACGCCGAGGTCCTCCAGCGGCCCCCGGACGAGCCGACCGATCGCGGGCTCGGCGAGGAAGCCGATCGCGAGGTTCGTGATCGTGATGCCCAGCTGTGCGCTGCTCAGCTGGGTCGAGAGCGAACGCAGCGCCTTGAGGGTGCCGACCGCTCCGGCGTCGCCCTGCTCCGCGTCGCGCTCGACCGTGGCCCGGTCGACGGTGACGAACGAGAACTCCGCGGCCACGAACACGCCGCAGGCGAGCATCAGCAGGAACGAGAGGCCCAGCAGCAGAAGCTCGGTCATGCGGTCATTCCGGCTGAGTCGGGGTCGGTCACGATGCACTGAACTGTACCCTTTGCCCGTCAGGAGTTCCTGCCGGCTCAGCACCTGAGCGCCGGCATGACGTCAGGAGAGAAGACCCGTGCCGACCTACCAGTACCAGTGCACCGACTGCGGTGAAGCGCTCGAGGTGCACCAGTCGTTCACCGACGACGCGCTGACCGAGTGCCCTGCCTGCCAGGGCCGGCTCCGCAAGGTGTTCAACGCGGTGGGCGTGGTGTTCAAGGGCTCCGGGTTCTACCGCAACGACAGCCGTGGGACGACGACCTCGTCGGACTCCTCGAGCTCCTCGAGCACGCCGGCGAGCAAGGACTCCGGCGGTGCCAAGGAGAAGACCTCGACCAGCAGTGCGACGTCGAGCAGCTCGACGTCCTCCGGAGGCTCTGCCTCCTGACCCCGGCTCCCCGTGCTGCTTCGTGGTCCGCACCACGTGAGCCGCGCCGGGGCTGTGGACGACCGGTGGAGCGCAGACCGCCCCTTTCCTAGCCTGCACGGATGGACCGACTCCGCTCCGCCGTGCTCGACCACCGCCGACTCCTGGCCGCGGTGTGCACCGGCCTGGCCGTGCTCCTCACGGTGGTCGCGGTCCGCCAGCCCGGCGACACGGTCACGGTCGCCGTGGCGGCGGCCGACCTGCCCAGCGGGCACGCCCTGACCGACGCCGACGTCACCGTGGCCCGGCTCCCCCGCACCGCGGCTCCCACCCGCGTCCTCACCGACGTCGAGACGCTCCTGGGGCGACGCGTCGGAGGCCCCATGCGCGCCGGCGAGGTGTTCACCGACGCCCGGGTGCTCTCGGCCGGCACCACCGACCAGCTGCCCGAGGGCCACGTGGTGACCACGCTCCGCCTCGCCGACGCAGCGGCCACCCAGGGGCTGCGGGTCGGCGACCGGGTCGACGTCGTGGCCGTGGCCGCGCGCGACGACGGACCGAGGGCCACGGTCGTCGCGACGTCGGCGCAGGTCGCTGCCGTGCCCGCGCCGGACGGCGCCGAGGAGGCCACGCTCGCCGTCCAGACGCCACGCGAGACCGCCCTGACCCTCGCCCGTGCCGGTCTCGAGGCGCAGCTCAGCGTCGTGGCGGTCTCCCCCGGCACCGCCTGAGGAACCCACGGCGACGGTGCTCGGAGCCACGCACACCGTGCCCTACGCTCGAGGACGACCCTTCCAACCGTCCTAGGGGGACACCATGATCCAGGGATTCAAGGACTTTCTGCTGCGCGGCAACATCGTCGACCTCGCCGTCGCGGTGGTCATCGGCACGGCGTTCACCGCACTCGTCAGCGCCTTCACCAGCTCGTTCATCAACCCGCTGATCGGGCTGGTCAGCGGCGGTGGCACGGCGGGCGGCAGCTTCGAGGTGAACGGTCAGGTGTTCACCTACGGGGCGTTCATCACCGCCATCATCACCTTCGTGCTCACCGCGGCGGTCGTCTACTTCGTCGTCGTCGTGCCCATGAAGGCGGTCAACGAGCGTCTCTCGCGTGGCAAGGAGCCCGAGCCCGAGGGCGTCAGCGAGGACATCCAGCTCCTCCGCGAGATCCGCGACTCGCTGCAGCGTCCGATCGGCTGACCTCTGGTCTAGCCGCCGTGATGGGGCGGGACGTCCCGCATCAGCTCGTCGTCACGACGAGACGGTGCGGGCGTCCCGCCCTTCGTGCGTGGCGGTGGCGACACGTCGTCGTCGCGCTCGTCGCGCGTGGTGTCGGGCAGCAGGTCCCCGAGCAGCAGCGCGGCCCGGCGCCGGCGCTCCTGCTCCGCGCGCCGCGCCTCGTCGTCAGCCGACACCGTCGAGCCAGTCCGGGGTGAGCTTGGGGAACAGGGGGTGCCAGCCGGCGCGGTCGCCGAAGCGCTGCGAGCTGATGCGCTGCGACCGCGAGAACGTCTCGAGCCGCACGCCCGCGACCTTCTGGGTGATGCGGTGGTGGAAGCGCCCGCCGCGGCGCCCGCCCGCGAGCGCGAGCTGCTCGGCCAGGTCGGCACGACGGCAGGGCTCGGCGCCCACGTTGTAGGTGCCCACCGGCGCGGTGAGGGCCGACTCCGCTGCGGTGCCGACGTCGTCGACGTGCACGAGGTGGACCCACGACTGGGGGTCGCCCCAGCCGGTGGGCCGGCCGGACCGGGCACGACGCACCATCCAGCGCGAGCTGGGGTCGGGGCCGACGATCTGGCCGAAGCGCAGCACCACCACGTCGGCGCCGTGCCGGCGGACCGCCTCGGCGTGCTGCTCGGCCTCGGCCACCGTGTCGGTGTCGCGGGTGATCTCGACGGGGGCCTGCTCGTCGATCCAGTCGTCGCCACCGTCGGCGTAGATGGACGAACGGCTCTGCTGCACGAGTCGTGGGACGCCGGCCGTGAGGGCCGCCTGGGCCACCCGCTGCGAGCCGATCGCCCGGATCCGGTCGTTGGCCCGCCACGCGCCGGGGCGCAGCATCGACAGGCCCACCGGCATCCGTCCGGCGAAGTTGATGACGACGTCGCAGCCCCGCATGCCCTCGACGAGCGCGTCGGCGTCGAACACGGTGCCGCGGTGCGGGCGGCCGCCGTGGGCCTCGACGACGGAGGCGGCCCGGTCGGATCGGGCGAGACCGACGACGTCGTGTCCTGCGTCGACGAGACTCGTCATCGTCGAGCGGCCCATGACTCCGCTGGCTCCGGTGAGAAAGACCTTCACGTTCTGGCTCCGTGACGTCGGGTGGTGTACCGCCGTGTGTGGACTGGTGTCGACCGCCGGTCGGGCGATCGATCGATCGGACCAGGATAGCGGAACCGGGCCCAGGGCCCTCAGGCGTCGCTGTCGGCCAGCTCGGAGACGAGGGGGACGACGTCGGCGATCGAGTCGACGACGCGGGTGGGCCGGAACGGGAACCGGTCGACCTGGCCCGGGGAGGTGGAGCCGGTGAGCACCAGGATCGAGCGGAGCCCGGCCTCGAGCCCCGAGAGCACGTCGGTGTCCATGCGGTCGCCGATCATGACGGTGGTCTCGGAGTGCGCCTCGATGCGGTTCAGAGCCGTGCGCATCATGAGCGGGTTGGGCTTGCCCACGAAGTAGGGCTCGACGCCGGTGGCCTTCGTGATGAGCGCCGCGACCGATCCGGTGGCCGGCAGGCTGCCCGACGGAGAGGGACCGGTGGGGTCGGGGTTCGTGGCGATGAACCGGGCCCCGCTCTCGATGAGCTGGATGGCCTTGGTGATCGCCTCGAAGGAGTAGGTGCGGGTCTCGCCCAGCACCACGTACTCGGGGTCGCGGGTGGTCATCACGTAGCCGACGTCGTGCAGGGCCGTCGTCAGCCCGGCCTCGCCGATCACGTAGGCGGTTCCCTCGGGACGCTGCTCGCTCAGGAACTTGGCGGTGGCCAGGGCCGACGTCCAGATCGCGGACTCCGGGATGTCGAGCCCGGCGGCGTGCAGGCGGGCCCGCAGGTCGCGCGGGGTGAAGATCGAGTTGTTGGTGAGCACCAGGAACGGGCGCTCCTGCGTGCGAAGTGCCGCGATGAAGTCGGCCGCACCGGGGATGGCGCGCTCCTCGTGCACGAGGACGCCGTCCATGTCGGTGAGCCACGAGACGACGGGCTTGGTCATGGCTTCTCCTGGTGGATGGAGTGCGTGCGCACGAAGTCCCAGATCAGCTGGGTCGCGTCCACGTCACCCTTGGCCGGTCGGGTCCGGGGCGAGTCGACGGTGGCGCCGGGCGCGTCACCGCCGGGCCAGCGGTGCTTGCCGGCGCCCAGGAAGTAGGCCTCGACGTCGGCGCCGCCCGCGCACGGCGTGTAGGCGAGGTGGACGACGCCACCGGGCAGCTTGGTGCGCGCACCCGGCAGGCACCCGTTCTGCTGGGCCCAGCGTGCGGCCGTGAGCACCGCCGACGGGAGCCGCCCGATCTTCGTCTTGGCGGCACCCTTGAGCGGGACGACCTTGTCCTTCATGCCGTGGAACACGATGAGGGGCCGGGCGGGCGCCTGGGCGCACTCGGGGGTGCGGTAGGGGCCGGCCACCGACGCGTACGCGGCGAAGCGGTCGTCGTCGCGGCACGCGAGCGCCATCGTGAGGGCGCCACCGTTGGAGAAGCCGACGGCGTAGGTGCGCGACTCGTCGGTGCAGGTCGTGCTGCGGACGTCGTCGAGGAGCGCGTCGACGAAGGCCAGGTCGGCCCCGTCGCGACCGTCGACCTCACGGAACCGCCACGCGGGGACCTTGCCGAGCGCCTGGGGTGCCACGACCACGGCGTCCTCGGTGTCGGCCAGCTGGTCCATGCGGGTCATGCGCAGCATCGACTCCGGATCTCGTCCGAGACCGTGGAACAGCACGACGACCGGCAGCGGGCGGCTGCCGTCGTAGCTGGCGGGTACGTGCACGAGGTAGCGCCGGTCGGCGCCACCGAAGGTCATGGTGCGCTGGCTCGTGCCGATGATGCCGGGCGCGGGGGTGCTGCACGGACCGTCGGCGACGGGCGGGGCCGCCGGCTCGTCGGAACGCGCCATGGTGGTGCCGGCGAGCACGAGGCTCGCCGTGAGCACCGACGCGAGGAGGACGAGGAGCGGTCCCGAGGCATGCGTGCGAGCACGACGGACCAGGGACACCACGGGCACATCCTACGCGGCGCGGACCCCGGCCTCGGCATCGTCGACGCGTCGGCCGTCACCCGCGCTCCGGGGCGCGCACCCCCTGCGGGCGGTCAGCCGTCTGCGGGAGCGACCACGGAGGCGAGCCCCGCAGGCTGCGGGTGCTCGCTGGTGCACCGGGCCCCGGGGTCGATCTGGTGCACGACGGCGTCGACCAGCCACTGGTCACCCGCGCCCCGGCACTCGACCACGACGTACACGCTGGACCCGTTGTGGGTACCCAGCGCGACCACGCCGCTCATCGCCGCGGTGTGGAAGTCGGCGAGGATCCTCTGCTGCTCGCGCACGCCGCTGACCTCGTACACGACCACGGTCCAGGAGCGTTCGTCCATCCGTGACATGAGGCCTCCGAGGTGCGCGGGCGTGCTGCGTGGTGCGGTGAGCGTACGACCGATCCCGCGTCGGCGCGCGTCGGCGACGTGACGACCTCGCCGGAGAGGGTGACGGATCGGCGGACCGCACGGATACTGGGTCGATGAACCTGCGCCGCGTCTCCGTCGTCCTGTGCGCGAGCGCCTCGCTCGCCGCTGCCCTCCTGGTCGGGGGCACGCCGGCCGCCACCTCCGCTGCCGCCGAGGCCCCGGCCCTGGACGTCGAGGTCGTGCAGTCCGGACTCGTCCATCCTTGGGCGCTGACGTTCCTGCCCGACGGTTCGATGCTCTACACCCAGCGCGACGCCCGGACCGTGACGATGCTCGAGCCGTCGGGCCGCTCGACGGTCGTCCTCTCCCGCCCGGCGGGCATGTGGAACGGCGGCGAGACGGGGCTCATGGGGATCGAGACCTCCGTCGACTTCGCCAAGACCGGCCTCTTCTTCACCTGCCACGGCTACCGCTCGGGCTCCACCGCCGACGTCCGTGTGGTCGCCTGGAAGCTGGACCGGACCACGCGCAAGGCGACCTTCTCGCGCAACCTCGTGACCAGCCTGGTCTCCCGCTCGGGGCGCCACGGCGGCTGCGCCCTGGAGCGCGGCGCGGGCTTCTCGCTCTACATCGGCACCGGCGACGCGGCCCGACCGGACGTGCCGCAGGCGCCTCGGTCCGGCGGCGGCAAGGTGCTCCGCGTGGTCAGCTCGACCGGCAACGGGTACCGCGACAACCCGTGGGGCACGGCCGCGAACGCGATGCAGCGGCGGCTGTGGACCTACGGCCACCGCAACGTGCAGGGGCTCGCGCGTCAGCCCTCCACGGGCCGCATCTGGTCGGCCGAGCACGGCTCGTACCGCGACGACGAGATCAACGGCCTGGTCAAGGGCGGCAACCACGGCTGGAACCCCGTGGCGCGGAAGGCCGGCGACCCGTTCTACAACGAGGGCGCCAACTCGCCCATGACCGACTTCGCGATCCCAGGAGCGCAGCGGGCAGCGTCGTGGAGCTCCGGCCAGCCGACCATCGCCACCAGCGGAGCCGCGTTCGTGACGGGCGAGGGCTGGGGTGCGCTCGACGGCGCGCTGGCGGTCTCGGCGCTGAAGGGTCAGCACCTGCGCTTCCTCACGTTCGACTCGGCCCTGAAGCTCGTCGACGACGTGCGCCCGCCGGAGCTCGACGGGACGTACGGGCGCCTGCGGGGCGCGCAGCTCGGCCCCCACGGCGCGCTCTACGTGACGACGTCGAACGGGTCCGACGACAAGATCCTGCGCATCACGCCGCGCTGACGGGACGCCACGGCGGCGCGCAGGTCCCGGCTCAACGCTCGTCGAACGGCGTCATCGGCGGCGCCAGGTGCTCCAGCTCGGCGAACCGGTGGCTCCACGGCGAGCCCTGCTTCATCCGTTCGCCGAGCGCCGTGCGCTGCCCGTCTCCCCAGAGCGGGGGCGTGCCCGTGGCCGTCGCGACCGTGCCGGCGGCGGCGAGCAGGACGGTGGACAGCCCGCTGCGCCGGCGGGTGGGGGCCACGTAGACCTGGTCCACCTCTCCGGTGCGCGGCCACCACCGAACCGCACCGGCCTGGTCGGCGGCGCGGACGCCGGCCTCGCGCGGCAGACGTCCCTGCAGGACCTCACCTGCCGGGACCGTCCCGCCGGCGAAGGCGACGAGGTTGGTCGCGGGCTCACGCTCCTGGGGCTCGTGCACCTGCACGAACCAGAGCCCACCGGTGCGCTCGAGCAGCGCGGGGGCG
>NZ_LMMY01000010.1:248300-275940 GCF_001422865.1 Aeromicrobium sp. Leaf272
GCACCAGGTCCTCGGCCTCTGCGGCGAGCAGCTCCGTCACGGTGCCGTCGGGGCGAGCGCCACCGACGACCGACGCGAACCAGGCCGTGGCGCCGTCGGGCCCCAGAGCCCGACAGCGCCAGACCTGCGGCCCGAGCACGAGGCGGCTCAGGCGTCCGAACGGCGTCGGCCGGCCGCGACGGCCGTGCCGCCGGCGGCGACCATGCCGAGACCGAGCGCGAGGAGTGCGCCCTCCGGGCCCCCGGTGTCGGGCAGACGTGCCGAGCCGGCCGCGTCCGAGGAGTCGCTCGTGTCCGAGGGGTCAGCCGGGTTCGAGGGATCGGTCGGGCCCGAGGGATCGGTCGGTTCGGCCGGCTCCTCCGGACTCGGCGCGCCCAGCTCGAACCACACGTCCGCGGTGTCGTCGCAGAAGAGGGCATCGGTCTCGCTCACCTCGCACGGGGTGACGGTTGCGGTCCTCGTCTCGGGCGCCAGCTCGCCCGGGGACGAGAGGTGCTGGACGGTGACCGTGGCCCCCGGCGTCGTGTAGTACCAGTTCAACCGGTCCGTCGCGGACTGGCCGGGATCGTCGATGTCGACACCTCGGGCGCTGGCGCGCAGCTCCGGCTGGTTCGGGTAGGGCCGGAAGAGGTTGCCCTCGCACTGGCTGTCGCCGCTCCCCGGGTCTCCGACCGCGATGGTGGTGCAGTCGAAGGTCTCGGAGTCGGCGCCGTCCTGGCTCGTCACCGTCACCCGGAGGACGCTGCCCTCGGTCACGGTACCGGCGGGGAGGTCGTTGTCCTCGGCGAGGCGGACACCCACCCGGAACTTGCGCGACCCGTAGTTCGGAACGACCTCCTCGGCCTCGTCGACGTCGTCGACGACCTTCGGGTCGGGCGTGTCCTCGGTGGACGTCGCCTCGGACGTCGACGTCCCGGTCTCCGGGCTGGTGCTCTCCTCGACGTCGGACTCGCCGTCCGGGGCCGCGGAGGTCTCGGGCGTGGAGGTCGGCGTCGACTCCTCGGAGCCGTCGACGTCGCTCGAGGTGGTGTCGTCGGCAAGCGCAGGCGCGGCGACGGTCACGAGACCGGCCACGGCGCAGGCGCCCGCGACGGTGAGGCGGGCAAGGGGCGAGCGAGCGCTCATGAGGGACATCGGTGCTCCGGACGGGACAGGGGGCGGGCCGCGACCAGTATGGGGCTCTGCGCAGGTCGACGGGGCGCACTCGCACGAAAGGGGACCTTGGACCCGGCGCGGCCCGGACCTTTCGGGTCGGCGACCGGCGAAGCCGGGCTGGGTTCGAACCTGGGACCCGCGACTGAGGAGACCGTTTCCCTGCCGCTGCTCCTCCACGCCCATCACGACCCGGCGGTACGTGCCCCACGACCCGGCCGTACGTGCCCCACGACCCGGCCGTACGTGCCCCACGACCCGGCCGTACGTGCCCCCGGCAGGATTCGAACCTGCGACCTGCGGTTTAGGAAACCGTTGCTCTATCCCCTGAGCTACGGGGGCGGGGCGCCGAGCCCCGAGGGGTGACGACGCACCCCCATCTTGGCAGGCGCGGCAGGAGCGGGGCGCAGCCGACCCGACCTCGGCAGGTCAGCGGTAGATCATGCAGGTCGTGGTGCCGTGGGCGACGAGCCGGCCGGAGGCGTCGATGATGGAGCCCTCGGCGGTGGCCACCTGGCGTCCGACGTGGATGGTGCGGCCGGTCCCGACCAGGCGTGCACCGTCGACCGGGACGGTCCGGATGTAGTTGACCTTGAGCTCGAGCGTCCCGTACCCGACGCCCGCCTCGAGCGTCGAGTGGATCGAGCAGCCCATCACCGAGTCGAGCAGGGTGGCGCAGATGCCGCCGTGCAGGGACCCCAGGGGGTTGGCGAAGGTGGGCTTGGTCGGCACCGAGAACACGACCGTCCCCTCCTCCAGCGACTCGACCTCGAGGCCGAGGAGGTCCCCGATGAAGGGCGGCCTGTCCTCGGCCGCGAAGGCGGTCCGGAGGAACTCCAGCCCGGTGAGCTGCTTCAGGTGCTCCAGCTGCTCGGCTGACAGCGACGTCATGACGGACCCTCTCGATCGACGAGGACCCACTATAGACCGATCGGTCTATAGTGGGTCGATGGCCACCGGAGCGAGGGACCGCATCGTCACCGCCACCATCGCGCTGGTGCGCGAGCGTGGGGTCCACGGCACCGGCGTGGCCGAGGTCCTCGAGCGCAGCGGTGCGGCGCGCGGATCGATCTACCAGCACTTCCCGGCCGGCAAGCCGGCCCTCGTCGCCGAGGCCGTCCGGGTCGCAGGACGACACCTGGAGAGACTGATGACCGACGGCGCCGCGGCCGCCCCCGAGCAGCCCGCCGGCGCGATGCTCGAGGCGATGCTGGACTGGTGGGAGCGGGAGATCCGTCGCCACGGCGGAGCACTGGGCTGTCCGATCGCGGCCGCGGCGGTCGACGACGACCCGGTGGTGAACGCTGCCGCCCAGGCGGTGTTCGAGCGCCTGCACGCCCTGCTGTCCGAGACCACGGGCGACCCGAGCGCCGCCAGCGTGGCGCTCAGTGCGGTCGAGGGCGCCATCCTGCGCTCCCGGGTGGCTCGGGACCCGGAGCCCCTCGACGACGTCCGGCGCCACCTCACGGGGCTGCTCGGGGCCTCCCCCCGCACCTAGGCCAGTGGCCTTCCAGGGGTCGGCACGGGGGGAGGCGCTTCCAACGTATCGGCTCAGCCGCGTCCCGCACGACAATCACGCGCGGTCTCCACCACCGAGCCCGTCCCCGTCCTCACGTCACTGCGGAGGCAGGGTGCGCGCGCGTGCTCCGTCCCGCGCTCGGCCCAGTCGGCCGGTCCGTCGCCCAGCGAACCCTCAGTCGCCCAGCCCGAAGAACTCGACCATGAGGTCGGTCGCGTCGATCGAGGAGGTGGTCTTCCCCAGCACGGGCACCTCGAAGTCCGCCCCGGGCCAGGTGTGCCCACCGTCGTCGATCACGTACGTCTCGAGGCGCGCGGAGCCGTCGCAGTCGCGCCACCGCTCCAGCTCCACGTCGGAGGCCACCTCGGTCGTGCGCGGCTTCGTGGCGCAGCCGTCGTGCTTCGCCCAGTCGGCCATCACGGCGTCGACCGAGCGGACGGGGAACAACGGGGTCTCCCCGCCGTCGAACGGGACCACCTCGTCGCCCGTGCCGTGGAAGTAGACGACCGATGCCGGCGGGGCGTCACCGCAGGCAGCGTCGTCGTAGAAGGTGGCAGCCACGCCGCCGTAGGCCTTGAACGGGAACTCGCCCGAGCAGGCCATCGCGAAGATGACCGCCGACCCGTTCGACATGCCGGCCGCGTACTGCCGGTCGTCGTCGACGCACCACTCGTCGCCGAGCGACGTCGTGAGCTCGAGCCAGAACGCGGCGTCGGAGCCGGCCGTGGAGGCCGGTGTCAGGACGTCCCAGGTGCTTGGCGTCCCGGTGGCCTGCGGCGAGACGAGGATGAAGTCCCGGTCGTCGGCGGCCGCCGGGAACGACGCGTACGTCGCGACCTCCGCGGCGGAGCTGCCGAGACCGTGGAAGAGGTACACGACAGGCAGGGGGCGTGAGCCGTCGTAGCCGGTCGGCACGTGCACGATGTACTGCCGCAGCGTGCTGTCGACCGTGATCCTGCGGGTCACGTCGCGCGTCGCCCCGGTGACGTCGTCGGGCACGGACCCGCAGCCGGGAGTCGTCCCCGCGGACCCGGCCGTCGACGGCGTGCCGGTCGGTCGCGCCTCGGTGCCTGCCGAACCGCGCGTGCAGGCGCCCAGGGTGAGGGACAGGACGACGACCGCGACGAGAGCTCGCACGCCCCTAGTCTGCCGGGTCCCGCCGCACGCCGAGGTCGACACCTCGTGATCGACGCCCGCGTCGGTACCCGGCTCGAGTCGCGAGGGCCACGGAGGCGACCTACCGTCGCTGCATGGTCCGGCTGCGTCGCGTCTCTGCCTCGATGGACGGCTGGTCGCGTGTGCGGCACGGCCGAGGCTTCCGCTACCTCGACCAGGACGGCGCCCCGCTGCAGGAGATCGACGTCGAGCGCTGCAAGCAGCTCGTCATTCCGCCTGCGTGGACGAAGGTCTGGATCTGCCCGGTGCACAACGGCCACCTGCAGGCGGTCGGCACCGACGACGCCGGACGCCGTCAGTACCTGTACCACCCGGCCTGGCGCGAACGGCGCGACGCCGAGAAGTTCGTGCACATGGAGGGCTTCGCCGCGGCACTGCTCGACGTCCGCGACCGTGCCCGCGACGAGGTCACCGACGAGCCGACGCTGCGCAGCGTCTCCGCCCTGGCCTTCGGCCTGCTGGACCTCGGGATCTTCCGGGTGGGCTCGGACCGCTACGCCGACGAGAACGGCAGCTACGGGCTGACCACCATCGAGAAGCAGCACGTCCGACGTGACGGCGACACGCTCGTGTTCTCCTACGTGGCCAAGAGCGGCCAGGACCTGGAGGTCGCGCTGCGCGACGAGCGGCTCATCTCGGCGCTCGAGCCGCTGCGTCGCCGCCGCACCGGCGGCGACGTCCTGCTGGCGTACCGCGGCGACGACGGCTGGTCGACCCTCGGGGCGTCAGCCGTCAACGACTACGTGAAGGAGATGCTGGGCGAGGAGTTCTCGGCCAAGGACTTCCGCACGTGGCGCGGCACCGTGATCGCGGCGGCCGCCCTCTCCTCGTCGGACGCGTCGACCAAGACCGCGCGCAAGAAGTCGGTGGCCGCCGCGATGCGGGAGGTCTCCGAGCACCTCGGCAACACCCCGGCCGTCGCACGCTCGTCGTACGTGGACCCGCGCGTCGTCGACCTCTTCGACGACGGGGTCGTGGTGGCCGGCGGTCACCGTCCCGTCGCTCCGGGCGAGCCGGTGAGCCGCACGCTGGAGAAGCAGGTCCTCGAGCTGCTCGGCAAGGGCTGAGGGCTACTCCGACACGTCCTGCAGCACGCTCTCGACCGCTCGCCAGAACGTCGGGTAGGCGAACACGGAGTTCCGCAGCGTCGCCACCGGGACCTCGGCGCGGACCGCCACCGCGAGACCCGAGACGGTCTCGCCTCCGGTGGGTCCGACCACGGTGGCACCGACGACGACGTCGCGAGTGGTGTCGACGACGATCTTGACGACGCCCTCGGCGCCCGGGCCGTGGGTGAACCCGCGCGAGCTCTGCGCGAGGTCGGTGGTGGAGACGGCCACGTCGAGACCACGGTCGCGCGCCTGCTTCTCGGTGAGGCCGACGCCGCCGACCTCCGGGTCCGTGAACGTGACCCGCGGGAACGACGTGTCGTAGTCGGGCAGGTCCTCCCCGAGGATCGCGCGGGCCGCGCGGTCCGCCTGGTACATCGAGACGTGGGTGAAGGCGCCGCGCCCGGCCACGTCACCGACGACCCAGACGCCGTCGGCCGCGAGCATCGCGTCGTCGACCTCGATCGACCGGGCGTCGGGGTCGAGACCGACGGTCTCCAGCCCGAGGTCGCCGATGGACGGCGTCCGCCCGGCTGCCACCAGCACCTGCTCGGCGTGGACGGTGCCCGAGGCCAGCTCGAGGGTGAACTGCGTGCCGTCGTGGGAGACGGAGGTGATGCTGTCGCCCTCGCGCACGTCGATGCCGTCGCGCTCGAACGCACCCCGCAGCACGTCGGAGGCCTCCGGCTCCTCGGGACCGAGGATCCGGGGGCCGACCTCGACCACCGTGACCTCGCTGCCGAAGCGGGCGAACGCCTGCGCCAGCTCGAGCCCGATCGGCCCGCCACCGATGACCACGAGGGAGCTCGGCAGGACGGTCGCCTCGAGAGCCTCGTGGTTCGTCCAGAAGGGCGTGCCGGCGAGTCCATCGATCGGCGGCACCGCGGCCCGGGTCCCCGGGTTGAGCACGACGCCGCGCCGGGCCTCGATGCGCTGCGTCCCCCCACCGGCGACGTCGACCTCGACCACGCCGGGACCGGCCAGCCGACCGTGACCGCGGACCAGGCGCGCGCCCGACTTCTCGAGCCGCTCGGCGGCCACGGTGTCGTCCCAGTCGTCGGTGGCCTGCTCACGGATGCGCTTCGCGACCACGGAGAAGTCGGGCTCGACCGTCGCGGCGCCGGCCAGCTCCACCGCGCGCCGGGTCTCCGCGATCGCGCCGGCGGCGCGGATGAACATCTTCGACGGGATGCAGCCCCAATAGGGGCACTCACCGCCCACGAGACCGGACTCCACGGCCACGACCTCGAGCCCCTCCCCCGCCAGTCGGGCCGCCAGCGCCTCGCCACCGGGTCCGAGACCGATCACCACCACGTCGCACGTCGTCATGCCCCCATCGTGGCCCCGCCGTGGTCCTCGCGCAGGACCGGGGCGCGACTCCCGGGTGAACAGAGCCGCGAAAGGCGGGCGGAGTCGGCCGCCGTGACCTACGCTCACGGAGCCCGCACCCGCGGGACGACCCACATCGCACTCCCGCGGAGCCTCATGTCCCTGCCTTCCGGCACCTCGTTCCTGCGCACCCCGATCGGCCGTCTGGCCGTCACGGGTGCCGCCACCCTCGTCACGCTCGTCGGCGTCGCGCCGACGGCCATGGCCGACGAGGACCTCGCTCCCGAGACGTCCTCGACGGACCGGACCACCACCGAGTCGTCCGGCGTCGAGCCGTCCCTCACCCCCGAGCAGGAGCAGGAAGCGCTCGCCGAGGAGCCCCCCGCAGGTGACGCCGTGGACGGACCTGCGTCCGAGGACGTCGCCGCACCGGCCGAGGAGCCGGTCGAGGTGGACCCGACGGAGTACGAGGCCGAGCCCGCCGCCGAGGCCGCGCCGGGGCCCGAGGTGGCCGCCGCCGACACCGAGCTCGTGCTCGCCGACGACACGGGCGACGTCACCGCGGGCCGGACCGGGACGTTCTACGTCCTCCAGAACGACACCAGCACCGACGCGATCCGCTCGCTCACGATCGAGAGCCAGGGCGAGCACGGCACGGCCTACGTGGTGGGATCCCGCTTCGAGGAGCCCGGCCAGGACGTACCGGGCGAGGGCTCGCTGCGCGTCGAGTTCGACGCCGACGAGGACTACACCGGACCCGACTCGTTCACCTACCGCGTGACGACGGCCGACGGCACCACCGCCACGGCCACGGTGGACCTGCAGGTCGAGGCCTACGTCGCACCGCCGGTGAACGCGGACTTCGGCACCACGAAGTTCCGGGTGGGCGTACAGCTGGCCGACGGGTCCTACGCCCCCCAGGGGACGGCCGGCGGCGTGTTCCGCATCCAGGAGATCCGCGCCGACGGTACGACCCCGGATCCCACGACCTGCACGACGTTCACCACCTTCGAGTTCGGCCCCGGTTCGTCGAGGTGCAGCGAGCGCGAGGGGAACCCCGGCTCGACCTACGTCATCACCCAGGAGTCGGCCGCGCCCGGCGCCATCGCCTCGCCGCGTCGGCGCGTGATCGACCCGTGCACGGAGGAGACACCCGAGTACTGCTTCTTCTTCAGTCCCGGTGAGTCCTCCGACAGCGCCGTCGCCCTGTTCACGAACGCGGGCGCGATCCTCCCCGATGCCGTCGACGACGAGGACGAGTCCTTCGACGGCGACCCGGTCGACGTCGACGTGCTCGCCAACGACGACAGCGAGGACCCGGGCACGACGCTGGACGTCGCGTCCCAGCCCGACGGCGGCACCGCCGAGCTGGTGGGCGAGGCCACGGTTCCGACGCCGGAGCCGGGCCCGGACGACCGCGTCGGCGTGCTGGCCGTGCCGAGCGCGGGCACCCAGCGGATCCGCTACACGCCGGAGCCGGGCTTCGAGGGCGTGGACACCTTCACCTACCGCCTCACCAACGGCAACGGGTCCGACACGGCCACGGTCAGCGTGCTGGTCAGCGACAACGGTGCCGTCACGCCGGTCGACCCCGAGGACCCGGCCGACTCCGACGACGGCTCCACCGCGCCCGCCGACGCGTCGCTCGGGGGCTCTGCCAGCGGCACGGTCGCGACGGCCACGTCGAGCCTGCCCTCGACCGGTGGCCCGCGGACCGGCCTGCTGGCCCTCGGCGCTGCGCTGCTGGCGACCGGCGCCGCGGCCGTCGCCGGAAGCCGACGCCGTCGGGACGCCGCGGGTGCCTGACGACGCACCCGCGTTCCCGATCTGGCACGTGCGTGTCGTCGACACCGGCGGCGCGCTCGTGCGGGTCTCGCTCGTCCAGTCCGACCGGCACGCCGACGGGACCGCGCTGACGGTTCCCGAGGCGGAGGCCGGGTCGGAGGAAGCCGCGGGCGTCGTCGCCGTCGCACACCTGACCGACGGGCTCGTGTCCCGGCTCGAGGTGACGGCGGACGCGGCACCCAAGGCACCTCCTCTCTGGTTCGTGGAGGTCCCGGAGCCTGAGCCGGCGTCCGGTCCGCCCGCGACGTCGATCGTGGCGTTCACCGGTGGCGACGTCGAGGAGACGGCTCTCCTGACGGTGCGCCAGGCGCAGCACCATGGCATCCAGTCGGCCGAGCAGGTCGGCGCGTTCCGCTGGATCCCGCACTCGGGCTTCGGCGACCAGCTCTACGTGGCCCCGTCGTGGCGGAGGCGGACCATCGGCACGGGTCTGCTCGCTGCGGGCGGTGTCCTGTCACTCGCGCGCGGGTGGCCCCGACCGTGGGGCGACGGCCAGCGCACGGCCGAGGGCGACCGCATGCGCCAGGTCGCCCGCTGGGCGCACCTCAGCCAGGAGCTCACCCACCTGATGCCGCCCATGACTCCCTTCGAGGAGCGCGGGGACGCGCCACCCCGATAGTGGTCGGCTACCGCGGGCCGTGCGTCTGCAGGAACAGCACGGGGCCGTCGAGGGCGCTCCCGCGGATCGCGGCGAGCGCCTTGGCCGTGTAGACAGGCTCGAGCTCCAGGCCCTGGTCTGCGGCCCAGGCGCGGGCCTCCTCGGCCTCGGGCGTCAGGGCACCGTAGGTCTCGCCGAGCCACGACGCGTCGGCGACGAGGTCGCGCGGACCGATGCGCTCCTCCACGAGAGCGCCCCGGGTGCGCAGGAGTGCGGCCGTCTGGTCGGCCAGGCGCGCGATGGTGACGGCGTCGAGGCGGAAGGCGTCGTTGACGACGATGCCCAGCACCCGCGAGCGCAGACCCGCCATGCGCAGCCCGAGCGTGAGGCCGGCGGCCGTTCCACCGGACCCGACCGCCGTCACGACGGTGGCCGGCTCGGGCAGCAGACCGGCCCGGACCTGCTCCGCGATCTCGAGGGCGGTCTCGACGTACCCGAGGCTGCCGACCGCGGTCGATCCGCCGGCCGGGACGTAGTGCGGCAGACGCAGTCCGTCGGCGTAGCGCGCGAGCAGGAGGGGCGCGGTGCGCCTCAGGCTTCGCACCGACCGGAACCGGTGGATGTCGGCACCGGAGGCGTCGAGGCGTCGTGTCTGCTCGCGCACGTGGTCGTCGACCGGCTGGTCGACGAGGCCGAGCACCACGCGCAGCCCGTGCTCACGTCCGTAGAGCGCGGCAGCGAGACCCCAGTGGGTCCCGATGCCACCCACGGTGAACATCACTCTGCGGCGCCGACGATGGAGCTCGGGGATGATCCACTCGAGCTTGCGGACCTTGTTGCCACCCCACCCGCCGTCGCCGAAGCCCGCCTCGTCCTTGACCCAGAATCCGTCGAGCTCCCGCACCGGCGTGGGGCCGGTCCCGAGCCGGACCCACGGCAGGTCGGCGTCCGGGAAGCGGCGCGCGAGGAAGGTCATCCCACCAGGGCCCGCACGTCGAGCAGGCCGGCGCCGTACGTCCGGTCCTTGCCGCGGGCGCCGAGGTCGCGGGCCGTGCTCTCGAGGCGCGCGGCAACCGTGCCGGCGCTCCAGCCACGCCGGCTCATGGCCATCGCCGCTGCGGCGGCCACGTGCGGCGCCGCCATCGACGTGCCGCTGAGCGAGCAGTAGTAGGTCCCGGAGCAGCCCACCCTGTTCTGCCTCGGCACGGTGGACCAGATGCCGCCCCCCGGAGCGGCGACGTCGACCCAGGATCCGCAGCTGCTGAAGCGCGAGGCGGCGAGCGAGGAGTCGAGCGACCCGACCCCGACGACTCCTGCGTAGGCGGCGGGGTACTGCGTGCGTCCGAACAGGCCGCACCCGGTGTTCCCGGCCGCGGCGACCACGAGCACGCCCCTGCGCTGGGCGTAGGCCACGGCCTGCCGCACGGCGGGGTCGTCGCCCGGGATGCTCAGCGAGAGGTTGATGACATGAGGCCGGCGGTCGGCCGCACGCACGATGCCGCGCGCGACCGCGTCGCTCGTGCCGCGGCCCGCGGAGTCGAGCACCCTGATCGGCAGGATGGCCGCGCGGGGCGCGAGTCCGGCCACCCCACGACTATTGCCCGCGACGGCGGCCACGATGCCGGCCACGTGCGTGCCGTGGCCGTTGGGGTCGGCCGCGCTGGTGCCGGGAGCCAGCACGTCGTAGCCCGCCCCGACGTTGGCCCTGAGGTCGCTGTGCGTGGCGTCGACCCCGGTGTCGAGGACGGCGACGACCGCACGCCTCGTGGTCCTGGTGGCGGCGCCGTTCGCCCGCGTCCAGACGGTCTCGGCCTGGAGCCGGGTCAGGCCCCACTGCCGGGGGCGGAGCGTGTCGTTCGACGCGGTCGTGCGCACGGGTAGCGCGACCGACACCGCGTCGACGTCGCGGTCGCGCAGCGCACGGGCCACGAGCAGCCTGGCTCGATCGCGACTGGACACGACGGTGGTGCTGATCTCAGGTCGACCCTGGGGTCCGAGGGTCGTGGTGACCACGCGCAACGGCTGGCCGTCCGCGGCGCGGGCCACGATCCGCTCCGCCGTCCGGTCCACCGGCGGCTCGTCCGACGCGGCGACCGGAGTGATCCCGGACGCCAGGAGACCGGCGACCGTCGCGGCGAGGACGGTCACAGCGACAGGGGGACGACGACGTCGGGGCGTCACGGGCGAAGACTACCGCGTTCGCCAGCGCCGCACGCTGTAGACGAGCAGACCCCACGCCACCACCGCGGAGGCCATCAGCCCCAGGCCCGTGGCCCATCCAGCCGCGGGGAGCCGGGGTCCGAAGCCGACGCCGAGCACGCTGAACTCCGGGATCGTCGGCGACATCCACCACACGACGCCGAGCGCGAACAGCCACACCCCGCCGAGGGCGCTGAGGGTGATGCGCGGCCAGGTGGCGACGCCGAAGCGCGCCGCCTCGATCGCCTTCTCGCGCACGGGCCCCAGTGCCCGCCGCGCCCAGGCGTGCTGGCGCGAGAGCACCGTGATGCCCGCGAGGATGATCAGGAGGCCGGGTCCCGGGAGCGGCCACAGGATGATCCCCACCACGACCAGGACCCAGCCCAACGTCTCGGTGGCGACACGCTCGAGCACGCCGCGCTCACGACGCTGCTGCTTCATGGCCACAGGATGCCCTAGTCCACCCACACCGGGGCACGGACCTGGTGCGGTCCTGGACACACCGATCCACGGTGGCCACGGCATCGAATGGTTCTCGCGGACCCCGGATGGCGGGTCCACGCCGACCAGACCAGGATTGACCCATGAACAAGGCCGCCGCCCTGCTGTCCCTCGCCGAGGAAGCCCTCGACATGTCCCTGCCCGTCCGGCTCCGGCTCTGGGACGGCAGCGAGGCCGGACCGGCCGACGCTCCCGTGCTGGTGCTGCGCGACAAGCGCGCCGTGCGGCACGTGCTGCACTCCCCCGGTGAGCTCGGCGTCGCCCGCGCCTACGTGCAGGGAGACCTCGACCTCGAGGGCGACCTGGCCGATGGCCTGCGCACCATGTGGGAGGCCGTCCGCGTGGCCCGCGAGGCCGACGGCAAGGCCGGTCGGCCGAAGATCAGCCTGCGCCTCAAGCTGCGCGGCGCCTACCTCGCGGTCCGTCTGGGCGCCATCGGCCGACGCCCCGCCGCACCGGCCGCCGAGTCGAACCTGACCGGCGAGCTGCACAGCCGCGAGCGTGACCGGGCGGCCATCAGCCACCACTACGACCTGTCGAACGACTTCTACGAGCTCATCCTCGACCCGCAGATGGCCTACTCCAGCGGGTTCCACGCCGATGCGTCGATGTCCCTCGAGGAGGCGCAGACGGCCAAGCTCGACCTCGTCTGCCGCAAGCTCGGGCTGCGACCGGGCATGCGGATGCTCGACATCGGCTCCGGCTGGGGCTCGCTCAGCCTGCACGCCGCCGCGCACTACGGCGTGCACGTCACCGGCGTGACGCTGTCGTCGGAGCAGCGCGACTACGTCATGAAGCGCGCCGCCGAGCGTGGGCTGCAGGGTCGCGTCGACGTGAGCCTGCGCCACTTCCGCGACCTCGCCGGAGCGGGCGTGGCCGACGGGACGATCGACGCCATCGCCTCCATCGAGATGGGCGAGCACGTGGGCGACGAGGAGTACGTGGTGTTCACCGAGTCGATCCAGCGCTACCTGCGCCCCGGCGGACGCGTGCTCATCCAGCAGATGTCGCGCAGCAACGACGCGCCCGGCGACCGTCCCGGCGGCGGACCGTTCATCGAGACGTACATCGCCCCCGACATGCACATGAAGCCGATCGCGAAGACCATCGGCCTCATCGCCGGTGCCGGCCTGGAGATCCGCGACGTGCAGGCCATGCGCGAGCACTACCCGCAGACCGTCGCCGGGTGGGCCGCCAACCTGGAGGAGAACTGGACCACGGCCGTGGCCCTCGTCGGTGAGGAGACCGCCCGCGTGTGGCGCCTCTACCTGGCCGGCGGGTCGCTCGCCTTCGAGGAGAACCGCATGGGCGTCGACCAGATCCTGGCCGTGAAGCCCTCCCCCGCCGGCCGCAGCGACATGCCGGCCAGCCCCCTGGAGTGGTTGGCTTGATCGCCAACGACACCTCGCACGCGCTGGTCACGCTCGGCTTCGGCCTGCTCACGGTCGTCGTCCTCATGGCCGTCTGCATGGCCATCTCGGTGCGCATCCAGAAGCTCACCGTGGTCGACACCGCGTGGCCGCTGGGCTTCGTGGCGGTGGCCGTCGTCTCGGTCTTCGTGACCGGCTACGGCGACGGGATGCCGGGGACCCAGCTGCTGCTGCTCGTGCTCACCGCCGTGTGGGGCGTGCGGCTCGCGGTGTACCTGCACCACCGCAACAGCGGCAAGGACGAGGACCCCCGCTATGCCGAGCTGGCCGAGAAGGACGGGCGCTCGTTCGGACAGGTCGCGCTCACCCGGGTGTTCCTCCCCCAGGGCATCGCGATGTTCCTGGTGGCCACGCCGGTGATGGTGGGCATGAACAACGTCGGCACGATCGGCTGGCTCGGCTGGCTGGGCGCAGCCGTGTGGGCCGTCGGTCTGTTCTTCGAGGCCGTGGGCGACTGGCAGCTGGCCCGGTTCAAGAAGGACCCCGAGAACAAGGGCCAGGTCATGGACCAGGGCCTCTGGCGCTACACCCGGCACCCGAACTACTTCGGCGACGCCTGCGTGTGGACCGGCATCTGGATCGTGGCGGCGTCGTCGTGGGCCGGTGTGGCCACGGTGATCAGCCCGATCGCCATGACGATCTTCCTCACGAAGGTCACAGGAGCCTCGCTCAACGAGAAGGGCATGAAGCGCACCAAGCCCGGCTACGACGACTACGTCCGTCGCACGAGCGGCTTCATCCCCCTGCCCCCGAAGAAGGCGTGACGATGGCGCCGGTGCTGGTCACCGGGGTCACGGGTTTCGTCGGGGCGCACCTGGCCGAGCGGCTCGTCGCACGCGGCGACGAGGTGCGTGTGCTCGTCCGCAACCCCGCTCGACTGCCCGACGCCGCATGGGTGTCGTCGGTCGAGGTGGTGCAGGGCGACGCGGGTGACCCGCAGGTCCTCGCCCGTGCGCTGGCAGGCGTCGGCGTGGCCCACTACCTGCTGCACGCGATGTCCGACGGTGACGACTACGCCGCCGCCGACCGGGTGCTCGCCACCACCTTCGCCACGGCGGCTGCCGAGGCCGGCGTGCAGCGCATCGTCTACTTGGGTGGCCTGCTGCCGCCCGGGGACAGCGAGCTGACCGAGCACCTGGCCTCGCGCGACGAGGTCGCCCAGATCCTCCTCGGCGGCAGCGTCCCCGCGGTGGTGCTGCGAGCCGGCATGGTGATCGGTCGAGGCTCGGCGTCGTTCGACCTCATGGAGGTCGCCACCCGCCTCCTGCCCGTGGTCGTCGGGCCGACGTGGCTGAAGCACACGATGCAGCCCGTGGGGCTCGAGGACCTGCTGCACTACCTGGTCGGCGTCACCGACCTCGAGGGCGAGGTGCGGCGCAGCTTCGACGTGGGCGGGCCCGACGTCGTCACGTACCGCGAGCTGATCCAGGCCCACGCGCGAGCCGCGGGCCGACGGGTGCCGTCGACGCTGCTGTTCCCCGTGCTGCTGCCGCACACGTTCAGCCTGCTCGTCGGCACCGTCGCGCCGGGTCCCAGCTCGCTCAACGCCGCCCTGGTCCACAGCCTGTCGCTCGACATGGTGTGCACCGAGCACGACATCGACGACCTCGTGGGGCTCCCGCCCGGCGGGCGGACGTCGGTGGAGGCAGCGCTCCGCCAGGCCACGCAGCGCCCCTAGCGCTGCGGCAGCCCTGGGCGGGGTCTACTCCGAGACGAAGATGTGCGCGGCGGCGTCGGCGTCGATCTCGGCGGTCTCGCCCTGGCGGGCGACGACCACGCCGTCGTGACCGCGCGAGACGAGCACGTCGTTGCCGGGCAGCGCGCCGACGCGGCGCAGGACCGACATGACCTCGGTGTCCTTCTGCAGCTCCTCGGCGATGCGCCGGACGATGCGGCGGACGGGCTCGTCGGAACGGCCGGTGACCTTGGTGAGCGGCTCGACGCCGTGCAGGAACGTGGAGTCGTCGACGACCTCGCCGAGCTCCTCGAGCCCGGGGATGGGGTTGCCGTACGGCGACTCGGTGGGGTGCTCGAGCAGCTCGACGAGCCGACGCTCGACCTGCTCGGACATGACGTGCTCCCAGCGGCAGGCCTCTTCGTGCACGAACTCGATCTCGAGCCCGATGACGTCGGTGAGCAGGCGCTCGGCGAGACGGTGCTTGCGCATGACCCGCGTGGCGAGGGCACGACCCTTGTCGGACAGCTCGAGGTGGCGGTCGCCCTCGACGGTGAGCAGGCCGTCGCGCTCCATGCGCGCCACGGTCTGGCTGACCGTGGGCCCGCTCTGGTGGAGGCGCTCGGCGATGCGTGCGCGCAGGGGGACGATGCCCTCCTCCTCCAGCTCGAAGACGGTGCGCAGGTACATCTCGGTGGTGTCGATCAGCTCGCTCACGCGGCCATTGTTCCATGAGGTGCAGACACCGCGTGCACGCGTGAGGATGGTGCCCGTGCCGACCTCCGTGATGTGCTTCCGATCCGACTTCCGGCTGAACGACAACCCGGCCCTGCGCGAGGCCATCGAGGCCGGTCCCGACGGCGTCGTGCCGATGTTCGTGCTCGACGACCACTACTGGGGGCCGAACGGTCGGACCCGTCTGGCGTACCTCATGGGACTGCTGCGCGACCTCGACGAACGGGTCGGTGGGCTCGTGGTGGTGCACGGCAAGCCCGAGGAGGTCGTGCCGCGGGTGGCGCGTGCCGTGGAGGCGACGAGCGTGCACGTGGCCGCCGACTACGGCCCGTACGAGTCGAGTCGCGACGAGCGCATCGAGAAGGCGCTGGCCGACGACGACGTCGCGTTCGTGCGTACCGGCTCCTCGTACGCCGTCGCGCCCGGTCGGGTGACCAAGGACGACGGCACCCCGTACCGGGTCTTCACTCCCTTCTACCGGGCGTGGCAGGCCCACGGATGGCGCGCTCCGGCCCCGGGTGTCCGCTCGGTGCCGTGGATCCAGGCCGACGTGCGCACCACCCAGCTGCCCGACGTGGACCCGCCCGAGGGCGTCACCCTCCCCCCGCTCGGCGAGGAGGCCGCGCGCCGGCGCTGGCGCGACTGGATCGACCAGGTCGACGAGTACGACGACCTGCGCGACGTGCCCGGCCGCGACGCGACGTCGCGCATGTCGGTGCACCTGAAGTGGGGCACCATCCACCCGCGCACCATGCTCGCCGACCTGGCCGAGCGGGGCGGCAAGGGCGCCGAGGCCTACGCGCGTGAGCTGGCGTTCCGCGAGTTCTACGCCGACGTCGTGCACCACCGGCCCGACACGCTCGAGGGCTACTACGACAAGCGGTTCGAGACGATGGAGTACGACCACCCCGGCGGCGACCTGCAGCTGTGGAAGGACGGCCGCACCGGCTTCCCGATCGTCGACGCCGGCATGCGGCAGCTGCAGGCGGAGGGCTGGATGCACAACCGCGTGCGGATGATCGTGGCCAGCTTCCTGGTGAAGGACCTGCACCTGGAGTGGACCGTGGGCGCCGACCACTTCCTCGACCTGCTCGTGGACGCCGACCCCTGCTCCAACCAGCACGGTTGGCAGTGGGTGGCCGGGTGCGGCACCGACGCCGCCCCGTACTTCCGCATCTTCAACCCGACGTCGCAGGGCAAGAAGTTCGATCCCGACGGCACGTACGTGCGCCGGTGGGTGCCGGAGCTGCGCGACGTCCCGGACCGGTTCGTCCACGAGCCGTGGCGCCTGGACGAGCCGCCGGCGGACTACCCCGGGCCGATGGTCGACCATGCCGAGGAGCGCAAGGAGTCGTTGCGCCGCTACGAGGCCATGCGTTCCTGATCAGGGCCGCCGGCGACCGGACTCCTGACGCGAGAGCTTCGGGACCGGGGTCGTCGCCCGGACCGTGCGGCGTGGTTACGGTGGTCCCGTGACCACGATCCCCCGCAGGTTCAACGGCCCCGAGCACTCAGGCAACGGCGGCTGGGTGAGTGGCCTGCTCGCCGCGCAGCAGCAGGAGCGGCACGGCAGCACGGTGGTCACGGCCACCCTTCGGCAGCCGCCCCCGCTGGAGGTCCCGCTCACCTGGGAGGACCACCCCGAGGAGGTGCGACTCGTGACGGCCGGTGGCGCGCTCATCGGCGAGGCGACGTCGGGGTCGTTCGAGCACGAGCCGCTCACCGCCCCGAGCGTCGACGAGGCCGAGCAGGGCGTGGCGTCGTACCCCGGGTTCGCGTCGCACCCCTTCGACCTGTGCTTCACCTGCGGCACGGCTCGCGAGCCCGGCGACGGCCTGCGGCTCTTCACCGGTCCGGTGGGCGACGGGCGCACGGCGGGCACCTGGACCCCCGACCCCGCCGTGGCCGGGAGCGACGGCCTGCTCGACGTCCCCACCACGTGGGCGGCGCTCGACTGCCCCGGTGGCTGGGCCGCCGACTTCACCGCGCAGCCGATGGTGCTGGGCCGGATGACGGCCGAGGTGCTGCGTCGTCCCACTGCGGGCGAGACGCTGCTCGCGTCGGGGCTCCTGCGCGAGCGCGACGGCCGCAAGTTCCGCACCGCCACCTCCCTGCACACCGTCGACGGCGAGCTGCTGGGTCGGGCCGAGCAGGTGTGGATCGAGATCGACCTCGCCCGCTTCTCCTGACCCTTCCTCGTCACCTCCGTGCCCTCGTCAGAGGTAGGTAGCGCACCTGACACCGCCGTCAGGGGTAGGTGTCGCACCTCATCGACGGCGCATGAGGTGTGAGACCTACCTCAGACGCGCCCGTTCGGTGCGCTAGCTACCTCTGACGAGTCGAGCGACGCGTCGAGCACCCGCTACGGCGTGGGTTCGCGCGCGTCGTAGGCGCGGAACCCACGCGACCGCAGGCCGAACCAGGCCGTGGCGGCCACGCACAGCGCCCCGCCGATCGTCATCGCCCAGGCCTCCCCCGCCAGGCCGGCGAGCGAGCCCATCACGAAGTCGCCCAGGCGCGGGCCACCGGCGACGACGACGATGAACACGCCCTGCATGCGGCCGCGCAGCTCGTCGGGGGCTGCGGTCTGCAGGATCGTCGACCGGTAGGCGGCGCTGACCATGTCGGCCGCACCCGAGCAGGCGAGCATGAGCACGCACAGCCACAGCAGGCTCGCGCCGGAGAAGACCGACACCCCTGCCGCCGACACCGCGGCACCGTAGACGCACACGGCTGCGACGACGGCGACCCCGTGCCGGTGCACCCGGCTCACCCAGCCGGACACGAGGAACGCGATCACCGCACCGATGCCGGGAGCGGCCTGCAGGAGCCCGAGGGTCTCCGGGCCGGTCGCGAAGACCGTCACGGCGAGGGCAGGGAACAGGGCGCGTGGCTGGGCGAGCACCATCGCGAACAGGTCGATCACGAACGTCATGCGCACGTTGGGTGCGGTGCGCAGGAAGCGCAGCCCCTCGACCACCGACCGGAGGCCCGGGACGGGCTGGCGGGTGAGCGGCGGCAGCGCCGGCAGCCGGAACAGGGAGTAGAGGGCGGCCACGAAGAGCACGACGTCGACGAGGTAGGCGGCGTCGACACCCTTCCAGGCGATGAGAAGCCCGCCGAGCAGCGGCCCGGCGGTGAAGGAGAGGTTGGTCGCGGCCATCCCGAGGGCGTTGGCGGCCGGGAGCAGGTCGGCCGGCAGCAGGCGCGGCAGCATGGCCGACCGCGCGGGCTGGTTGACGGCGAACAGCGCCGACTGCACGGCGACCAGCCCGTAGAGGAAGCCGACGGAGTCGACGCCGGCCAGGCTGTGGGCGACGAGGGCCATCGAGCACAGCCACAGCCCGAGGGCGGACACGAGGGCGACCCGACGTCGGTCGAAGGCGTCGGCGAGCGCGCCGCCGTAGAGCCCGCCGAGCACGAGGGGCAGGAGTCCGGCCAGGCCGATGAGGCCGACGGAGAACGACGACGTGGTGAGCGAGTAGACCTCGTACGCGATCGCGACGATCGTCATCTGCTGGCCGAACGCGGAGACGGTCTGGCCGAGCCACAGCCGTCGGTACGCCGGTGACGCGCGCAGCGGACGCACGTCGGTCAGCACCGCACCGGCCACCCCTGACAGTCTCCCCACGCAACGATCTTGGCGCATGGGTGACCGACCCTCGCTGGCAGGATCACGTCATGGCCCGGCCACCGATGACGACGCAGCAGGTCCAGCAGTGGATCGTGAGCCTGCTCGTCGTCGCGGTGTCCTGCTTCCCCCTGGGAGCGCTGGCCGCTGCGGTCACGATGCTCGCCGGCGAGCGGCACGACGCCGCGATCGTGCTGGTCGCGATCATGGGCGCGCTCGGCACCGCCGCGGTCTCGGCCGGCCGGCTGGTGCACCGGCTCCCGCCGGTCTCACCGTGGACCCTGCTCGGCGTGCTGCCGGCGGTGGTGACTGCGGTCCTCGTGCTCTGAGCCGCCGCTCAGCGGACGGTGACGGTGCGCGACCTGCTGGCGGGCTCGACCAGGCGGTTGCCGGAGTACTCGAGCGTGTAGGTGTGCGAGCCGGGCGAGCGACCGGTCAGGACGATCGAGCCCACACCCTTCGACAGCGACGCGATGGTGCCCACCTGCTCGCCGTCCTCGAGCACGGCCACGGTGCCGACGGGGTTCGTCGCCCCCACGACGACGACCTTCGCGGTCAGCTGGACGCGTCCACCGCCGAGGACGGTCGTGGTGTTCGACATCGACGGCGTCCTCAGCACCGACACCGCGGGGGTGTAGCGACGCTGGACCCCGTAGCCGGATCGCTCGCCCGAGACCCGCACGGCGACCTTCTTGCCCCAGTCCGCTGCCGTGAGCGTGTACCGCGCGCTGCGTGAACCCGGCACCGAGGTCGGGATCGCCTTGCCGTCGCGGACCCACACGTAGTTCCACGTCAGGCCCGACGGCGTCCAGTACCCGCGGTCCGCCTCCAGCGTGGACCCGACGACCGCGCGACCCTTCAGCGTCGGCGCGCGCACCACCTCGATCTGACCCGGTTCGACCTTCTCGGTGGGGCTCGACGTGGACCGCGCCACGACCTCGCCGGCGTGGCTCGCCGTGACCGTGACGGTGAGCCGCTTGCCGAGCGTGCCCGGCGTCGGCGTGTAGTCGGCCTGCTTGCCTGCGTCGATCGCGACCCCGTCCATGGACCACTGGTAGGCGAAGCGGATGTCGGAGGTGTGGGTCCACTCGCCGAGCGAGGCCTTCATCGGGGAGCCGATCCGCGGCGTGCCCGTGATCGCCGGCGGGGTGGTGTTCCGCGTCCAGGGCTCGACCTCGGCCTGGATCTCGGTCGCGCCGTCCGACGGGACCACGATGTCCTGGCCCTCGCCGATGCGCTTGGCGTCCTTCCAGAACTCCCACCGCAACCAGACCGGGGCGATGGAGACGCGGTACGTGCCGGCAGGAAGGGAGTACAGGCGGAACCAGCCGTCCTCGTCGGTGGTGGCGTCGGCGACAATCTCACCTGTGTACTCGCCGGTCGAGTAGTCGTACACCGAGATCAGGGTTTCGGGCACGGGCCGCCCGTTGTCGTCCACGACGCGGCCACGCAGTCCGTTGCCGAGGGCCAGCTCCGCGTCCCGTCCGGCCGCGGTGCCCTCGGACGCGACGGTCACCGGGTCTCCCACGTAGACGGACTCGGCGTCCTTCCAGTACTCGGGGCGGTGCTGAGGAAGCCCACGGAAGTACAACCGGTAGCTGCCGGGCGCGAGCGAGATGGAGTACGAGCCCGAGTCGGACACGGTGGCACGCCCGGCCTCGGACACCTCGCCGCTGCCGAGGCTGACGCGGTAGGCGACGACGACGCTGCCGGCAGCGGGTGCGCCGGTGCTGTCGACGACCTTCCCGGTGATCCGGCCGTCGGCGGCGACCGCCGGTGCAGCGAGCAGGCCCGCCGTCATCAGGCCTGCGACGAGCGCGACGACCAGAAGGCGGACAGGACGGGACAGACCGAAAGACTTCGTGCGCACGACGACAAACCCCCGAGAACAGGCAACGGGACCACCCCGTCGCGCCGCGCTCAGTGTGCGTCAGGCGCATGAGGCGGCGCAAGAGGTGTGTCGTCCCGGGGCGACACACCTCTGTCCGCGGCTCAGGGCTCGATCAGCGCTTCCGGAGACGACGCATGACCCGCCCGGAGAAGCCCGAGTCGCGCACCTGCTCGCGCAAGGCAGCGAGCTGCTTGCGGGTGTGCTTGGCCTCCGCGCGCTCGTACCCCTCGAGGTCGTCGAGGCGCTGTCGGAGGGTCTGCAGCTGCGACAGGTCACGCTCGATCTGCTGCAGTCGCGCGCCCTGCTGGTCCAGACGCTCGAGCTGCGCAGAGCCGGCGTCCGCGGCGGTGAGCTGCTTCTCCAGCTCCCCGAGCTTCGCGAGAACGTCCGGGACACCCGGCGCCTTCGACGCGGGCTTCGGCTTCTCCGTGCGCACGACGCGCAGGACGTCCTGCCCGAGGTAGCGCTCCATCACCGTGGAGAGCTCGTCGTACTCGGGCACGGCTCGCTCGAGCGCGTCCCGGTGCGGCGTCACGTCCTCGTCGAACGTGCAGTACATCTTGAGCGACGTCGTGGCGATAGGTCGCAGACCGCCGCCGATCACGGCCTCCCACACGGCGGCCGAGACGCCTGGCGTGTGCTCGGAGCGGAAGTCGTCGAAGGCCACCACTCCCCCCGGCGCCAGGAGGGTACGGGCCGACTCGATGTCCACGACGACGTGTTCGTAGAGGTGCGAGGCATCGATGTGCATGAACCTGACCGAGCCCGGCGGCACGTGGTCGACGATCGCCGAGGACAGGTCCTGGACGATCACGGGAAGCTCGTCGTGCAGGGCGAGGTAGTTCGCCTCGAAGGCCTCGCGCGTGAGGTTGCGGTAGGAACCGTCGTTCTCGGCCTTGTTGTGCTCGTCCGTACTTCCACCGAACAGGTCGAGCGCCGTGAACGTCTCGCCGTTCTGCAGGTAGTCACCGACCAGCACGGCGCTGCGACCGAGATAGGTCCCGAGCTCGACGAGATTGCCCTCGCTCCTCACGGCCTCCTTGCCCAGGAAGTGTCGGAACGTGCACTGATCGGGCCAGAAGAACCAGCCGGGGATGTCGTGAAGTGTCCGGGGCTTCTCGGAGGTCATGTCACGAGAGCATAGGTGCGCAGCGCGTCCTTGCGAGTCCGCCGAGCGGGCCGGGCCACACCAGACCTGTCATCTCACGGCTGGAGCCGAGTGCGGTGCCAGCCGTCCTCGTGACGGAACAGCAGGCGGTCGTGCACGCGGTTGCGCCGGCCGTGCCAGAACTCGATGGTGGTCGGCACCAGGAGGTAGCCACCCCACGTCGACGGCCGTCGGACCTCGGCGTCTCCCGCCCGCTCGGTGGCCTCGCGCACCTGCTCCTCGAGGGCCGCGCGGTCGGCCACCGGCCGCGACTGGTGCGACGCGACTGCGCCCAGCTGGGCGCCCCGCGGCCGGCTCGCGAAGTAGGCGTCGCTCTCCTCCTCCGGCAGCCGCTCGACGCGTCCCTCCAGCCGCACCTGGCGCTGCACGGGGTGCCAGAGCAACGTGGCCGCGGCCCGCGGGTTCGCTGCCAGCTCCACTCCCTTGCGGGAGCTGTAGTGGGTGAAGAACGTGATGCCCCGGTCGTCGAGCCCCTTCATGAGCACCGTGCGGACCGACGGGAGACCATCGAGCGTGGCGGTGGCGAGCGCCATCGCGTTGGGCTCGGGCACCTGCGCGTCGACGACGTCGTCGAGCCACCGCCTCAGCAGGTCCATCGGGTCGTCACCGGCCGTGCCCTCGTCGAGTCCGGCGTTCTCGTACTCGCTGCGCATGGCCGCGAGCCGTGCCGCGTCGAGGGAGCCGGTCATGACCACCACGGTAGTGCGGCTCAGGACCACCGGCAGGACGCGCCGCACACAGGCCCTGCGGTCCAGGGCACAATGCAGCCATGGCTGAAGACGTGAAGGTTCACCACGGGCTCGAGGGCGTCATCGCGTTCGAGAGCGACATCGCCGAGCCCGACAAGGAAGGGTCCGCGCTGCGCTACCGCGGCGTCGACATCGACGACCTCGTGGGCCGCGTGCCGTTCGAGAAGATCTGGGGCCTCCTGGTCGACGGCCACTACGAGCCCGGCCTGCCGCCCGCCGAGCCGTTCCCCATCCCCGTGCACTCCGGCGACATCCGCGCCGACGTGCAGAGCGCCATCGCCCTCACCGCTCCGGCGTGGGGCCTTCGCCAGCTCTACGACATCGAGACCCCCGAGCAGGTCCGCGAGGACCTCTCCCGCACCGCCGTGATGATCCTGTCGTACGTGGCACAGGCCGCCCGCGGCGTCGGCAAGCCGATGGTGCCCCAGGCCGTCATCGACGAGCAGGCCACCATCGTCGAGCGGATGCTGATGCGCTGGCGCGGCGAGGTGAACCCCGACCACGCCAAGGCGATCGACGCCTACCTGGTCTCGGCCGCCGAGCACGGCATGAACGCCTCCACCTTCACCGCTCGCGTCATCGCCTCCACCGGTGCCGACGTGGCCGCAGCGCTCTCCGGTGCCGTCGGCGCCATGTCGGGCCCGCTGCACGGCGGTGCCCCCTCGCGCGTGCTGCACATGATCGAGCAGGTCGAGAAGTCCGGCGACGCCGAGGCCTACGTGAAGAACCTCCTCGACTCCGGCGAGCGCCTCATGGGCTTCGGCCACCGCGTCTACCGCGCCGAGGACCCCCGTGCCCGCACGCTGCGCCGCACCGCCAAGGAGCTCAACGCCCCCCGCGCCGAGGTGGCCGAGGCGCTCGAGCAGGCTGCACTCGCCGAGCTGCGTGCGCGCCGCCCCGACCGCGTCCTCGAGACCAACGTGGAGTTCTGGGCCGCGATCGTGCTCGACTTCGCCGAGGTGCCGCCGAACATGTTCACCGCGATGTTCACGTCGGCGCGCACCGCCGGCTGGAGCGCCCACATCCTGGAGCAGTACAACAAGGGCCGCCTCATCCGGCCCTCGTCGGTCTACACCGGCCCCGACCCCCGCAGCGCCGACGAGGTCGAGGGCTGGAACGAGGAGTGGGCGAAGGGCTGAGCCGAAGGTTCTGGCAAGACCGCTCACATCTGAGATGATCGGGCCGCGACCCTGCCGACCTCCGGAGCAAAGCGTTGACTCGAACTGCACGCCAGTGGGCCCGTGACATCTACCCGCGGCTGCCGCGGGCAGCGCGCCAACGGGTGTCCGAGGACCTGAAGCGCAAGCTGGTCCGGCCGGCTGGGCGTCCGACGACCAAGGCCGAACGCCGAGGTCTCCTCAGCGTGGTCATGCCGGTCTACAACGTCGAGACCTATCTCGCCGAGGCCATCGACAGCATCCTGGGCCAGTCCCATCGCAAGCTCGAGCTCATCCTCGTCGACGACGGATCGACCGACGGCTCTCCCGCCATCTGCCAGGGCTACGTCGAACGCGACGAGCGTGTCCGTCTCGTGGAGAAGGTCAACGGCGGGCTGGGCGCCGCCAGGAACACCGGCGTGCGCTTCGCGCGGGGCGAGTTCCTCGCCTTCGCCGACAGCGACGACATCGTCCTGCCCCGTGCCTACGAGCGCATGGTCACGTCGCTCCAGCGCTCGAAGTCCGACCTGGCGACGGGCAACGTCCAGCGCCAGCAGTCCGGCAACCGCTGGCAGGCCTGGAACCAGTCTCGGTCCCACGTGCAGACGCGTCGCTCCATCACCGTGGCTCAGGAACCTTCGCTGTTGTTCGACACCGTCGCCTGGAACAAGGTGTTCCGGACCGACTTCTTCCGACGTCACGCGATCCACTTCCCAGAGCGCAAGCTGTACGAGGACATGGCACCGATGTGCGAGGCCTTTCTGCTCGCCTCCGGCGTCGACGTCGTCGCGGAGCACGTGTACGTGTGGCGGATGCGCGACGAGGGCGACTCGATCTCGCAGCGTCGCATCGAGACCTCCAACCTGGCCGACAAGCTCGAGATGATCGCTACCGTCGACGGTCTGCTCAGGGCTCACGGCGAGACGACGGCCATGCGCGACACCTTCACGTTCAAGACGCTCGACGGCGATCTCTGGATCTACCTCCGCAGCATCGGTGCGGGCGCCTCACCTGCCCCAGAGTTCATCGCTCTCCTCGAAGCCGCCGTCCAGAGGTACTGGGTCGGCGCCCCGGCCGAGGTCAAGGCCAACACGTCCCAGGAGCGACGTGTGCTGTTCGAGCTGCTGGCTGCTCGCCGCGGCTCGGAGATCGAGGAGGTCCGTGACTGGTACCTCGAGCACGCGGACGCCCTTCCCCTCGTCGTCGAGGACGGGCGAGCGCGGATCGATCGGACAGCGTTCCCCGTCAGCACGGACGGCCTGGCGGTCGACGTCCTCGACGTGACCGGCGAACGGCCTCTCCGCGCGACCCTGACCCACGCCTCGTGGTCCGACCGGGAGACGCTTCGCCTCGAGGGCTACGCCTACATCCCTGCGGTCACCGACGGATCCCAGGAGATCGAGCTGCTCGCGAGGGCCACGGAGGACGCCCCTCCTCATGTCGTGGCGACGACGCGATGCGCCTCACCCGAGGCGAACGAGTGGGCCCGGGACCGGACACGACCCCACGATCGCGACGGCTTCGTCGCGATCGTGCCGCTCGCCCCGCTGATCGCGGACCTGCCGCACGGCGAGGCACGCACGTGGTCCTTTGCGGTCCGTGTGCGCCAGGACGGGCTCGAGCAGGAGACGCCGCTCGACACCATCTGGCGCGGAGGTTCCTGTGCGGTGCTCGGGACGACCCTGGCGAACGAGCAGGTGTCCGTCCGTGGCGTGACCGACGCGGGCAAGCCGCTGCGCCTCGTCGCGAAGACCGACGAGCTCCGGCTCCGCTCACTCTACGTCGACGGGCCGGCCGTCGTCGCCGACACCGTTTCCGACGTGCAGCTCGTCGCCGTCAGCCCCGACAGCAAGGCCGTGGTCCCCTTCCTCGACAACGGTGACGGGCCCGGCGTCGCCGCTGTCTTCCCGAGCCACCCCAGTCGGTACTGGACCACCTGGAAGCTCAAGGCACGCGACGCCGACGGGGAGCACCGTCCTGTGTCCTGGATCCCCCAGAACCGCAGTCACCACCGCTCCGGTCCTTTCGTCGCGGAGTTCAACCAGTGGGGCGAGGCCGTGGTGACCGAGCGCCGCGAAACGCTGCTGATCACGTCGAGCCGGTGCGAGGGCGACCACCTGGTGATCGAGGGCGAGTACTTCGACGACCAGCCCGCGGATGTCGAGATCGGTCTGGAGGCCGGATCCGCCCCCCTCGACCACTGGACCCACGTCGCGGTGGAAGGTCCTCGGTTCACCGTGCGACTGCCCCTGCACACCGAGGACGGCCGCGGCGTGGAGCGGGCCCTCCCCAGCGGCACCTACACCGTGGTCGCTCGCACCGTCCGGACCCACGACACCAGACAAGTGATCGTCTCGGCTGCGGGCGCTGTCCAGATGCCTCTGTACTTCCGGACCGATGCGATCCGGGGGCAGCTCGAGCGGGCCGCCCTCTCGCGAGTCACGCTCAAGCTCCAGCCGCCCGTCCCCGTCCCGGACCTCGGACGCCATGCGCTCGAGACCCATCGGCGCGCGTTCGGCGCCTCGGCGGTCGTCGAGCCCAGCGAGTCGGTCTTCTTCTCCGTCGACATGGGCGCGGGAGCCGCCGACAGCGCCCTGGCGATCCACCAGGAGATCTCGGCCCGCGGGCTGCCCCTGACCAGCTTCTGGGGAGTCAGCGACTACTCCGTCCAGGTACCTCACGGCGCCGTACCCGTGCTCAAGGGCACACGCACCTGGTACGAGGCGCTCGCTCGAGCGCGCTACGTCGTGAACAACTACGGGGGCCTCGACGGACTGCACCCTCGCGACCACCAGCGCCAGCTCCAGACCTGGCACGGCACTGCCCTGAAGCACGTGGGGGCCTCCGAGGCCAGCGCGCATCACGACGCCGAGCGACGTCTCCGCACCATCGCCGCGGAGTCCTCCTCCTGGAACGCCGTGGTGTCCCCGAGCCCGTACATGACCGAGCTGATCCGTTCGGAGTTCCTGTACGAGGGCCCGGTCCTGGAGACCGGTTACCCCCGGAACGACAGACTCGCCCGCGGGGACGACCGCACGTCGCTCCACAGGCGTCTGGGCATCGACCCCCAGTCACGGGTCCTGCTCTATGCACCGACCTTCCGTGAGGACCTTCGGTCCGGCTGGACCGCGTCCATGTTCGAGGGACTCGACCTGGATCGACTGTCCAGGCTGCTCGGTCCGGAGTGGACCATCGTCCTGCGCGGTCACAGCTTCAACGCTCGCCGAAGCGACGGTGACCGCTCACGCGGACGGGTCCTGGACCTCACCCGCCACCACGACGTGAACGATCTCTACCTCGCGTCCGACGTGCTGGTCACCGACTACTCGTCGGTGATGTTCGACTACGCCGTGACCGGTCGGCCGATGCACTTCTTCGTGCCCGACCTCGAGGCGTACGCGAGGCGACGCGGCATGTACATGGACCTGGCCGACATCGCCCCCGGCCCACTCGTCACGAGCGTCGGTGCCTTGGCGCGCGGGATCAAGAAGCAGGATGACCTGACCGACAGGTATCGGACGAGGTACGACCACTTCCGGGCCACCTACGCCCCCTGGGACGACGGGAAGGCTGCGGCGCGGGTCGTCGACCTGTTCTTCGAGGAGTCCTGACCCGCTCGTCGCGAACGAGCTTCGTCAGGAAACCTCGGGCTCGGCGACCGTGGGCCAGGTGCGCCAGGACGCGAGCCCGAAGAACGGTGCGAGCGAGTGATCGAAGACTGCTCGATTCCGGCCGTCCGCCGCGGCGTAGAGATCGACCTCGACACCCATCAGAGC
>NZ_LMMY01000010.1:275988-324638 GCF_001422865.1 Aeromicrobium sp. Leaf272
GTCGAAGGATCCATCGCCGAGGACAGCTCCGGTGCGCTGCGGAGCGTGACGACCGTCCTCGCGGAAGTAGCCGTGGCCGACGTCGCCGGGCACCGGCGCGTCGAGCTCGACGTCGAGGAAGAAGGCCATGTCGTGACACGCCACCACGTCGGCAACCGAAGCAGGGCTGACGGTGAGGTCGCTGCCGGCACAGGTCACGTCTGCATCCACGTCCGGAAGGGACAGCTCGAACGTGGTCGGCAGCACCACGGTGGCGCCGAACCGAGGCGCGTAGGCCTCGACGACCTCGCGCGCGATGGGACGGTCGGCGGCCCAGGCGCTGCCTCCGGCGACCACCAGCGTCAGGTCGCCCACTGCGTGTCCGCCGACACCCTCAGTCACCGCGGAGGCGAGATCCTTGCGCCACACCTGCCGGTAGTCGATGTCGAAGGCGTCGAAGAACTGGAACGTCGCCACCCTGCCGATCGCTTCGCCCCAGTCGCCGGTGAAGGGTGCGTAGATCACGGGTCGTCCACGAGCCGAGGACCGGATCGTGTCGGCCAGGTCGGAGAAGCACGACTCCTCTCGCAGGTGCCGACTCGAGCGACGCACGTGTCCCACTTCCGTTCACGACCAGCACGACACGTGCGGATCCTCGGCCAGCGACGATACAGACCAACGCGGCGACCCGACCGACGACGCGCGCATCCGGGGCTCCGCAGGCGAGACTCGCAGCGGGGAGTGATGCGCGCCATGCTTGATCGTTCTTTCAGACGATCGGCCAGTTTCGAGTTAGTATTCTCAGGTTGATCTCAGATGGACCGGGGGACCATGCGCTGGACACGACCTGTCAGGCGAGCGCGTCAGCCTGCACGCGGCGTGGCTGCTGCCGCCCAGGTGCAGGGCAGCTCTGGTGACAGCCTTCCCTCGATCAGCGTCGTCGTCCCCGTCCACAATGTCGAGCGGTACCTGCTCGACGCGGTGCGCAGTGTGCAGCGCCAGACGTATCGAGACCTGCAGATCATCCTGGTCGACGACGGCTCGACCGACCGCTCCGGCTCGATCTGCGACGAGATCGCCGCCGAGGACGAGCGGGTCATGGTCATCCACCAGCCGAACGGTGGGCTCTCGCACGCGCGCAACGTCGGCCTGGCCGCGGCGACCGGCGAGTTCGTCGCCTTCGCCGACAGCGACGACCTGGTGCACCCCACGGCGTATGAGCGCATGCTCTCGACCTTGATGGTCAGCGAGTCGGAGTTCGCGACCGGCAACGTACGGCGGTTCAACTCCACCCGTAACTGGCAGGCCTGGAACCAGCGCGAGTCCCACCGTCGGCGGCGCCTCCGCACCAACCTGGCCCAGCATCCCGAGCTCGTCTACGACACCGTCGTCTGGAACAAGCTGTTCCGGCGCACGTTCATCGACCGCATCGACCTCGCGTTCCCCGTCGGGCGGCTGTACGAGGACATGGCGCCCATGTCGCGCGCCTACGTGCTCGCCGAGTCCGTGGACGTGCTCCCCCAGCCGGTGTACTCCTGGCGCGAGCGGGACGAGGGCGGTTCGATCACCCAGCGTCGCAACGAGCTGCCCAACATGCAGGCCAAGCTCGAGGCGATCGCCGAGATGCACCAGATCCTGCGGGCCGACCGCGAGACCTCGATCAGCGACCACCTCTTCCTCAAGCTGTTCCACGGAGACCTGTGGGTCTTCGCCCGCCACGTCGGTGACGCGGACGAGGCGTACTGCGACCTGTTCACCGAGGTGGTCCGCACCTACTGGGCCCGCACCTCCGAGCAGCTGCGCAACAGGATCCACGACGGGCACCGACTGTTCTTCTCCTCGACGGTGGCCTTCGGAGCAGCCACCGCCGCCGACATCTACGCCTGGTTCCTCGCCAGTGGCACCGAGCGGCTGACCGACGTGCGCAGCGGCGAGCTGGTGCTCAGCAGCGCCAACTACCCGTCCCGCCTGCCTCCGCTGTCCCGCCCCAGCCGCACGCTCATCAGCGGGTCGCAGGTCAAGCACAAGCTCACCGCCATGCGCTGGCGCGGCAACGTGCTCGAGATCGAGGGTTGGGCCTACGTTCCCTACACCGTCGACGCCGGTCAGCAGACCCTCGAGATCAGCGCCCTGAACGTCGCCGACGGCACCCGGGTCGAGCTGCCGCACAGCCGACGCACCGACCACTCCGTCGACGTGCTGGCCAAGGACGCCATGCGCACCTACGCCGACTCCGCCTTCACCGCCGTCCTCGACCTGGACGATCCCCACGTGGCCGAGGCCATGAGCTCGGGACGTTGGGTCCTGGTGGCCACCGTGGTCGCCGGCGAGGTGAAGCGGTCGACCGAGCTGGTCGAGCAGGACCGGAACGGCACCCTGCGCACCGTCGCCGCCCACGAGGTCGGCGCCGGCCTCGTGGTCGACCCGCTCGTGGAGCCGCGCCAACCCGTCACGCTCGTGCTGCGCCGCCCCAAGGTGCGCGCCACGCGCGTGCAGCTGTCGCACCGCCGACTCACGGTCGACCTGAGCTCCACCCTCACGTCGCCGCTGGTGGCGGCGTGGCTCGACCACCCGCACCCGGTGGAGCGCAGCGAGGCCACGCTCACCCAGCGCATCACCCGTGGCTACCGCCTCCGCGTCGACGTCCCCCCGCCCACCACCCGCGGCAACCTGGTGCGCGGCCTCAAGGTCCGCACCGCCGCGGGGCGGGTCCTGCCCGTGGACCTGCCCGAGCACCTGGTCACCGCGCAGGACGACGTGACCACGAGCGTCATGCGCACCCGCCGCGGCATGATCGCGGTGAGCGACGAGCGCAGCTCGGCCACCATCGAGGCGCTCGACGTGGTCAGCGCCACGAGGGTGCGCCTGTCGGGCACGACCCCTGGGTCGCGACTCCAGCTGGCGGTGCACCGGGCCGAGAACCAGCCGAGCGCCTGGAAGGACCTCGAGGTGGACGGTTCGCGCTTCTCGACCACGGTCGACCTCGGCTTCACCGACTGGTACGGACGCCGCAGGCCGCTGCCCGCGGGCCGCTACTCCCTCACGCTGCGCGATGCCGAGACGAAGGAGCCGTGGACCCTGCGCACGGCGCTGCCCATCGTCGAGACCTACCCGATCCAGCGCGATGACTTCGACGCGCACCTCACGGTCAAGGCCACCACCACCGGTCGGCTCAGCCTGATCCTCGACGCTCCCGTGCCGGAGCCGGACCGCAGCGTCTACAGCCGGCGCCAGTCGCGCATCGCCTTCGGCGAGGACGCCCAGGTCGAGCCGGAGGAGGCGGTGTTCTTCTACGTCGACCTGGGGTCGAACGCCTGCGACAGCGCCCTGGCCATCCACCGCGAGCTCCTGCGCCGCGACACGCACCTCACGCTCTACTGGGGCGTCGACGACCACTCCGTCCAGGTCCCGCCCGGCGGCGTCCCCATCGTCAAGCACAGCACCCAGTGGTACGAGAAGCTGGCCGCGGCCCGGTTCCTGGTCAACAACTACGGCGGCATCGACGGCTACGCCCCCCGCGAGCACCAGCGCTACCTGCAGACCTGGCACGGCACGCCCTACAAGTACGTGGGCCGGTCCCAGGTCGAGCACCAGCGGATGAGCGCCGAGGAAGCAACCGTGCGCCGCGCCGAGGGCGGACACTGGCACGCGATGATCTCGCCCAGCCCCTACTTCACCGACCTGGTCCCCCGGGAGTTCTCCTACGACGGGACGGTTCTCGAGACCGGCTACCCCCGCAACGACGCCCTGGTCGACACCACCCTCGACGAGCGCCTGCGACTGCGCGAGGAGTTGGGCATCCCGCAGGACAAGAAGGTGCTGCTGTACGCGCCCACCTTCCGTGACCTGAACCGCGAGGGCTGGACCGCTTCCCTGTTCACCGGGCTCGACCTGTCGGCGCTCACCCGTCACCTCGGCGACGACTGGGTGGTGCTGCTGCGCGGCCACAGCTTCAACGCCCGGCACGACCTGAGCGACCGGTCCACCGCCCAGGTCATCGACGTCACCCATCACCACGACATCAACCACCTGTACCTCAGCGCCGACGCCCTGCTCACCGACTACTCCTCGGCCATGTTCGACTTCTGCCTGACCGGTCGGCCGATCCTCTACTTCGTGCCCGACTTCGCCCAGTACGTGCGGGCCCGGGGTGTCTACTTCGACCTCGAGCCGATCGCGCCCGGGCCGTGGTGCAGCACCCAGCCGCAGCTGTTCGCCGCGCTCGACGCCCTCGAGTCCTACGACCAGGAGTACGGCGCGCGCTACGCCTCGTTCAAGGAGCGCTTCGCTCCGTGGGACGACGGCAAGGCGGCGCGACGGGTCGTCGACCAGTTCTTCCTCGACTGAACGCTGCTGCTACTCCAGCAGGGAGCGCAGCTCCTCGGGGAGCGCGTCCGACGAGAGCTGCCACTGACCGTCGGCGAGGCCGTAACCGTCGTCCCACCCGAGCTTGCGGGTGTAGCCGGACGACTGGGTGCCGTTGAAGGCCCACCACGCGAAGCCGATACCGGTGGTCTCGAGGTTCGACGACATGCGGGACAGGAACTTCGCGCGGGAGGGATCGCAGTCGGGCTCGCCAGGATGCTGCACGCACGACCCGAACTCGGTCAGCAGCACCGGAGCAGCGAAGTCGTTGCGTGCGTCGTTCATCCCGCCCCAGCGGGTCTGGATGCGTCGGTTGAACAGCGACTGGCTGCTGAGCGCCTCGTCGGAGTGGCGCCAGGCGTAGTCGTGCACGGCGTACACCAGCTTGTCCTGGCGCGGGATCTCCAGCGGGTCGCGGAACTGCTCGATCAGCTTGGAGTTGTGCTCCAGGCCGCCGACCACCACGAGCAGGCGGGGTGCCACCGAGTGCACGGCCTCGACGCCTAGCGTTGCCGCACGCTTCCAGTCCGTCTCCTCGTCACCGCTCCCCCAGGTGGGCATGCGGTCGGTCTTCACGTCGAACCGGATCTCGTTGCGCAGCTCGGCCGCGATCACGGCCGGCTGGTCCTCGTACCGCTTCGCCATGAGCGTCCAGTGCTCGAGCCACTCGCTCTCGGGGTGCTCGGCGGTGTACCAGAGACCGTTCCCGTCGCGGATGTTGCAGCACCAGTCGGCGGTGGAGTGGTGGTTGTCGAGGATGATCCTGAGGTCGGCGTCGGCCAGTGCCTCCACGACCGCGTCGTACACCTCGAGCGCGGTCTTGCCCTGGAGCTCCGGGTTGGCAGCGACCCGCGACTGGTCCGGCACCTCGTCGTCGCGCACCATCTCGTTCGACCACGGCAGCCGCACCGTGTTGAAGCCGGCGTCGGCGATCTCCTCGGCCATGTCGGCCAGCGGGCGACGGTCCAGCCCTCCGGCCACCTGGTCCGCCGTCTCTGCGCCGTACCAGTTGACCGCACGGACCGAGAACTGCGTGCCGTCCTCCTCGACGATGCGCATGCGGCCCTCGATCTCGGCGGCGCGGAGTCCACCCACAGGTGGGAGGGTCGGCGTCGGGGACGCGCTGGGGGTGGACGTCGTCTCCGCTGGTGCGGCGACGTCGCGGTACGGGCCGACGTCGAGAAAGCGGGCCCCCACCACGCCCACCAGCGCCACGATGAGGAGCGCCACCACGGCCACGAGGCCCTTCCACGTGGTGGAAGGGCCTCGACGGCGATGGGGAGAGGTCACGCGAGTCTCACTGCCGCGCCGGCCAGGTGATGCCACTGCACGAGCCGGACTTCTTCCAGATGTTGATCCAGTCGGCCTTGTACTTGTTGTAGACACCGGCGTCGTTGCGGATCCGCAGCGTGGTCTCGTCGCTGATGTTGAAGCCGGACCAGTCGAGGTTGCGCGGGCCGGTCCAGACCGAGTAGTTCGTGTCGCCCCGCGACGTTGCCTGGTCGAAGAGGATGTTCTTCGTGTGGATGTAGGAGCCGCAGCGCAGGTACGTCGTCCCGCCGAGCTGCTTCTTGAGCCCGTCGTACGTCGGCTTGTCCGTGCCGAAGACGTGACCGCCGGACGGGATCGGTCGGCTCATCACCACGTAGACCTTGCAGCCCTTGGACTTCAGGTCCTTGACGGTGTCGACCCACTTGTCCCCGACCGTGCTCTGACCGAGCAGCACGGCGAAGCGCACGACACCGGCGTTCTCCGTGCACGAATAGCTGTTCAGGCGGTCGAGGATCGGGTCGTAGCCGGACGTCGGCGAGAACGAGATCGAGGTCTTGGCCGACCCTTCGGTGTTGGACCCTGCCGACTCGTTGTTCGCCACCGTGGGAACCCAGAGGCCGGTCGTGCCCGTCGTGGTCAGGCGAATGGCGTCGTTCCCGGAGTTGTTGGGCCAGGCCTGCGAGGTCGACGTACGGGTCGCCGCAGCGATCATCTGGTTGAGCCGTCCGCTCGCCCGCGCGTAGACCGCGTCGTCGCTCCACAGCGCTGTGGTGGAGTTCCAGTAGTCGCGCAGCTGCCAGTACGACCAGTTGGAGGTGGAGACGACGGTGACCGGCTTGCCTGTCTTGCCTGCCTTGCTGATCGTCATCAGCTTCTGGTGGTTGTCGCCGAGGAGGTTGTTGTCTCCCTGCAGCTCCCGCTCGTTGAGGCAGGCGTCCTTGCACTGGTAGTAGCCGCCCTCGTTGCGGGCGGCGATCTGCTTGAGCCACTCCGTCGTGTAGGCCTGCTTGCCGGTGCTGTCGTCGACCACCATGCTGACCTTCACCTTGCGGGTCGCGCTCACGTAGTCGAGCGCGCGCAGGATCGGGTTCACCATCTCGGGAGGGTTCTTGTAGAGCCCATCGTCGTCGATGTGCCACATGGCCAGCTTCAGCTCGGCGCCGGTGTCGGCGGCGCAGATGGTCTTGACCAGCTGGTCGCGCAGCGCCTTGGACCGCTTGGTCCTGTCGGCCGTGGAGTACGCGCCGGGGTTGGAGAACGCGGGCTGGATGCCCGCAGGGCGCGAGGGGTAGGTGGTGCAGCTGACCACGTGCACGGCGGGAGTGGTGGAGTACCCGATGGCGTAGAGGCCGACCAGCTTGGTCGACACGCGGTACTGCCACCGGCCGGGGGGCGTGGAGACGGACCCGAAGCTGACGGTCCGGTTGGCACCGGTGGAAACGGTCGTGGCGGTCTTGACCGTGGCCCACTGGGTGCCGGTGATCTTGCCCGACGAGCTGCGGGTGGGCACCCGTCGCTGCAGGTAGGCCGGGTTGCCCTTGACGCCGTACGACAGGACGGCCGAGAAGGTGATGCCGCTGCGGCTGTAGATCTCCTCGTTCGTCGCCACGGCGGTCTTCTTGCCGCTGATCGTCTTGCTCAGCGAGACCGACACGGGCCGGTAGGAGTTGACCTGCCGGGCGGCCGACTGGGTCGAGCCGACGCGGACGCGATAGTTGCGGAAGCCGTCGACGTACTTCTTCCCGTCGGCTGCGCGCTCGGCCGAGACGATCGTGATCTTCCAGGTTCCGCTCGAGGTGGCCTTGGTGGTGGCCGCGGGCAGTGGGACCTTGGTGCTGGCCGTGGTGCTGGGCGTCGGGATCTTGTGTGCCCCCTGGTAGAGCTGCACCGTGGAGCCGGCGGGCGCCTTGCCGGAGAACTCCACCGGCGAGCCCTCCCGGACCTTGGTGAGGTTCGACGTGATGGTCACCGTGACGGCCGAAGCCGGGGCGGCGACCAGCAGTCCGCCGAGCAGCGCGAGCAGCGGTGCGAGCACGGCTGCGCGCATGAGTGAGCGGACAGACACAGGGGTACGACCTTCCAAGCCCGAGACGAAGTCTGGATGATCGTACCAAGATGACCGCCGCGCACCGACCGGTTCGCGCACATCTCCCCTGCCCTTCAGGGCGGTCGACCGTCGGACTTGCCGGTCCCCACCTGGTTGCCATGCTGGGGGTTGTGGCTGCGGAGCGCCGACCATCGCGCAGCTCCCGCCCCGACCGACCCTCCCCACGAACAGGAGCACACCATGACCGTGCGTGACATCGCCCTGAACGACGGAACCACCATCCCCCAGCTGGGGTTCGGCGTGTTCCAGATCGATCCCGCCGAGACCCAGGCGGCCGTCGAGAAGGCCCTCGAGGTCGGCTACCGCCACATCGACACCGCCAAGATCTACGGCAACGAGGAGGGCGTCGGCGCGGCGCTCGAGGCCACGGGTCTGGCCGACGAGGTCTTCGTGACCACCAAACTGTGGAACGACGACCAGGGACACGAGTCCACCCTGCGGGCCTTCGACGCCAGCATGGGCCGGCTCGGTCTCGACGTGCTCGACCTCTACCTCATCCACTGGCCCACGCCGGAGAAGGACCGCTTCGTCGACACCTGGAAGGCGTTCGAGCAGCTGAAGGCCGACGGCCGTGTGCGGTCCATCGGCGTCTCGAACTTCCGCGTCCAGGACCTGCAGCGCCTGGCCGACGAGGGCCTGACCACCCCGTCGGTCAACCAGGTCGAGCTGCACCCCGCCCTCACGCAGGACGTGCTGCGGGCGTTCCACTCCGAGCACGGCATCGTGACCGAGGCCTGGAGCCCGCTGGCCCAGGGCGCCGTGCTCAGCGAGCCCGCCGTCGTCGAGATCGCCGAGGCGCACGACGCCACGCCCGGTCAGGTCGTCCTGGCCTGGCAGCTGGCGCTCGAGAACGTCGTGTTCCCCAAGTCGGTCACGCCCGAGCGCATCGCCGAGAACTTCGGCGCCACCGAGGTGCAGCTGAGCGACGACGAGCTCCAGCGCATCAGCGCCATCAACCGCGACGAGCGCACCGGACCCGATCCGTCCGAGTTCAACTGACGATGTCGGTCGTCGGGCCGGTCCAGGCCCGGCGGCCGGTCCGTCAGCCGGCGATCTTCGAGACCCGCAGGAAGTCGTCGGCCAGCTTGGTGTTGCCGAGCGCGTTCGGGTGGGTCTTGTCCAGCGTGAACAGGTCGTCGAGGAAGCGGACCGTCACGTAGGTGAAGCCACGCTTCTCGGCCTCGCGCTTCTGCGCCTTCCACATCCAGGAGTGGACGCTGCGTCCGTCGGTGCCCCACGGCGTGGTCACGTAGACCTCGTTCGCCGGGATCCCCTCGGCCTTGCGCGCCTTGTCCAGCTTGGTCATGTAGTTGCTGATCGCCAGCTCCACCTGGGCGCGGGGACTCGTGACGTAGCCCTGCCCCTGACCCCCGCGGCAACGGTGGTAGTCGTTGCGGCCGGTGGCCACGATGATCTTGGCCGGCTTGATGCGCGCGATCTCCGAGAGCCGCTGGTCGAAGCGGGTGCCACCGCACTTGTTGCCGCGGGCCCACATGCCCGAGCCCGACTCGGCCGAGAGCACGGCCCGCATGTCGGCCTTGGCCGCGACCTTGGACCACCAGCCCTGCGACGGCGACCCGGGCTGGTCGGAGAACCAGGCGCTGGTGGAGTCACCGAACACCAGGAGCGGCTCGCCCGGCGCCGGCGCCGAGGCGGCCCTGGCAGCCTTGCTGGCGGTGGCGGTGGCGGTGGGGGTCGGGCTCGGCTTCGGCGCACTCGTGGTGGGCGCGGGGGTCGGCGTCGGCTCCGCAGTGGGCTCCGGCTCCGCGGACGGCTCGACCTCGGTCGTCGGCGCGGGCGCCGAGACGGCCGCCGACGGCGTGGGGTCGGCCGTCGGCTCGTCGGAGATGGCGGGCACCGTCATGACGGTGAACAGACCTGCGGTGACTGCGCCGACGGCAATCAGGTTCTTCGTGAGCGCGCGCGCGTCGAGCATGTGTCTTTCCCAACCCCGAGATGATCGTGACGGTCAAGGGTCACACATGCTCGCTCGTGCGCGTCGGGGAGCACACGAAGATGGTTCGATCGGACTAGTAGGCGTCGGGGCGCAGGTGCCCAGACGCGACGAGACCCTGGCCATCCCCCCGAACGGCCAGGGTCTCGTCGTGTGTGATGGACCATCCCCCCGAGATGCTCCACCGTCCGGCCCGTCCCCCGACAGGCCGGAAGTCTCAGTGCGTCATGCGGCCGCCACCGCGGTGAGGGGCTGGATGCCGTCGGTGTCGAGCGGCTGGATGCCGTCGGTGTCGAGCGGCTGGATGCCCTGGGTGACGAGCGGCTGGATGCCGGCCTGGGGCGCTGCCTGCGCGGTGGCCGGCACGAGCACCAGCGACGCGGTGGCCGCGAGCACGGCGACGCTCGAGGCGATCAACCTGCGCGTGCGGATCGTCGTCACTCCGGAGTCCTTTCGTCCATCCCCTTGGTCACAGGAGACTACACGGAACTAGTTCTTTAGGACTAGACCTGACTAGTCACTCTTTTGTCCGGTCCCGTGTCGGGACCTTCGGCGCCCGGAACCGGGCACGGCGGCGACTCGCCCGGACCGGTGGCGTCCGTCACGTCTCGTAGGGTGGACCGGTGACCACCGCCGAACTCGCCCGCGCAGCCGCGGAAGCCCTCGCCGACCGCACCGACGGAGCGACCCACGACGTCGCCCTCGTGATGGGATCGGGCTGGCTGCCCGCCGCCGACGCCCTCGGGACCCCTGACCACGAGATCGCCCTGGCCGACCTGCCCGGATTCAGTGCACCGGCGGTCGCCGGCCACGGCGGCACGGTGCGCTCGGTCAAGATCGGAGAACGCCGCGCCCTCGTGTTCCTCGGGCGCACGCACTTCTACGAGGGCAAGGGCGTGGCGGCCGTCGTCCACGGCGTCCGGACCGCGGCAGCAGCCGGCGTCCGCACCGTCGTGCTCACCAACGGCTGCGGCGGGCTCGACCCCAGCTGGACGCCCGGCACCCCCGTGCTCATCAGCGACCACATCAACCTCACCGCCACCTCACCGATCGAGGGCGCGAACTTCGTCGACCTCACCGACCTCTACTCCGCGCGCCTGCGGGCCCTGTGCCGCGAGGTCGACCCCTCGCTCGACGAGGGCGTGTACGTGCAGTTCCCCGGCCCGCACTACGAGACGCCCGCCGAGATCGCCATGGTGCGTGCCATCGGCGGCACCCTCGTCGGGATGTCGACCACGCTCGAGGCGATCGCGGCACGCGAGGCCGGCATGGAGGTGCTCGGACTCTCGCTCGTGACCAACCTCGCCGCCGGCATCTCCGGCGAGCCCCTCAACCACGAGGAGGTCCTCGAGGCCGGCAAGGCGGCCGCGAGCCGCATGGGCGCCCTGCTCGCCGACGTCATCCCCCGGATCTAGTCGGCGCCCCACCCGACCTGCACCGCTCCCACCAGCACCGCCCGCCAGGAGGCACCATGCCCGTCGTCGACCTCGCCCTCGACTGGATCGACCAGGATCCTGACCCGGTCACCCGTGCCGAGCTGCAGGCTCTCGTCGACGCCGACGACCTGGACGCGCTGCACGACCGCTTCGACGAGCGGCTGCAGTTCGGTACGGCCGGGCTGCGCGGCGCACTCGGCGGTGGGCCGAACCGGATGAACCGGGTCATCGTGGCCAAGGCGGCGGCGGGTCTCGCGGCCTACCTGCTGCGCGAGACGCCCGACGACCCGTCGGTCGTCGTCGGCTACGACGCCCGTCACAACTCCGACGTGTTCGCCCGCGACACCGCCGAGATCATGCACGCGGCGGGCGTGCGGGCCTACCTGCTGCCCACCCACTTGCCGACCCCCGTGCTGGCCCACGCGATCCTGCACCTCGGCTGCTCGGCGGGTGTCATGGTCACGGCCTCGCACAACCCGCCCCAGGACAACGGCTACAAGGTCTACCTCGGCGACTCCAGCCAGATCGTCCCTCCCGCCGACACCGACATCTCCGCCCTCATCGACGCCGTCGGGCGGGTCGACGAGCTCCCGCGCAGCGACGACTACACGACGGTGGGCCCCGAGGTGGCCGAGGCGTACGTGCAGGCCGTCGTCGACCTCGCGCACGACGGGCCGCGCGACGTGGTGGCCGTCTACACCCCGATGCACGGCGTCGGCCGGGACACGCTGGTCGAGGTCGTGCGCCGTGCCGGCTTCGCACCGCTCCACGTGGTCCGCGAGCAGGGCGACCCCGACCCCGACTTCCCCACCGTCGCGTTCCCGAACCCCGAGGAGCCCGGCGCCATGGACCTGGCGCTCAAGCTCGCGTCGGAGGTGCAGGCCGACGTGATCGTGGCCAACGACCCCGACGCCGACCGCTGCGCCGTCGGCGTCCGCGACGGCGAGGGGTTCCGCATGCTCACCGGAGACCAGACGGGCGTGCTGCTCGCCGAGCTGCTGCTGCGGCGTGGCGCGATGGGCACGTACGGGTCGTCGATCGTGTCGTCGGACATGCTCGGCCGCCAGGCTGCCGCGCACGACCGCCGCTGGCAGCAGACGCTCACGGGCTTCAAGTGGCTGGGCAAGATCGACGACCTCGTGTTCGGCTACGAGGAGGCGCTGGGCTACAGCGTCGCCCCGCACGTGGCCCGCGACAAGGACGGCGTCTCGGCGATCCTCGCGGTGCTCGAGCTCGCCGCCGAGCTGAAGGCCGAGGGCCGGACGCTGCTCGACCTCCTCGACGACCTGTACCGCGAGCACGGTCTGCACGCCACGGGCCAGCTCTCGGTCCGCGTGGAGGACCTGTCGATCATCGCGACGGCCATGAGCACGCTGCGCAGCACCCCGCCCCGCCTGCTCGCTGGGCTCGAGGTGACGTCCGTCGACGACCTGGCCGACGGGTACGCCGGCCTGCCCCCCACCGACGGCATCCGCCTGGGCCTCGGCGACGCCGCGCGCATCATCTGCCGTCCCTCGGGCACCGAGCCGAAGCTCAAGTGCTACGTCGAGGTGGTCGTGCCGGTCACCGACTCGGTCGAGGTCGCCCGCGAGGAGGCGTCGGCCACGCTCGAGGCCGTCAAGACGGACCTCGCCGTCGCTCTCGGCCTCGCCTGATCCACCCGCCCGACCCCACCCATCGGTGGATCCTCAACCGCAGGGGCACTGCTGCGGTTGACGATCCACCGATGCGGGGCTCCGGACCTGGTCAGCGGGTGCGGTAGAGGGTGACCCCGGGCTTCACGCGGCGGTCGCCGGAGTAGACGAGGGTCAGGGTCCGCTTGCCCTTGCCGACCCCGGAGAGCCGCACCGAGGCCGTGCCGCCCACGACCTTCGCGACACCCACCGGGCGCCAGCCGTCGAGCACGAGCAGCACGCCGCCGTCGGCCTTCACGTCACCTCCGGCCACCGTGGCCGTGAGCGTGACCTTGGGCGGTGCGGTGTAGCCGGTCACGGCGATGCGCGTGGGGCCGACCTGCGGCTCCTTCTGCTTCGCCGTGAAGCCGACGATCGCCGGGTCGTGGTCGCTGGCGCGGTAGGGGCTCGTGTCGTACAGGCGCGTGACGTTGTTGTCGTAGCGGCTGTACTCACGCCCCAGCGACTCGTCGGCGTTGATGTCCCACACGTCGGCACCGGTGACCTTGTCCACCGCGGCCGGCGAGGCGAACACGTGGTCGAGCGAGCCGAGCAGGCCACCGAACTGGTACGTGGTCTTGTCGGTGTACTTCGCGGGGACGTTCACGTAGCCGGCGTCCTCGAGGACCGCGATCGGGTCCTCCTTGCTGTAGCTGTTGAAGTCGCCGGTCAGGAACACCGTCTCGGTGCCGGCCTCGGCCTTCTGCTCGTCGGCGAACGCGACCAGCGCGGTGGCCTGGCGGACGCGCGACGCGTTCGACGCACCCTGGCCGTCGCCGGTGTCGGCGTCCTCTCCGGAGCCCGAGCCCTTGGACTTGAAGTGGTTCACGACCACCAGGAAGTCGTCGCGCTCCGTGCCGCCGACGGGGCGGAACTCCTGCGACAGCGGGTCACGGGCGTTGTCGAACGCGGGGTCGTCGTCGATGACGGACTCCCCCACCGGCTCGACGACACCGACGCGGTGGATGAACGCCGTGCGGATCACGTCCTCGCGCTCGGGCACCCGGGTGGGCGACGCGACGGCCGCCCACTCCTCGCGGCCGGCCTTCTCGTTGAGCGCCGCCACGAGGGCACGCAGCGCGGTGTCGCGGTCCATGCCGAAGGCGGCGGAGTTCTCGATCTCCTCCAACGAGACGACGTCGGCACCGAGGGCGTCGATGGCGTTGACGATCTTGGCCTGCTGACGCTGCAGGTTCGCGTCGTCGGCAGCGCCGCGGGGGCCGTCGTTGGTACAGGAGTTGACGGTGACCCGGTTGCCGTTGCGGTCCGAGTAGTAGGTGCACGTGCCGGCACCGGACTTCTCGTACGCCTCCCCGGTGAGGGTGAAGTAGTTGAGCACGTTGAACGACGCGATCTTGACGTCGCCGCCCACGTCCTTCGGAGCGGCGACCCGCGTGCTGCCGATGCTGATCGGCTCGTCGCCGTCGGCGGTCAGCTGCTGGGTGGGCTGGAGCCGCCACAGGCTGAACCGGTAGTCGAGCACCAGGTCGTCGCCGGTGAACGTGACCGGGGCACCGGCGCGCACCTCGTTGTCGGGACGCAGCCACGGCACCGGCGTGTTCTTGCCGCCGCTCGTGAAGTTGATGCCTGCGCCGTCGTCGACGGTGATGAGGCGCTGCGCGTTCTCGGCCACGACGGCGTCGTACTCCGCCGATCCCGGGCGGGCGACGTCGGTGGGCTGCGGCAAGCCGGTGTCGCCGGCGGCGAGACCGATCTCGCCGAACGTGTTGGTGCCGAAGTTGTTGGTGATCGTGTAGCGACCCTCGGGCGCCACGAGCATGCCCTCCAGGCTCTCGCGCTGCGCCTCGCCCAGCGGCAGGGTGAGCGGCGTGGGCTTCACGGCCTGGGCCGGGTCGGCGAGCTGCTTCCAGCCACCGGCCCCGGGCGACACCTGGGTGAGCCCGAAGCTCTCGGCCACCGTGCCGGTGACCTCGACGTGGTCGCCGATCTCGACGTCGGCCGCCATGGCGGCCGACGCGACGAAGACCCCGTCCGAAGCCGTCCGGTCCGCGGGAGCGGTGCCGCCCGTGCCCTCGGTCTGGAGGTAGAGCCCGTCGAAGCCGCCCGACGGGTAGGCGGCGGTGACCACGCCGCTGGTGGTGACGGTCCGACCGACCAGCGGGCTGGCGGAGCCGGTGCCCTGGATCTCGGCGATCGTGACGTCGACCGGAGGCTCGGGCGGCGTGCCGCTCCCGTCGCAGTCGGTGCCACAGGCCTGCGGCGTCGGCGCACCGCCGCGCAGGTCGGCCGCGTTGTCGTCGGTGTCCTGCGCGTCCGTGCGCTGCAACGACGAGGTGACCGAGTACCCCGAGGGGGCCGGACCGCTCCCCTCGTAGGTGGCGGACGCGCCGTAGCCGACGAGGTCGACGAGCTGGTCGGAGCCGAGCACGCTCGCTCGGTCGCCGCTCAGCGCCGACGTGGAGCGGACGAGCGCCAGGGTGCCGCCGTTGGCGTTGCCCGAGAACGCGATCGCCGACGTGACGTCGGGCGTGGGCAGCGCCTGGCCGTTCGAGGCGTTGGCGTTGCCCGAGACCAGCAGCGTGCCGCCGGGCTCCACGTGGTGGTCGCCGAGGGCGATGACGCCGGTGAACGCGCCGGTCGAGGAGTACGAGCGGTACTGCAACGACCAGCCGGACACGTCGATCGGCTCGTCGGTGGGGTTCTCGATCTCGACGAACTTGTTGAGGTAGGTGGCCCCGCTGCTGCCACCGTTCAGGTAGGCCTCGCCGATCACCAGACCGTCGCCGTCGGGTGCGGCCTGGACCGGCGAGGCGGCCATCAGGCCGGCGACCAGTGCGGCGCCCGCCGTCAGGACGGCGCCGGCGCGCACGCCGCGCATCAGCGCTTCTTCTTCGCGACGACGGTGACCTTCAGGTCACGCTCGACCGGGGCGTAGGTGTCGTCGCCGCTGTAGGCAGCCGTGAGCACCTGTGACCCCGCCGGCAGCCGTCGGGTGTCGAGCAGCAGGACGGCGACGCCGCTGCGGGTCAGCCTGGCCGACCCGAGCTTCGTGCCTGCGGCGTCGGTGACCGTCAGGCTTCCGGTCGGGCGTCCCTCGCCGCCCTTGACGCGGGCCACCAGCAGCGACGGCGAGCCCTGCTTGACGAGGGGAAGGGTGACGACGTCGAGCCTGGCGTCGGCGCCGGACTCCTCGATCGAGAACGGCGGCAGGACCGCCGTGGTCCCCGTCGGGGTCGCCTCGACCTCGACGCGCACGTCGCCCGTGACGCCGTCCGGCAGGGTGCGCTCGACGGTGACGGCGCCGTCGCTGACCGGGAACTCGCCCAGGTCGTACGGGGTGTCGCCGGAGTAGAGCGTGGCGGTGACGCTGCGGGTCTGCGGGCTGCCGAGCGACGTCAGGTCGAGCTTCGGCAGCGTGAACGAGACCGTGCCGCCCTCCTCGTAGGAGGACTGGAGTCCCTCCACCTGCACGGCGTGCCGGGCGAAGCTGGGGGCGACGGGGCTGTTCTCGCCCAGGTAGTCGATCCAGACCTCGTAGTCGAGCAGTCCGGTGTCGACCGCCGTGCCCTCGGCGAAGGTCCGGAAGTTGTCACCGCCGGAGGCCAGGAACGACGGCACCGCGACCTTGTACGTCGTGTCGGCACCGACCTGCTCGCCGTCGACGCGCAGCGACGTGATGCGCTCGCCCTCGGGCCGGGTCGGGTCGAAGGTGTAGGCGACGTTGCTCGAGGTGCCGAGCTGCAGGTAGGGGCGCGAGGGCACGTTGCCCGCGGCGTCGCGCTGCCACTGCTCCTCGAAGACCTGCGTCAGCTGGGCCCCCGTGAGGCTGACCGAGCTGAGGTTGTTGGTGAAGGGCAGCACCGCGTTGGCCTCGGCGAACGTGACCACGCCGTCGGCGTTGGAGCCGCCGGTGCCCTTGAACACCAGGTCGCTGCGCAGGCCGCCGGGGTTGACGACGGACAGGTCGGCGCCGGCCGGGGTGTCCTTCACGCCGGCGAGCTGGGCGTCGGCGACCAGGTTGCCGAGGGTGGACTCGCTGGAGCGGTCGTCCCGGTTGCCGCCGGCGTAGGCCGTGGTGACGTCGGCCGTCACCTCGGCGACGGGCTTGCTGCCGACCTCCTGGGCGTTGGCGAGCGCGGCGTCGACGATGGTCTTGACCTCGGCCACGCGCGGGAACCGGCTCACCAGGGTGGCGTCGTCGGTGGTGGTGCGTGCTGCGTTGGTGGCGGTGCTGGTGACGTCGCCGGTGTCGCCGTCGACGGTCAGGTCGATGCTGCCGATGAACTCGCCGTAGCTGCCGGTCTGCAGCACCGGGCGGGTCTTGCCGGCCTCGCCGGGCACCGGGGCCTGCCAGGCGTACTGCTTGTGGGTGTGGCCGGTGAAGATCGCGTCGACCTCGGCGTCGGTCTTCTGCACGATGTCGGCGAAGGCGCCGCCTGCGGCCACCTCCTGCTCCAGGGTCGCGCCGTCGGGCGTCCCGGCCCCGGCTCCCTCGTGGTACGCCGCGACCACGACGTCGGGCGGGGTAGCCGACGCCTCGAGCTCGGCGACGGTGTCGTTGACCGCCTCGACCGGGTCGGTGAACTCGATGTCGGAGATGCCCGACGGCGAGACGAGCGAGGGCGTCTCCTCGGTGACCGCTCCGACGACGGCGACGTCGAGCCCGCCGACCTCGAAGGTCTCGTACGCGGGGAGCGCCGGCTCGCCGGTGGCCTTGGAGACGACGTTGGCGCCCAGGTAGGAGAAGTCCGCCCGGTCGGCGACCCGGCCGGTGAGGTCGGCGAACCCGCGGTCGAACTCGTGGTTGCCGACGGTCGAGACCTTCAGGTCGAGAGCGTTCAGCACGTCGATGGTGGGCGCGTCCTGCTGCGTGGCGGACGCGAACAGCGAGGCGCCGATGTTGTCGCCGGCCGACATGAAGAGCGTGTTCGCCTCGCCCGCCTCGGCTCGCAGCTGCTCGACGGTGCCGGCGAACTTCACCGTGTTGGCGTCGATACGACCGTGGTAGTCGTTGATGTCGAGCAGCCGGATGGTGACGTCGTCGGCGGCCTGGGCCGGGGCCGCGGCGATGACGCCTGCTCCGAGCGCGAGGGTGGTGCCGAGGGCGAGAGCGGGTGCGGCCGCAGCGCGGCGCAGACGTGTCTTCACGTGAGAGCGGTCCTTCGGGTCGTCGAGTCGGCCCCCCGATGGCACGACTGCGCCCGGACCAGCTCTGGAACGTGCCTCGATTCCACCCGACGACCACCTGTGGCGTCAACGCCCCTCACGTGACGAATGGGTGAAGTCGCGGTGTGGGCGCCTGCGTCGGCGTCTCGTAGGCTCACCCCTCGTGGGCGTCGTGATCGTGGCCGGGCCGTCGGGTGTCGGGAAGTCCCACCTCGGGCAGGTGCTGGGGTGGTCGGTGCTGCGCCTCGACGACTTCTACCGCGAGGGCCACGACCCCGACCTGCCGCGGTCGAGCCTGGGCATCCCGGACTGGGACCACCCCGGCTCGTGGGACCCCGTCGCCGCCGTCGGCGCCATCGCCGAGCTGTGCGCGAGCGGCGAGGCGGACGTGCCCGTCTACGACCTCGCCTCGAGCGCCCGTACCGGCACGCAGCACCTCGTGGTGGGCGACCAGTTCATCGCCGAGGGCCTGTTCGCCCCTCAGGTCGTGTCCGCCTGTCGCGAGGCGGGCCTGCTCGACGCGGCCATCTGCCTGCGTCGGCACCGGCTGGTCACCTTCGCGCTGCGCCTGGCACGGGACCTGCGCGAGGGCCGCAAGAGCCCCTGGGTGCTCGTGCGGCGCGGCTGGCGCCTGAAGAACGACGACGACCGCGTCGTCGCGCAGGCCGTGGCCGCCGGCTGCGAGCCGATGACCCCCCGCCAGGCCCGGCGGATGCTCCGCTCTCCCACCTGAAAACCCGGCGAGACCGTCCGACCTCGTCAGGTCGGAGGTAGGTGACGCACCTCATCGCGTCCGGATGAGGTGCGAGACCTACCTCCGACGGCGTCGTTCGGTGCGAGACCTACCTCCGACGGCGTCGTTCGGTGCGAGACCTACCTCTGACGGCCCGGGGCCGCCGGTGGGGGCGGGGGCGGGGGTGGGTCAGAGCGCGGCGTAGCGCGGCTTGATGACGTCGTCGATGAGGGCGAGGCGCTCGTCGAAGGGGAGGAAGGCGCTCTTCATGGCGTTGACGGTGAACCAGCGCAGGTCGTCGGCGTCGTAGCCGAACGCGTCGACGAGCAGCTGCATCTCGCGGCTCATCGACGTGCCGCTCATGAGCCGGTTGTCGCAGTTGACCGTCACCCGGAAGCCGAGCTCCTTGAGCAGGCCGATCGGGTGGTCGGCGATGGAGCGCATGCCGGGCACCGCCGACGTCTGCAGGTTCGACGACGGGCACATCTCGAGCGGGATGCGCTTGTCGCGGATGTAGGCCGCCAGCCGGCCCAGCCGCGGGCCGCCCTCGGCCGCGAGGTCGATGTCGTCGATGATCCGGACGCCGTGGCCGAGCCGGTCGGCGCCACAGCGCTGGATGGCCTGCCAGATGGACGGCAGGCCGAACGCCTCGCCCGCGTGGATGGTGAAGTGCGCGTTCTCGCGGCGCAGGTACTCGAACGCCTCGAGGTGCAGGATCGGCGGGAAGCCGTCCTCCGCACCGGCGATGTCGAACCCGCAGACGCCACGGTCGCGGTACTCGACGACCAGCTCGGCGATCTCGAGCCCGTGCTGGGCGTGCCGCATGGCGGTGAGCAGCTGGCCGACGACGATCGGCGTGCCCTCGGCCGCGGCCTCGGCCCGGCCCTCGTCGATGCCGGCCTGGACGGCCTCGACGGTCTCCGACAGGCTCATCCCGCCGCGCAGGTGCTGCTCGGGCGCCCAGCGCAGCTCGGCGTACACGACGCCGTCGGCCGCGAGGTCGAGGACGGACTCGCGGGCCACACGGGCCAGGTCCTGCGGCCGCTGCATGACGGCCACGGTGTGCTCGAACGTCTCGAGGTAGCGCGGCAGCGAGCCCGAGCTGGCGGCGTCGGCGAACCACAGTCCCAGCTGGTCCGCGGGCGCGGGGAGCGCGTGGCCGACCTCCTCGGCGATGGCGGCGACGGTGGCGGGTCGGACGCCGCCGTCGAGGTGCTCGTGCAGCGCCACCTTGGGCGCGCGTCGGATCTGGTCGGCGGTGAGGGTCACGAACCCATCGTGGCACGCGCCACGGACCGGGCTCGCGAACACGCCCTTGACACGTCCTGATCCTGTGACTACGGTCACTGTCATCGATAACACTGTTATCGATGACAGTTTGGTTCCGAGCTCGACGAACCACCGACGGAAGACAGGTCATGGCCAACATCCAGGACGTCGCGCGGGCGGCCGGTGTCTCCACCGCCTCGGTGACCCGCTACCTCGCGGGTCAGCGCATCCGCAGCGAGGAGGCCGTCCGCCGTGCCATCGACGAGCTGGGCTACCGACCGAGCCAGGTGGCGCGCAGCCTCAAGTCCGGCCGCCACCACTCCATCGGCGTGATCGTCCCCGACATCGCGAACCCGTTCTTCGCCGGACTCGTCAAGGGCATCGAGCGCGAGGTCCGCCCGCACGGCCTGCAGGTCATCCTCGGCAACAGCGACGAGGACGCCGAGCACGAGGAGGCGTTGGTGCGCGAGCTCTCGCAGCGGACCGACGGCCTCATCATGGCGCCGCTCTCGGAGAACGACCAGATCCCGAACCTGCTCGGCGAGCACGGCATCCCGCTCGTGTTCGTCGACCGCGAGACGTCCACCGGCCCCGACGTCGACCGCGTCCTCGTCGACAACGCCGCCGGCATCCGGCAGGCCGTCGACCACCTCGTCGACCTCGGCCACACGCGGATCGCCACGATCAGCGGTCGACTCGACTCGACCCCGGGCCGGATGCGCCACGAGGCGTTCCTCGCGGCTCTCGCCGAGCACGGCATCGCCGTCGAGGACGGGCTCGTGCGGTACGGCGACTTCCGCGAGGAGAGCGGCCGCGAGCAGATGACGGCGCTCTGGCGGCACGCCGCTCCCCCGACCGCCGTCGTGATCGCCAACAACCTCATGACCGCCGGCGCGCTCGTCGCCCTGGGCGACCTCGGCGTCCGCGTGCCCGACGAGCTGTCCGTCGTCGGCTTCGACGACCTCCCCCTCGCCACCCTGCTGGACCCGCCGCTCACCGTCGTGTCCCGCCCCGACGTGGAGGAGGGCGCCGCCGCGGCGCGCCTCCTCGTCGCACGGCTCACCTCCACCGAGCCGATGCCCACCGCGCACCTGACGCTCCCCGTCGAGCTCGTCGTGCGCGGCTCCACCTCCACCCCTCCCAGGAGCATCGCCACCCCATGAGCCCGTCCACCCCGTCCGGCGTCCTCGTCATCGGCAGCATCACCGCCGACGTGACGACCTTCTCGCAGCGCCTGCCCCGTCCCGGCGAGACGATCCTCGGTGACGACCTCACCCTCGTCCTCGGCGGCAAGGGCGCCAACCAGGCCGTGGCGGCCGCGCTCGCCGGCGCCGACACGCAGATGGTCGGCTGCGTGGGCACCGACGCGTTCACCGAGCTGACCCGGGGCGGTCTGGAGTCCTACGGCGTCGACGTGTCGGCCGTCCGGGTCGTCGACGGGCCCACGGGCGTCGCGCACATCCGCGTCGACGCCTCCGGCGAGAACGACATCGTCATGGTGCCGCTCGCCAACGCCCACCTCGGCGTCGCCGACGTCGACGCCGGGGTGCAGGCCGCTGCCGGTCGCGCCTCGGTGCTCCTCACCCAGCTCGAGACCCCCGTCGACGTCATGGTCCGCGCCACCCGAGCCGCCCGCGCCGCCGGGATGATCGCCATGCTCGACCCGGCTCCGGCTGCGCCGCTCGACGACGCCGTGTGGGCCGAGCTCGACGTGGTGACGCCCAACGAGACCGAGGCCACGACGCTCACCGGCATCCCCGTCACCGACATCGCCTCCGCCGAGCGCGCCGGCCGCTGGTTCGTCGAGCGCGGGGTCGCCCACGCCGTCGTCACGCTCGCGAGCAAGGGCGTGGTGGTCGTCGACGCCGACGGCGCGCGCCACTTCCCCGCGACGGCGGTCGAGGCGATCGACACGACCGCAGCCGGCGACGCGTTCGCCGGCTACCTCGGGGCGGGTCTCGCCTCGGGGCTCTCGCTCGACGCCGCACTCCCCCGCGCCATGGCCGCCGGCGCGCTCGCGGTCACCCGACGCGGCGCCTCGCCCAGCCTTCCGGCCGGCGCCGACGTCGACGCCTTCCTCACCTCGAACACCACCACGACCCGGGAGCTGACCCACTGATGCGCAAGAACTCCGCCACCCTCAACGGCCAGCTCTCGCGGGTGATCTCCGAGACCGGCCACACCGACCTCGTCGTGGTCACCGACGCCGGCCTGCCGATCCCGCTCGGCGTCGAGCGCGTCGACCTCGCCGTGCGCCCCGGCCTGCCGGCCTTCCTCGACGTGCTCGACACGGTCCTCGACGAGATGGTCGTGGAGGGCGCCACGATCTCCGAGGAGATCCGCGACCACAGCCCCGACCTGCTGGCCGCGCTCGAGGAGCGGTTCGCGGCGCTGGACGTGCCGATCACGCTGGTGCCGCACGTGGAGCTCAAGGCCCGCAGCCACGAGGCCCGCGCCGCCGTGCGCTCGGGGGAGTTCACCCCCTACGCCAACGTCATCCTGCACGCCGGCGTGGCGTACTGAGGCCGGCCATGCGCATCCAGCTGCACGACATCCACAAGAGCTTCGGCGAGACCGAGGTGCTGCGCGGCATCGACCTGACCGTCGAGGGCGGTGAGGTGCTGGCCCTCGTCGGCGAGAACGGCGCCGGCAAGTCCACGCTCACCCGCATCGTCTCGGGCGCCTACCGTCCCGACGCCGGCCGCATCGTGGTCGACGGCGAGGAGGCCTCCTTCGGCGGGCCGCAGGACGCGATGGCCCACGGCATCCAGGTGATCTACCAGGAGTTCCGGCAGAACATCTTCCCGCACCTGACAGTGGCCGAGAACCTGTTCACGCTCGACGAGCAGGCCGAGTTCGGCCGCCTGTTCGTCAACAAGCGGAAGATGGCCGCGAAGGCACGCGAGCTGCTCGACCTCATCGGGCTCGACGTGGACCCGAGCACGACCGTCGACCGGCTGTCCGTCGCCCAGATGCAGATGCTCGAGATGGCCAAGACGGCCGGGCACGACGCCCGTCTGCTGATCCTGGACGAGCCGACGGCCGCGCTCGACGAGCACGAGTCCGACCTGCTCTTCGCCCAGATCGAGCGGCTGCGCGCCTCCGGGGTGGCGATCGTCTACATCAGCCACCGCCTCGAGGAGGTCTTCCGGCTGTCGCAGCGCGTGGTCGTGCTCCGCAACGGTGCCGTGGCGCTGGAGTCGGCCACCGCCGAGCTCACCGAGCACGACGTCGTGACCGCCATGGTCGGCCGCACCATCGACGACTTCTACCCCAAGGAGACGCACACCCGCGACGAGGTCGTGCTGAGCGTGCGCAACCTCGCGGGACCGGACTTCTCCGACGTCTCCTTCGACGTGAGGGCCGGCGAGGTGCTCGGCATCGGCGGCGTGTTCGGCTGCGGCAAGGGCAGCGTGCTGCGGGCCCTGTTCGGCCTCGTGCCGGCCGACGCCGAGACCGTGAGCGTCGGCTCGGCCGCCTACCGGCCGTCCGCGCCCCAGACCGCCATCGACGCCGGGATCGGCTACGTGCCGCCGGACCGTCAGGCCGAGGGCCTGTGCCTTCAGCAGTCGGTCTCCGACAACATCTCGATGGCGAGCCTCTCGCGCTACACGACCGGCCCCTACGTGAACCGCGGCCGCGAGCGCGCCGAGACCTCGCGCATCATCGAGCAGCTGTCGATCCGCACCGCCTCGCCGGCGGCTCCCGTGGGCAGCCTGTCGGGCGGGAACCAGCAGAAGGCACTGTTCGGCGGCTGGGTCCTGACCCACCCGAAGGTGCTGATGATGGAGGAGCCCACCCGCGGCGTCGACGTCGGCGCCAAGGCCGAGATCTACCGGATCATCAACGAGCAGGCCGCGGCCGGAGTCGCCGTCGTGCTCGTCTCGTCCGACCTCCCCGAGCTGGTCGCCATGTCCGACCGGCTCCTGGTGATGCGACAGGGCCACGTGGTGGCCGAGCTCACCGACGACGACCTCACCCAGCAGAAGCTGCTCGAGCACGCATTGGAGAGTGCAGCATGAAGACGATCACCTCGGGGCTCACGTCCCTGAACCGAGAGCTGCGGGCGGTCTGGATGCTCCTGTTCGTCGGCCTCATCCTGTTCATCGCCACCCCGTTGTTCCTCACCGGCGACAACCTGCTGAACGTGCTGCTGGCCGCGTCGGTCACGGCCCTGCTCGCCGCCGGCCAGACCTACGTGATCATCCTCGCCGAGATCGACCTCTCGGTCGGCGCCGTGCTCGGCATCTCGAGCATCGTCACCGCCTTCACCCTGCAGGACCAGCCACTCGTGGTCGGGCTGCTGGTCGGCTGGGGCGTCGGCGCCGCGGCGGGCCTCGTGAACGGCCTGCTCGTCACCAAGCTGAGGATGCCGTCGTTCATCGCCACCCTCGCGATGATGTCGGTGCTCGCGGGCCTCACCCTGCAGCTGAGCCAGGGCAACCCCGTCTCCATCAACAACGACGCGTTCCTCGCGATCGGCCAGTCGAGCATCCTCGGCGTGCCGAACCCGGTGTGGATCATGCTCGCCGCGTTCCTCGTCTTCGGGCTCCTGCTCTCCCGCTCGCGCTACGGCCGCCACGTCTACGCCGTCGGCGACAACGAGGACGCGGCGCGCCTGGCCGGCATCGAGGTGCACCGCGTCAAGATCCTCGCGTTCGTCATCAGCGGCCTGCTCGCCTCGACGGCCGGGTTCATCCTGGCCGCGCGGCTCGGAACCGCCCAGCCCACGGCCGGCAGCGGGCTCGAGCTCGCCGCCATCGCCGCCGTCATCATCGGCGGGACGAGCCTGGCCGGCGGACGCGGAGCCCTCGTCGGCACGCTCATCGGCGCCCTCCTGCTGGGCGTCATCGACAACGGCCTCAACCTGCTCGACGTCTCCCCGTTCCTGCAGGGCGTCGTCAAGGGTCTCGTGATCCTGCTCGCGATCTTCCTGGATCGCAACTCCGATCGTGTCCGGGCGCTCACGCGTCTGGTCCGTCCCCGACGGCCTGGCTCGGGCGCCGACGCGGACACCGCCTCACCCACCACCACTGGAGGAACCCCGTGAACACCTGGAAGAAGACTGCCGCCCTCACCGCGGCGCTCGCGCTGACGACGTCGCTCGGAGCCTGCGGGCGAGGCGGCGACGCCGCCGGCGAGGAGTCGGTCAAGGCCACGCTCGTCATCAGCACGCTCAACAACCCGTTCTTCGTGTCCGTCGTCGACGGCGCCAAGGAGGCCGCGAAGGACTCCGGTGTCGACCTCGACGTCCAGAACGCCAACAACAGCGACCAGACCGCGCTGAACGCCACCACCACGGCGCTCACCAAGAAGCCGTCCGTGCTGATCATCGACCCGGTGGGCAGCGAGTCCGGCGGCACGATGACCGAGGCGGCCAACAAGGCCGAGGTGCCCGTCGTGGCCTTCGACCGCGCACCCGACAGCGGCGAGCTGGAGAGCTTCATCGGCTACGACGCCGTGCAGGCCGGCAAGGAGGCCGCGAAGTCCCTCGCGGAGTCCATCGGCGAGAAGGGCAAGGTCGTGGAGATCCAGGGCATCCTGGGCACCAACGTCGCCCAGGACCGCAGCAAGGGCTTCAACGAGGGCATCAAGGCCTACCCCGACATCGAGGTCGTGGCCAAGCAGTCGGCCGACTTCGACCGCGGCAAGGCGCTCGACGTCATGACCAACGTGCTCCAGGGCAACTCCGACATCGACGGCGTCTACGCCGCGAACGACGAGATGGCGCTCGGCGTCGTCGCCGCCCTCAAGGCGCGCAGCCTCGCGGGCAAGGTCAAGGTCGTCGGCAACGACGGCATCGGTGACGCCCTCAAGGCGATCGAGGACGGCACCATGTACTCCACGCACGCCGAGTCGCCGTTCGTCCTCGGCAAGGAGGTGCTCGGCATCAGCCTGAAGGTCGCGAACGGTGAGACCGTGGAGAAGGACACCGTCCTGCAGGGCCGTCTGGTCACCAAGGACCAGGTGGCAGACTTCTGCTCGTTCCTCGCCGACGAGGGCGACGACGACACCTGCAAGGACATCGGCTGACCGCTGGCCCCTCGGGCGGTGGTGGTCACGTCGAGGTGACCACCACCGCCCCATCCCTGTCGCACCCCCGCTGTCGCACCCGCACCACCGTCCGGAAGGACACCTCATGACCCCGACGTCCACCACCGACGCGCCGACCGCCCCCGACTCCCCGAGCACGCTGCGCGCAGCCGTCGGGCTCGGCGGCACCGACACCGCGGCGCTGCGCACGTTCCTGGACGGCCTGCCCGCCGTCGACCCCGTCGGCGTCGAGGCGCGGGCCGCCCAGCTGGCCACGCGCTCCATCAAGAAGGACACCAAGCGGGCCCTGATCGACCTCGCCATCTCGATGGTCGACCTGACCACGCTCGAGGGCGCGGACACCCCGGGCAAGGTCCGGGCCCTGTGCCGCAAGGCCGTGAACCCCGACCGCGAGGTCGAGGGCACGCCGTCGACCGCGGCCGTGTGCGTGTACCCCGACATGGTCGCCGTCGCGGCCGAGGCGGTCGCCGGCACCGGCGTCAAGGTCGCGTCGGTGGCCACGGCGTTCCCGGCGGGGCGTTCGTCGATCGAGGTCAAGCTCGCCGACACCCGCCTGGCCGTCGAGGCCGGCGCCGACGAGATCGACATGGTCATCGACCGTGGTGCGTTCCTCGCCGGCGACTACGGCCTGGTGTTCGACCAGATCGCCCGGGTGAAGGAGGCCGCCGGCTCGGCGCGGCTCAAGGTGATCCTCGAGACCGGCGAGCTCGCCACCTACGACAACGTGCGTCGTGCGTCGTGGCTGGCCCTGATGGCCGGTGGCGACTTCATCAAGACCTCGACGGGCAAGATCTCCCCCGCCGCCACCCTGCCCGTCACCCACGTGATGCTGCAGGCCGTGCGCGACCTGCACGACCTCACCGGCGCCCAGCGCGCCGTCAAGCCCGCGGGCGGCATCCGCACCACCAAGGACGCGATCGCCTACCTCGTCGCCGTCCACGAGGTCGCCGGCCCGCAGTGGCTCGACCCGCACTGGTTCCGCTTCGGCGCCTCCGGCGTCGTCAACGACCTGCTGATGCAGCGCCGCACCCAGACCAACGGCCACTACAGCGGCCCCCGCTACGTGAGCGTCGACTGACCATGCGTCCGTCCGCCGCCCAGCACCACCCGAAGAGATGAGCAGCCCCATGGATCTCGACCTGACCTACGCCCCGGCCCCGGAGTCGGCGGCGATCGCCGCGATCAAGCCGCGGTACCAGATGTTCGTCGCCGGCGAGTTCGTCGACGGCGGCGGCGACGACCTGACGTCGCTCAACCCCGCCACCCGCGAGCCGCTGACCACCGTCAGCACGGCGACGGCGGCCGACGTCGACCGCGCGGTGGCCGCAGCCCGCAAGGCCTACGACGGCCCCTGGTCGCGCATGGGCGGGGCCGAGCGCGGCAAGTACCTGTTCCGCATCGCCCGCGCCATCGCCGAGCGTGCGCGCGAGCTGGCCGTGGCCGAGTCGCTCGACAACGGCAAGCCGATCCGCGAGACCCGCGACTTCGACGTCCCGACCGCCGCCCAGCACTTCTTCCACCACGCCGGCTGGGCCGACAAGCTCGGTCACCTCGGGCTCGGTCCCGCCCCGCGCCCGCTCGGCGTGGCCGGCCAGGTCATCCCGTGGAACTTCCCGCTGCTCATGGCCGCGTGGAAGATCGCCCCTGCGCTGGCCGCCGGCAACACCGTCGTGCTCAAGCCGGCCGAGACGACGCCCGTCACGGCACTCATCCTCGCCGAGATCCTCGCGGACGCCGAGCTGCCGCCCGGCGTCGTCAACATCGTCCCCGGTGCCGGCGACGTGGGCAGCGCCATCGTCAACCACCCCGGCGTCGACAAGGTCGCGTTCACGGGCTCCACGCCCGTCGGCAAGCGCATCCAGTCCGAGCTGGCCGGCACCGGCAAGAAGCTCACCCTCGAGCTCGGCGGCAAGGGCGCGAACATCGTGTTCGCCGACGCCGCCGTGGACCAGGCCGTCGACGGCATCGTGTCGGGCATCTTCTTCAACCAGGGCCAGGTCTGCTGCGCCGGCTCACGCCTGCTCGTGCAGGAGTCCGTGGCCGACGAGGTCGTCGAGAAGCTCAAGAGGCGCATCGAGACGCTGCGCGTCGGTGACCCGCTCGACAAGAACACCGACGTGGGCGCCGTGAACTCCCAGATGCAGTACGACAAGATCACGAACCTCGCCCAGGTCGGCGCCGACGAGGGCGCCACGGTGTGGACGAGCAGCTGCGCGCTCCCGGAGAAGGGCTGGTTCGTGGCCCCCACGGTGTTCACCGACGCCACCGCGTCGATGCGCGTGGCCCGCGAGGAGATCTTCGGCCCGGTGCTCACGACGCTGACCTTCCGCACGCCCGAGGAGGCGCTCGCGAAGGCCAACAACACGCCGTACGGCCTGTCGGCCGGCGTCTGGACCGAGAAGGGCTCGCGCGCCATGGGCATGGCGGCAGGCCTGAAGGCCGGCGTCGTCTGGGACAACACGTTCAACAAGTTCGACCCCACCGCCTCGTTCGGCGGCTACGGCGAGTCCGGCTTCGGACGCGAGGGCGGCACCGCCGGCATGGCGGCCTACCTCGACACCGACGACGAGGGAGCACTCTGATGGCACGACTGTCCGTCGCCAAGACCTACAAGCTGTACATCGGTGGCGCGTTCCCGCGCTCGGAGTCCGGCCGTACCTACCAGGTGCACGACCAGAAGGGGTCGCTCATGGCCAACGCCGCCCTCGCCTCCCGCAAGGACGCCCGCAACGCCGTCGTCGCCGCCCGGTCCGGGTTCTCGAAGTGGGCCGGCGCCACGCCCTACAACCGCGGCCAGGTGCTGTACCGCGTGGCCGAGATGCTCGAGGCCCGCCGGGCCGAGCTCGTCGACCTCATCGTCCAGAGCCGTGGCGCGACCGCGGCCCAGGCGCGCGCCGAGGTCGACGCGTCGATCGACCGCGTCGTGCACTTCGCCGGCTGGACCGACAAGCTGCCCGCCGTCTTCGGTGGCGCCAACGCTGTGTCGGGCCCGTACTTCAGCTACTCCGCACCCGAGCCCACCGGCGTCGTGGCCATCGCGGCGTCGCCGACGTCGGCCCTGCTGCCCCTCGTGGCGGCCGTGCTGCCCGTGCTCGCCGGCGGCAACAGCGTGGTCGTCGTGGCGTCCGAGGCCGACCCGACGGTCGCCGTCACCTTCGCCGAGGTCCTCGCCACGAGCGACGTGCCCGCCGGCGTCGTGAACGTGCTCACCGGCCGGGCTGCCGAGATGATGCCCTGGCTCGCGAGCCACGCCGACGTCAACGGTCTCGACCTCACCGGCATGACGGCCGACGACCGTGTGGAGCTGGAGCGGTCGGCGTCGGGCACCGTGAAGCGGGTCTACTCCCCCCGCCGCGAGCCCGACTTCACCGCCGCCCCCGGCACCGCCCGCCTGCGCGCGTTCCTGGAGATCAAGACCGTCTGGCACCCCGTGGGCGCCGTGTCGCTGGCGGGTGGGTCGGCGTACTGACGTTCGTCGCGTCCTCCGGCTGAGTCCTGACCGGGGCTGCGCGGCCTCGTTCGGGCTTCCGCCTGCTGGTGCGTCGCTGCCGGTGGGCCTTCACTCGCTGCTGCGTCGCTGTGGCTCGCGTCGGGGTGATCTCCGAAAGGGCCTCGACCGGAGCGGTCTCGTCCCGGCTGGGTCTGCGGTGCGCGGCCACGATTCTCCATCTGCGCGTGATCCACCCACGATGCTTCCTTCTCGTGGACCGTGCCTCACGAAGGAAGCATCGTGGCGACGAAAAGGACCCTGTACGGGCAGTAATTCTCCCTTCTCGTGGACCGTCCCACGCAAAGGGAGAATCCCTGCCCACCCGACGCACGAGATGCCCCCTGCGGACGCAGGATTCTGCCTTCACGTGCAGAAACCCGAACGATGCTGCGTTCACCACGGGATCCGACCACCAACGCAGCATCCTTCGCCCCTTCATGCACCAACGCAGAATCCTGCGTCCCCCGGGCCACCCCCCGAGAGCCCACCCGAACCCGGACCCATCCGCCGGTCGAGGCCCTTTCGGAACGCAGGTCCAGTCGCAGCCACAGCGACGCAGCACCGAGCGAAGGCCCAGCCGAGCCAGCGCAGCACCGATCGAACGCCCAGACGAGTCAGCACAACACGCAGCGAAGCTCAGACCGAGTCAGCGCAGCACCGAGCGAACGCCCAACCGAAGCGACGCAGCAGCCGCCCCACGGCCCCCGTGCGGACGACCGCTCAGGCGCCGTTGGCCTCGATGAGGACGGTGACGGTCTCGGCGACGCACGCCGGCTTGTCCTTGCCCTTGATCTCGATCTGGTGGCGCAGGGTCACCTGCTGGCCGCGCTCGACGTCCTGGACGTCCAGCACCGTCACGCGGTTGCGCAGCTTCGAGCCGACGACCACCGGCGTCATGAACCGCACCTTGTTGAGGCCGTAGTTCACCCGCGCGACGTCGCCGGCGAAGGCGTAGACCTGGGCGCCCAGGAAGGGCAGCAGCGACAACGTCAGGTAGCCGTGGGCGATCGTGGTGCCGAACGGTCCCTCGGCCGCCCGCTCGGGATCGACGTGGATCCACTGACGGTCGCCGGTCGCGTCGGCGAAGAGGTCGATCCGCTCCTGGGAGATCTGGACCCACTCGCTCACGCCCAGCTCGTCACCCACGGACCCGGCGACCTCGTGACGGTCGTTGAGCACACGCATGCAGTCGACCCTAACCAATCCGGTCGATGACCACATCCGCGGACGCGCCGCCGACGCCCGACGCGGTGGCCTCGACCCGCACCGCGCCCTCGAGCGCCTCGAGCGCGCGCTCGAAGCGTTCGGGCGTGTCGGTGTGCAGGGTCATCAGGGGCGCACCGGCACGAACCTCGTCGCCCGGCTTGGCGTGCAGCTCGATGCCGGCACCGGCCTGCACGTCCTCCCCCGGACGGGACCGACCCGCGCCGAGACGCCACGCCGAGACGCCGACGCCGAACGCGTCCAGGGTCGTGAGGACGCCGTCGGACTCGGCAGTCACCACGTGCGTCTCGCGGGCCGTGGGGAGCGGAGCGTCGGGGTCGCCACCTTGGGCGGAGATCATGCGCCGCCAGGCGTCCATCGCGCGACCGTCGGCCAGGGCGTCGGCCGGGTCGACGTCGGTGCGTCCGGCCGCCGCCAGCATCTCGCGGGCCAGGGCGAGCGTGAGGTCCACGACGTCGGAAGGCCCGCCCCCGGCGAGGACCTCGACCGACTCGCGGACCTCGAGCGCGTTGCCCGCGGTGAGGCCGAGCGGGGTGGACATGTCGGTCAGCAGCGCCACGGTGGTCACGCCTGCGTCGGTGCCCAGCGCCACCATCGTCTCGGCCAGCTCGCGCGCGTTCTCCTCGGTCTTCATGAACGCGCCCGACCCGACCTTCACGTCGAGCACGAGCGCGCCGGTGCCCTCGGCGATCTTCTTGCTCATGATCGAGCTGGCGATGAGCGGGATCGCCTCGACGGTGCCGGTCACGTCGCGCAGGGCGTAGAGCTTCTTGTCCGCGGGCGCCAGGCCCGTGCCGGCCGCGCAGATGACGGCGCCGACGTCCTCCAGCTGCGCGAGCATCTCCTCGTTGCTGAGCGCGGCGCGCCATCCGGGGATCGACTCGAGCTTGTCGAGCGTGCCGCCGGTGTGCCCGAGCCCGCGGCCCGAGAGCTGCGGCACGGCCACGCCGCACGCCGCGACGAGCGGGGCGAGCGGGAGGGTGATCTTGTCCCCCACACCGCCCGTGGAGTGCTTGTCCGCGGTCGGACGGCTGAGGGACGAGAAGTCCATCCGCTCGCCGCTGGCGATCATGGCGTTCGTCCATCGGGCGATCTCGCGCCGGTCCATGCCGTTCAGCAGGATCGCCATGGCCAGGGCCGACATCTGCTCCGGTGCCACCACCCCGCGGGTGTAGGCGTCGACCACCCAGTCGATCTGCTCGTCGGTGAGGGCGTGCCGGTCGCGCTTGGCCGCGATGACCGCAGGGGCGTCGAAGCGCTCGGTGCCGGAGGGGGGCGGGGTCTGGCTCATGTCAGGGTCACCTCGAGGGACTCGTAGCCGCGCAGCACCCAGGTGGGCCGCCGCGGGGCGACGCCGGTGAGCGCGATCGTGGGGAAGCGCTCGAGGAGCCGTCGGACGGTGATCTCGAGCTCGACGCGCGCGAGCGGCGCGCCCAGGCAGAAGTGCAGGCCCATGCCGAAGCCGACGTGGGGGTTGGGGTCGCGCGCGACGTCGAAGTCGTCGGCCCGCTCGAACACGTCGGCGTCGCGGTTGGCCGAGCCCATGAGGCAGGCCACCGTCTCACCCGCACGGACGGTCACGCCCGCGACCTCGACGTCGGTGGTGGCCGTCCGCTCGAACATCTGCAGAGGGGCGTCGTAGCGGATGAGCTCCTCGAGCGCGGTGGCCACGCTGACCTCACCCCCGGTGACCCGGGCCAGCTGGTCGCGGTGCGACAGCAGCGCGTGCATGCCGTTGCCGAACACGTTGACCGACGCCTCGTGGCCGGCGTTGAGCAGGAGGACCACGGTCGCCACGAGCTCGTCGTCGCTGAAGCCCTTCCCGTCCTGCCGCTCCCTGACCAGGTCGCTGACGAGGTCGTCGCCCGGCTCCCGGCGGCGCAGCTCGACGACCTCGCGCACGTAGGCGGCGAACTCGCTGCTGGCCGTCACGGCCGCGGCGCGGACGTCGTCGCCGACACCCTGCTCGTACATGTGCACGATGGCCTGGGACCAGTCGCGCAGCCGCTCGTGGTCCTCACGCGGCACACCGAGCAGGTCGGCTATGACGAACACCGGCATGGGCTCGGCGTAGCGCGCCAGCAGGTCGACGGGCCGACCCGCACGGAGGTCGTCGGCGAGGTCGTCGAGCATCTCGTCGGCGAGCACCTCGATGCGCGGGCCCATCCGCTCCACGTGGCCGCGGGAGAACGCACCGGCCAGCAGCCGACGCATGCGGGTGTGCTCCGGGGGCTCGTTCTCCATGAGCTGGTTGCGGTGCAGCGTGTTGAACGGCTCCATCTGCTCGGAGGGCTCCCAGTCCGTCCAGAGCCGACCGAGGCTGCGGTTGCGCAGCACGGCGCTCACCGCCGCGTGGGTGGTGGCCACCCATCGACCCTCCCGCTCCGACCGCAGCATCGGCCCGGCGGCGCGCCACCGGGCCAGCAACGGGTACGGGTCGTCGAGCAGGTCGGGGCTGGTGAGGTCGGGGACGACCGTCACTCCTCGCCCCCCTGACCGGGAGCGCGGTCGTCGGCCCCCTCGCCGGAGGCGAGATCATCAGCACCGAACGCATCGGGCAGGACCTCGTCCATGGTCCGCACGCCCGAGGCGGTGAGCAGTTGCATGGCCGGACCTCCGTTCTCCCACAGGAGCTGACGGCACCGGCCGCACGGCATGAGCGGACGGCCCTCGCCGTCCACGCACGCGACCGCGACCAGACGGCCACCGCCCGTGGCGTGCAGCGCGGAGACCATGCCGCACTCGGCGCACAGGGCCACGCCGTAGGCCGCGTTCTCGACGTTGCAGCCGAGCACCACCCGGCCGTCGTCGACCAGGCCGGCCACACCGACCTTGTAGTGCGAGTACGGGGCGTAGGCGCGCTGCATGACCTCGGTGGCGTACCTCGTGAGGGCGCCCCAGTCGACGGGGTCGTCGGCGGTGCTGATGCCGAGACCGAACGATTCGGCCACTAGCCCGCACTCCCCTTGCGGTACGGCTTGCCGTCCGCGGCCGGCATGCGCAGGCGTTGGGAGAACAGCGCCAGCACGAGCAGCGTGGTGAGGTACGGCGTCATGCCGGTGAGGTCCTCCGGGACCGAGCTGGTCAGGAAGTACCAGCCGGCCACGACGACGCCCAGGAGCGCCGCCACGAGGGACGACCGACGTCCGTGCTGGCGCCACTGCCAGATGGCCAGCGCCACGAGGCCGACGGCGACGAGCAGCAGCAGCCCGTGGATCGTGTCGCCACCGCCGCGCAGGCGCAGCGTGTCGGTGTAGCCGAACAGGCCGGCGCCGGCCAGCAGGCCGCCGGGACGCCAGTTGCCGAAGATCATGGCGGCCAGGCCGATGTAGCCGCGACCGCCGGTCTGTCCGTCGCGGAAGCCGTTGGCCGCCACGAGCGCCAGGAACCCGCCGGCCAGACCCGCGAACGCACCGGAGGTGACCACGGCGACGAACTTGTAGCGGATGACGTTCACGCCGAGCGACTCCGCCGCCGCCGGGCTCTCGCCCACCGAGCGCAGCCGCAGGCCGAACCGGGTCCGCCACAGCAGGTACCAGGTGAGCACGAACAGGGCGAGCGCGATGAGCGTGAGCACGTTGAGGTTCGACACGAGGGCACGCAGGAGCGCGGCCAGGTCGGACAGGAAGAACCAGTTCTTGGCCTCGAGGTCGCCGAGCGGGTCGGCGAGCGCACTGATGGTGATGCTCGGCAGGTCGTCGATGCGCGGCGACTGCGTCTGACCACCGCCGGGCACGCCCGTGAACGCGAGCACCGCGAGGTACTGCACGGCGCCGAGCGCGATGATGTTGATCGCGACGCCGGAGACGATGTGGTCGACGCCGAAGATGACGGTGGCCACGGCGTGCAGCAGCCCGCCCAGGGCGCCGAAGCCGATGGCACCCAGCACGCCCCACCAGGGACCCACGAAGTAGCCGTAGTAGCCGGCGCCGAAGGTGCCGAGGATCATCATGCCCTCGAGGCCGATGTTCACCACGCCCGCGCGCTCGGCCCACAGGCCGCCCAGGCCGGCCAGACCGATCGGCACCGCTGCCACGAGGGTCGCGCGCAGCGTGCCCGAGGAGTTGAGGTCGTCGGCTCCGGTGATCACCCGCAGCGCGGAGAACAGCAGCAGCAGACCCGCGATGCCGAGCAGCACCACCGGGAACGTGATCCGCGACCTCGTCGCGGGAGCCGTCGGCGCGCCGCCGACCGGTGGAGTCGCGATGCTCATCGACTCACTCCTTCCGTCGTGGGGCCGGTCGGTCTGTCGTCGTCGAGGGTCGCGGCCACCTGGCGCTGCTCGAGGCGCACACCGTAGCGACGCACCACCTCGTAGGCGATGACGACGGTCAGCACGATCGTCCCCTGCGTGATCTTGACGATGTCGGGCGAGACGTCGAGCAGGATCTGCAGCGGGTTGGACTGCTCGTCCAGGAAGGCGAACAGCAGTGCGCCGAGCGCGATGCCGATCGGGTGGTTGCGACCCAGCAGCGCGATCGCGATGCCCGCGAAGCCGAGGCCCGACTGGAAGGTCGAGCCGTACGCGAAGGCCTCGCCGAACAGGATCGGCAGACCCACGAGGCCCGCCGCCGCACCGGACAGCAGCATCGAGACGAGGACCATCTTCTTGACGTCGATGCCGGAGGCCACCGCGGCGCTCTCGGAGAGGCCGGTGGCCCGCAGGTCGAAGCCGAACCGGGTCTTGTTGATGACGAGCCAGTACGCGACACCCACGAGGATCGCGAGGAACACGAACCCGTAGACCTGGTTCGGCGCCCCGGGGAAGAGCGTGAAGCCGGGGATCCGGCTGCGCTCCGGGATCTCCTTGGTGGCCACGATGTTGGAGCCCGGGTCGCTCACGGCCGCCTTGCGCAACATGAAGGCCACGAGGGCGGTCGCGATCGCGTTGAGCATGATCGTGGAGATCACCTCCGAGACGCCGCGCGTGACGCGCAGGAGCCCGGCGATGCCGGCCCAGGCCGCACCCACCAGCATCGCGGCGAGGATCGCGGCGGCCGTGTTGAGCCAGCCGGGCAGCCACGCCTCGCCGGCCACGACCGCGGCGGCGAACGACGCCACGCGGTACTGGCCGTCGACGCCGATGTTGAACAGGTTCATCCGGAAGCCGATGGCCACCGCCACGCCCGACAGGTAGTAGACGGTGGCCGCGTTGACGATGTTGGTGAGCCCGCGTGCCTCGGGCACGCTGAGGATCTGGCCCCACACACCACCGACGGAGTCGCCGGCCACGACGAGCACCAGGCTCGTGATGAGGAACGCCGCCACGAGGGCGAGGACGGGCGCGGCCGCCGCGAGGGCGATGCGCTTGAGTCGCTGGTCGGTCATGCCGGACCTCCTTCGTCGGCACCGGTCATGGCCGAGCCCAGCTGCTGGGGGGTGACGGTGGCGGGGTCGAACGTGCCGACCAGGCGACCGCGCAGGATCACCCGGATGGTGTCCGAGAGGCCGATCAGCTCGTCGAGGTCGGCCGAGATCAGCAGCACCGCCAGACCGTCGCGCCGTGCCTGCTTGATGTGGTCCCAGATCGCCGCCTGGGCGCCGACGTCGACGCCGCGGGTGGGGTGCGAGGCGACGAGCAGGCTCGGCTCGCCCGTCATCTCGCGACCGATGATGAGCTTCTGCTGGTTGCCGCCGGACAGGGCGCGGGCCAGCGTGTCGATGCCAGGGGTGCGGACGTCGTAGGCGTCGACGATGCGCTGGGTGTCCTGACGGGCACCGGCGCGGTCGATGAACGGACCCTTGACGTTGGGCTCGCGCGTCTGGTGGCCGAGCACCCGGTTCTCCCACAGCGGGGCGTCGAGCAGGAGCCCGTGCCGGTGCCGGTCCTCGGGGATGTAGCCGATGCCGGCCTCGCGGCGCAGCCGCGTGGACCGGCCGGCCAGGTCGTCACCGTTGAGCGCGATGCTGCCGGTGGCACCCGGACGCATGCCCATGACGGCCTCGACCAGCTCGGCCTGGCCGTTGCCCTCCACGCCTGCGATGCCGAGGATCTCGCCGCGGTGGATCGTCAGGTCGATGTCGGCCAGGAGCGGCCTACCCGACCCCGCCGGCGCGGGAAGTCCGAGGTCGCGGACCTCCAGGACCGGCTGGTCGGTCACGGTGGACGTCTCGGTGCTGGGGCTCGGCAGCTCCGAGCCGACCATGAGCTCGGCCAGCTGACGCGACGTGACGCCGGCGGCCGGACGCGTCTCGACGGTGGTGCCCCGACGGACGACGGTGACCGTGTCGGCGACCGACAGCACCTCGTCGAGCTTGTGGGAGATGAAGATGACCGCGAGGCCCTCCGCCTTGAGCTCGCGCAGGTTCTCGAACAGCTCGTCGACCTCCTGCGGCACGAGGACGGCGGTCGGCTCGTCGAGGATGATCACGGAGGCGCCGCGGTACAGCACCTTGAGGATCTCGATGCGCTGGCGTGCACCGACGCCGAGGTCCTCCACGAGGGCGTCGGGGTCGACGTCGAGCCCGTAGGCCTCGGAGATGCGCCGGATCTCCGCGCGTGCGGCGTCGCCGATGCCGTGCAGCTTCTCCGCGCCCAGCACGACGTTCTCGAGCACGGTGAAGTTGTCGGCGAGCATGAAGTGCTGGAACACCATGCCCACGCCGGCGGCGATCGCGTCGGACGGGGACGAGAGCTCGACCGGCTTGCCGTGCACCTCGATCGTCCCGGAGTCCGGCTTCTGGACGCCGTAGAGGATCTTCATGAGCGTCGACTTGCCGGCACCGTTCTCGCCGACGATCGCGTGCACGGTCCCCCGTCGCACGTCGATGTCGATGTCGTGGTTGGCGATGACACCGGGGAACGTCTTGCCGATGCCGCGCAGCCGGACGACGACGTCGCCCGCCCCGGGATCGAGGTCGGTGGTCTCGTCGGGGACGGACGTGGTCACGCAGCACTCCTCAGAGGCGGGTCCGGCCGCGGGGCCGGAGGGATGGAGCAGGTCACACAGGCAACGGCCCGGCCCCACGCTCGCGCGCAGGGCCGGACCGCGTCAAGGATGCGAGGTCCCTGGACGTCCGTTCACTCGCTCGGGACGGTGATCTCGCCGTCCACGATCTGCTGCTTGTACTCGTCGAGCTTGTCGGCGATGTCGTCGACCTGACCGCCGGTGGTGGAGTAGCCCACACCGTCGACCTTGAGGTCGTAGACCGTCGGGCCCGTGGGAGCGGCGCCGTCGGCGACACCCTTCAGGTACGCGAACACGGCGACGTCGATGTTCTTCAGCATCGACGTCAGGATCACGTCGCGGACGGACTCGTCGGCCGTCAGCGCCTGGTCGGAGTCGACGCCGATGGCCTTGGCGTCGGCGGCCGAGGCGGCCTCGAACACACCGCCACCGGAACCGCCGGCAGCGTGGTAGACCACGTCGGCGCCCTTGTCGTACATGCCCTCGGCGGCCGTCTTGCCCTTGGCCGGGTCACCGAAGCCGCTGAAGTCCGGCGGCTGCGTGAGGTAGCGGGCCTGGATCTCGATGTCGGGGTTCACGGCCTTCGCGCCGGCCTCGTAGCCGACCTCGAACTTCTTGATCAGCGGCGTCTCGACACCACCGACGAAGCCGATGTTGCCGGACTCGGACTTGAGCGCGGCAGCGGCGCCCACGAGGAAGGAGCCCTGCTCCTCGGCGAAGAGGAGGTTGGCGACGTTCTCGCCCTCGACACCGTCGTCGATGATCGCGAAGTCGACGTCGGGGTTGGCCTTGGCGACCTTGCCGACGGCCTGCGAGTAGGCGAAGCCCACGGCGATGACCGGGTTGTAGTCGGCGTCGACGAGCTGCTGGAGGCGACCCTCACGGGCGGACTCGGGCTCGCCGTCCTGCGCCTCGGCGGTCTGGACCTCGAAGCCCAGCTCGCACTCGGCCTTGTCGAGGCCCTTGGCGGCGGAGTCGTTGAACGACTGGTCGCCACGTCCACCGACGTCGAAGGCCATGCCGACCTTCGTGTCGACCTTCTCGACGCAGTCGTCACCGGAAGCGGTGTCGTCGTCGTTGCTCGAGCTGTTGTTCGCGCAGCCCGCACCGGCGAGCACGAGTGCGGCCACGCCGGCGACGGCGGTGACCTTGGTGAGTCGACGCAAAGTTCCTCCTTGAGACATCGCCGGAGAGCCCGGCACGCCTGCACCCTAGCCGCGCCCGGGGGTCCTTCGGGAGGTCCTGCGCCCGATTGCGACGGGCCGTAACCGATTCGTCACCTTCGGGGGCGCCGCTAGAGCAGGGCGGAGCAGGCGAGCACCTTGGCGCCCACGGCGATGGCGCGCTCGTCGGGCCGGAAGTTCCCCTGGTGCAGGTCGTAGGTGGGCCCGTCGGGCGTGCGTGTGCCGAGTCGACCCATCGCTCCGGGGACCGCCTCGACGTACCACGCGAAGTCCTCGCCGCCGAGGCTCTGCGTGGTGGTGGCCACCGCGGCGGGCCCGATGGCGTCGGAGACCGCGCGGCGGAGCAGCTCGGTGACCCCGAAGTCGTTGACCACGGGCGGGACGCCGCGCACGTAGGTGACGTCGGCGCTCACGCCGAACGGCTCGATGATGTCGGCGATGAGCCCACGCACCAGGTGCTCGGCCTGGTGCCAGGCCGCGGAGTCGAGCATGCGCAGCGTGCCGCTGAGCTCGCCGGTGGAGGGGATCACGTTGGCGGCGTTGCCGGCTCGCACCGACCCCCACACCAGGCTGGCGCCCGAGCGAGGGTCGAAGCGGCGCGACAGCACGGCCGGCAGCTGCGTCACGAGGCTCGCGAGCGCGTAGGTGAGGTCCTCGGTGAGGTGCGGTCGCGACGTGTGCCCGCCGCGACCGGAGAGCGTGACCTGGATGCGGTCCGACGCTCCCGTGATCGGTCCCTCGCGCAGGCCCACCTGGCCGACGTCGAGCGACGGGTCGCAGTGCAGTGCCACGATGCGCGAGACCCCGCGCAGGACACCGGCCGAGAGCAGGCGCAGCGCACCGCCGGGCATGACCTCCTCCGCGGGCTGGAAGATCAGGCGGACCCGGCGCGGCAGGCCGCCGGCCACGTGCAGCTCCTGCAGCGCCACGGCGGCCCCCACGAGCGCCGACACGTGGACGTCGTGGCCGCAGGCGTGGGCGACGCCGGGCGACGTCGAGCGCCACGGGTCGGAGGTGGTGTCGTCGATCGGGAGGGCGTCGAGGTCGGCCCGCAGGGCCACGATCGGCCCCTCCTCGGGTCCGATCTCGGCCACGAGCCCGGTGCCCTCGAAGCGCTCGTAGGAGACGCCCAGCTTGTCCATCCACGCGGCGACCACGTCGGTGGTGCGCTCCTCGTGCCAGGACAACTCGGGGCTCGCGTGCAGGTCACGCCGCAGCTCGATGAGATCGGGCGTCACGACCTCGATCGAGCGGGAGACGGCGTCGATGGACATTCCTCCAGGGTATCCCCGGCCGGCGATCGGCGCGGACGCCGTCCAGGACCGCCGACGCCGTCATCGTCCTACGGTCGGCCGAGGGCGCGCTGGATCTGCTCGATCGTCTCGTCGGCGAGCCTCTCGATCGGCCGCTTGAGCACGAGGGGCGCGAGGGCGTGCAGCAGGAACGGGAACTCGAACTGGGCCCGGTAGTGGACCTGCGTGCCCCCGCCCTCCACGCTGTCGTCGGGCGTGAACGTCATGACGTCGGTGGCCGTCGTGCGCCCGTTGACCCCACGGCAGGCGAAGAACGTGGGCGGGTCGTAGCCGACGGTCTCGTACTCGAGCGCCACCGTGCGCCCCATGAAGCGGGAGCGGTTCGCGTACCGGGTGCCCATGCCGCCGTCACCCGACAGGCGCGTCGTCTCGATCGTGCCGGGGTCCCAGTGCTCGGTGTTCTCGAAGTCGCTGAGGTAGGCGAAGACCTCCTCGACCGGCCGCGGCAGGTGGAAGGTGCGCTCGACGTCCATGCTGCGAGCGTAGGCGAGTCGCGATGGCGTGGAGCTCCTGCCGGTCGATCTGGCGACGGTGCGCGTACCAGAGCAGCGCCAGGGCGACCCCGACCAGCGAGAGCGCGCCGCCGCCGACGAGCGTCCACCGGGCCCCGAAGGTCTCACCGACCCAGCCGATGAACGGCGACCCGAGCGGCGTGCCACCCATGAAGATCATCAGGTAGAGCGCCGCCACCCGGCCACGCATGACCGGCTCGGTGGNNCACCAGCGCGTACGAGAGGTAGCCGGGCATGAGACCGGCGACGATCTCGACGACGCCGAAGGCGATGGCGGCGCCCACCACGAAACGCAGGCGTGGGCGCTCACGTCGGGCGGCGAGCAGGGCCCCGGCCAGGGAGCCGATCGCCATGATGGAGCCGAGGATCCCGTACTCCCCCGCCCCCTTCTCGAAGACGTCGGTGGCCATCAGGGCACTGGTCATCTGGAAGTTCAGGCCGAAGGTGCCGACGGCGAACACGATCGTCAGCACGAGGACGAGGTCGGGTCGGGACCGGACGTAACGCACCCCGTCGCGGACCGCCCCCTTGCGCGAGCCCATGACGGGCGCCGGGGCGAGGCGTGCCGGGTCGAGCTTCTGCAGCGACGCGATGACGGCGAGGTAGCTGACGGCGTTGGCGAGGATGACCCAGCCGGTCGCCTCGACCCCGGAACCGCCGGCCGCGATGAGCAGGCCGGCGAGCGCCGGGCCGACCATGCGGGCGGAGTTGAACGAGGCGGAGTTGAGGCCCACCGCGTTGGACAGGTCCTCCGGTCCGACCATCTCGACCACGAACGACTGGCGTGCGGGGGCGTCGAACGCGGTGCCGACGCCGAAGACGAACGCCAGCAGGTAGACGTGCCAGACCTCGACGGCACCCGTGATCGCCAGCACGCCCAGGACGGCGGCGGGGATCGCCATGGCCACCTGGGTGCAGCGCAGCACCGTCCGCTTGGGGAACCGGTCGGCCACCACCCCGGCCACGGGCGACAGCAGCAGCGCCGGGAGGAACTGCAGCCCGGTGGTGATGCCGAGCGCGGTGCCGCTCGACGTCAGCTGGAGGACCAGCCAGTCCTGGGCGACGCGCTGCATCCACGTGCCGATGTTGGAGACGATGGCACCGGCGGCGTAGACGCGGAAGTTGCGGACGTGCAGGGCGCGGAAGGTGGGACTCACGAGTCCACCTCCGCCCTCATGAGTCGGTGATCCGCGTGAGGATCGCCGCCGCCTCGCGCAGGACGGCGCGCTCGCGGGCATCGAGGCTCGTGAGCCGCTGGTGCAGCCACGCGTCGCGTCGCTTCCGCTCCTCCGCCAGGGTCTTCTCGCCGAGGTCGGAGAGGCTGACGACGACCTGTCGACCGTCCTGGGGGTGCGGTGCGCGCTCGACGAGTCCGTCCTCGGCGAGGCAGTTCAGGGTGCGGGTCACGCTGGGGGCGCTCACGCGCTCACGGGCGGCGATCGACGACGGCGACGTCGGGCCCATCTGGCGCAGCGTGCCCAGCACGGACATCTGCGTCGGGGTCAGGTCGGAGTGCCGCTCCTGCCGGAGCCTGCGGTTGAGTCGGGCCACCGCCAGCGCGAGGTTCTGGGAGTCGGTAGGCATGTCCTTAGCCTAGGTCATTAACCATGCTAATTCAAATCTGCAACGATCTCGGCGTCCTGCGGCTGCGCTGCAGCGGGTCGGCCTCGACCTGCGGCTGCGCTGCTGCAGTTGGGCTCGACCTGCGGCTGCGCTGCTGCAGTTGGGCTCGACCTGCGGCTGCGCTGCTGCGGGTCGTCGTGGGTGCGGCCCCCGAAAGGCCTCGACGGAACAGAGGCTCTCGGCGCGGTCGAGCTCGCCGTCCTTCGCCCCCCATCGGTGGATCCTCAACCTCAGGGACGGTGCCGCGGTCGACGATCCACCCATGACCGGCGGGTCATCCCCATCGGTGGATCCTCAACCGCAGAAAGCGTCCTGCGGTTGACGATCCACCGATGACGAGTCCGGACCGGCTCGGGTGGTGGATCCTCAACATCAGGAAGCGTGCTGCGGTTGAGAATCCACCGATGACGGCCCGCGCGGTGCGTTCTCCACCGGTTCCCCGCCCGAGCGGTGCGTTCTCCCCCGATTCCCCGTCCGGGCGGTGAGTTCTCCACCGTCTCGGCGCCGAGACGGTGGAATCTGCACCGCGCAGCCCTGCCGGTCGGTCCATTCGGTGGAGAAGTCACCGCTCGAGGGGGAACAGCGCAGAAGACGGCCCGCAGGATCGGCCGAGGCGCTGGGAGTCGCCCGGTCGAGGCCCTTTCGGAGCCCGACCCCGAGACGGCCGAGCGGACGCAGCCCCTACCCGAGCACCCCCGCCACCGACGCTGGCCGGACGCGAGATCCATCGCACGCGGCGACGCTGCCCCACCCCACGACGACCACCCCGCAGCCCGCCCCCACGACGCACGACCGCCCGCCACCGGAGCGGTGACGGGCGGTCAGGGTGGTGCTGGAGCGTGCTCAGGCGTTGCCGGCGGCGAGGGCGCCGAGCAGGTCGCGGTTGAGCCGCGAGATGACGTCGAGCGGGATGCCCTTGGGGCAGGCTGCCGTGCACTCACCGATGTTGGTGCAGGAGCCGAAGCCCTCGGCGTCGTGCTGGGCGACCATGTCGAGCACGCGGGACTCGCGCTCGGGCTGGCCCTGCGGGAGCAGGCCCAGGTGGGTCACCTTCGCCGCGGTGAACAGCATGGCCGAACCGTTCGGGCAGGCCGCCACGCAGGCGCCGCAGCCGATGCAGGTGGCCGCCGCGAACGCGTGGTCGGCGTCCTCCTTCGGCACGGGCAGGTTGTTGGCCTCCGGCGCCGAGCCGGTGTTGACGCTGATGTAGCCGCCGGCCTGGATGATCCGGTCGAAGGCGCCGCGGTCGACGACGAGGTCCTTGACGATCGGGAACGCGCCCGCCCGCCACGGCTCGATGTCGATGACGTCGCCGTCCTTGAACGAGCGCATGTGCAGCTGGCACGTGGTCGTGACCTCGGGGCCGTGCGCGATGCCGTTGATGACCACGCCGCACGATCCACAGATGCCCTCGCGGCAGTCGTGGTCGAAGGCGACCGGCTCCTCGCCGGCGAGCGTCAGCTGCTCGTTGAGCACGTCGAGCATCTCGAGGAACGACATGTCCTCGGAGACGTCGTCGAGCCCGTAGCCGACCATCTGGCCCTTCGTCTCGGCATTCTTCTGGCGCCAGACGTTGACGGTGATCTTCACTTGCAGCTCCCGTTCACTTGTAGGACCGAGCCTTCATCTCGACGTACTCGTACTCGAGGGGTTCCTTGTGCAGGATCGGCTTCTGGCCGCCCTCGGCGCCGTTGAACTCCCACGCCGCCACGTAGGCGAACTGGTCGTCGTGGCGCAGGGCCTCGCCGTCCTCGGTCTGGCTCTCGGCGCGGAAGTGGCCGCCGCACGACTCCTCGCGGTTCAGCGCGTCGATGCACATCAGCTCGCCGAGCTCGAAGAAGTCCACGACCCGGCCGGCACGCTCGAGCGTCTGGTTGAGCTCCTCGGCCTCGCCGGTGACCTTCACGTTCTTCCAGAAGTCGTCGCGCAGCTCGCGGATGAGGCCGATCGCCTTGATCAGGCCCTCCTCGCTGCGCTCCATGCCGCAGTACTCCCACATGATGTGGCCCAGCTCCTTGTGGTAGCTGTCCACGGTGCGGTTGCCGTCGACGGCCAGCAGTGCGGAGATGCGCTCCTCGACGGCCTCGCGCGCCTCGGTGACGGCCGGGTGGTCGTCGCCCACGGGCTCGAAGGGGCCGTCCGCGAGGTAGTTCGCGATGGTGGTCGGCAGCACGAAGTAGCCGTCGGCCAGGCCCTGCATCAGCGCGGAGGCACCGAGTCGGTTGGCGCCCTGGTCGGAGAAGTTGGCCTCGCCGGTGACGAAGAGGCCCTCGAGGTTGCTCTGCAGGTCGTAGTCGACCCACAGCCCGCCCATGACGTAGTGCACGGCCGGGTAGATGCGCATCGGCTCGTTGTACGGGTCCTCGCCGGTGATCCGGGCGTACATGTCGAACAGGTTCCCGTACTTGGCCTCGACCGCCGGGCGGCCCATGCGCTCGATCGCGTCGGCGAAGTCGAGGTAGACCCCGAGCCCGCCCGGACCGACGCCCTTGCCGTCGTCGCACTGGTACTTGGCCGCACGCGAGGCGATGTCGCGCGGCACCAGGTTGCCGAACGCCGGGTAGATGCGCTCCAGGTAGTAGTCGCGCTCGTCCTCGGGGATGTCGCGCGGGTGGCGGTCGTCGCCGGCCTTCTTGGGCACCCAGATGCGGCCGTCGTTGCGCAGCGACTCGCTCATCAGCGTCAGCTTGGACTGGTAGTCGCCCGAGACGGGGATGCAGGTCGGGTGGATCTGCGTGTAGCAGGGGTTGCCGAAGTAGGCGCCGCGACGGTGCGCGCGCCAGGTGGCGGTCACGTTGCAGCCCATGGCGTTCGTCGACAGGAAGTAGACGTTGCCGTAGCCGCCGCTCGCCAGCACGACGGCGTCGGCGGTGTGCGACTCGATCTCGCCGGTCACCATGTCGCGGACGATGACGCCGCGCGCCTTGCCGTCGACCATGACGAGGTCGAGCATCTCGTGGCGGGTGTGCACGTCGACCGTGCCGGCGGCGACCTGCCGCTCGAGCGCCTGGTAGGCACCGATCAGCAGCTGCTGGCCGGTCTGGCCGCGGGCGTAGAACGTGCGGGAGACCTGCACGCCACCGAAGGAACGGTTGTCGAGCAGGCCGCCGTACTCACGCGCGAACGGCACGCCCTGCGCCACGCACTGGTCGATGATGTTCACCGACACCTGGGCGAGGCGGTAGGAGTTGGACTCGCGCGAGCGGAAGTCGCCGCCCTTGACCGTGTCGTAGAACAGCCGGTACACCGAGTCGCCGTCGTTGCGGTAGTTCTTGGCGGCGTTGATGCCGCCCTGGGCGGCGATCGAGTGGGCGCGGCGCGGGCTGTCCTGGTAGCAGAAGCTCGTGACGTGGTAGCCGGCCTCGCCGAGGGTGGCGGCGGCGGACGCACCGGCAAGACCGGTGCCCACGACGATGACCTTGATCTTGCGTCGGTTCGCGGCGTTGACCAGCTTGGCGTCGAACTGACGCTGCTCCCAGCGACGCTCGATGGGGCCGCTCGGCGCCTTGGCGTCGGCGATGGGGTCGCCGTGCTCGATGAACTGCTCGGCCGCCCCGGTGGGGGTGAAGGTGTCGGTCATCAGGAACCAGCTCCGAAGAAGAAGATCGCGAACGGGACGACGAGGAAGCCGCCGGCGATGACCACCGACAGCACCCAGGACGCGATGGTGATCGTCGAGTCCTTGCGGGTGCTGCTGCGGTTCTGGCCGAGCGTGGTGAGGGCGCTCCAGAAGCCGTGCCACAGGTGGAAGCCGACCGCGACCAGGCCGATCGTGTACAGCAGCACGACCCACCAGATCTCGAAGCCGTTGACCACGCGCTCGTACTTGCTGTCGGACGCGCCGCCCGGGGACAGCCAGTTCGGCAGCATCTGCGCGAGGTGGCCGATGATGAACAGCAGCAGGATCACGCCGCCCCAGCGCATCGTGAACGAGGCGTAGGAGCGCTGGATGCCCGTGCGGTTCTGCTTGGAGTGGTAGCGCGTGGTGCCGGTGTAGCCGGCCGCGACCTTGTTGCGACGCCACAGCGTGATCGCGCAGTACACGTGCGCGACGAGCGCGACGAGCAGCACGACCCGCAGGATCCACAGCGCCCCGCCGTGCGGCAGGTAGGGATAGAAGATGTTCTCCAGTCCCTCGAGGTAGGAGTCGAAGTACTCCTTGCCCTGGAAGAACTTGAGGTTGCCGTACATGTGGACGAGCAGGTAGCCGAGCATGATCAGCCCGGACACGGCCATCGTGTACTTGAGCACGACGGTCGACCTGCGCGCCGACGCGCGAGTCAGAGTAGTGGCCACGCACGCACCGTAACCCTGAAGCACACCTGAGCGCTAAGTCATGATGAGGGCAACCTTCATAGCCTCCGGCTATCACGTTGTAGGCTCGGCCTGTGCAGTTCCAGCAGCTCTCCTACTTCGTGGCGGTGGCGCGCACGCGCAACTTCACGCGCGCTGCCGAGCTGGTCGGGGTGGCACAGCCCAGCCTCTCCAAGCAGGTCCGCGTCCTGGAGAACTCCCTGGGCACGCCGCTGTTCGTCCGCCAGCCCGGCGGCATCGAGCTCACGAGCGCCGGCGAGGCGCTCCTGCCCCATGCCGAGCGCATCCTCATCGACGTCGAGTCGGCGCAGCGTGCGGTGCACGAGGTCGCCGGTCTGCGGCGCGGACGGGTGCGGCTCGGCGCCACCCCGTCGATCTGCGACGGGCTCCTGCCGGAGGTGCTCACACGGTTCCACGAGACCCACCCCCTCATCGAGCTCGAGGTCCACGAAGGGGGTTCACGGGTCCTGACGCACGAGCTGGCGCAGGGGCGGCTCGACCTTGCCCTGCTCATCACGCCGCTGTCCGAGACCCGCCCCGACATCGAGACGGTGCCCCTGCGGCGCGACCGGCTGGTGCTCGCCGCACCCTCCGACGAAACCGCCGACGACGCGCTCCCGTCCGCGGTCGACGTCGCGGCCCTGCGGGACCTGCCCCTCGTCATGTTCCGGACCGGCTACGACCTGCGCGAGACGACGCTGACGGCGTGCGCGCAGGCGGGCTTCTCCCCGCACATCTCCGTCGAGGGTGGCGAGATGCTGTCGGTCCTGCGGTTCGTGGAGTCCGGTCTCGGCTACGCGGTCGTCCCCGAGATGGTGCTGGCCAACCGACCGGGCCTGCGGCCCGTGGCGCTGCGCAACCCGTCCCTGTCGCGCCAGATCGCCCTGGCCCACCGCCGCGACACCCTCCAGCTTGCCGCGCTGGCCTTCCACGACGAGCTGCTGCTGTCGCTGCAGCAACCCGGCTGACGCTCGCCCGCCCACGGGCGGCGGTCAGTCCTGCGAACCGGTGAGCGGGAAGGACAGGTACGTCGACCAGCCCGCGTCCGGCTCGTGGAGGTACAGCGCGATCTCGCCCACCGTGAAGGTGCACGCGAAGTGCTCGAGCGTGGCGTAGGCGCGGTCGAGCGCCGCGTCGTCGAGGTGGTGGGCGACGGTGACGTGCGGGTGGTACGGGAACTCCGGCTCTGGCGCCGCGAGGGCCTCGCGCAGCTCCGCGACCAGCAGCTCGGCCTCGGAGATGCCTCGGCTCACCGCCACGAAGACCACGGGCGAGACCGGCCGGAAGGTGCCCGTGCCCTTGAGGTCGACCTCGAACGGAACCGTCCGGGCGGCCACCGCGGAGAGCCGACCGGCGAGTCGGTCCAGCTCGTCACCGGCCACGACGTCGGGCGGCAGCAGCGTGATGTGGCTCGGGATCTGCTCCGCGAGCGGATCGCCGAACGCGGCCCGGTGCGCGCGCAGCTCCTCGCCGTGCGGCTCCGGGACCGAGATCGCGACCCCGAACGTGCGCGACGCGCCCGCCCCGCCCCGCTCAGGCACCGCGGACGAGCCCGACCTTGTCGTACACGTCGGCCACCACGGGCGCCGCCACCTCACGCGCCCGCGCCGCGCCCCGGGCCAGCTCCCGGTCCAGCTCGGCCGGGTCGTCCAGGTACGCCCGCGTGCGCTCGCCGAAGCCGGCCACGAAGTCGGCCACCACGTCCGCGAGGGCCACCTTGAGGTGTCCGTACTGGCGACCCTCGAACTCGGCGACGACGTCGTCGACCGACGTGCCGGTCACGGCCGAGTACAGGGTGAGCAGGTTGGACACGCCGGGCTTGCCCTCGGGGTCGAACCGGATCTCGTCGCCGGAGTCGGTGACGGCCGAGCGGATCTTCTTCGCCGCCCTCTTCGGGTCGTCGAGCAGGTCGACGATCCCGTTGGGCGAGGAGCCGGACTTGCTCATCTTCGCGGTCGGGTCCTGCAGGTCGCCGATCTTGGCGGCGTCCTTGAGGATGTACGGCTCGGGCTGGCGGAACGTCTCGCCGTAGTGATGGTTGAACCGCTGCGCGAGGTTGCGGGAGAGCTCGAGGTGCTGGCGCTGGTCCTCACCCACGGGCACGTGGTGGGGG
>NZ_LMMY01000010.1:324676-356150 GCF_001422865.1 Aeromicrobium sp. Leaf272
CGGTGCCACCCTTGGCGCTCTTGTCCTTGAACTGCGTCATGCGACCCGCCTCGCCGAAGCCGGTGAGGCAGTTGAAGATCCACGCCAGCTGCGTGTGCTCGGGCACGTGGCTCTGGCAGAACAGCGCCGACCGCTCGGGGTCGACGCCGGCTGCGAGGAGCTGTGCCGCCGACGCGTGGGTCCGTGCCCTCAGGGCTGCCGGGTCCGGCTGCACCGTGAGCGCGTGCAGGTCGGCGATGAAGTAGAACGCGTCGTGGTCGTCCTGCAGGCCCACCCACTGGCGGATCGCCCCGAGGTAGTTCCCGAAGTGGAACGACTCGGCCGTCGGCTGGATGCCGGACAGCGAGCGGGGACGGGTGCTGCTGGACATGCTGTGCATTCTGCCAGTGAGGTTCTGCCGGTCAGGTCCTAGGCTCGGGCGGGTGGACGACGTACGCACGTGGCAGGTTCCGGGTCGGGTCAACCTCATCGGGGAGCACCTCGACTACAACGGGGGCCCGTCGGTCCCCTTCGCGATCGACCGCTTCCTCACCCTGAAGGTGCGCCGCCGTGACGACGACGCGGTCAACGTGTGGAGCACCCTGCCCGACGGTCGCCGTGAGCGCGCGGCGTTCACGGTCGACGTCGCACCGGGCGGCGGCGCCGTCGCGGCGGACGGGTGGGCCGCCTACCCCGCGGGCGCGGTGTGGGCGCTGCGCTCCCAGGGCTCGCTGCCCGGCTGCGACCTGGTGCTCGAGTCGTCGCTGCCCCTCGGTGCCGGTCTCTCGTCGTCGGCCGCGCTCACCGTGGGGGTCGTGTCCGCCCTCGCCGACCTGGCCGGTCTCGACCTGGACCCGCTCACGGCGGCCCGCCTCGCCCAGCGCGCCGAGAACGACTTCGTGGGGGCGCCGACCGGCCTCATGGACCAGCTGGCCGTCACGTTCGGCCGTGAGGGCCAGGCCGTCGTGACCGACCCGCTCGGCGACGCCGAGCCCGAGCGCGTCCCGTTCGACGTGGCCGCGGCCGACCTCTCGCTGCTGGTCATCTCCACGGGCGTGGACCACTCGCACGTGGCCGCCTCCGGAGGCGGGGGGTACGCCGAGCGGCGCGCCCAGTGCGAGGAGGCCGCGTCGGCCCTGGGCCTCGACCACCTCGCGAAGGCCGGGCTCGACGCGCTCGTCCGGCTCGACGACCCCGTGCTGCGTCGTCGCACGCAGCACGTCTTCACCGAGACGGCTCGCGTCAAGGCCGCCCTGCGCACGCTGCGCGAGCAGGACTGGGAGCAGCTCGGGACGGTCCTCACCGCCTCGCACACCTCTCTGCGCGACGACTTCGAGGTCAGCTGCGCCGAGCTCGACGTCGCGGTCGAGTCCGCCCTCGAGGCCGGCGCCCTCGGCGCCCGCATGACCGGCGGCGGGTTCGGCGGCTCGGCCATCGCCCTGGTCCCGCAGGCCAAGGCGGGACCGGTGCGCGAGCTCGTGGAGCAGCGCTACGACGCCCTGGGCTGGAAGACGCCCGAGGTGTTCGCGGTCCGTGCCGCCGACGGGGTCCACCGCACCGCCTGAGGTCCCTCCTGGCCGCCTCGCGCCCACACGGGGTGGAAGACTGTCGGGGTGACCGTCCGCCGCATCGCGTACCAGGGGGAACCCGGCGCGAACTCCCACATCGTCTGCCAGCAGCACCACCCCGACGCCGAGGCCGTGGCCTGCGCGTCGTTCGAGGACGTGTTCGCGGCCGTCACCGGTGGTGACGCCGACCTCGCGATGATCCCGATCGACAACTCGATCGCAGGCCGGGTGGCCGACATCCACCACTTCCTGCCCACGTCGGGCCTGCACATCGTCGGCGAGCACTTCCTGCGGATCCAGTTCATGGTCATGGGCGTCCCGGGCACCACCCTCGACACCGTGCGCACGGTCCACAGCCACGTGCACGCCCTCGGGCAGTGCCGCAAGATCATCCAGCAGCACGGCTGGACGCCTCTCGTCTCCGGCGACACCGCCGGTGCCGCACGCGAGATCGCCGAGGCCCGCGACGTCAGCCAGGCGGCGATCGCCCCGCCGCTCGCCGCGCAGATCTACGGACTCGAGATCCTGGCGCGCGACGTCGAGGACGAGGACCACAACACGACCCGCTTCGTGGAGCTCTCGCGCGAGCCCGCCGTCCCGGCCGCCGGCGCGGGACCAGTCGTGACGACCTTCATCTTCAACGTGCGCAACCTGCCGGCGGCCCTCTACAAGGCCCTGGGCGGCTTCGCCACGAACGGCGTCAACATGACCAAGCTCGAGAGCTACATGGTGGGGGGCGAGTTCACCGCCACCCAGTTCCTCGCCGAGGTCGACGGGCACCCGGACGACCCGCACGTGGCGCGCGCCCTCGAGGAGCTCACGTTCTTCACCACCGAGACCCGCGTGCTCGGCGTCTACCCGGCCGACCCGTTCCGGGCCGAGTCCGCCTGAGCCGAGCCCACCGATGGACTCCCTGAGCTGGCCGCTGTCCGTGCCCGTCCTCTCCGACGGCGTGGTGACCCTGCGCGCCGCCACGCCGGCCGACGTCGCGTCGATGCACGAGATGACGCAGGACCCCGACATGCAGCGGTGGACCGCGGTCCCGGTGCCCAACACGCCCGAGATGAGCGAGGCGTTCGCCCTGCAGATCGGCGCCGAGGCGTGGGACCAGGGCACGGCGCGGATGTGGGTGGTCGAGGCCGCCGACGACTCCGGACGGGCCCGGTTCGCCGGCAACGTCGACGTCCGGGGCGGGCCGGTCGCCGACCTCGGCTTCTCCCTGCACCCGTGGGCGCGCGGTCGCGGACTGATGACCCGGGCCGTGCGCCTCGCCGTCGACCACGTGTTCACCGAGTGCGCGGTGGAGTCGGTCCACTGGCGGGCGCACGTCGGCAACGAGGCCTCCCTGCGGGTGGCGCACGCCTGCGGCTTCCAGCTCGTGGGCTCCTCGCCCGCCCTGCTGCACGAGCGGGGTCGCACCCTCGACGCCTGGACGGCGGTGCTGCGCTTCGGCGACGCCCCCGTGCCCAGGGGGCGCTGGCTCGACGCTCCCGTGATCGAGACGGACCGCTTGCGGCTGCGACCCTTCGCGGAGTCCGACGCCGCCCGGGTGGCCGAGGCGTGCGGCGACGAGACCGCGGGGCACTGGTTGAACACCCTGCCGCGCCCGTACACGCTCGACGTCGCGCGCGCCTACCTGGCCGACTGCACCTGGCAGGCGGCCATCGGGTCCAAGCTCACCTGGGCCGTGGCCGACCGCGAGACCGACGCGCTCGTCGCGAACCTCGCCCTCATGCACCTCGACGGCCCCAACCCCGGGACGGCCGAGGTCGGCTACTGGGCCCACCCGGACGCGCGGGGTCGAGGATTCATGACCGAGGCGGTCCGCGCGGCCGTGCGCCACGCGCTCGCCGCTGACGGGCCCGACCACGAGCCGCTCGGCCTGCACCGCCTCAGCCTGCGGGCAGCGGCCGGCAACGCGGCCAGCAACCGGGTGGCCGAACGGGCGGGCTTCCGGCGCATCGGGGTCGAGCGCGAGGCCGAGCTGCTCGGCGACGGCTCGGTCGACGACCTGGTCTCCTACGACCTGCTGCGCGACGAGGTCTGAGACCTTCGCCACGAGGCGGCGGTTTCGTCGGCGTCGACCTGCACACTTGGTTGCGTGACCCAACCGACACGTGCCCCCGTCGACGCCGCGACCTCCCCCTGGCCGGCGCTGTGGGCCATGGTCATCGGGTTCTTCATGATCCTCGTCGACAACACGATCGTCTCGGTCGCGACGCCGGCGATCATCGAGGACCTGCAGACCGACTACAACAGCGGCATCTGGGTCACGAGCGCCTACCTGCTGGCCTACGCCGTGCCCCTGCTCGTCACGGGACGGCTCGGCGACCGGTTCGGGCCCAAGCGGGTCTACCTCGTCGGACTCGCGATCTTCACCCTCGCCTCGCTCTGGTGCGGCCTCACCGACTCCATCGGCGGGCTCATCGCCGCGCGCGTCGTGCAGGGCGTCGGCGCGTCGCTCATCACGCCGCAGACCATGTCGGTCATCACCCGCACCTTCCCTGCCGCCAAGCGCGGCAGCGCCATGGCGCTGTGGGGAGCGACAGCGGGCGTCGCGACGCTGGTCGGCCCCATCCTGGGTGGCGTGCTCGTCGACGCGGCCGGCTGGGAGTGGATCTTCTTCGTCAACGTGCCGGTCGGGATCGTGGGGTTCGTGCTCGCGATGCGGCTCGTGCCCACCCTCGAGACGCACGCGCACAGCTTCGACTGGCTGGGCGTGGCCCTGAGCGCGGCCGGCATGTTCCTGCTCGTGTGCGGGATCCAGGAGGGCGAGCGGTACGACTGGGGCACGATCGCCGGTCCGGTCAGCGTGCCGCTGCTCATCGGCGTCGGGGTCCTCGTGCTCGGGCTCTTCGTGGTCTGGCAGAGCCGGGTGCGCACCGAGCCGCTCGTGCCGCTGGGCCTGTTCCGCGACCGGAACTTCTCGGTGGGCAACCTGGGCATCGCCATGGTCTCGCTCGCCATCACCGCGATGAGCCTGCCGTTCATGTTCTACGCCCAGGGCGCGCGGGGCTGGAGCCCCACGGAGGCCGCGCTGTTCATGGCGCCCATGGCCGTGGTGCTGCTCGCGCTCTCGCCCGTCGTGGGCAAGCTGTCCGACCGCGTCCACCCGCGCATCCTCACCCTCGTGGGGTTCGGCACGGCCGCCGTCGCCATGCGCTGGCTCGGCTCGCTCGTCGACCCGACCACACCCGGGTGGCAGCTGTTGCTGCCGATGGCCCTGTTCGGCGTCTCCAACGCCTTCCTCTGGGCTCCGCTCAGCGCCACCGCGACCCGGAACCTCCCCCTGGCGTCCGCCGGCGCGGGCGCGGGCGTCTACAACACGACCCGACAGGTGGCCGCCGCGCTCGGCAGCGCGGCCGTGGCCGCCCTGATCGGTGCGCGGCTCTCGGCCAACGGTCTCGACGGCGACGCGGCGGCGTTCCAGTCGGCGGGCGGCGCGGCGATGCCGGCGCAGGTGGCCGATGCGTTCTCGCGCGCCATGTCCGAGGCGTTCTGGCTGCCCACCATCGCGTTCGTCGTCGGGCTCGTCGTCGTGCTCTTCTTCGAGCGGCCGCGGCACCAGGGGGCCCCACCGGCGACGGCTGCGAGCGCTCGGGCGACCGCGGAGCCGGCGACTCCGCCCGCTGCCTAGACTTCGGCAGGTGACCAGCACCCACGTCCTGACGCTGTCGTGCCCGGACCGCCCCGGACTCGTCTTCGCCGTCACCCGGTGGATCCACGAGACCGGCGGCAACATCCTGGACTCCCAGCAGTACACCGACCCCAGTGATGACGTGGACGCGAGCGGGGAGTTCTTCCTGCGCCTCCACGTCGACTTCGGCCCCGGTCGCGACGCCGGCGAGCTCACGCAGGGCTTCGCCCCCGTCGCGGCCGAGCTGGCGATGGACTTCCGCCTGGTCGAGGCCGAGCGCCCCGCCCGCACCCTGGTGCTCGTGTCCAAGGAGGGGCACTGCCTCAACGACCTGCTCTACCGGCAGAGCTCGGGCGGCCTGAACATCGAGGTGCCGGCCGTGGTGTCCAACCACCGCGACCTCGAGCGGCTCGCCTCGTCCTACGACGTGCCGTTCCACCACCTGCCCGTCACCCGCGAGACCAAGCCCGACGTCGAGGCCCGCGTGCTGGACCTGGTCGACGAGCTCGACATCGACCTCGTGGTGCTCGCGCGCTACATGCAGATCCTGAGCGACGACCTCTGCCGCGCGCTCGCCGGCCGGGCGATCAACATCCACCACAGCTTCCTGCCGAGCTTCAAGGGCGCCCGGCCGTACCACCAGGCCCACGACCGCGGGGTCAAGCTCATCGGCGCCACCGCGCACTACGTGACGGCCGACCTCGACGAGGGGCCGATCATCGAGCAGGGCGTGCAGCGGGTGGACCACCGGATGAGTCCGGCCGACCTCGCCCGCGTGGGACGCGACGTCGAGGCCCAGACGCTCTCGCGGGCGGTGCGCCTGCACGCCGAGTCGCGGGTGCTCATGAACGGTCCGCGCACCGTCGTCTTCGCCTGACGCACGGTCGGTCGGGTCACCACTCCCAGCGAGCGGTGCACAGCCCGGGACCGAAGTCCGTCTGCCGGTGCAGGAGCCCGGTGGCCCCGTCGAGGGCCACGGGCCACTCGTGGCCGAGCCCCGCCTCCTGGAAGCCGACCCAGCACCTGCTGGGCAGCTGGTCGGGGTGGAAGCGGACCCACACCATGCACTGCTCGAGACGCTGCTCGGCCACCGCGCCCCACTCGGAGTCGAGAGCCGAGTCGTCCGTGACCGGGCACAGGACGATCTCGGTCACCACCGACTCCCCCAGCGAGAGGGGTCGGTCGAACCTCAGGCGTGCGGCACTGATCCCGTCGATGATGTCGACCACGCCGTCGACCGAGCAGCCCGAGACGGCTCGCATGACCGTGTCGGTGGCGAAGTCCGTCAGGCCCTCGAACTCCGTCGTGCCCGTGCCGACGCCCGGCGCCACGAACATCGTGACGCCAGCAGCGCCCTCGACGGCCGCCACGAAGACCTGCGTCACCCGCACCTGGCTGATCCGACGGTCGGCGTCGACGTCCACGACGAGGTCGAACGCGATGCGGTCCACCTCGTCCTCGCCGACGAGGCCACGGTCCCTGCCGACCTGACGCGCCAGGCCCACCAGGTCGTCGAACGGCGCCGGTCCGGTCCGCCCACGACGACGCAGGTGCGATGACAACGCACCCGGGTGGAGGCCGAGCAGCTCCTCGATCGCCACGAGCGCCTCCAGGGAGATCCTCCGTTGGGGCTCCCGCTGACCGGAGCGCCAGTAGGACAGGGCGGCCAGCGACACCGCGTGCCCGCGGTCTGCCAGGCGCGACCGGAGCCACGACAGGCCGACCCCGCGCGCGTCCAGCGCGTCGGAGAAGGCGTCGGCGAACCGCCGGCTCTCGGTCATGCAGGGATCGTGGCATGCGCAGCGCCGGGTGTCCGACGGACGGTCCGATGGCGCGGGCTCGCGGGTGAGGCGTGATTCACATGCAATCTTCACACCGTTGGGAGCGCTGTGTGAAGCGCGGAGTCCTAGGGTTGGTTCCAAGAGCCGCGGTTCCGTTGCATCCAGGGGGTGACGGGCCGCGGTTCTCGTCCGTGTGCGTGTCCCGGGTCCCGCACGACGCTCGCCCTGGCACGACGTCTCACCCCTCGGCCGAGAAGTCCGGATGTTGAGACCAGTGATCCTGGTCTGGAAATGTCCCTACGGTCGTCCCGACGCACGCCACACGCAGACGTGCCCGACCCGAGGACGACCATGACGACCACCCCCCGCCGACGACTCACCGCCACCGCGCTCGCCGCTGCTGCCGCCCTGGTGCTGGCGGCGTGCGGATCCGGCGGAGGTGAGAGTGACGAGACCATCAGCATCGTCGGCTTCGCCGTGCCCGAGGCCGCCAACAAGGCGATCGCGGAGAAGTTCAACGAGACACCCGAGGGCGAGGGCGTGCGGTTCAAGACGTCCTACGGTGCTTCGGGCGACCAGAGCCGCGCCGTCGTCGACGGCCTGAAGGCCGACTACGTGCACCTGTCCGTGGCGACCGACGTCGACCGGCTCGTCGACGCGGGCCTCGTCGAGGACACCTGGGACGACGGCGAGAACAAGGGCATCGTGTCGACCTCGGTCGTGGTGCTCGGCGTCCGCGAGGGGAACCCGAAGAACATCCAGGGCTGGGACGACCTCGTGAAGCCCGGCGTCGAGATCGTCACCGCCAACCCCGCCTCCTCCGGCGCGGCCCGCTGGAACGCCCTCGCCGCCTGGGGCAGCGTCACCGAGAACGGCGGCAGCAAGGCCGAGGCCACCGAGTACATCGACCGGCTGTTCAAGAACGTGGTGTCGCTGACCAACAGCGGCCGTGACGCGACCCAGAGCTTCCTCGGGGGCACCGGCGACGTCCTGCTCGCGTACGAGAACGAAGCCATCCTCGCCGCGCAGCAGGGCCAGGGCTTCGACTACGTCATCCCCGAGACCACGCTGCTCATCGAGAACCCTGGCGCGCTCCTGACGAAGCACACCCCCGCTGCCGAGTCCTGGCTCGACTTCGTGCTCGGCGAGACCGGTCAGCGCGAGTTCGCCCTCAAGGGCTTCCGCCCGCTGAACCTCGAGGAGCCGGGCACCGCCGACCTCGAGTCGGTCGGCCTCGAGGCGTCCGACATCAAGGGCGCCCCCGACCCGGCCGACCCGTTCCCCGCTGTGAAGAACCTGCTCACCCTCACCGACAACTTCGGCGGCCCGGGCTGGGGCGGTGTGAAGGACGAGCTGTTCGGCGACGGCAAGGACGGCGCTCCCGTCGGCATCGTCACCGACGCCATCTCGAAGTCCGGCAAGGCCTCCCAGTAGTCCATGACCAGCACCCTCACCCCGACGGGCCGGCCGGAGCGACGACTCCGGCCGGCCCTGCCGAGCACCCTCACCCGCACCTCGGGCCTCGGCCTCGGCATCGCGATGCTGTGGTTCAGCCTGCTCGTGCTGATCCCGCTGTGCGCCGTGGTCGTGACCGCGTCCGAGGGTGGCTGGGCGAACTTCTGGCGCGCCATCTCCAACGAGCAGACCCGAGCGGCCATCGCCGTCACGCTGCAGGCCGCCGCCGCCGTGACGCTGGTGAACGTCGTCGTCGGGACGATGATCGCGTGGGTGCTCGTCCGTGACCGCTTCTGGGGCAAGGCCGCCCTGGAGGTCGTCATCGACATCCCGTTCGCGTTGCCCACGATCGTGGCCGGCCTCGTCCTGCTCTCCCTGTACGGCAACGACGAGAGCCCCCTGGGCATCAACGTGGCCAACAGCGGTGCGTCGGTGTACCTGGCGTTCCTCTTCGTCACGCTGCCGTTCGTCGTGCGCATGGTCCAGCCGGTGCTCGAGGAGCTCGACCCGGAGGTCGAGGAGGCCGCCGCCTCCCTCGGGGCGAGCCGGTTCACGACCTTCCGTCGCGTGATCCTGCCGGGACTGGCCCCGGCGATCGCGGCCGGCGCCGCCCTCTCGTTCGCCCGCGGCGTGGGCGAGTACGGCTCGCTCGTGCTGCTGTCGGGCAACCTGCCCTTCACCTCCGAGGTCGCGTCGGTGCGCATCCTCGGGGCCATCGAGAACGACAACCCGGCCGCGGCCGCGTCGATCGCCACCCTGTTGCTGCTCGTCTCGCTGCTGACGATCATCGTGCTCGACCTCCTGCAGAGGAGGATCAGCGACCGTGGCTGACGCACGCCTCACCCGGCACCCGAAGGGGCCGGTCACCTACCTGCTGCGCGTCGTCGCCGTCGTGTACCTCGGCCTCCTCGTGGTGTGGCCCGTCGCGCTCGTGGTGACGAACACCTTCGAGAACGGGCTGGACTCGCTGCGCAGCCTGTTCGAGGACCCCGACATGGTGGCCGCCCTGCAGCTCACCGCCGTCGCGGCGCTCTGCGCCACCGCGATCAACCTCGTGTTCGGCGTCGGCATCTCCCTGCTGCTCGTGCGCTCGGAGTTCCCGGGCAAGCGGCTGCTGAGCGCCGCGCTCGACCTGCCGCTCTCGGTCTCGCCGATCGTCGTCGGCCTCGCGCTCGTGCTCGTCTACGGCGGGCGCGGGGGGTGGTTCGGGCCGTCGCTCGAGAGCTGGGGAATCCAGATCATCTTCTCGACGCCCGGCATCGTCATGGCCACCGCGTTCGTCGCGCTGCCGCTCGTGATCCGCGAGGTCGTGCCGGTGCTCCGCGAGATCGGCACGGAGCAGGAGCAGGCCGCCCGCAGCCTCGGGGCGAACGGCTGGCAGACGTTCTGGCGGATCACCCTGCCGGGCATCCGTTGGGCGGTCGTCTACGGCGTCGTCCTCACGCTCGCCCGCTCGCTCGGCGAGTTCGGGGCCGTCAAGGTCGTCTCCGGCAACATCCTCGGCGAGACGCGCACGGCGACGCTCGCGGTCGAGGAGAAGTACCTCAACTTCGACGCCGAGGGCGCCTACGCGATCGCGTTCCTGCTCGCCAGCGTGTCCGTCGTGTGCATCGTCGTCGTCCAGATCCTGCGCTCGCGTGCCGAGCGCCACTAGTCCTCCGTACAGTCCCCAGACCCGGGAGAAGCACCCATGAGCATCGACGTCGCAGGCGTCAGCAAGAGGTTCGGCGACTTCGTCGCGCTCGACGACGTCGACCTCGCCATCCCCACGGGACAGCTGACCGCGCTGCTCGGTCCGAGCGGCGGGGGCAAGACCACGCTGCTGCGCATCATCGCCGGCCTGGAGTCGGCCGACACCGGGTCGGTCGAGATCGAGGGCGTGAACGCCACGGCGCTGCCGGTGCAGAAGCGCAACGTCGGCTTCGTGTTCCAGCACTACGCGGCCTTCAAGCACCTCAGCGTCCGTCGCAACGTGGCGTTCGGCCTCGAGATCCGCAAGCGGCCGAAGGACGAGATCGAGGCGAAGGTCGACGAGCTGCTGCAGCTCGTGCACCTGGAGCAGTTCGCCGACCGACGCCCGGCCCAGCTGTCGGGAGGCCAGCGCCAGCGCATGGCGCTGGCCCGCGCCCTGGCCATCCAGCCGTCGGTGCTGCTGCTCGACGAGCCGTTCGGCGCGCTCGACGCCAAGGTGCGCAAGGAACTGCGCGACTGGCTCCGACGTCTGCACGACGAGATGCACGTGACCACGGTCTTCGTGACCCACGACCAGGAGGAGGCGCTCGAGGTCGCCGACTCCATCGTCGTCATCAACGAGGGTCGCATCGAGCAGATCGGCACGCCCGACGACCTCTACGACAAGCCCGCCAGTGACTTCGTGCTGTCGTTCCTCGGTCCGGTCACCACCCTGGGCGACCACCTCGTGCGTCCGCACGACATCGAGATCTCGCGGTACGAGCAGGCCGCGACCGCGGTGGGCACGATCACCCGGTGGACGCGCATCGGCTTCGAGGTGCGCCTCGAGGTCACGCCGGAGGACGCGCGCCACCCAGCGCCGATCCTGGTGACCCTCACCCGGTCCGACGCGAACGCCCTGGGTCTGCACCAGGGCGACCGCGTGTGGCTGCGCCCCCGGCCCGGTTCCTCCTAGCGGGCCGAGGCCACGGTCCTGGACCGCTGTCCGCGCCGGGACCGACGGACGTGGACCGCCACCAGGCCGCCCACCGCGCTGACCCCCGCGGCGGCGAGGAACGCGGCGGGGTACCCGGCGGCCGGGACGAGCACCCCGATCACCGAGGAGCCGACGGCCTGCCCCAGGACGAGCACCACGAACAGCAGGGCCGTCCCCGACGCTCCGCGGGCCTCGTCGATCTCGATCGTCCAGACGATGAGCGCTCCCGACGCGGCGACGAAGCCCCACCCGAAGGCGGCACAGGCCGCCAGCGCGACCGGCGTGACGGCGGGCAGCAGTGCGAGCGTGGCCGTGGCGAGCGCGACGACTCCCGCCGTGAGGACCCACGACGCCCGCGGTCCGATCCGCTCCATCCTCCGGCTCGAGGCCGCCACGAGCGTCCCCCCGACACCCACGGCGATCCAGGCGACCACGGACGCCGTCCGACCCGTCCCCGCATCGACGAGCATGGCCCGCCCGTAGCTCCAGACGGCCGCCGAGCCGGCTCCCAGCAGCAGGGCCGCCGCGACGACCCGGGCGTGGGCGACCCACCACGTCGCCGGCAGCACACCGCGCGCCGAGCCCCCTGTGGACCCGACGCCGTTCCTGGACGAGGCCAGCACGAGGCCGGCCACGAGCACCGTGAACAGTCCGGACCACGCCCATGCGGCACGCCAGTCCGGCAGGAGCAGCAGGGCCAGCGCCCCGGCCGCGACGAGTCCGGGGCCCGTGCCGGAGTTCACCGCGGCCTGGGCGGCAGGACGCTCGCGCGTGGACGGGTCCTGCTGGAGGAGGGCGACCATGGCCGGCGAGGTGAGCCCCGCACCCGCCGACGCCACGACGGCGAGGAGCGCGAACGTCGGCACGTCGGGCGCCAGTGCCATGCCGAACGCGCCGCCGCCGGCCGTGGCCGCAGCCCCGACGACGAGCGCTCGAGCGTGCCTCGCGGCGAGGAGCAGCCCGGCGAGCGCACCGAGGCAGTAGACGACCGAGGCCCCGCTGGAGACGAGACCGGCGGTGGCGACCCCGAGGCCGAGGTCGGCCTGCACGTCGGGCAGGTACAGCCCCGACGCCAGGCGGACCAGACCGTAGGTGGCCGCCACGAGGCCGAGACCGGAGGGGACGAGGAGGAGGGATAACGAAAACGTACGTTTCACTTCGCCGAGTCTAGGCTGACCCCATGCCCCTGCGCACCTCCACGGAGACCCGGCTGCTCGACGCCGCCGACGAGCTGTTCTTCCGGCACGGCGTCGCAGCCACCCCGATCGATGCCGTCATCGAGCGCGCCGGCGTCTCGGCCGCCACCCTCTACCGGGGCTTCGCCAGCAAGGAGGCGCTGCTCGCCGCGGCGCTCGAGCGTCGGCACCGCGCCTGGCTGGAGACGTGGGACGACGCGATCGCGGCGCAGGAGACACCCGAGGGCAGGCTCCTGGCCGTGTTCGACGCGCTCGACGCCTTCCGGGCCGGCTCCCTCGGCTCGCGCTGGTGCGCCTTCCTCGGCTCGGCCGCCGAGCACGCCGACCCGCCCCCGGAGCTCGCGGAGGCACTGCGCCGCGAGTCCGACGACCTGCGCGGCCGCCTCGTCGAGCTGGCGCGCGACGTCGATCCCCGGCGCGGCGACCAGCTGGGCGAGCAGCTGCTGCTGGTCGTGACCGGAGACCTCGCGATGCGGCTCCGGTCACCCGGGTGGACCACGGACGTGGCTCGCACCACCGCCACGACGCTGGTCCGGAGCTAGCCCGCGGCGGGCGACGCCTCGGACGCTGCACCACGGCTGCGGCGCTGGGCGCCCAGACCCACCACGAAGATCACGAGCCCGGCGATCGCCAGGCCGGCCCCGACCAGGCTCGGGGCCCGGTAGCCGTACCCGGCGGCGATCACGACGCCACCGAGCCACGCACCCAGGCCGTTGGCGATGTTCAGGGCCGAGTGGTTCAGGGCGGCACCCAGCATCTGCGCGTCGCCCGCGGCGTCCATGAGCCGGATCTGCAGACCGATCGCCACGAGGCTGCCGAGGGCACCGATCGCGAAGACACCGAGCGCCGCCCAGACGGCCATGCCGGCGGTCTGGTGGAAGACCACGAGCACGACGACCGTCGCGATGAAGCCGCCGATCACGAGCCGGGGCACGTCCCAGTCGGCGAGCGGCCCGGCGAGCCAGGAGCCGAGCACCGAGCCGACGCCGAACGCCAGCAGGAACCACGGGATCGTCGCGTCGGCGAGCCCCGTGACGTCGGTGACGATCGGGGCGACGTAGCTGTACATGGCGAACAGGCCGCCGAAGCCGACCATGCCGGCCGTGACGGCGAACAGCACCTGGGGCCGCTTGAGGGCCGACAGCTCGCCCCTCATGCTGGCCGTCCGGTCACCCGGCTGGTGCGGCACGAACAGCAGCATCATCGCGGCCGCGAGGACGGCGAGGACGACGACCGCCCAGTAGGCGGCCCGCCACCCGAACGCCTGCCCGAGCCAGGTGGCCGCGGGGACGCCCGCGACCGTCGCGACGGAGAGGCCGAGCATGACCCGGCTGACCGCACGACCGCGTCGGTGCGCCGGCACGAGCGAGGCGGCGAGCAGCGAGGCCACGCCGAAGTAGGCACCGTGCGGGAGCCCCGCGAGGAACCGGGCCGCGAGCACGGGCACGTAGCCGCTCGCGAGCGCCGTGACGGCGTTGCCCACGCCGAGCGCCAGGATGAGCCCCACGGCGAGCTCGCGGCGCGGGAGCCGCGCACCGAGCGCCACGATGATCGGAGCCCCGACGACCACGCCGAAGGCGTAGGCCGTGATCACGTGCCCCGTGGTCGGGATCGACTCGTCGATGCCGACGGCGATCTCCTTGAGCAGGCCCATCGTCACGAACTCCGTCGTGCCGATCGCGAACCCGCCGAGCGCGAGCGCGACGATCGCCGCCCCGACGTGCGTGGCACGGGGCGACGGGGTGGCGGTCTCGGCTGCGAGGTCGACGGAGGAGGTCACGTGAAGAGCCAAGCACCTGCCGTCGGCGTGTTGTTCCCGGTGTGCGCGACATCATGCCCGCCGGCGGGCCGAGGCCAGGGGCGAGCGTCCCACCCATCGGTGCCTCAGCAACCGCAGAGGCCCTCCTGACGTTGCAGATCCACCGATGAACCGCTCACTCGACCACGATCGGTGCTTCAGCAACCGCAGGAGCGGTTCTGACGTTGCGGATCCACCGATGGGGGCGAGGGCGGAGGGCTGCACCGCGCGAACGCACGACGCCCCACGACCGGTGGCCGTGGGGCGTCGAGGAGCGTCTGCGGTCAGAGCGACAGCGAGCCCAGCACCTCGGTGAAGGTGGTGGACGGACGCATCACGGCCGTGGCCTTCTCGTCGGACGGCCGGAAGTAGCCACCGATGTCGGCCGGGGAGCCCTGCACCGCGAGCAGCTCGTCGACGATCGTCTGCTCGTTGCTGCGCAGCGCACCGGCGACGTCGGCGAAGGCGGACGCCAGCTCGGCGTCCTCGGTCTGCTTCGCCAGCTCCTCGGCCCAGTAGAGCGCGAGGTAGAAGTGGCTGCCGCGGTTGTCGATCGTGCCGAGCTTGCGGCCGGGCGAGCGGTTCTCGTCGAGGAACGTCCCCGTGGCGCGGTCGAGCGTGTCGGCCAGGATCTGGGCGCGGGCGTTGCCGGCCGTGGTGGCCAGGTGCTCGAAGCTGGCCGCCAGCGCGAAGAACTCACCGAGGCTGTCCCAGCGCAGGTAGTTCTCCTTGACGAGCTGCTGCACGTGCTTGGGTGCCGAGCCGCCCGCGCCGGTCTCGAACAGTCCGCCGCCGTTGATGAGCGGCACGACCGACAGCATCTTGGCGCTCGTGCCGAGCTCCAGGATCGGGAACAGGTCGGTGTTGTAGTCGCGCAGCACGTTGCCGGTGACGCTGATCGTGTCCTCGCCGCGACGGATGCGCTCCACCGAGTAGGTGGTCGCCTCCGTCGGCGCCATGATCTCGATCGTCAGGCCGTCGGTGTCGAGCGACGGCAGGTAGTCGTTGACCTTGGCGATGAGGTTGGCGTCGTGGGCGCGGGTCTCGTCGAGCCAGAACACCGCCGGGGCGCCCGTGGCGCGGGCGCGGGTGACGGCGAGCTCGATCCAGTTGCGGATCGGCACGTCCTTCGTCTGGCAGGCGCGCCAGATGTCGTGCGGCTCCACGTCGTGCTCGATGAGCACGGTGCCCGCGGCGTCGACGACCTGGACGGTGCCCGCGGTCTCGATCTCGAACGTCTTGTCGTGGCTGCCGTACTCCTCGGCCGCCTGGGCCATGAGGCCGACGTTCGGCACCGAGCCCATCGTGGTCGGGTCGTACGCGCCGTTGGCCTTGCAGTCCTCGACGACGGCCTGGTAGATGCCGGCGTAGCTGGAGTCGGGGATGACCGCGAGGGTGTCGTGCTCCTGGCCGTCGGCGCCCCACATGTGGCCCGACGTCCGGATCATGGCCGGCATCGACGCATCGACGATGACGTCGCTCGGCACGTGCAGGTTGGTGATGCCCTTGTCGGAGTCGACGTAGGCCAGGCGCGGCCCCTCGGCCAGGCGCTGCTCGAAGGCCGCCTTGATCTCGGCGCCGTTCGACACGGCGTCCAGCCCGGAGAGGATGCCGCCGAGGCCGTCGTTGGCACTGAGTCCCGCCGCGGCGAGGTCGTCGCCGTAGCGCGCGAACACGTCGGCGAAGTAGGCCCGCACCACGTGGCCGAAGATGATCGGGTCGGAGACCTTCATCATCGTGGCCTTCAGGTGCACCGAGAACAGCACGTCGAGGTCCTGGGCGCGCTGGACCTGCTCGGCCAGGAACGCGTCGAGCGCCGCGGCCCGCATGACGGTGGCGTCGACGACCTCACCGGCCAGCACGGGCAGGGAGTCCTTGAGCACGGTCACGGTGCCGTCGGTGGCGACGTGCTGGATCGTCAGGGTGTCGTCGGACCCGAGGACCACGGACTTCTCGTTCGAGCGGAAGTCGTCGGCGCCCATCGTGGCCACCTCGGTCTTGGAGTCGCTGCTCCAGGCGCCCATCGAGTGCGGGTTCTTGCGGGCGTAGGCCTTGACCGACGCGGGGGCGCGGCGGTCGGAGTTGCCCTCACGCAGGACCGGGTTGACCGCACTGCCCTTGACCTTGTCGTAGCGGGCCTTGGCGTCCTTCTCGGCGTCGCTCGACGGGTTGTCGGGGTAGGCCGGCAGGTCGAAGCCCTGCTCCTGCAGCTCCTTGATCGCGGCCTTGAGCTGCGGGATCGAGGCGCTGATGTTGGGCAGCTTGATGATGTTCGCCTCGGGCGTCTTGGCAAGTGCTCCGAGCTCGGCGAGCGCGTCGTCGACCTGCTGGTCGGCGGGCAGCAGGTCCGCGAAGACCGCCAGGATGCGCCCGGACAGGGAGATGTCGCGCGTCTCCACGTCGACGCCGGCCGTCGAGGCGTAGGCCTCGATGACGGGCAGGAACGAGTAGGTCGCCAGCAGCGGGGCCTCGTCGGTGTGCGTGTAGATGATCTTGGCCATCGCGGGCCACTCCTCGGGGTCGGCCGAAAGTCTCTCGACCTCAAGATATCCCTTCGGCGTCGGCGCGCGCCGCCCCGTCCCCCGCCCGGCCCCAGGACCGCTCCGTCCGGTCCCTCACTCGACGGCGGCCACCGCCAGGCGCAGCACGGCCTCGGCCCGCTCGGTGAGCCGGTCCTGGTCGCCGCCGAGCACGTTCGTCGTGACGACCACGCTGCCGAGGTCGGCGGCACCGGCCGCCTGCGTGCCGTACCCACCGGCGAGGCTGCCGAACGCGATCTCCGCCGCCCCGAGTCCGTCGACAGCGGTGACCTCGGGATCCTCCATCACCGACGTCATGCCCGAGCGGTAGGCCGCGTACCCGCCGTTGTCCTCGGCGGGGACGACCCCGTAGGAGCCGCTGACACCGCGCGGGTCCTCCTCGCCGAAGTCGCAGGTGTCGACCGGGCCCGGTTCCGTCGTCACGGTGACGCCGAGCGCGTCGCCGAGCTCCTCGGCCGAGACGAGCGAGCACAGGTCGTCCGGCACGTCGGCGCCCTTCTCGGGCGCCGCCCCGGCGGTGGCCCCGGACGAGGTGCCGGCCGCGGGGTCGTCGCCGGCAGGAGCCTCGCCTCCTCCGCAGGCTGCGAGGCCGAGCAGGGCGAGCGTGGCGAGGCCGACGAGGCACGTGCGCATGGGGGTTCCTCCAGGGTCGTGGGCGGCGGCCGGGAGCCGTGGCCCCAGGCTCGGCCCCCCGGGCTGTCGACGGCGATGGGGAAACGGCCTCATCCACCGGCCCGACGGCGGTACCGTCTGACGGTGGGTCGAGTCGACGACGTCTCCCGAGTGGTGGCAGCCCTCCTGTGCGGCGGCCAGGCCGAGGCCGGCAGCGAGGCGGACGAGGCCCAGGACCGCGACGCCTGGCGCGCGCTCGTCGCATTCTGGTTCGGTGGCACCGACGAGACGCTCCAGCACGCCGGCCGTGCCCTCGCGGCGGCCGAGGACCCGCTCGGTCGGGCCCTCGCCCTCGCGACCGTCGGGCTGGCTCGGGCGCGGAACCGCGACCCGGTGCTGACCGACCCGTTCGACGAGCTCGAGCAGGTGCTGCGCGGTCGCGACCAGCGCGATCCCGCCTGGTGGTTCGCCCGGACCCTCGCCGCGGAGGCCGCCCTCACCTGCGCGCAGGTCGACCGCGCCCTCGCCCTGCTCCCCGACTCACAGGTCCCGTCACCGTGGGAGGGCACGGCGGTCGAGGTCCTCCAGCGTCAGCTGCGGGTCCGTGCGCTCGCCTTCGGCGGCAGGATCGACCACGCGCGGCACGAGGTCGATGCGCTCGCGTCCGTCGCCACGACCCACGACCTCGCACGTCTCGCAGCCGGACTGCGCGCGCTCGTGCTGGGGAACGCCGAGCCCGCCGGCGCCGACGCCACCCACGCCCTCGTGGCCGACGTCGCCGCCAGCCCGGTCCGCGACGACCACGTCGGTCGGGGGTCGCTCCTGCTGGCCGCGTTCGGGGCGGTCGCCACCGGCGACGTGCGCAGCGCAGCCACCCTGGTGCTCCGTGCAGGCGGCGACGCCAGCCTCTCGGCGCTCACCGTGGTGGACCAGGCCCTCGGGCTCGAGCTGCTCGTGGCCGTCGGCGAGCTCGACGGCGACCAGGAGGCCGTCCGCGCCTGGGCCAGCCTCGCCGCCCCGCTCGCAGCACATCCGGCGGCGGCGTCCACGGTGCTCAGGATCCGCGCTCGCGAGGCTGCGCTGCTCGGAGACGCCGGTGCGGCGGTCCTGCTCGCCGAGCAGGCCGTCGAGTCAGCCGAGGCAGCAGGTCGGGCCGTCGAGGCAGCCGAGGGTCGCGTGGTGCTGGCCCGGTCCCACCTGCTCGCCCGGCAGGTCAAGGAGGCCACCCGCACGCTGCGTGAGGCCGTCTCCGTCGCCGACCCCGGCGGCCACGCCGCGGTGCGTCGCTCGGCGTCCCAGGTCCTGAGCACGGCAGGTCGGCGCCTGCCCCCGGTCAGCGCCGGCGGCTGGTCCGTGCTCTCGCCCCGTGAGCGCGACGTGGCCGACCTCGTGCTGCGTGGCCTGGACCAGCACGCCATTGCGCAGTCGCTGTTCCTCTCCCCCGGCACCGTGCGTTCCCACGTCTCCCGCATCCTCTGCGCCTTCGGCGTCGGCACCCGCGTCGGTCTGTTGTCCGCGGTCGGCCCACGCGGTGACGACCCCGGTCGCGACCCCGACGACCTCACGCCCCGTCAGCGCGACGTGGTCGGGCTGCTCGCGCAGGGGCGCAGCAACGTCGAGGTCGCCGCCGCGCTGGAGATCAGCGTCAAGGCGGTCGAGAAGCACGTCAGCGACGCCCTGGTCCGGTGGGACGCCGCCAGCCGATTCGAGCTGGCCCGGCAGTGGTTGAGGGCCGAGGCGGCAGTACCGGCCCCGCCCGCGGCGACGGAGCCCTCGCCCGCCGGCGCGTGACCTCGACTCGCGACTTCCGGGTTCCCGGGTGACGGTGGAGGGACACAGACTTCGAAGGAGCGGACCATGACGCACCACGTCCCCCAGCCCGACGACGGCACGGCCGTCGCGACCGCACCCACCCCCGAGGCCAAGAAGGGCTCGACCACCGAGACCGGCGCACCCGCCGGCTCGGACCGCAACAGCCTGACCCTCGGCGCCGACGGCCCGATCCTGCTCCACGACCGGCACCTGCTGGAGCAGATGGCCCACTTCAACCGTGAGCGCGTGCCCGAGCGCAACGTGCACGCCAAGGGCTCCGGCGCCTTCGGCACCTTCACGACGACCGAGGACGTGAGCGCGTACACCAAGGCCGCGCTCTTCCAGCCCGGCGTCGAGACCGAGATGCTGGCGCGGTTCTCCACCGTCGCGGGCGAGCAGGGCTCCCCCGACACCTGGCGCGACCCGCGCGGCTTCGCGCTGAAGTTCTACACGACCGAGGGCAACTACAACCTCGTCGGCAACAACACCCCGGTCTTCTTCGTCCGCGACACGATGAAGTTCCAGCACTTCATCCGCAGCCAGAAGCGACGCGGCGCCAGCGGGCTGCGCGACAACCACATGCAGTGGGACTTCTGGTCGCTCAACCCCGAGTCCGCGCACCAGGTGACCTACCTGATGGGTGATCGCGGCATCCCGCGCTCCTGGCGGCACATGAACGGCTACGGCTCGCACACCTTCCTGTGGATCAACGAGGCCGGTGACAAGCACTGGGTCAAGTACCACTTCCACAGCCAGCAGGGCGTGCAGGGACTCACCGGCGAGGACGCCGACACGATCGCCGGCCACGACGCCGACTTCCACCGTCGCGACCTGTTCGAGTCCATCGACGCCGGAGAGTTCCCGTCGTGGCGCCTGTCGGTGCAGCTCATGCCGTACGAGGACGCGAAGACCTACCGGCTCAACCCGTTCGACCTCACCAAGGTGTGGCCGCACGAGGACTACCCGCTGGTCGAGGTCGGGACCATGACCCTGAACCGGAACCCGGAGAACTTCTTCGCCGAGATCGAGCAGGCGGCCTTCGAGCCGTCGGCGATCGTGCCGGGCATCGGATTCAGCCCCGACAAGATGCTCCTGGGCCGAGTGTTCTCCTACTCCGACACCCAGCGCTACCGCATCGGGCCGAACTACCACCAGCTGCCGGTGAACCGGCCGAAGAACGTGGCGCACCACAACACCTACACGTTCGACGGTCCCATGGCCTACGACCACAGCGGCGACGAGGCGAAGTACGCGCCCAACAGCGCGGGGCGCGGCTACAGCGACGAGACCGGACCCGTCGACGACGGCTGGGAGGCCGACGGAGCGATGGTGCGCCAGGCCTACACCCTCCGCCCGGACGACGACGACTTCAGCCAGGCCGGCGCCCTCGTGCGCGACGTCTGGGACGACGCCCAGCGCGAGCGGTTCGTCGAGACCGTGGCCGGCCACCTGCTCGGCGGGGTGAAGGGCGACGTCCTGGAGCGGGCCTTCGACTACTGGAAGAACGTCGATGCCGACACCGGCAAGCAGATCGAGGAGCTCACGCGGGCCGGCCTCGGGGGCGACAACCCCGGCGGTGAGGACGACCAGGCCAAGGACCTGACCGCCAACGCCCTCGTCGAGACCCGCACCCACGCCGGCTGACCCTCCGTGACGTGACGGCCCCCCTGCACGCGCAGGGGGGCCTGCGTTACGTTCGTCACAGTGCCCTGGTCCGGGCGCCCCTCGGCTCATCCGCACCTCAGCTCATCCGTACAGACCTCCGTCGCCCCACCACCTCAAGGAGCATCGAGTGACCACTCCCGTCAAGGTCGCCGTCACCGGCGCCGCCGGCCAGATCGGCTACAGCCTCCTCTTCCGGATCGCCTCCGGCGCCCTGCTCGGACCCGACACCCCGGTCCAGCTGCGGCTGCTCGAGATCACCCCGGCCCTCAAGGCGCTCGAGGGCGTCGTGATGGAGCTCGACGACTGCGCCTTCACCACGCTCGACTCCGTCGAGATCGGTGACGACGCCGAGCACATCTTCGACGGCGTCAACCTGGCCCTGCTCGTGGGCGCCCGCCCCCGCACCAAGGGCATGGAGCGCGGCGACCTGCTCGAGGCCAACGGCGCGATCTTCACCGCCCAGGGCAAGGCCCTCAACGCGGTCGCGGCCGACGACGTGCGCATCGGCGTCACCGGCAACCCGGCGAACACCAACGCGCTCATCGCCATGAGCAACGCGCCCGACATCCCGCGCGAGCGCTTCAGCGCCCTGACGCGGCTCGACCACAACCGCGCACTCAGCCAGCTGGCCGCCAAGACCGGCTCGAAGGTCGGCGACATCACGAAGCTGACCATCTGGGGCAACCACTCCGCCACGCAGTACCCGGACGTCTTCCACGCCGAGATCGGTGGCCGTCCCGCCGCCGAGGTCGTCGACGACCAGGCCTGGATCGAGGACACCTTCATCCCGACCGTCGCCAAGCGCGGCGCGGCCATCATCGAGGCGCGCGGCGCCTCGTCGGCCGCCTCCGCCGCGTCGGCCACCATCGACGCCGCCCGCGACTGGCTGCACGGCACGCCGGAGGGCGACTGGGCCTCCATGGCCGTCGTCTCCGACGGCTCCTACGGCGTCCCCGAGGGCCTGATCTACTCCTACCCCGTCACCACGAGCAACGGTGACTGGGAGATCGTCCAGGGCCTGGAGATCGACGACTTCAGCCGGGCGCGCATGGACGCCACCGCGGCCGAGCTGGTCGAGGAGCGCGACGCGGTCAAGGAGCTCGGCCTGATCTGAGCTCCACCCTCAGCACGACGCACGGTCCCCTCCCACCCGGACGGGGACCGTGCGTCGTTCGTGTCCTGCCTCAGGCCGGCGGGCTGTTCCCTGCCTCAGGCCGGCGGGCCGGGCGGCACGATCAGGGCCAGCAGGCTCAGGCTCGCGCCCAGCACCGTCATCCAGACGATGTCGAACGTCCGGCCGCGCACCCGGAGCATCCCCACGTGGTCCGGTGGCACCACCACACGGGCGATCGCGCCCAGCACGAACGTCACGCCCACGACCATCAGGCCGGCCCGCCAGGCGCCGAACGCCACGAGGACGAGCCCGACCGCCACCCCCACGAGCAGGAGCAGGTAGATCTGCGATCCGCGGCTGCGCGGCAGAGGCACCTTCACCGCGCCGTCATCCCCGGCTCGCGACGATCTTCTCGGCCTCGTCGACCACGTTGCTCAGCAGCATCGCCCGCGTCATCGGACCCACGCCGCCGGGATTGGGGGCCACCCAGCCGGCCACGTCCATCACGCCGGGGTGCAGGTCGCCGACGATCTTGCCGGCCTCGTCGCGGCTGACCCCGACGTCGAGCAGGGCGGCACCGGGCTTGACCATTTCGGCAGTGATGATGCCCGGCACGCCGGCCGCGGCGACGACGATGTCGGCGCGCCGCACCTCGGCGGCGAGGTCGCGCGTGCCCGTGTGGCACAGCGTGACGGTGGCGTTCTCCGAGCGTCGCGTGAGCAGCAGTCCCATGGGACGGCCGACGGTGATGCCGCGACCGACGACCACGACGTTCGCCCCCGCGATCGGCACGTCGTGGCGGCGCAGCAGCTCCACGATCCCGCGGGGCGTGCACGGCAGCGGGGCGGGCTCACCGAGCACCAGCCAGCCCAGGTTGGTGGGGTGCAGCCCGTCGGCGTCCTTCGCCGGGTCGATCCGGCCGATCACGGCGTTCTCGTCGATCCCGCGCGGCAGCGGCAGCTGCACGATGTAGAGGGTGCAGTCGGGGTCGGCGTTCAGGCCGTCGACCGCCGCCTCGATCTCGGCCTGCGTCGCCGACGCCGGGAGGTCGACGCGGATCGACTCGATCCCGATCTGGGCGCAGTCGCGGTGCTTGGCGTCCACGTACCAGCGGCTACCCGGGTCGTCGCCGACCAGGATGGTGCCCAGACCCGGCACCAGCCCACGCTCCCGCAGGGCTGCCACCCTGCCGGTGAGCTCCGTCTTGATGGCCGCGGCCACCGCCTTGCCGTCGAGGATCTGCGCCGTCACGCGCACGAGTCTGTCACGGCTCGGCGCCCGCGAGGAACATGACCCGATGGACACTCCCCCTACACTCAGGTCCGGGAGAGTGACCCGCCTCGGTGGTCACGCTGCAGATCGGCAGGACGGTCCCGGTGCCGCACGGCACCGCACGGGAGAGGGTGACGGATGACGACGCGGGCACAGCTGTCCCAGGAGCGCAGTCGGCAGCGACGCGACGAGCTCGTCGCCGCCGCCATCGAGCTGTTCGCCGAAGGCGGCGCACGCGCCGTCACGCACCGCGCGGTCGCACGACGAGCCGGGCTCCCCCCGGCCACCACCACCTACTACTTCGCCTCGATCGAGGAGCTGCTCCGCGAGGCCCTGCGCGACCACATCGGACGGTGGCGGGCCTCGCTCGACACGCTGGCCGGCTTCGACTCCGGGCCCCGGACGCTGCGGGTCTGCGACGTGACCCCCACCATCGTGGGCGTGTTCTCGGCCCGCGGTCCCGAGGTCGCCGCCCTCGAGCTCTCGATCTACCTCGCCGCGACCCGCGACGAGGCCCTGCGCGACGAGGCCGCCAGCGCGCTTCGCAGCTTCGAGCAGCTCACCATCGGCTGGCTCACGGCTCTCGGCGTCCCCGCCCCCGAGCGACTCGCCGGCGCCCTCCTGACCGCGGTGGCCGGCACCGCTCTGCGCCGCCAGTCGGGCCTCTACTCCGAGACCGAGGAGGCCGAGCGCATGAGCGAGACCTTGCGCGACCTGGTCGGCGCCCACCTCCTGGGACGAGACGTGATCGACGGGGCTCTCGCCAAAGCGACCGGTGCGTCATTAGACTGACGATCAACAGTCTCGGGGTACACGAAGCGAAGGACGACGCGATCATGCTCGTTGGTGCCTTGGACGTCCCCAGCCCCGGACGCGGCCGTTCATGACCGACAGCACCCCTCCTGGGGGACGTGCCCGGCTCAGCCAGGAACGCAGCCGGGTCCGCCGTGACCAGCTCATCACCGCCGCGGCCACCCTCTTCGCCGAGGGTGGCACCAAGGCCGTGACCCACCGGTCCGTGAGCGAGGCCGCCGACGTGCCGCTCGCCACGGTGTCCTACTACTTCGCCTCGATCGAGCAGCTCGTCGACGTGGTGTTCAGCCAGACCCTCGCGTCCTGGAACGAGACCTGGAACGCGCTGCAGCCAGAGCCCGGCACCGTCCTCACCCCCGACGAGGTCGGGGCCATCTTCGAGCGGCTGCTCTCCGACCACACCTCGACGTCGGCTGCGCAGCAGATGCAGGTCTACCTGGCGACGTTCTCCCGGCCCCACCTCATGGACGACCTGCACGCCATGCGGGCCAACGTGGGTGCGTCGATGATCTCGCTCGTCCAGGCCGCCGGCGTGGAGGACAGCGTCGAGTGCGTCCGGGCGCTGTCGGTGCTCTACACCGGAGCCCTCGTGTCGATCACCGACCCGTCGGACGACATCGCCTCCGTGGCCGCGCTGCTGCGCCGCCAGGTCGTGCGCGTCCTCGAGGACGGTCTGCGCACGAGCTCCTGACGCCGCGCCGACCGCGCGTCAGTGGAAGAAGTGACGCGTCCCGGTCACGTACATCGTCACGCCCGCAGCCTGCGCTGCGGCGATCGTCTCGTCGTCACGCACCGACCCGCCCGGCTGGACGATGGCGCGCACGCCCGCGTCGATGAGGATCTGCGGACCGTCGGCGAACGGGAAGAACGCGTCCGACGCGGCCACGGCACCCCGGGCCCGATCCTCGCCCGCTCGCTCGACGGCCAGACGGCACGAGTCGACCCGGTTGACCTGTCCCATGCCGATGCCCACCGACCCGCCGTCCTTGGCCAGGAGGATGGCGTTCGACTTGACCGCTCGGACCGCCGTCCAGGCGAAGGCCAGGTCGGCGAGGAGCGCGTCGTCGGCCGGATCGCCGGACACCAGCGTCCAGGAGGCGGGGTCGTCACCTGCGGCGTCGACGTGGTCGACCTGCTGGACCAGTCGCCCACCCGAGATCGGGCGCACCTCCGTGTCGGTCGCGGCGCCGTCGGTCTGCGCCGGCGCGGGTGACCGCAGGATCCTGATGTTCTTCTTGCCCTGCAGCACCTCCACGGCGCCCGGCTCGTAGTCGGGGGCCACGATCACCTCGGTGAAGACCTCGGCCACCTGCTCGGCCATCGCCACGCTCACCGGCCGGTTGGCGGCGATGACGCCACCGAAGGCGGACACCGGGTCGCACGCGTGGGCGCGGGCGTGCGCCTGCGCCACGTCGGCGCCGACGGCGATCCCGCACGGGTTGGCGTGCTTGATGATCGCCACGGCGGGCTCGTCGTGGTCGAACGCCGCGCGTCGCGCCGCGTCGGTGTCGACGTAGTTGTTGTAGCTCATCTCCTTGCCGTGCAGCTGCTCGGCGGAGGCGAGACCACCGGTGCCGTCGGCGTAGAGAGCGGCCTGCTGGTGCGGGTTCTCGCCGTACCGCAGCACCGACGTCAGCGTGCCGGCGGACCCTGCGAAGGCCGGCCAGCCCCCGTCGACCGACTCGTCACGCGTGTACTCGCCGGCGAACCACTCGGCGACGGCCACGTCGTACGCGGCGGTGTGGGCGAAGGCCTGGGCCGCGAGCCGCTTGCGCTGCTCGAGCGTGAAGCCGCCGCCGGCCAGCGCCTGCGAGACGTCGGCGTAGGCGTCGGGCGAGGTCACGATCGCGACGCTCGGGTGGTTCTTGGCGGCCGCGCGCACCATCGAGGGACCGCCGATGTCGATCTGCTCGACGCACTCGTCCGGCGTGGCGCCCGAGGCCACCGTCTCGCGGAAGGGATAGAGGTTGACGACGACGAGGTCGAACGGCTCCACGCCCAGCTCGGCCAGCTGGGCCGTGTGGGACTCCAGCCGGGTGTCGGCCAGGATGCCGGCGTGCACGCGCGGGTGCAGGGTCTTGACCCGGCCGTCGAGGCACTCGGGGAAGCCGGTCAGCTCCTCGACCGGTGTCACGGGGACGCCCGCGGCCTCGATGGTGCGGGCCGTCGACCCGGTCGAGACGATGGCGACGTCGGCGGCGTGCAGCGCCTGGGCCAGCTGCTCGAGCCCGGTCTTGTCGTACACCGAGACGAGGGCGCGCTTGATCTGTCGTGTGCTCATGCAGGGTCTCCGAGCTCGATGGTGCGGTCGTTGAGGGTGAAGCCGCGGCGCGCCAGCTCGCCGACGGAGTCGACGAGCATGCGACGCTCGCTGGTCTTGATGCGTTCGTGCAGCGTGGTCTCGTCGTCGTCGGGGAGCACCGGCACGGCCACCTGGGCCACGATCGGCCCGGTGTCGACCCCGGCGTCGACGACGAACAGCGTGGCCCCGGTGATCTTGACGCCGTACGCGAGCGCGTCACGGGGGCCGTGCATGCCGGGGAACGACGGCGAGAGCGCCGGGTGCGTGTTGAGCGTGCGACCGCCGAAGCGGGCCAGGAAGTGGGGTCCGGCGAGCTTCATGAAGCCGGCGAGGACGACGAGGTCGGGTTCGTGGGCGGCGACCTGCTCGGTCAGGGCAGCGTCCCAGGAGTCGCGGTCGGGGTGGTCGCCGAGCCGCTCGACGAACGTGGGGACGCCTGCACGCTCCGCGCGGGCGAGTCCCTCGATGCCGTCGCGGTCGGCGCCGACCGCGACGATCGTGGCGCCGTAGGTCGGGTCAGTCGTCGCGTCGATCAGGGCCTGGAGGTTGGTGCCGGAGCCGGAGACGAGGACGACGAGGCGAGCGCTCTGACGTCGCGGACTCTGGGGCACGGGCGCCACGATAGTGCGACGCCAACGCACCGAGCGCACCGCCCAGGGCCATGACGGGCACCGCGACGAGCAGGGGCGTGAGTGCGGGCGGGCCCGCCTCCGCGAGGCGTCCGGGACCCACGGCGCCCCCGGAGATGCCCACCACGACCCCCACGAGCAGGCCCGCGACGCCGCCGGCCACCGCGCCCTGGGCGCACCGGGCGAGCACGGGCCGGTCGTGGATGCCCAGCAGCGGACCGGACGAGCGCGGCAGCCGCCACCCGGCCACGAACCCGGCGAGCACGGGCAGCAGACCGAGCGCGACCACGACGTCGCCGAAGGCGCCGGGCGCGGGCAGGGCCGCCAGCACCGGCAGCCCCGGGACGGCACCGAGCTGGGACCCCGTGAGGTCGACCGACGTCTGGGACCCGAGGACGAAGCCGGGGCCGAGCAGGACCGACGTCGCCCAGGCGACCATGGTCGGCACGGCGAGCAGGCAGAGCAGCGCGAGGGCCGGAGCACCCGCGAGACCCGGATCGAGGAGGGCCCACAGCTGCGACGCCCGGTCGACGTGCAGCACCAGCAGCGCGAGCACCACGACCGCGGCCGCGGCGAGCAGGACGAGCGCGCCCAGGGCGCCGGCGCGCACGGCCTGGCGGACGTCGGCCCGACGCCACGCGTCGGGCCAGAGGTCACGGCCGCGTCCGTGCGGGAGCGTGGCCCCGAGCGCGGCGCCGACACCGGAGACCACGAAGGCCGCCGCTGCCGCGCGCACGGGGTGCACGACGATCGAGGGAGTGCTGGCCACGCTGGCCAGGACGGCGGCGAGCACGCCGCAGGTCCCCGCGACGGTGGCGGCGAACGCGCCCGGCGAGTCCACCGGGTCCGGCGTCATGGCGTGCGCCACCCGAGCGGTCAGCGCCACGCACAGCAGCACCCCACCGAGCGGCACGAGACCGAGCGTGGCGCCCTGGAGCTCGAGGCCGGAGCCTTGGAGGACGAGCCAGGCGCGGGCGCCCGTGCGCAGCGCCGGGACGAGGTCGGCCCCGCTCAGCAGCGCCACCCCCGAGCCCAGCACCAAGGCCGTGATCACGGTCAGGATCGCGGTGAGGAAGCCCGGACGCAGCGGTGCGGTCGCGACGGTCGGGTTCACCCCACCATCCTCCCGGTAAGGTCGTGGCGTTCCGACAAGCCACGCCGACACCCCCGAGGAGGCGAGCTCGATGACCCGCGTCGACGAGTTCACCAGCTTCTACGAGGCGACCTCGGCGACCTGTCTGCGTGCGGTGTACGCCATGTGCGGCGACCGCCAGGTGGCCCAGGAGGCCACCGTCGACGCCTACCGTCGGGCCTGGCGCGACTGGTCGAAGATCCGCCAGCGCGACCCGCTCGCCTACGTCCGCACCGAGGCGTGGAAGCTCACCGCGCTCAGCCGTGGCACCCATCCCCTGCGACGCCGCCACGAGGAGGACGCCGACACCGCGCTCCTCGAGGCGCTGCACGACCTGTCGGCCGACGACCGCCGTCTCATCGTCCTGCTGACCCTGGGCGACACAGACCTCGACCAGGCCTCGCGCGAGGTCGGGGTGAGCGCCGAGGAGGGCATCGAGGCGGTCACCACGGCGCTCGACGGCCTCGAGAAGCGCCTCGACCTCTCGCTCGCCGACCTCGAGGACCGGCTCAAGGGCCTCGGCGCCGTCACCGGGCAGCTCAGCATGCCCGGAGCCGACGAGGTGCGGACGGCAGCGCGTCGAGGTCGACGCCGCAACACCGTCGCGCTCGTCGCGGCGAGCGTCGTCGCCGTGCTCGCCGGCGGGCTGGTGGCCACCGACGGCGACGCCCTGGCCACGCAGAGCGACCTGCCGTACCGCGAGAAGCTCGGCGCGGAGCGCCCCGACCTGGTGCTCGAGGCACGCAAGATCACCGCCGAGAACCTGCTGTCCCCGGCCCAGGTGGCCCGGCTCGACCCCGACCAGCGGTGGTCGTCGTCGGGAACCGACGAGGACCCGAAGAACGAGACCCCGTACGCCACGTGCCCGCCGCAGCGCTTCGCCGACTCCGATCCCCTGCGGGTCTTCGTGCGCACGTTCGCCGGCAGCGGCGACGCCGACGACCGGGTCGCCGAGTCGATCGAGGTCTCGCGCGACACCGCCGCCGCGGAGAAGGCCTACGACACCACGCTGGGCTGGTACGCCGACTGCAGCCACCCACGCGTCCAGCTGGTCGGCTCCTACGTGGTCAAGCGCCCGTTCGGCGACTTCCAGATCCTGCGCCTGCGGTCCCACCGGTCGCCGCAGAAGGTCTTCACCGTCGGCCTCGCGCACTCCGGCCGCGTCACCAGCACGCTGGTCCACGAGCGCACCGGAGCCTCGGGCCCGGACATCCAGGCGTTCGCGACGGCGCTCAACGCGTCCGTCGAGAAGGTCTGCCGTGACAGCGGCGGACGCTGCACCGACGACTTCGAGGTCGTCCGGACCATCCCGCCGCGCACGTCGAGCTCGGTGGCCTTCCTGGGCACCGTCGACCTGCCGCCGATCGCCGACATCGACAAGGTGTGGTCGGGCACCCGACCGCTGCGACCGGAGACCAACCCCGCAGCCACCCAGTGCGACGAGGCCGACTTCCGCCGCAAGGGCCTGGAGTCCACCGCCTCGCGCGTCTTCGTCATCCCCGACGCCGTCGGCGTCCCCGCCGAGTTCGGCATCACCGAGACGGTCGGGCGGTACTCCAGCGACGACGCGGCGAAGAAGCTCGTCGACAAGGTGCGCGACGACATCGACGACTGCCCCGACGCGAACCTCTCCGCGGAGGTGACCCAGGAGAAGAAGATCGAGGGCTCCGGCTTCAGCGGCCGGTCCTGGAAGATCAGCCTCGAGGTCTCCGAGGGCGACCGCGTCGTCATCCGCACGGGCATCGTGCGGCGGGGCAAGGCCGTCGCCCAGGTGACCATGACGCCCGTGGGCGACTACGACGTGGACCGCAAGACCTGGGAGGCCCTCGTCAAGCGGGCCGGTGAGCGCCTCACCTACGCCCCGACCTCCTGAGCCCGACCTCCTGAGCCGGGCCCCTGAGCCGAGCCTCCTGAGCCGGGCCGTCCGCTCTCGTCCCACCTGTCCCGGGGCGGGCTTCCTGCGCCGACCATGCGGGGGCCGACCGTGCGGTCCCGACGGCCGCTCGGTGCGGAGCACCGCGGGCACGCAGAACGGGCCCCGACCTGTCGGTCGGGGCCCGTTCGTGCAGCAGACGTGAGGTCAGCCGTTGAGGATCTCGCGCATGAGCTCGGCGGTCTCGGACGGCGTCTTGCCGACCTTGACCCCGGCGGCCTCGAGGGCCTCCTTCTTGCCCTGCGCCGTGCCCGCGCCGTCGGACACGATGGCGCCGGCGTGGCCCATCGTCTTGCCCTCGGGAGCGGTGAAGCCGGCCACGTAGCCGACGACGGGCTTGGTGACGTTGGCCTTGATGTAGGCCGCCGCCTTCTCCTCCGCGTCGCCACCGATCTCGCCGATCATCACGATCGCCTTCGTCTCGGGGTCGGCCTCGAACGCCTCGAGGGCGTCGATGTGGGTGGTGCCGATGATCGGGTCGCCGCCGATGCCGATGGCGGTCGAGAAGCCGAAGTCGCGCAGCTCGAACATCATCTGGTAGGTCAGCGTGCCCGACTTCGACACCAGGCCGATGGGGCCCTTGCCCGCGATGTTGGCGGGCGTGATCCCGGCGAGCGCCTCGCCCGGCGTGATGATGCCGGGGCAGTTCGGGCCGATGATGCGCGTCTTCTTGCCCTGGGCGTAGGCCCAGAACTCCGCGGAGTCCTGGACGGGGACGCCCTCGGTGATGATGACGAGCAGCCCGATCTCGGCGTCGATGGCCTCGATCACGGCGTCCTTGGTGAACGCGGGCGGGACGAACGCGACGCTGACGTCGGCGCCCGTCTTCTCGATGGCCTCGGCCACGGTGCCGAAGACCGGCAGCTCCACCTCGGCGCCGGAGGCGTCGGTGTGGGTGACGGTCGTGCCGGCCTTGCGGGCGTTGACGCCGCCCACGATGTTCGTGCCGGCCGCCAGCATGCGGGCGGTGTGCTTGGAGCCCTCGCCGCCGGTGATGCCCTGGACGATGACCTTGGAGTCCTTGGTCAGGAAGATCGACATGTCAGCCCCTTCAGCCGTTCGCCAGCTCGGCGGCCTTGTCGGCCGCACCGTCCATGGTGTCCACCTGCGTCACGAGCGGGTGGTTCAGCTCGTCCAGGATCGCGCGGCCCTCGTCGACGTTGTTGCCGTCGAGACGGACCACGAGCGGCTTGGTGGCGCCGTCGCCGAGCAGCTCGAGCGCGCCCTTGATGCCGTTCGCGACGGCGTCGCACGACGTGATGCCGCCGAAGACGTTCACGAAGACGCTCTTGACCTGCGGGTCACCGAGGATGACGTCGAGACCGTCGGCCATGACCTGCGCCGACGCTCCGCCACCGATGTCGAGGAAGTTCGCCGGCTTCACGTCGCCGTGCTTCTCGCCGGCGTAGGCGACCACGTCGAGGGTGCTCATGACGAGTCCCGCGCCGTTGCCGATGATGCCGACCTCGCCGTCGAGCTTGACGTAGTTGAGGCCCTTCTCCTTGGCCTTCGCCTCGAGCGGGTCGGCCTCCTCGTGGATCACGAAGTCCTCGTGCTCGGGGTGGCGC
>NZ_LMMY01000010.1:356184-368399 GCF_001422865.1 Aeromicrobium sp. Leaf272
GGGTGGCGTCCTCCTCGACGAAGACCTTCCAGAGCGACTGGACCATGGCCACGGCCTGGTCGGCGAGCTCGGCGGGGAACTTCGCGTCGGCCACGATCTCGCGGGCCTTGGCCTCGTCGACACCGGCGTCGGCGTCGATCGGGATCTGGCGCACGGCCTCGGGGTTGGTCTTGGCGACCTCCTCGATCTCCACACCACCCTCGACGCTCGCGATGCACAGGTAGCTGCGGTTGGAGCGGTCGAGCAGGAACGAGAAGTAGTACTCCTCGACCGGGGGCGTGGCCGGCGTGACGAGCACGCGGTTGACCGTGAGGCCCTTGATCTCCATGCCCAGGATGTTGGAGGCGTGCTCGTAGGCCTCGTCGGCCGTCTTGGCGAGCTTGACGCCGCCTGCCTTGCCGCGACCGCCGGCCTTCACCTGAGCCTTGACGACGGTCACGCCGCCCATCTGCTCAGCTGCTGCCTTGGCTTCGTCGGCGGTCTGCACGACCGTGCCGAGCGTCGTCGCGACGCCATGCTTGGCGAAGAGCTCCTTCGCCTGGTATTCCATCAGATCCACGGTGATGACCGTCCTTGGTTGTCCAGGTCCTCTGAGGTAGGTCAGAGCCTCTCGGGACTCTAGCCTCTGCGCGGCCGGTCCGGGCGATGGGGTGCGTCACAGGGCCACGGCCACGAACGGCTCCCGACCCGCCGTGAGCCATCACCGTGACGCGACGCGGGAGACCTGCACCTCGTGGAGCCCCATCGCGTCCAGCGCCTCGCGGAGCTGCTGCGCGGACGCGTCGTCGGCCACGACCAGCGCGGTGGCCGCGTCCTCGGCCCTGACCGCCCACGCCGTGGCCTGCGGGTCGCTGCGGCCCAGGTACACGACCTCGTGCCCCTCCGCGCTCGCCGTCCGCGCGCTCCGCAGAGCGGTGTCGGAGGCGGTGTCGGGGGCGGTGTCGGTGTCGGTGTCGAGGGCGGTGTCGAGATCGAGGATCGCGACCACGACGCGGGAGGACTGCACGTCGAGATCGTCGCCCATGCGCGTGAACCTGCTCACACGGGGCCTGCCTTCCACGCGGGGAACCCGGCGTTCGGCCCTCGATCGTGACCTTTGCTCCTTGACCAGACCCATGCGTCCTCTAGACTCGTCGGGTCCCGCCCTGCCGCCCGGAGGTTCCTGCGTGTCTTCGTCTGCCCCCAAACGTCGCCTCGACGTACGGCAGCAGACCCCTCGCGACACGCTCCCCGGCGGACGTCGGGCCGTCAGCCGCCCGCAGCGCCGTCGTCGGAGCTTCCGGCTGACGCCCGCCGCAGCGGGTGCCTTCGCCCTCGTCGTCGCAGGCATCGGAGCCGGCGCCTTCTCGTCGCAGGCCGACCGCGGTGCGCTGCAGTCGGGCTACCAGACGATCTCGGCCAGCTACACCGGCACGCAGGACGTCGACGTCACCCCCGAGATCGACAAGGCGACGCTCCAGCGCCAGACGGAGCAGCAGGCCTCGCAGAAGCTCAAGGTCGACGAGGAGCTGCGCGACAAGGCGCAGAACGTCGCCGACGAGTACAAGTCCAACCAGTGGGTCCTGCCCGTCACCGGCTACCGCCTCACGGCGCGCTTCGGCCAGGCCAGCTCGCTGTGGTCGAGCACCCACACCGGCCTCGACTTCGCCGGGCCGTCCGGCTCGACGATCGTCTCGGTCGCCGCGGGCACCGTGACGTCGGCCGGCTACGAGGGTGCCTACGGCAACCGCACCATCGTCACGCTCGACGACGGCACCGAGATCTGGTACTGCCACCAGAGCCGGGTCTCCGTCAACGTCGGCGACAAGGTCGGCGCCGGCCAGACGATCGGCTACACCGGCTCCACGGGCAACGTCACCGGCCCGCACCTGCACCTCGAGGTGCACCCGGGCGGCGGCGGACCCGTCGACCCCGACGCTGCGCTCCGCGAGCACGGCGTCACCCCCTGATCCTGCCGGGTCCGAACGGCCGGTCTCGAGCCGCGCTGCGTTGATCGGTCGGCCTGTCTGTTGTGCCGAGCGTGGACCTGCGGCTGCGCTTCCGCGCGTCGGAGCGAGGTCGGCCTTCGAGCGGCCCCGACGGAGCGGTTCACGCGCCGCGCCCGAGCCCGCCGCCAGAGGTAGGTCTCGCACCGAACCACGCCGTCAGAGGTAGGTGACGCTCCCGACGACGCCGTCAGAGGTAGGTCTCGCACCTCAAACGACCCGGATCCGGTGCGTCACCTACCTCTGACCCGCCGGTCAGGTGCCACACCTACCTCTGACGGTGCGGACCCGGCCAGGACGGCGGGGCCGATCGGTCAGAGCTTCTCGACGGGGGCGTAGCGCAGGAGCAAGCGCTTGACGCCCTGGGAGCCGAAGTCGACGCTCGCGACGGCGTTGTCGCCCTGGCCGTCGAGGGCCACGACGGTGCCGAGGCCGAAGCTGTCGTGGGTGACGCGGTCCCCCGGGTCGAGCGAGGGGATGTCGCGCTTGCGCTGCGACCGGGCCGCCGCGGCCTTGGCCGTGAAGGCCGGGGCGCTGGACGTGGACCGACCGCTGGACGACGCGGCTCGGGTCCAGGCCGTGGGCGACTGCGCCTCACGACGCCAGTCGAGCAGGTGGCCGGGCAGCTCGTCGAGGAAGCGTGACGCCGGGTTGTACGAGGGGGCGCCCCACGCCGCCCGGCTCATGGCGCGCGTGACGTAGAGCCGCTCGCGGGCCCGTGTGATGCCGACGTAGGCGAGACGCCGCTCCTCCTGCAGCTCGGAGGCGTCGCCGAGGGCCCGAAGGTGCGGGAAGACGCCGTCCTCGAGCCCGGTCAGGAACACCACGGGGAACTCCAGGCCCTTGGCGGTGTGCAGGGTCATCAAGGTGACCACCCCGTCACCCTCGTCGGGCACGGCGTCGGCGTCGGCCACGAGCGCGACCTGCTCGAGGAACGCCTCCAGGGAGCCGCGCGTCAGGTCGCCGTCCTCGCGGCCCGTCTCCTCGTCGGTGACCGTCGAGGCGTTCACGACGAACTCGCGCGCGACGGCCACCAGCTCGGCCAGGTTCTCGACGCGGGTCTCGTCCTGCGGGTCCTTGCTCGACTCGAGCGCGGTCAGGTAGCCGGTGCGGGTGAGCGCGGCCTCGAGCACGACGTCGGCGGGTTCGCCCGACAGGGCCAGCTCGCGCAGCTCGGCCATGGTCTCGGCGAAGGTGGTGACGGCGTTGAGCGAGCGCGAGGCCAGGTCACCGGCCTCCTTCGCGCGCTGCAGACCGTCCCAGAACGAGATCTGCTCGCGTGCGGCGAACCGCTCGACCGCGGCCTGCGCGCCGTCGCCGATGCCGCGCTTGGGCTCGTTGACGATGCGTCGCAGCGAGACCGTGTCGCGGGGGTTGATCAGCGCGCGCACGTAGGCGAGCGCATCCTTGATCTCCTTGCGCTCGTAGAACCGCACCCCGCCGACGACGCGGTACGGCAGGCCCACGCGGATGAAGACCTCCTCGAACACGCGCGACTGCGCGTTGGTGCGGTAGAAGACGGCGACGTCGGAGGCCTTGGCGTCGCCGGCATCGGTCAGCCGGTCGACCTCGTCGGCGATGAACTGGGCCTCGTCGCGCTCGTCGTCGCCGACGTAGCCGACGATGCGCTCGCCCTCGCCGGCCGCCGACCACAGGTTCTTGTCCTTGCGTCCCTCGTTGCGGCTGATGACGGCGTTGGCGGCGTTGAGGATGGTCTGGGTCGAGCGGTAGTTCTGCTCCAGCAGCACGGTGGAGGCGTTCGGGTAGTCCTCCTCGAACTCCAGGATGTTGCGGATGTTGGCACCGCGGAAGGCGTAGATGGACTGGTCGGAGTCGCCCACGACCATGAGGTCGAGGTCCGGGTCGGTCTCGGGGTCGCACAGCTCGCGCACGAGGGCGTACTGCGCGTGGTTGGTGTCCTGGTACTCGTCGACGAGCACGTGCCGGAAGCGGCGGCGGTAGGTCTCGCGGACGTCGGGGAACGCCTGGAACAGGTGGACGGTCTGCATGATCAGGTCGTCGAAGTCCATGGCGTTGGCCGCGCGCAGCCGCTGCTGGTAGAGCCCGTAGGCCTCAGCGTAGAGCTCCTCGGTGCCGTTGGTGGCGTGACCACCCGCGGACTCGTGGTCGACCAGGTCGTTCTTGAGGTTGGAGACCCAGTGCAGGACCGCGCGCGGGTTCACCCGCTTGGGGTCCAGGCCCATGTCGCGGCAGACCATGGTCATGAGGCGTCGGGAGTCGGCTGCGTCGTAGATGCTGAACGTCGACGTGTAGCCGAAGCGGTTGGCCTCGCGCCGCAGGATGCGCACGCACGAGGAGTGGAACGTGCTCACCCACATGGCTCGCGACGGCCCGCCCACCAGCTCGGCCACGCGCTCGCGCATCTCGGCGGCGGCCTTGTTGGTGAAGGTGATGGCCAGGATCGAGCCCGGATGGGCGCCGCGTGCGGCGATCAGCCAGGCGATGCGTCGGGTGAGGACGCGGGTCTTGCCGGACCCGGCACCGGCCACCACGAGCACCGGACCGGGAGCGTGGGACACGGCAGCCCGCTGGGCGTCGTTCAGTCCCTCGAGCAGCGTCTCCGAGCGCGCCGCGCGCCGCCCGGACCGCCCGCTGCCGGCACCACCTCCGGTGCCGTCGGAGGGAGACGGGGGGCGGGCACCTTGGGGCACGGGGAACGGCAGCGTCATGACCGGTCCAGCCTAGACGGGAGGCCTGACACCCCGATCCCGCCACCTCCGGCTCGCCTGCCACCGAGGCGGCCCGCCCCGGCTCGCCCGCAGACTTGATTGTGTCACTACAATGCGGTACAAAGGTTGAGACAAACCGTCGTCGAACCGGATCGGGGACCGACCATGAGCACCACCACCCTCGTCATCGTCCTGCTCGCACTCGCCGTCGTGCTGTACTGCACGGCACCGCGCCAGGCAGTGGCCCACGCCGCCGTCTGGGCACGGCGCACCCGGGTCGACGTCGACCGCGACGCCCTGGTCGCCGAGCTGACCCACCGACTCCAGGTCGGGGCCGTGGGTGCCGGCATCGGGACCCTCCTCGGCATCGTGCCGCTCGTGGCGGGGGTCGGCGCGGGCGACACCTCCGGGCCCGACGGCCTCGCCGACGTCGCGATCGTGCTGACCTCGACCGTCGTGTGCGCCGTCGCCTCCGAGGCCGTCAACGTCGTGCGCCGGACCCCGTCACCCCGCGGCCGCCGAGCCGCGTCGCTCGTGCCGCGCACGGCTCACGGCAGCACCGCTGAACGGATCGGCGAGCTGGCCCTCGTCGTCGCGGCCGTCGCCGGGTTCGCGCTCGCCGTGGCCACCCTCGTCGACGGCGTCGACGGCGGGAACGGCGCCGTGGCCGCCGCGAGCGGGGCCCTCGTCGTGATGGTCGTCTGCATCGGCGTCCGAGCCCGCATGGTGCGGCAGGCGCTCGTCGCGGAGGACGACCAGACCCTGGCCGTCGCGACCGTCGCCGGCGCCGTGAGCATCGACCGGTTCACCGAGAACCTGCTCGCCAGCGGTGGCGTCCTGACGCTCACGGCTCTGCTCGCCCCCGCGATCGCCGCCGGTCCGGGGGCGCTGCGCACGACGGCCCTCGTCCTCGGCGCACTCGTGGTCGTCCTCGTCGGCGGGCTCGTCGCCGTCCGGCGGACCAACCGACAGGCGGTGGCCGCGTGATCGCCCTCGTGGTGGACCCGGCCACGGCCGAGCCCCCGTTCGAGCAGGTGCGTCGGCAGGTGGCCGCCGGCGCGGCCGACGGCTCCCTGCCGCCCGGGCACAAGCTGCCGACCGTCCGCCAGCTGGCCGCCGACCTGGGGCTCGCGGTCAACACCGTGGCCCGCGCCTACCGCGAGCTCGAGGCAGACGGCGTGATCGAGACCCACGGCCGACGCGGCACCTTCGTCGCCGCCGCGGTCGCCGTGGACGAGGACACCCGGGCCTCGGCCACCCGCTACGCCGCCGACGCCCGCCGGGCAGGACTCTCCCGCGACCAGGCGCTGCGGCTCGTCGAGGACGCGTGGGGCCGATGAACGCCGACCCCGTGTCCGTCCGGCTCGCCGGGGAGCGCGACCTCGACGAGCTGACCGACCTCTGGGAGCGGGCGGCTCGGACCAGCCACGGGTTCATGTCCGACGACGACTTCGCCGAGGCCCACCCGTACCTGCGCGACGCCCTGCTGCCGTCCATGGACGTCTGGGTGGCCGAGGACGACACCGGGCGCCCGCTCGGACTCGCCGGCGTGCGGGGGCCGCACCTGGAGCTCCTCTACGTCGAGCCCGCCGTGCACGGCACCGGCATCGGCACCCTGCTGCTCGACCACGTGCGCCCCACCAGCGTGGAGGTCTATGCGGGCAACACCCACGGCCTCGGCTTCTACACCGCACACGGCTTCAGGCGTCTGCGCACCCACACCACCGACGCCTTCGGCCGCCCGTTCCCGGTCGTGCACCTGGTGCGCGACGCGCCCTGACCCCGCTCGGGTGGTCCGGCGCCCGAGCTGCTGGGCTACTGGGCGAACTCGTTGGGGTTGCGCCACGTCCGCTCGAACGGCAGCCGCCAGGCACGCGGAGCGATCAGCTGGTGCACCGAGTTCGGACCCCAGGTTCCCGGCGGGTACGGGCGCACCGGCGGCGGGTCGTCGAGCAGCGGCTGGGAGATCTCCCACAGCCGCTCGATGCCCTCCGCGGTGGTGAACAGGGTCCGCTCCCCCTTCATCGCGTCGAGGATGAGCCGCTCGTAGGCCTCGAGCACCTCGTCGGCGCGGGCCGTGTCCTGCATGGCGAACTGCATGGACAGCTTGTCCAGACGCATGCCCGGCCCGGGTCGCTTGCCGTAGAACGACAACGACATGCGCGAGGAGTCGGCGAGGTCGAAGGTCAGGTGGTCCGGACCCGACAGCCCCACGCCCGAGCCGGCGGGGAACATCGACTTCGGCGGCTCCCGGAAGGCGATCGAGATGATGCGCGCCCCCTCGGCCATCTGCTTGCCGGTCCGCAGGTAGAACGGCACCCCGGCCCAGCGCCAGTTGTCGATCTGCGCGCGGAGCGCCACGAAGGTCTCCGTCTCGGAGTCGTGCTGCACCCCGGGCTCCTCGCGGTAGCCCTGGTACTGGCCCCGCACGACGTCGGACGGCCGCAGCGGCAGCATCGACCGGAAGACCTTGTTCTTCTCCTCGCTGATGGAGTCGGAGTCGAGCGACGTCGGCGGCTCCATCGCCATGAACGCGAGGATCTGGAACAGGTGCGTCACGACCATGTCCTTGAACGCGCCCGTGCCCTCGTAGAAGCCCGAGCGGCCCTTGAGCGACAGCGTCTCGGGAACGTCGATCTGGACGTGGTCGATGAACGTGCGGTTCCAGATCGGCTCGAACAGGCCGTTCGCGAACCGGAACGCGAGGATGTTGAGGGCCGCCTCCTTGCCCAGGAAGTGGTCGATGCGGAAGATCTGCTGCTCGTCGAAGACCTCGTGGATCCGCGCGTTGAGCGAGCGGGCCGAGGCGAGGTCGGTGCCGAACGGCTTCTCCATGATGATCCGCGAGCGGTCCACCAGGCGTGCATGCGCCAGCGTCTGCACGACGTCGATCGCGGCCTTCGGCGGCACGCTCAGGTAGTGCAGGCGCCGCGGCTCACCACCCAGCTCCGCCTCGAGGGACGCCGCCATCTCGGCCAGCCGCTCGGGGCCCTCGGACACGTTGACGTAGTGCAGCTTGGGGGCGAAGTCGTCCCACTCCGCGTCCGGGACGGGACGTCCGAACTCCTGGCAGGCCTGCTGCGCGAACGCCCGGAAGCCGTCGTCGTCGAGGTCGTCCATGGACACCGCGATGATGCGCGAGTCCGCGACCAGCCTCGAGCGCAGCAGGTGCAGCAGCCCGGGGAGGAGCTTGCGTCGGGCCAGGTCGCCGGTCGCGCCGAACAGCACGATCAGGTGCGGGTCACTCATGGTCCGAGGCTAGACCCGGTTCGTTGCGGACGGGTGAACGTCGCTCGATCGCCGCACCGAGCGACCCAACGGAGCGCCAGGGTCGACCCGGGGTGCCCCCAGGGTCGCGACCAGCGTGCTCCCCGATGCCCCAGGACGTCCTGCAGGACGAGGCTGGCCGTCATGATCACGATCGACTCCCTCACCAAGTCGTACGGGCGGTTCACCGCCGTCGACGACATCACCTTCACCGCCCGCCCGGGGCGCGTGACCGGCTTCCTCGGCCCGAACGGCGCCGGCAAGTCGACCACGTTGCGCGTGCTGACCGGGCTCACCCCTGCGACGTCCGGCAGCACCGAGGTGTGCGGACGTCGCTACGTCGACCTGCCGAACCCCGGCCTGGAGGTCGGGGTCCTGCTCGACGCCTCAGCCCAGCACGCCGGCCGCACCGGTCGCGAGATCCTCACCCTCGCGGCCCGCACCATGGGACTGTCGCCCCGACGCGTCGACGAGATGCTCGACCTCGTCTCGCTGTCGGAGGCCGAGTCGGCGCGCCGCGTGCGTCACTACTCCCTCGGCATGCGCCAGCGCCTCGGCCTGGCGACGGCCCTGCTCGGTCGGCCCGAGGTCCTCGTGCTCGACGAGCCGGCCAACGGGCTGGACCCCGCCGGCATCCGGTGGATGCGCGACGTGCTGCGTCGCTACGCCGACGACGGCGCCACCGTGCTGCTGTCGTCGCACCTCCTGCACGAGATCGAGGTGGTCGCCGACGACCTCGTCGTCATCGGGCAGGGCCGCATCGTGGCCCAGGGCACGAAGGCCGAGCTGCTGGCCTCGGCCGGCACCGTCGTGCGCAGCCCCGACCTCCTCGCCCTGCGTGGGGCACTCGCCGCGGCGGGCCACCGCACCACCGACGTCGGCGACGGGCTGCGCGTGGACGCCGACCCCGCAGCCGTCGGCCACGTCGCCGTCACGGCGTCGATCCACCTGACCGAGCTGCGCGCCGCCGACGGCGCCGGCCTCGAGGAGATGTTCCTCGAGCTGACCGCCGGGACGCAGCGCGAGGCCACGCCCAGCCGCGGCACCACGACACCGGCAGGAGCCGCAGCATGAGCACCGCCACCCACCCCGCCACCGCTCCCGCTCGACCTGGCTCGCGCGCCGTGCCCGAGCCGATCCCGTTCGGTCGCGTCGTCGGGGTCGAGATGCGCAAGACGTTCGACACCCGGGCCGGGACGTGGCTGCTGGCGAGCATCGGCATCGTCGCGGTGCTCGCCACGGCCGCCGTCATGCTGTGGGCACCCGACGACGCCCTGACCTTCGAGACGTTCGGCTCGGCCGTCGGCACGCCCATGGCGGTGCTGCTGCCCGTGGTCTCGATCCTGCTCGTGACCGGTGAGTGGTCCCAGCGCAGCGGGCTCACCACCTTCACCCTCGTCCCACGTCGGGGCCGGACCATCGCGGCGAAGGCCGTCGTCACGACGATCATCGGCGTCGGCGCCATGGCACTGGCGCTCGTGGTGGCGCTCGGCGGGGCCTACCTCGGACCCGCGCTGCGTGGCACCGAGCCGGTGATCGACCTGACCGTCGGCCAGGTCGGCACGCTGGTGCTCGCGCAGGTGCTCGGCATGTTCGTCGGGTTCATGCTCGGCGTCGTCACCCGCAGCTCGGCCGTGGCGCTCGTGGCGTACTTCGTGTTCTGGGGTCTCCTGCCGACCCTCAGCCAGCTGCTCTACGCGACGCAGGACTGGTACCGCGACGTCGTGGGCTGGGTCGACTTCGGCTGGGCGCACGGTGCGCTCTACGAGGGCGGGCTCTCGGCCACCGAGTGGGCCCAGCTGGGGGTCACCGGGACGGTGTGGCTGCTCCTGCCGACCCTCGCGGGACTGTGGCTCGTGATGCGTGCCGAGATCTCCTGACGTCCGTCAGGGATGCGGTCGGCGGACCGCGGCGATCTCGGCGACGTCGAGCCGGGACAGGACGCTGTCGAGCACCTGCGAGTCGTACCGGCCCTCGGCACGCAGGTCGAGCAACGCCTCGCGCTGGTCGTCCAGCACCACACGCCTCAGCCGGGCGAAGTCGTCGAGACGCCGGTCGCGCTCGGGCCCGTCGTCGCCGGCCCACTCCCACTCCGCAGCGGGGGTGCGGCGGCGGCGCACCTGCTCCACCGCCTCGGGATCGATCGACCGGCCGTCCAGGCCGGTCTCCCGCACCTCCGTGCAGCGGGCGTCGGCCACCTCCCCCAGCGCGTCGAGGAGCGCCCGGAGCTGCCCGCGGCGCTGCTCCGTGCGGTCGGACTCGGCGCCGAGACGTCGGACCACCCACGACAACGTGCCACCCTGCACGAGCAGCGAGAGCCCGGCCACGCAGAACGCAGCGAGCACGAGCAGGCTGCGCTGCACCGTGTCGGGCGGGAGTGTCTGGGCGGCGGCGAGCGTGATGCACCCGCGCATGCCGGCCCACACGAGGACCACACCGTCGCGACGGCCCAGCCGCTGCTCCTCGTAGAAGGTGAGGTCGGCCTCGCGACGGGCGATCGCCTGGAGCGCCCTCTCGCGACGCCGCTGGGAGTGCCGTTGGGCGTCGTCGGACGCCAGGTACTCACGAAAGGTGGCCAGGCGTGGGGCATGACGTGCCGACGCCTTCCGGTCACGACGCAGCCCGAGGAGCAGGAGCCCGACGTAGAGCGAGCGCCCCACCCACAGCACGGCCAACGCGATGGCCGTCACCGTCGCGAGCCGGCTCCACGGCTGGCCCGAGGCCTCGAAGTCGGCGATGAGGGGCCGCAGCTCCAGGCCCATCACGAGGAACACCGCACCCTCCAGCAGGAAGGCGATGGTCCGCCAGTTGACCTCCTCCGCGATCCGGTCCTCCGCCCGCAGCTCCACCAGGCCGCGGGCCCCGATCGCCAGCCCGGCCACGACCACGGCCACGAGACCGGACCCGCCCAGGTGCTCGGCCGGCGCATACGCCAGGAAGGGGACGACGAACGAGATCGACGTGGCGACGGTCGCGTCCTCCACGAGCGAGCGCACGAGCAGGCTGACCGCCGCGACCAGGGCGCCCACGAGCACGGCCACGACGACCGCCTGCACGAAGTCGAGCCCGACCTGCCAGATCGACACCGAGGCCCCCGTGGCGGCGACCGCAGTCCGCAGCAGCACGAGCGCGGTGGCGTCGTTGAGCATGCTCTCGCCGTCGAGCACCGTGACGAGGCGGGGCGCCACCCCGGTGCGACGCACGATCGACGTCGCGACGGCGTCGGTCGGGCTCACGATGGCTCCGAGGGCGAATGCCTCGGCGAAGCCGAGCCCCGGCACCACGAGCGGCAGCAGCCAGCCGAGCGTGGTGGCGGACGCGAGCACGAGCACCACCGACAGGCCGCTGATCGCCTTGAAGTCGCGACGGAAGTCCACCGTCGGCATGTTCACCGACGCCGCGTAGAGCAGCGGTGGCAACACCCCCGCCAGGATCACCTCCGGTGCGATCTCGAACCGGGGCACCCCCGGGACGTAGGAGATCGCGACACCCACGAGGACGAGGATCAGCGGCGCCGCGACCCCCAGACGTCCGGCGAGCGAGGTCGCAGCGACGATGACCAGCACGCCGATCACGGTGAGGAGCAGGAGATCCATGGGGACCAGTCTCCACGTCGGTTCTCCGATGGGCGTGGGCCCGCTGCTGCGTCGGTGCGGCTGGGGCTTCGCTCGCTCCTGCGTCGCTGTGGCCGCGAGTGGACCGGCGCTCCGAAAGGGCCTCGACCGGGGCGGTGGGTCTCGGCTCGGTCGGATGTGCGGGGCGGCTGGGTCTCCGCCCGCGGCTGCGCTGCTGTGGCTCCGAGTCGGGGCGGTCTCCGGAAGGGCCTCGACCGCAGCAGGGGGTCTGGACTCGGGTGGGACTGTGGGGCGCGGCCACGATTCTTCATCTGCGCGGGATTCACGCACGATTCTTCGTTCGTGTGGACCGTGCCTCGCGAAGGAAGAACCGTGGCGACGAAATGACGCCCCGGAGGGCAGTGATTCTCCCTTCTCGTGGACCGTCACGCGCAAAGGAAGAATCCCTGCCCACCTCACGCACCTGGGGCCCCCGCGGACGCAAGATTCTGCCTTCGCGTGCAGAAGCCCGAACGATGCTGCGTTCACGACGGGATCCGACCACGAATGCAGCATCCTTCGCCCCCTCACGCACGAACGCAGAATCTTGCGCCACCCCGAGCCACGCTCCGAGAGCCCACCCGAGCCCGGACCCGTCCGCCGGTCGAGGCCCTTTCGGAGCGCAGGTCCACTCGCAGCCACAGCGACGCAGCAGCAAG
>NZ_LMMY01000010.1:368419-385761 GCF_001422865.1 Aeromicrobium sp. Leaf272
CGAAGACCCAGCCACAGCGACGCAGCAGCAAGCGAAGACCCAGCCCCAGCGACGCAGCAGCAAGCGAAGACCCAGCCACAGCGACGCAGCAGCAAGCGGGGACCCGGCCGAAGCGACGCACCGACGACCGACCCCACTCGAAGGACGACGGCCGAGGCCAGGCGGCCCGGCCGGCCCAGGCGGCCCAGGCGGCCCAGGCGGCCCGGTCCGCCTGGCCTCATGCCTCAGCCGTCGGACCTCAGATCAGACGCCGGTCGCTCGCCCACTTGGTGAGCTCGTGCCGGCTCGAGAGCTGCAGCTTGCGCAGCACGCTCGAGACGTGCGTCTCGACGGTCTTGACGGAGATGAACAGCTCCTTCGCGACCTCCTTGTAGGCGTAGCCGCGGGCGATGAGCCGCATGACCTCGCGCTCGCGCTCGGTCAGTCGGTCGAGGTCCTCGTCGACCTGCGCCACCTCGATCGTCCCCGCGAAGGCGTCGAGCACGAAGCCGGCGAGGCGAGGGCTGAACACGGCGTCGCCCGAGGCGACGCGGTGGAGGGCGTCGACGAGCTCGCTGCCGGAGATGTTCTTCGTGACGTAGCCGCGCGCGCCGGCGCGGATCACGCCGATGACGTCCTCGGCGGCGTCGCTGACCGACAGCGCCAGGAACCGCACGTCCGGTGCGGTGCGGTCGACCCGCCGGATCACCTCGGCTCCCCCGCCCCCGGGCATGTGCACGTCGAGCAGGACCACGTCGGGACGCAGCTCCAGGACGGCGGGGACGGCGGTGTCGACGTCCTCGGCCTCGCCCACCACCTGGAGCCGGGGGTCCTTCTCGAGCTCGGCGCGCACCCCGGTGCGGAACATGGCGTGGTCGTCGACGATGAGCACGCGCAGGGGCGCGCTGCCTCCGGGCCGGCCGGTCGGGGGACGGTCGTCGGTCATGGGGCCTCCTCGGCCTCGGGTCGAGCAGGGTCGCGGGGTGCCGGATCGGGTCGCACCGAAGAGGTCTCGCCCGCAGCGGGCGCCGCGCGTCGGGCGAGGGTGAGCGCCACCTCCGTGCCCTCCCCCGGCGTGCTGCGCACCCGGGCGGTGCCGCCATGACGCTCCATCCGGCCCACGATGGAGCCCCGGACGCCCATCCGGTCGTCGGCGATCAGGTCGGGGTCGAAGCCGGTCCCGCGGTCGCGCACGAACACCTCGACCTGCGTGCTGCCGACCTCGGCGTACACGTCGACGCGATCCACCTGGGCGTGCTTGGCGGCGTTCACGACGGCCTCGCGCGTGGCGCGGACGAGCGCCACCAGGTCGGCGTCGAGCGCCGTGTCGCCCACCACCACCAGCTCGACCACCAGCTGGTGCGCCTGCTCCACCTCGCTGCGGACCTCCCGCAGGGCCGCAGCCAGGGAGTCACCCGGGGACTCCTCGTCCCCGTAGAGCCAGGACCGGAGCTCGCGCTCCTGACGTCGCGCCAAGGTGGCGACGGCGGCGGGGTCGTCGGCGTTCTTCTGCAGCAGCGCCAGCGTCTGGAGGACGGAGTCGTGCAGGTGCGCGGCCACGTCGGCGCGCTCCTGCGTGCGGATGCGCTCGCGGCGCTCGCTCCCGAGGGCCGTCACGAGCGAGATGATCCAGGGCCCGAGGAGCAGGAGCAGACCCACGACCGCGATGGCGAGGGCCGACCCGAGGTCGCGCACCGCGGACAGGCCACGCTCCTGCGTCACGAGGTACACGGCGCCGAGGGCGACCAGGCCGAGCCCGACCGCGACGCGGGCCACGAAGCCCCACCCTGTCGTGCGGGTGAGCCAGGTCTGCCAGGCGGCGTCGTCGATCTGGCGCCAGACGACCGCCACCCCGACCACCACGATGAGCAGCGGGATCAGCAGCGACCCGGTGAGCCGACCTCCGCCCTGCACGAGGAAGAGGACCCCGACGCCCACGGCGAGCACGGCGACGGTCTGCACGATCTCGAGGACGCCGGGGCGGCCCGCGGCGCGCATGCCACGACGGCTCGCGGACTCCAGCCCGGGCGACAGCTCCGGTCGGCGCAGTGGCATGAACCGCCACAGCAGCAGGTAGGCCAGGACGCCGACGCCGTTGAACCAGGTGGTGACCACGAAGCCGACGCGCACCCACAGGACCGGCACGTCGAGGTGCTCGGCCAGCCCCATCGCGACCCCGCCGACGACGCGATGGTCCGCCGGACGGTAGGCGCGCCGCACCCGAGGGCGGTCGGAGGACGGACCAGGAGGGGTCCTGGCTCCGAGGGCGGTCTGGCTCACCTCGGCATCGTCACACGTGCGCGCGAGCCGGCGCCACCAGGTGTCGCACCCGTGGTCCCCCGAGGTCCCCCGGGTTCGGGAACCAGGGTCGGACCAGGGTCGCGCCCGATGGTGCCGCACGCCCTGCCCGGCCGACGATGGAGCCATGACCACGCAGCCCCCTCCCACCGACCAGGCGCCCGACCCGGGCGCGAGTCCCCACGCACCCGGCCCGCGTCGTGGCTTCCGTGCCTTCTCCGAGGTGCGCCGCAGCTCCGACGACCGGATGCTCGCCGGCGTCTGCGACGGCGTCGCCCGCCGCTTCGACATCGACCCGGTCGTCGTGCGGGTGCTCACGGTCGTCCTGTGCTTCGTGGGACTCGCCGGCGTCATCCTCTACGTCGCAGGGTGGTTGCTGCTGCCCGCCGACGACGAGCCGCGCAGCCACGTCGGTGAGTGGTTCGGGCTCGACACCAGCGAGGCGCAGGTGCGCGACACCGGACTCGTGGTGGCCGCGGTGCTGGCCGTGCTCGGTGTGCTCGGCGACGGTGGCTGGGGCTGGGGCGGGGACGGGCTCTTCTGGGCCGCGCTCGTCATCGGCGGACCTGTCGCCCTGGTCGTCTGGCTGGTCCGGCGCGGGGGCCGGCGGCGCGGGCACGAGGGCCACGGCGTCGACACCGGGTCGGACCCCGCAGGCTCCAACCGCCCGACCGTGACCGATCCCGCCACCACGTGGTCGTCGACCCCCACCGACACGGTCGTCCTCGACACGGCCCCCGGCGAGCACCCGACCGCGGGCCTCCCACCCACTCCTCCGTCGGAGCCGCGCCGCTCGATCCAGCCCCCGCCCCCGCGGGAACCACGTGAGCCGTACAGCTGGATCCCGACGCTGCTGACCCTGTCGTCGATCGCGATCGCCCTCGCCGTGGTGCGCCTCGTGGCCGACCCGACGTGGCCGACCTACGTGGCCGTGGCCCTCGCGGTCGTCGGTCTGGGCCTCGTGCTCTGCACCTTCGCGCGAGGAGGTCTCCCACTCGTGCTCATCGGGCTGCTCTTGCTGCCCGTGCTCGCACTGGGCACCCTGGTCCCCACGCTTCGCGGCGGGGAGCTGGACGTCGCCCCGCAGAGCGCGTCGCAGGTCCGCGACAGCTACTCCTTCGGCTTCGGCCAGTTCGAGCTGGACCTGACCGACGTGTCCGACCCGGAGGCCCTGCTCGGGCGGACGATCGAGATCGAGACCGGCATGGGCCAGACCGTGGTCGTCGTGCCCGACGGCGTGCCCGTCGTGGTCGACGCGTCGGTCCGCGCCGGTGACCTCGTGGTCCTCGGGGAGCGCGACAGCGGGGTCGACCGGCGACTGCGGGCCTCCGCCACGGGTCCGGCCCTCACGATCGACGTCGACCACTCGCTCGGTCAGGTGGAGGTGCGTCGCCCATGACCGCCGCGCCCACCCCCGACCCTCTTTCCGACAGGAGCACCATGACCACCTCGCCGACCTCGACCCGACGCCCCCGCGTGCGGCCCTTCAACACGCTCTTCGGCCTGTTCTTCCTCGCCGCGGCCGGCCTGTGGGCTGCGCGGGGCCAGGACGTGCTCGACGGTGACCAGATCGGGCGCGCCGTCGCGGTCGGACTCATCGTCCTGGGCGTCCTCGGCCTGGCCGCGACGCTCGTCGTCAGCCGGCGCGGCCGTGCGCCGCGGGCCGCGGCGCCTGTCGCCCCGGACTACGACGAGACCGACGACATCGATCCCGACCGCCGCGACTGACCCCCGGCGACGAGCCAATGGTCACGCGCCGCAACCGCGGTGGCGGCGTAGTCGGTGAACACCCCGTCCACCCCGGCATCGAAGAACGCGAGGTACTCGGCCTCGGCGTCGCCGCGGGCGGCCACGTCGGCGCTGGAGCGGAAGTCGGCGGGCAAAAAGTTGTTCTCGTCGCGCATCGTCCAGATGTGCACGAGCAGGCCCGCGGCGTGCGCGCGCTCCACCAGGCCGGTCTCCCCGTCCAGCCAGTGACCCCGTCGCCGCGCGATGACCAGCGTCTTGTTCGGACCGATGCCGTCGACGTGGCGGGCGAGCTCGGCCAGCTGGTCGCTCGTGGTCAGGTCCGCGTAGGTGCGCGGGTCACCGGCGGCCACCAGGTCCCACGGCGCGTCCTTGCGGTCGAGCAGCTGGACGAGCGTGAGCGGTGTGCGCGGCCGCAACCCGCGCAGGTTGGCGGTCTCCATCGACTGGATCACCACCGGCACGTCGGCGTCCGGACGGTTCAGGTCGGCGGCCTCCAGCGCGTCGAGCAGCCGGTCGTCCAGGTCGAGACCCAGCCCGCGGAAGTAGGTGGGGTGCTTGGTCTCCACGTAGACCCCCACCCGACGATCGGCCCGGCGGGCGATCTCCAGGACCTCCTCGAACGTCAGCACCTGCTGCGTGCCGGCGAGGGGGAGGTTCTGCGGGCGCAGCTGCGGGAGACGCTCGCGCACGCGCAGGGTCTTGACCTCCTCGAGCGTGAGGTCCTCGGTGAACCAGCCACTCAGCCAGACGCCGTCGATCCGCTTCGTGGTGCGCCGGTCGGCGAACTCCGGGCGCGCGGCGATGTCGGTGGTGTGCCCGATCTCGTTCTCGTGCCGCACGACGAGGTGGCCGTCGCGCGTGGCGACCACGTCGGGCTCGATGTAGTCGGCCCCCTGCTCGATCGCCAGCTCGTAGGACGCGCGGGTGTGCTCCAGGCGGAGGCCCGGCACACCGCGATGACCGATGACGGCTGGGACGGGTGGCCAGGGCGCCGGACCGCTCATGACATCCAGTGAAGCACTCCCGACGAGCTCGTCGGGGGACCTCGCTGCGGTCAGAGCGTCCCGGCGATGGCCGCGACGAGGGCGAAGAAGGCCAGCAGCGCCGAGATCGGCACGGTCCAGAGCGTGGCGACGACCAGGCTGACCGAGGTACCGATCTTGGGCGGCACGAAGTAGCGGGCGCGCGGGAGGTCGCCCACGCCCTCGATCCACCGACCGGTCATGCCGACGCCCGACCACACGCCCTTGAGCCGGGACAGCACCCGCCAGCCCCCGCCGCCGGCGATCGAGGTGAGTGCGCCGCGCGTCTCGTCGACCTTGTCGCTCAGGCTCACCGCGATGCCGAGCTCGGTGGCCAGCTGCTCGGGCTCCTCGACCGCCCGGAGCACACGGTGGCGACGCGCCGCGAAGGCCGCGGGCACCAGGGCCAGCAGGACCGCGGCCACCACGAGCACCGTGCCGACGGTGCTGCCGGACGCCAGGCCGAGCGCGAACGTGGCCGCCAGGAACGGCAGGGGTGCGACCGCCAGCAGGAGCGACGGGATCCGCAGCAGCCGCACGGCCGGGACGATGACGGCGACCGCACGGTGCGCGGCGTCGGCCGTCTGCCCGTCGACGCGGGTGGTCGCCCCGTGCACGGCGCGGTTGGTGCGCGCGCTCCAGCTCTCGCGTCGTGGTCCACCGTCGTGCGTCATGGCACCAGCGTAGGTCCCGCGCCCCAGCCGTCCACCGACTGCCGCGGGGATCGCGCACGGTGGCAACGGGACGCACACGCGGTCGAAACATCGTCTCGTTAGCGTCGCGACCCTCACGCACACGAGGAGGGGACATGGCCCAGCAGGAGAAGGCTCCCACCGGAGCCTCCGGGACGGACGCGACCGCCCAGGAGTACCTGGAGAAGCGTCAGCTGAAGCAGGGAACGGCGGGATGGGTCCTGCTGGCCGGGCTGGGCGTCAGCTACGTCGTCTCGGGTGACTACTCGGGCTGGAACTTCGGCCTCGCCGAGGGCGGCTTCGGCGGCCTGCTCATCGCGACGGTGATCGTCGCCGCCATGTACCTGGCCCTCGTCCTCGGCATGGCCGAGCTGTCGTCGGCGCTGCCCGCCGCAGGTGGCGGCTACACGTTCGCCCGGCGTGCGCTCGGGGCCTGGGGCGGCTTCGCCACCGGGACCGCGATCCTCATCGAGTACGCGATCGCCCCTGCCGCCATCGCGACCTTCATCGGCGCCTACGTCGAGTCGCTCGGCCTGTTCGGCATCACCGACGGCTGGTGGGTGTACCTGGCGGTGTACGCACTCTTCATCGGCATCCACCTCGCCGGGGTGGGCGAGGCGCTCAAGGTCATGTTCGTCATCACCTCCGTCGCGCTCGTCGGCCTGCTCGTGTTCGCGATCGCGGCGATCGGCGACTTCGACGCCTCGCGGCTCACCGACATCGCTCCGACCGACGCCGCCGGGGCCTCGGAGCTCCTGCCCTTCGGCTACCTCGGCATCTGGGCGGCGATCCCGTTCGCCATCTGGTTCTTCCTCGCCATCGAGGGCGTCCCGCTCGCCGCCGAGGAGGCGGCCGACGCCGAGCGCAACGTGCCACGTGGGATCATCGCGGCGATGTCGGTCCTGCTCGTCACCTGCGTCGCCGTCCTCGTGCTCACGCCCGGCGCCGGGGGCGCGGAGGCGATGTCGTCATCGGGCAACCCCCTCGTGGAGGCTCTCGGCGACGGGACGGCCGCGACCGTCGTCAACTACGTGGGCCTGGCGGGGCTCGTCGCGAGCTTCTTCTCGATCATCTACGCCTACTCGCGCCAGCTGTTCGCGCTGTCGCGGGCCGGCTACCTGCCGACGGCGCTGTCGGTCACGAACCGCCGCAAGGCGCCGGTGCTGGCGCTCGTCGTCCCGGGCATCGTCGGGTTCGGGCTCTCGTTGACCGGCCAGGGTGCGCTCCTGCTCAACATGGCCGTCTTCGGCGCGGCCCTCAGCTACGTGCTGATGATGGTGAGCCACGTGGTGCTACGGGTCCGCGAGCCCGACATGCCCCGGCCCTACCGGACGCCGGGCGGCATCGCGACCACCGGCTTCGCGCTGGCCGTGGCGGCGCTGTCGGTCGTCGCCACGTTCCTCGTCGACAGCACCGCAGCCCTGTGGTGCGTGGCGGTCTTCACCGCGTTCATGGCGTACTTCGCCCTCTACAGCCGCCACCACCTCGTGGCCGCCTCCCCCGACGAGGAGTTCGCCGCACTGGCCCGCGCCGAGCAGGAGCTGGAGTGAGCGTGGCCGGTCCGGGGGCAGGGGGACCGATACGCCGTCAGAGCCTCGGCGGCACGACCTACCGTTTCGACGGTCTCGTCGACCTCATGGCGAAGGCCACCCCCGCTCGCTCCGGGGACCAGCTCGCCGGGTGTGCCGCCGAGTCCGACGCCGAGCGCGCGGCGGCCGCGTGGGCGCTGGCCGACGAGCCGCTGCAGACGTTCCTCGACGAGCACGTCGTCCCGTACGAGAGCGACGAGGTCACCCGCCTGATCATCGACTCCCACGACGCCTCCGCGTTCGCCCCGGTGGCCCACCTCACGGTGGGCGGGCTGCGCGACTGGCTGCTCGAGCAGTGCACCCGTCCCGACGCCGCGACCACCCTCGCGGCCCTGGCTCCCGGACTGACGCCCGAGATGGTGGCCGCCGTCTCGAAGCTCATGCGCAACCAGGACCTCGTGCTCGTCGCCCAGGCCGCGCAGGTCGTCTCGGCCTTCCGCACGACGATCGGCCTGCCGGGGCGGATCGCGACCCGCCTGCAGCCCAACCACCCCACCGACGACCCTGCCGGGATCGCTGCTGCGACGCTCGACGGGCTGCTCATGGGGTCCGGTGACGCGGTCATCGGCATCAATCCCGCCACCGACTCCCCGCAGACCACGGCACGTCTGCTGCACCTGCTCGACGAGCTCCGTCTGCGCTTCGACATCCCGATGCAGTCGTGCGTGCTCTCGCACGTCACGACCACGCTGGACCTCATCGAGCAGGGAGTGCCCGTCGACCTGGTGTTCCAGTCCATCGCCGGGACCGAGGGGGCGAACGCGTCCTTCGGCGTCACGGTGCCGCTGCTGCTCGAGGCCAGCGCGGCAGGGCGGTCGCTCGGCCGCGGGACCGTGGGCGACCAGGTCATGTACCTCGAGACGGGGCAGGGGTCGGCTCTCTCGGCCGGCGCCCATCTGGGCACCGGTGGGAGGGCGGTCGACCAGCAGACGCTCGAGACCCGTGCCTACGGGCTGGCCCGGGCGCTCGACCCCCTGCTCGTGAACACCGTCGTCGGCTTCATCGGTCCGGAGTACCTCTACGACGGCAAGCAGATCATCCGGGCGGGCCTGGAGGACCACTTCTGCGGGAAGCTGCTGGGGCTGCCGATGGGCGTCGACGTCTGCTACACCAACCACGCCGAGGCCGACCAGGACGACATGGACACGCTGCTGACGCTCCTGGGCGTGGCCGGCGCCGCGTTCGTCATCGCGGTGCCCGGTGCCGACGACGTGATGCTCGGGTACCAGAGCCTGTCGTTCCACGACGCGCTCTACGTGCGGCAGGCGCTCGGACTACGACCTGCGCCGGAGTTCGAGGCGTGGTTGGCCGGTCTCGGCATGGTCGACGACGCGGGACGGGTGCTCCCGGTCGACCTCGGTGCCTCGCCACTGCTCTCGATCGCGGGACCGTCGTGACCGGCACTCCCCCACCGTCGCGGCCCGGGGACGACCCGTGGGACGGTCTGCGGCGCACCACGCAGGCCCGCATCGGTCTCGGACGGGCAGGCAGCTCCCTGCCCACACGACGGGTGCTGGAGTTCCGCGCCGCCCATGCCGCCGCACGCGACGCCGTGCACGAGCCCCTCGACGTCGACGCTCTGGCGGCCCGGGTCAGCGAGGTCGGCCTCGGCGAGCCGTTGTGCGTGCGCAGCCTGGCGGAGGGGCGCGCCGAGTACCTGCGCCGGCCCGATCTGGGGCGTCGGCCCGCCGACCTCGAGCACCTGCGGCAGCATCGCGGCGCCGACCTCGCGATCGTGCTGGCGGATGGCCTGTCCCCCCGCGCCCTCACCGACCACGCCATCGGTGTGCTCACGACGCTCGTCGACGCGCTCGGGGGGCTCTACCGGATCGCCCCACCGGTGATCGCCACGCAGTCGCGCGTGGCGCTCGGTGACCACGTCGGCGAGGCGCTCGGCGTGCAGTCGCTGCTCGTCGTCATCGGTGAGCGGCCGGGTCTGTCGGTGGCCGACAGCCTCGGGATCTACCTGACGCACGACCCCAGGCCCGGCCGCAGCGACGCCGAGCGGAACTGCATCTCCAACATCCACCCGCCCGAGGGGCTGGGCTACGACGCGGCCGGGCGGATCGCCGTGGCGCTCGTGCAGGGCTCGCGGCAGCTCGGGCGGTCGGGGGTGGCGCTCAAGGACTCCTCCGCCGCGCAGGCGGTGGAGGCGGCCGAGGCAGCCGCCGTCGAGCACGTGCCGTAGACCTCGCCCCGTGCCCTAGGGTGCTCGCGTGGCCGTCGTCCTGTCCCTGATCTCCGCGCTCGCGTACGGCGTCTCGGACTTCCTCGGTGGGCTGTTCGCCAAGCGGTCGGGCCCGTGGCAGACCGCCGTCGTCGGGCAGCTGTCGTCGACGGTGTGCGTGGCCGCCGCCGCAGCGGTCGTCGGGGGCGCCGCGGTCGGGTCGGACTGGGCCTGGGCGTCGGCCGGCGGCGTCGGGGCCGGCGTGGGTGCAGCGGTGCTGTACCGCGGGCTCGCCGGCGGACGGATGAGCGTGGTGGCCCCGTTGTCCGCGGTCGTCTGCGCTCTGCTGCCCGTGGCGGTCGGTCTCGTCACGGGTGACCGGCCGAGCGCGCTGGCCCTGGCCGGGATCGTGGTGGCCTTCCCCGCGATCGCCCTCGTGTCGCGCGTGGTCGAGGAGGACGCGGTCGCGGCGGCCGCGCACCGCGGGGGCGTCGTCGACGGCCTGCTGGCCGGCGTCGGCTTCGGCGTGCTGTTCGTCGCGCTCGGGCAGGTGGGCGACGACGCCGGGCTCTGGCCGCTCGCCCTCGCCAACGCCGTGGCCATGCTCGCCGTCGTGGCCGTCGCCGTGACGGTGCGTCAGCCGTGGGTCCCCCGCGAGCCCGCAGCGTGGCGCGCACTGGCGATGGGACCTCTCGGGGCCACCGCCACCGCGGCCTTCCTGCTCGCCACGCGCGAGGGCCTGCTGTCGGTGGTCTCGGTCATCTCGGCGCTCTACCCGGCCGCGACCGTGCTTCTGGCCACGCTGGTGCTGAAGGAGCGCATCCAGGCCTGGCAGGGCCTCGGCCTGGCCCTGGCCGCCACCGCGGTCACCCTCGTCGCGCTGGGCTGACCGAATCGTCCGTCGGCAGCGTCGGCAACGGGCCTTCGCGTGCTGCTGCGTCGCTGCCGATGAGCTTTCGCCTGCTGCTGCGCCGCTGAGGCTGCGAGTCGAGCCGCTCTCCGAAGGGCCTCGACCGGAGCGGTGGGACTGGTCCCGGCTGGGTCTGCGGGGCGCGGCCACGATTCTTCATCTGCGCGTGATCCACGCACGGTTCTTCCTTCTCGTGGACCGCACCTCGCGAAGGAAGAATCGAGGCGACGACCAGGGGCCCCGGAGGGGCAGTGATTCTCCATCGTCGTGGGACGGTCCACGAGTAGGGAGAATCTCTGCCCACCCGACGCACGAGACGCCCCCGGTGGACGCAGGATTCTGCCTTCACGCGCTGAAGCCCCAACGATGCTGCGTTGGTGACGGGATCCCGTAGAGAACGCAGCATCCTTCGCCCTCTCCCTCACGAACGCAGAATCTTGCGTCCCCGGAGCCGCGCTCCGAGAGCCCGGCCGAGCCCGGACCCGTCCGCCGGTCGAGGCCCTTTCGGAGACCGACCCGACTCGCAGCCGCGGCGACGCAGCCGCAGGAGTGGGCCACCCCGACCGACGCAGCCGCAGGACGAGCCCGAACCGGGAGAGCCCGCCTACTTGAGGAACTTGCTCGTGGACCGGTCCTTGAGCGGCTTGCCCCCGGTCTGGCAGGTGGGGCAGTACTGCAGCGAGGAGTCGGCAAAGACGACCTCGGCGACCGGGTCCCCGCAGACCGGGCACACCTCGCCGGCCCGGCCGTGCACGCGCATGCGGGAGCGCTTGGAGTCCTTGAGCTCCGAGGCGGGCTTGCCGTGCGCCTCGGCCATCGCCTCGGCGAGCACCGACGCGATCGCGGCGTCGAGCCGACCGACCTCCTCGGCGTCGAGCTCGGAGGCGAGCGCGAACGGCGACAGCTTCGCGGCGTGCAGGATCTCATCGCTGTAGGCGTTGCCGATGCCGGCCACGATCTTCTGGTCGCGCAGGAACCTCTTGACCTGCATGCGTCGGCCCTCGAGCAGGGGCGCCACCGAGAAGCCCTCGGCGAGGGGGTCGGGGCCCAGAGCCGCGATGCCGGGCACGTCCTGCGGGTCGCGCACCGCGTACAGCGCGAGGCCCTTGCGGGTGCCGGCCTCCGTGACGTCGAAGCCGACGTGGGGTCCGTCGCCGTGGTCGAGCCGGACCCGCGCGGCGAGAGGGCCGGCACCCATCTTGAGGCGCTTGTCGGTGAGGTGGTCGGACCAGCGCAGCCAGCCCGCCTTGGCCAGGTGGATCACGAGGTGCAGGCCGTCGACGTCGAGGTCGACGAACTTGCCGTGCCGGTGCACACCCGTGACCTGGAGCCCGGCGAGGGCCGATACGGGCGGGTCGAACGTCTTGAGCACGGCGAACGACGCCAGCTCGACGTCGGCCAGGACGGCACCCACGGCTCGTTCACGCAGGAAGACCACGAGCGCGTCGACCTCGGGCATCTCGGGCACGCTCCGAGCCTACGCCCCGGGACCGACCACGCGGCGCGACCCGAGGGCGGTGTCAGTCGGTGTCGTGCCGGGCGTAGAAGCCCTCCATGGCGGGCCACGACGTCCGACGCGCGGCTCGTCCGGTGAGCACACCCAGGTGACCCCCGGGCGCCTGGACGAGCTGCACGTCGGGCGATCCCGTGAGCAGGTCCACGAGGTGGCTGACGGCCCCGGTCGGCGCGAGCGTGTCGCCCAGCCCGGCCACCACGAGGACGGGAACGTCGATCCGGGCCAGCTCGATCGAGCGGCCGCCCAGCTCCACGACGCCGGTCGCGAGCGCGTTGCTGCGCACCACCACGTGGTACAGCTGCCCGAACGTGCGCCCCGGGTAGGCGTACATGTTGTCGGTGAACCGGTCCACCGCCTCGAGCTGGGCGAGGAAGTCGCGGTCGTCCGCATGCGTGAGCATCGAGATCGGCTTCGTCAGGTACTTGTCGATCGCCGAGATCTGGAACCCCAGACGGGTCAGAGGGGCCGGCACCCCGCCGAGCGTGCGGTACGCGGCACTGACCAGACCGCTCGCGACCGCGTTGACCGGACGCGTGATCGCGATCAGCGGCACCTGGGTCAGGTCGAAGGGCGAGGCGACCGCCGTGGCCGACGCCAGCGGCAGGGACGGATCGGACGCGGCCGTGAAGATGGTGAAGATCCCACCCAGCGACCAGCCCGCCATGTGGACCGGCCGGTCGCCGGCGTCGGCGTGGACGTGGCGGACCGCCTGCGGGATCACCGTGTCCACCCAGTGCTCGATGCCGAGCTCGCGGTGCTCGAAGCTGACCGGTCCGTAGTCGACCAGGTACACGGGACGTCCCTGCTGCACGAAGTACTCCACCACGCTGCACCCGCGGCGCAGGTCGAAGGCCAGCGCCGGCGCCGCGAGGGGCGGGACGAACAGCAGCGGCTCGCCGTGCTGCTCGAGGCCCGGGTACGGGTCGTAGCGGAAGAGGCTGGCGTGCTCCGTCACCTTGATGAGCGTGCGCGGGGTCGGCCGCAGGTCGGCGATGCGACGTCCCTGCGCCTTGTCCCGCAGGTTCACCGCCGCCCCTGCGAGGTCACGGGGCACGCGGACGCGCGGGACGAGCGGGAGGGACATGACTCGCGATGATGCCAGAGGCCGCCCTGCCCCGCCGGGGAACGCCTCCGGGGGTCGCCGAGCGGATCACGTGAAGGTGAGCACCAGGAGGGAGAGGTTGAGCGCGATCACGACGGCCGCCACGGCGCACGCCGCCACCGTGGTGGCCACTCGGTTCACGTGCTCGCCCATCACGGACCTGCTCGCGGTGAGGCGCACGAGGGGCACGAGCGCGAACGGGATGCCCAACGACAGCACCACCTGCGACACGACCAGGGCACGGCTCGGGTCGATGCCGAGCACGAGCACGACCAGGGCCGGGATCACCGTCACCACCCGCCGCAGCAGCAGCGGCACACGGATCCCGAGCAGACCCTGCATGACCTCCGCGCCCGCGGCCGCCCCCACGGCCGTCGAGGCGAGGCCGGACCCGAGCAGGGCCACTGCGAACAGCAGCGCCACCCCCGCCCCGAGCTCCGACGTGACGAGCGCGTGCACCCCCGTCAAGGTGTCGGTGCCCGGCAGACCCTGCAGGCCTGCCGCGGCGACGAGCAGCAGCGACAGGTTGAGGACACCGGCGAGCAGCAGCGCGAGCACGACGTCGGTCCGCGTGGCGCGCAGCAGCCCGGCCACCGACACCTCGCGGCCCCGTGCGCCGAGCCGGCCCGACGTGAGCCCCGAGTGCAGGTAGATGACGTGAGGCATCACCGTGGCGCCGATGATCCCCGACGCGAGCAGCACGCTCTCGGCGCCCGCGAACGTCGGCACGAGGCCACCGGCCACCTCCGACGCGGCCGGTGGGTTGACGACGAGGCCGGCCACGAACCCGACGGCGATCATCGCGAGGAACCCGAGGATCGTGCGCTCGAGCGCACCCTGCCCGCGGGCGTCGCCGATCCTGAGCACGAGCAACGAGACCCCTGCCGTCAGCACGGCGCCGACCACGAGCGGCAGGTCGAACAGCAGGTACAGCGCGATCGCGCCCCCCACCACCTCGGCGAGGTCCGTGGCGATCGCGATCGCCTCGGCCTGCACCCAGTACGCCAGGCGTGGACCCCGACGCAGCCGCTGCCCGACGTGGGTGGCGAGCGACGCCTGCGTGACCAGCCCCAGCTTCGCCGAGAGGTACTGCACCAGCACGGCCATCACGTTCGCGAGCACCACGACCCACACCAGCGTGTAGCCGAACTGGGCCCCGGCGGTGACGTTGGTGGCCACGTTGCCGGGGTCGACGTAGGCGACCGCTGCCACGAAGGCCGGCCCGAGCAGGACCATGCGGCCGCGCAGGGTGGACGCCGTCAGCATGGCCGCAGCGTAGCCACCGCTCGCGCGGCTCCCGCGCGAGGACCGACCCCCGGCGGGGGCGATCCCGCACTACCGTGGTCGGGTGTCGCGACCTTCGCACCGCTCCCCCGGCGTCCTGGCCGTCCTGGTCCTGACCGTCGTCGTGCTGGCGACGTCCGTGCTGGTCGGCTGCTCCGGGCCGGACCGAGCGGACGACGCGCCGGCCACGCGCACGCCGACGCCGACGAGCGCGCCCGCGGAGACCGAGACCGCGCCGACGCCGACCCCGACCCCGACCCCCACGGCGCCGACGGTCGGCGAGGTCTCCGACGCGCGGTGGGCGGCGATGGTCCGCACCGGTGCCTGGCGGCCCGGGTGCCCCGTCGACCGCGACGACCTGCGCGAGCTGGAGGTCACCTACGTCGACTTCGAGGGCGTGGACCGCCGAGGGGTGCTGGTGGCGAACCGCGACGTCGTCGGGAGCCTCGGCCGCATCTTCGTCACGCTGCACGAGCGCGGCTTCCCGATCGAGCGCATGGACCCGGTCGAGGCCTTCGACGGTGACACGTTGAAGAGCCTGCAGGCCAACAACACCTCCGCGTACAACTGCCGCCGCCCGGACCAGATCAACGCACCGGTGCTGCAGTCGCCGCACGCGAACGGCCGCGCGATCGACATCAACCCCGACCTCAACCCCTGGATGGACCTGCGCTGCCGCTGCTGGTCACCGCGCGCCACCCACGCCGAGCGGACTCCGGCCCCCGGGAAGATCCTGGCCGACGACGCGACCGTCCGGCTCTTCGAGGACGAGGGCTGGATCTGGCAGAACATCGACGTCGCCGACTACATGCACTTCGACACCGGCTACCCGTCGAAGGCCTGGACGAGCCCCCGCGACTGACTCATCGACGTCCGCGGACAACTTTCCGGGCCCACCATGCATCTGGTGGATGTCACCCACCAACCATCGGGAGGAACCATGAACATCCGTATCCGAGCAGGGCGCCTCGTCGCCCTCCTCGCCACCCTCAGCCTGGCCGGCGGCCTGGTCGCGGCCGGTTCGGTCACGGCACCGCCGGCCGAGGCCGCCACCACGACGATCGTCAAGGGTGCGATCGCCGCTGCCGGCGAGTGGCAGCCCGGCGTCAAGGTCCGGCTGATGCTGCGCGACCCGGACTCCGGGGACAGCTACGCCACCATCGCGACCACCACCACGACCACGCGGGGCGCCTTCAGCTTCCGACCGGCGACCGTGGTGAAGGACGCCCGCTACGAGCTCTGGTACGACGACCCCGACCTCGACCTGGTCGCGGGCTGGCGGATCGTCGAACCGGTCATGGGCTCGACCGTCACCCGGAACATCACCGCCCGCCGCGCGTCGACGATCAGCGGTCGGGTCGCGTTCGCGAACGGTGCGCAGCCCAGCCACGCCGAGGTCCTCGTGGAGGGCCAGGTGGCCGAGGCCGACGCTCCCACCCGCGGACCCGCGGCCGACGACCAGGTCGTCTACCCCACCACCGTGCCGGTCCAGTCCGACGGCACGTTCCGGGTGAAGGGGCTGCCGCGTGGCGACTACCGCCTCACCTACACCGACAAGACGCACAACTTCTTCGACATCTGCCACGACGGCAGCCGCGAGAAGGTCTCGGAGGGTGACGCCAACCCGTCCTGCCTGCACGTCACGCCGGTGTCCGTGGGCATCGCGCAGTCGGCGTCGGTCCCCCGTCGGACCTTCGTCGACCGGTCGGCGCAGATCATCGGCCGGGTCACCAACGCCCAGGGTGCGCTGGTCGAGGGCATCGCGCTGATCCACCGCGTGGGCGATCCGTCGGAGTTCACCCGCGCCTACACCACCAAGGGCGTGTGGCGTGCGATCGACCTGCCGGCCGGCAGCTGGCAGGTCGAGGTCTCACCCGACGACCAGGCGCGCTACCGCGACCGGTGGTTCCAGGACGCCGCCACGCAGAGCACCGCGCAGACGGTCACGACGACCGCTGGTCAGAAGACCACCAACCGCAACGTGGTCGTACCGAGGCGCTGACGAGAGAGGCCCCGGCCGCCTGCCGGTGAGGCAGACGACCGGGGCCGGTCTCGCGGACGTCAGGAGGCCGAGCGGGCCTGTCCACCGCCGCTGCGGCGACGGTTGCCGCCGGGGCGACCCTGGCCGGCAGAGCGACCCTGGCCGGCGGGGCGGCCCTGGCCACCGCCGCGCGGCGACCGGCTCTGGCCACCACCACGGTTCTGTCCGCCTCGGCCCTGGCCACCACGACCGGATCCGGAACCCGCACGGTGTCCGGCTCCGCCCGACGTGCGCTCGGGCAGGATGCCGCTGGCGGCGAGCGCCTCGGGCGTCAGCGGCTTCGGTGCCGTGGCGGCATCGTGCTGGCGAGCGGTGACGCCGGCCTTGGCCTGCAGCTGGACGACGTCGCGCAGGTCCTCGCGCGTGGTCATCGTGATGACGGTGCCTGCCTCACCCGCGCGGGCGGTACGACCGGAGCGGTGCGTGTACGCCTTGTGCTCGGCCGGCACGTCGTAGTGGACGACCAGCTTCACGTCGTCGACGTGGATGCCGCGGGCGGCGATGTCGGTCGCGACGATGACGTCGGCCGCACCCTTGCTGAAGCGGGCCAGGTTGCGCTCGCGCTTGGCCTGGTTGAGGTCGCCGTGCAGGTCGACCGCCTCGATGCCGGCCGTGGTGAGCTGACGCGCGAGGCGCGTGGCTCCGCGGCGGGTACGGGCGAACACGATGGTGCGGGGGTTGTCGGCGAGCAGCCGCGCCGCGGTCGCCAGCTTCTCGGTGCGCGAGCTGACGAGCACGTGGTGGTCCATGCGCATCTCGGTCTCCTGCGCGGACTCGATCTCGTGCAGGTCGTGCTGCGGGAGGTGACGACGCACCAGACGGTCGACGTCGCCGTCGAGGGTGGCCGACAGCAGCAGCCGCTGGCTGCCCTGGCGGGTCATGGCCACGAGGGCGTCGACCGGCTTGAAGAAGCCGAGGTCGCAGAGGTGGTCGGCCTCGTCGAGCACCGTGATCTCGACGTGGTCGAGGGTGCACGCGCGGCGGTCGACGAGG
>NZ_LMMY01000011.1:0-6956 GCF_001422865.1 Aeromicrobium sp. Leaf272
TACTACTGATTATCTCGTCGACTTTTGGCACACTGTTGAGTTCTCAAGGATCAGACGCACATCTGTCACGACCACACCGTGAGGTGGGTCAGCCAGAGGCTTCCTGGTGGACGGAGAAGCGATGCTGCTGCTGTCTCCATCCGACGCCTGCCGTTGTCAGCGGTCCGTCTCCGGGCGAAAGCCCTGGCGTTGACCGTTTCGGTACAAGCTCTGCGCGCTCCGATCACGCGGCCTTTCGGCCTCGTGCTCCGGCGAGCGGCGCAACAAGAAGAACATTACAGACCCCTCCCCGGTCCGGTCAAACCGCCCCCCTTGTGACGTCTCGACCGCGGGCCAGTTCCCTGCAATTGCAGGGCTCGGCACGTCGGGGCACTCGATCCGGCGCCCGTCGGGGGCTTCTCAGAGCTCGCCGACGTCGCGCAACCACACCTCTGTCCGGCGCATCCCCTCGTCCAGGTCGACGGCGGGGTCGTAGCCGAGCATCGACCGAGCCTTGTCGATCGAGTAGGTGCCCGTCCGGCAGAAGTAGCGGACCGCGGTCGTGTTCGTCTCGTCGTCGGCACGACGGACCCGGTTCACCTTGGCCGCGGCCGATGCCAGCGCCAGGGCCGCCGCCGTGGGCATCACGACGGGGCCCCGCCTGCCCAGCATCCGGTAGTAGTGGCCGAAGAACTCCCGGCACTCCACGCCCACCCCACCGCTGAGCGTGAACACCTGGCCGGCCGCCTCCCCACGGTCGGCGGCCAGCACCAGCCCCGAGACCAGGTCGTCGACGAAGACCGGGCTGAAGATCCCCCGCCCCATCGCGGGAAGCAGGAAGCGGTTGGCCTTGATCATCCGCACGGGCAGCAGGGTCCACGGGCGCGATCCCGGGCCGTAGACGTCGCCGGGGCGCACGACCGTCACGTCGATCTCGCCGGCCGCGTGCGCCTGCATCGCTGCCTGCTCCGCGGCGATGCGCGTGTCGACGTACGGGTTGCCGTCGGGCCTCAGGGGATGGTCCTCGGTGACGCCGTCGGGGAAGCCGAGGTCCGAGAACGCGCGGACCGACGAGAGGTAGACGACGCGCGCGGCCCCACGCGAGACCGCCGCGTCGAGGACCCGCCGCGTGCCGAGCGTGTTGACCCGCCACGCCTCCTCCAGCGTCGGCAGGTTGGACACGAGCGCGGCCGTGTGCACGACCGTCGCCCCCGGGGTGATCACGTCGCTCCACGACTCCGGGTCCGTGACGTCCCCGGCGACCACGTCGTGCGCGGGGTCGGCGTGCAGGTCCATGCCACGCACGGAGTCGCCCCGGGCACGCAGTCGCTCCGTGAGGGAACGGCCGATGAAGCCGGACGCGCCGGTGATGACGTAGTCGGCCATCGGTACGTGCTCCTCCGCGATCGTTGACCCAGGGCGTTCGCACCCTCGCACATCGGGAGGTCGATCGGCAGCGCTACGCGGACTCCCACGGGTAGGCGTGCGCGAGGAAGGCCTCGCGCACCTGGTCCCGCGGCGCCTCGAGGGTCTCGTCGAACAGCACCCGACCGTGGTCGCCGTCGATCACGAGGCGCTTGCCGTCGCGGTGGACGCCGACGACCTGCTCGCGGCGCAGGATGCGCTGATCGCTGCCGTGCACGACGACGAGCTGGTCGTCGCCCAGGAGGATCCGGTGCTCGTCGGCGATCGCGAACGCCGCCAGCGCCGAGCCGAGCAGACCGCCGACGGCGAGCCGCGCCGCCCACGCCCAGGGCTCGTCGAAGCCGGCCACCCACTCCGCCACCGCCTCGAACGGCACGAGGGGGAACCCGCTGACCAGGTCCAGCAGCCAGGGCAGCACGAGCAGCAGCGCCCCGCCGCCACCCCCGAGCAGCACGAACGTCCACACGCGGTCGGTGTCGGTCATGCGCAGATCGGTGACGGACGGATCAGTCATGACTGCACGCTAGGCGCGGGCAGAGGCTGCCACGCCGGCCGAAAGGCTCGACCCCTCGGCCGAAGGTCGCGGCTCAGCCGGGCTGTCGGGCGCTCCTCACCGCGACCACCGACTCGTGGCTGACGAGCAGCTCGCACCGCCCTGAGCAGGCCAGCTGGTGGTCGAGACGCCCGGTGGCGATGAGCCGGTGGACCTCGGCCGTCGAGACCTCGAGCAGGCCGGCGGCCTCGGCGACGGTCAGCTGCGACGACATGCCCGAAGCCTAGCCGCGGCGCCCTGTGCCGCGGCGCCGACGAGCACGGTCAGCCCATCGACCTGCGACCGTCGATGCTCTCGCGCAGGACGTCGGCGTGACCGGCGTGCTGGGAGGTCTCGGCGACCAGGTGCAGGAACACTCGGCGTGCCGACCACGACGCGCCCGCCTCGAACCACGGGGCGTCGGGCAAGGGCTGCCGCGCGTCGAGGTCGACGGAGGCGACCAGCTCGTCGGTGGCGAGCGCCGTGCGCTCGTAGAGCGCGACGACGCCGGCCAGGGTCTCCTGCTCGAGCAGTCGGAACTCGTCCTGCCGGTCGAGCACGGCCTGCGGCGGGTCGCTCCAGTCGATGTTCTGCCAGTCGACGTCGGGCTGGGGCGCGGGGCCGTCGACCACGAAGCGCGCCCACTCCCCCTCTGCGGCGGCCACGTGCTTGACCAGCCCGCCGAGGCACAGCTCGCTGGCCGTGGGCGTGAGGCGGGCCTGCTCGTCGGACAGTCCGGTGACGGTGCCGAGGAACAGTGCCCGGTGCTTGCGCAGCGAGTCGAGCAGGTCGGCGCGTTCGCCCACGAGTGCGTCCATGGCACCACGCTAGGGCTGCGTGCCGACACTTCGGAGCGGTTCGAGTCGGCCCCTCGACAGGCTCGGGGAACGAGCTCCGTCGGGCATCTCACGTGCCCTCGCCCTGCGGACCTTCCCGCGCCTGCCTAGCGTGGACTCCATGACCACCACCGTTGCCGCACTGTCCGTCCCCGAGGCCGGGAAGCCGTTCGAGACCGTCGACCTCGAGCGCCGCGACCTCAAGCCGAACGACGTCCGGATCAAGATCCGCTACGCCGGCATCTGCCACTCCGACATCCACCAGGCCCGCGACGAGTGGGGTGGCGGGATCTTTCCCATGACGCCCGGGCACGAGATCATCGGCACCGTCGAGGAGACCGGCTCCGACGTCACCGCACACGCCGTCGGCGACACCGTCGGCGTCGGCTGCTTCGTCGACTCCTGCCTCGACTGCGACGCCTGCCGCGACGGCGAGGAGCAGTTCTGCAGCCGCGGCGTCGTGCAGACGTACTCCGCGAAGGACTACGACGGCGCCATCACCTACGGCGGCTATAGCGAGCAGGTCGTCGTGCGCGACCACTTCGCCGTGAAGATCCCCGACGGCGTCGACCTCGCCGCCACCACCCCGCTGCTGTGCGCGGGCATCACCACCTACGCGCCGCTCGTGCGGCACGGTGTCACCGAGGGCACCCGCGTCGGCGTGATCGGCATGGGCGGTCTCGGCCACGTGGCCGTCAAGATCGCCGCCGCCCTCGGGGCCGACGTGACCGTCCTCAGCCGCACCGACGCGAAGAAGGACGACGGCCTCGAGTTCGGCGCCAAGGCCTACGTCGCGACCGAGGAGAAGGGCGCGCTGCGGAAGCTGCGCGGCTCCTTCGACGTCATCCTCAACACCGTCGGCGCGGCCGTCCCGCTCGACCAGTACCTGGGTCTGCTCGACCGCGGTGGCCGCATGGTCAACCTCGGCGCCCCGACCGAGAGCCTGGAGATGGGCGCGTTCTCGCTGCTCTCGTTCCGCCGTGCGCTCGAGGGCTCGATGGTCGGCGGCCTCCCCCAGACCCAGGAGATGCTCGACTTCTGCGCCGAGCACGGCATCACCGCCACCGTCGAGGTCATCGACGCCGACCAGGTCGGCGACTACTACGACAAGGTCGTCGACGGCAAGGTGCGCTACCGCGCCGTCATCGACGTCGCCTCGATCGCCCGGTGAACCGCACCAGCCTGCGGGTCGGCGACGAGGGCGTCCAGCCCTACCCACTCATGACCGCGCTCGTCGTGCCCCGACCGATCGCGTGGATCAGCACCGTCGACGGCGAGGGCCGGGGGAACCTGGCCCCGCACTCGTTCTTCACCGTCGCGTGCGCGAACCCGCCGATCCTGGCGTTCACCTCCGTCGGCCGCAAGGACACGCTGCGCAACGTCCTGGAGACGAAGGAGCTGGTGGTCAACCTGGCCACCCAGCCGCTCACCGAGGCGGTCAACGGCAGCAGTGCGCCCTACGAGCACGGTGTCGACGAGGCCGAGGCGCTGGGCCTGGAGACGGAGCCGAGCGAGCTCGTGACGCCGCGTCGGGTCCGCGACTCGCCCGCGGCGATCGAGTGCCGCCTGCACTCGACCACCGAGCTGGGTGACTCGACCCTCGTGCTGGCGGAGGTGCTGCTGTTCAGCGTCGCCGACCACGTGCTCGTCGAGGGCCACCCCGCCTTCGACCTGCTGGCGCCCATGACCCGACTCGGCAAGGAGGAGTGGGCGCCGCCCAGCGTGCCGTTCACCCTGCCCCGGCCGACCGAGGCGCCGTAGCGACCGACGATCGCCTAGCGGCTCGGGTCGACGAGGATCTTCGCGTGCTGCTCGGGGTCGGCGAGCCAGCTGAACGCGTCGGCGACCTCGTCGAGCCCGACCGTCCCGGTGATCAGGGGTGAGGGGTCGACCTTGCCGTCGGCGATCATCTGCAGCGTGGCGTGGAACTCGGCCGGGTCGTAGCAGAAGGCGAACCGCAGCTCGACCTCCTTGTTGATCGCCATCGAGGGGCGGAAGGTGTCGGGCTCCATGCACACGCCGACGACGACGATGCGCGACTGCAGCGGCGCCGCGGTGATGATCTGCTCGAGGATGCCGGGGACGCCCACGCACTCGAACACCACCGGTCCCGTGGGCAGGGCACCCAGCTTCTCGGCGGCCTGGAACACCCGGGGCCAGGGCAGGAACGGGACAGCGCGCAGCTTCTTCATGGTGCTCAGGCCGAGGTCCATGAAGTCCGGGGCCGACGTGAGGTAGCGCTTGTCGGACTCGAAGCGGTCCCACGGCGACTCGACGGCGGGGTCGACCACCACGTCGGCGCCGCAGCGCTCCGCGAGCGCACGGCGTCCGGCGGAGAAGTCGCTGGCCACCACGGTCCGCACACCGGAGGCCTTGAGCATGAGGATGACCGCGAGGCCGATGGGCCCGCAGCCGATGACGACGGCCACGTCCTTGCGGCCGACCTGGCCCTTGCGCACCGCGTGCCAGGCCACGGCGAGCGGCTCGGTCGTGGCGGCGTGCTCGACGTCGACGCCGTCGGGCACCTCGAAGGCGACGGCCTCGGACACGAGGATCTGCTCGGCGTAGCCTCCCGGGGCGTGCTCGCTCAGGCCGGTCATGTGCAGGCCGTCGGCGGTCTCCAGCAGCGGCAGCGCGACGACGCGCGTCCCGGGCTTCCAGCGCCCGTGGGTGCGCGGGCCGTACGAGACGACCTCGCCGACGAACTCGTGGCCCATGACCACCGACGACGTGGACCGCATGAAGTGGTCGTACCCCACCTCGCCGGCCATGTCGGCGGTCGCGTCGCCGTGCACGCGGGCGTGCAGGTCGGAACCGCAGATGCCGGACCGGAGCACCTTCAGGAGCACCTGGCCGGGACCGGGGACGGGATCGGGGACGTCGGTGAGCTGGAGCTGCTGCTGGTGGCAGACGACGGCACGCATGAGCACAGTGTGCTGCCTCGACGGGGTCGACGTGTGCACCCACGACAGGCGCACACTGAGTAGACACAGGGGGATCAGTGAAACCGGGAGGAGTGGAGAGCATGCAGCACGGAGACCTGAGGCCGATCGACGCGGCGGAGTGCCTCGAGCTGCTGGCGGTGCGCACGGTGGGCATGGTCGCGTTCGTGGACGACGACGGGCAGCAGCTGGTGCCCGTCAACTACGTGGTGCGCGACGGTGACGTCATCTTCCGCACGTCCGCCGACAGCTTCCTCGCACAGCTGGCCGACGGTCACGAGGACGTCGCGTTCGCCACGTCGCACCAGGCCGAGCTGGACCAGCACGGCTGGAACGTGACCGTGCGGGGCCGCACGAGCCCGCAGGACGCCACCGAGCTGGTGGGCGCGCCGCCACGCACCTGGGCCGGCGGCGTGCGCGACGTGCTGGTGCGGCTGCACCCCGAGCACGTGTCCGGCCGCCGGGTGCACCTGCACTGAGCCGCGGTCAGCGGGGTCGGTCGATCCGCAGCACCACGTGGTCGGGCGGGTCCACCGGGTTGTCGGGCTCGAGCCGCGCCGTGCCCACGTGGCGGAAGCCGGCCTTCTCCAGTGCCCGCCACGACGGCCGGTTGCCCGCCGCGACCGGCACGACCACGGCGGGGCAGTCCGCGTACGAGGCCCACGTGTCGGCGACGAGCGCCGCGATCACGGCCGGCCCGATGCCGCGTCCGGTGTCGGCGGGGTCGCCGATGAGGTAGTCGACGGTCGCGGCGCCGGACGGGAGGTCGAGGAACGGCGCGAGCTCGGCCTCGTCGTCGGGGTAGTCGTCCCAGCGGGCGCGCTGGCAGAGGCCGACGTCGCGTCCGTCGACGGTGGCCACGAGGTCCTCGGCCGGCTCCTCGCCGCGCATGACCGCACCGAAGTCGCGCTCCAGCGCCTCGGGCGTGGACTCCTGGAACCACCACCGGTGCACGTGCGGGGCAGCGAGCCAGCGCGCGAGAACCGGCAGGTCGCCCGGCTGGAGCCTGCGGAACGTGACCTGCATGGACCGACCCTAGAACGTGCGCCTCTAGGCTGTGCTGCGATGCGCACTCCTGGGCTGCTGGTCGCCGGCACGACGTCCGACGCCGGCAAGAGCGTGGTGACGACGGGGATCTGCCGGGCCTTCGCGCGGCGCGGTCTGCGCGTGGCGCCCTACAAGGCGCAGAACATGTCGAACAACTCGATGGTCGTGCCGCTGGGCGGCGAGTCCACCGACGGG
>NZ_LMMY01000011.1:7000-12718 GCF_001422865.1 Aeromicrobium sp. Leaf272
CTGCTGAAGCCGGGCAGCGACCGGCGCAGCCACGCCGTGGTCATGGGGCGTCCCGGCGGCACCGTCGACGCGACGGACTTCGTGGAGGGGCGGCGGCACCTCGCCGCGGCCGCGCACGCGGCGTTCGACGACCTGGCGGGGCGGTTCGACGTCGTGGTGGCCGAGGGTGCGGGCTCCCCCACCGAGATCAACCTCCGGTCGTCGGACTACGTGAACCTGGGGCTCGCGCAGCACGCGGAGCTGCCGGTGGTGGTCGTGGGCGACATCGACCGCGGCGGCCTGTTCGCCGCCCTGCACGGCACCGTCGCACTGCTCGACGCCGACGACCAGCGGCTGGTGGCCGGCTACGTCGTCAACAAGTTCCGCGGCGAGGTCTCGCTGCTCGATCCGGGCCTCGAGCGGCTGACCTCGCTGACCGGGCGCCCGTTCTACGGCGTGCTGCCCTGGGACCCGTCGCTGTGGCTCGACTCCGAAGACGCGCTCGACCTGGACGGACGGCGATCGGGAGCCGCAGGCGCGCTGCGCGTGGCCGTGGTGCGCCTGCCCCGCATCAGCAACTTCACCGATGTCGACGCGCTGGGGGTCGAGCCCGGCGTCGACGTCGTGTTCGTCTCCGACCCGCGCGACGTCGCCGACGCCGACCTGGTCGTCCTGCCCGGCACCCGAGCCACGATCGACGACCTGGTGTGGCTGCGGTCCCGCGGGCTCGACCGGGCCGTGGTGGCGCACGCCCGCGCGGGCCGGCCCGTGCTCGGCATCTGCGGTGGCTTCCAGATGCTGGGCCGCCACGTGCACGACCCCGACGCGGTGGAGGCGTCGACGGCGCGCAGCGTCGAGGGCCTGGGCCTGCTCGACGTCGAGACGACGTTCGGCGCCGAGAAGGTGCTGCGCCTGCCGACCGGCGAGGCGCTGGGGGCGCCGACGTCGGGCTACGAGATCCACCACGGACGGATCGCCCGGGGGACGGGCGAGGAGTTCCTGGGGGGCGCACGCAGCGGCGCGGTGATGGGCACGATGTGGCACGGCAGCCTGGAGGGCGACGCGTTCCGCCGGGCGCTGCTGGCCGACGTAGCAGCTGCGGCGGGCACGGTGCTGCCGCCGTCGGACGTGTCGTTCGGGGGCCTGCGCGAGGCGCGGCTCGACCGACTGGGCGACCTGGTCGAGACCCACCTCGACGTCGACGCCCTGGAGCGGCTGGCCCGCGACGGCGCCCCGTCCGACCTGCCCCTGCTCCCGCCGGGGGCGGGCGCATGATCCTGCTGCTCGGCGGCACCGCGGAGGCGCGCGCCCTCGCGGCACGACTGGACGACGCCGGCGTCACGCTCACGTCGTCGCTGGCCGGGCGGGTGGCCCGACCACGGCTGCCCGTCGGCGAGACGCGGATCGGCGGGTTCGGTGGCGTCGCCGGCCTCCGGTCGTACCTGCGCGACGAGCGGGTGAGGGCGGTCGTCGACGCCACCCATCCCTTCGCGGCGGGCATCAGCGCGAACGCGGCGGCGGCGTGCGACGCCGAGGACGTCCCGCTGCTGCGGCTCGCGCGGCCGGGCTGGAGCGAGCACCCCGACGCCGACCGGTGGCACTGGGTGGACTCCCACGCGTACGCCGCGGCGCTGACCGTCGGACTCGGCAGCCGCCCCTTCCTCAGCATCGGGCGGCAGGGGCTCGCGCCGTTCGTGGAGCCGCTGCGCGACGTCCCCGCGCTCGTGCGGGTGGTCGACGAGCCGGAGGTCGAGCTGCCGCCGGGCTGGACGCTGCTGCACAGCCGCGGCCCCTACGACCTGGCGTCGGAGCGGGCGCTGCTGTCCGAGCACGGTGTGGACGTGGTGGTCACGAAGGACTCCGGCGGCAGCCACACGGTCGCCAAGCTCGACGCGGCGGGCGAGCGGGGCGCGGCCGTGGTGGTCGTGCGCCGGCCCCCGAGCCCGCCCGGGGTGGAGACGGTCAGCGACGTCCGCACTGCCGCCGAGTGGGCAGCCGACCGCGCCGCCGACCGGGCGTGAGGGACCTGGGTCCCAGCACGCAGACGAGCAGCGCGCCCACGTCGACCGCACGCGCCAGCCTCGTCGCGCGGGCGACGTCGTCGGGGTGGACGGGTCGGCCGTCACCGAGCGTGTGACGGTCCTCGGTGCGTCCGGCGTAGACGTTCACGCCGCCGAGCCGCACCCCGAGCGCACCGGCGAAGGCGGCCTCGACCGGCCCGGCGTTGGGGCTGGGGTGGTGGCGGGCGTCGCGGCGCCACGCGCGAGCGGCCGCGACGGGGCTGCCGTCGACGAGCGGGGCGGTGACGACGGCCAGGGTCGCGGAAAGTCGCGCGGGGACGAGGTTGAGCACGTCGTCGAGGCGGGCGGCGGCCCAGCCGAAGCGTTCGAGTCGAGGGGTGCGATGGCCCACCATCGCGTCGAGGGTGTTGGCGGCGCGGTAGGCCAGGAGCCCGGGAACCCCCGCGACGGCACCGGCCACCAGGGGCGCGACGACGGCGTCGGACGTGTTCTCGGCGACGGACTCGACCGTCGCACGGGCCACGCCCTCGACGTCGAGGGTGCTGGGGTCGCGGCCCACGAGATGGGTCACGCGGCGTCGGGCGCCGTCCAGGTCGTCGGCGTCGAGCAGGGCGTGCACGGCGAGCGCCTCGCGCTCCAGCGAACGCCCCCCGAGCACGGCCCACGTGCATGCCGCGGTCAGCACCGCCTCGGCCACGGGTCCTCGGCGGCGCGCGACGGAGCGGGCGACCACACCGACCGCGCCCGCGCCCCCGACGAGCGCGCCCACGTGGAGCACGCCCGCACCACGTCGGTCGGCGTACGTGCGGCGCTCGAGCGCCGCGGCCACCTGCCCGAAGCCCGCCACCGGGTGCAGCCGGCGGGGGTCACCGAGGAGGCGGTCGGCCACGAACCCGAGCACCAGACCTGCAGAGGCCGGTCTCACGAGAGGACCACGAGCACGGTGGCGAGGGTGAGCTCGATGCCGGCGCCCATCACGTCGCCCGTCACGCCTCCGATGCGACGGTGGGCGCGACGCAGCAGCAGGCCGAGGACGACCAGGGCGGCCGCCGCTGCGGCCAGCCCGTGCCACCACGGCACGTCCGCGAGCACGCAGGCCCCGACGAGCAGCACGCACCAGCCCGCGTGGGCGACGATCGCGACGGGCAGCGGGACGCTCCGCGCCACGGTGGCGCCCAGGCCCGAGCCGTCCCCGGCAGGCACCGCTCGTGAGCACACCACCACCAGGCCGGACCGCGACAGCAGGACCGCGGCACCGACCAGCACCGCGTCGCCCGCGGCCACGAGCGAGGCCGCCCCCGCGGCCTGGAGGCCGAGCACGAGCACGAGGGCCGCCGCGCCGGCCGGCCCCACGTCACCCGATCGCATGACTGCCAGCGTGCGGTCGCGGTCGTAGGAGGAGGTGAGTCCGTCCGCGGTGTCGGCCAGGCCGTCGAGGTGGAAGGCCCGGGTGCCGAGCGCGAGCAGGCCGACGACGAGCAGGCCCGTGGCCAGCGGCGAGAGCCCCAGCTCCTGGCCCCCCAGCGCAAGGGCGGTCGCCCCGATCGCGAGCGGCAGCACGGCGACGGGAGCGAGCACCATGGCCCGGCCGGCCGTCAGGTGGTCGACCGTCCGGGGCGGCCGCACCGGCCACGCGGTGAGCGTGCCCACGGCGAGCCGCCAGGCGTCGACGGTCGAGGCGGCGGTCATGGACGCATCATCGCGGATCGGGACGGGCTCAGAGCGCCGCGGCCCGGGCTCGACGCAGCTCGTCGGCCTGACGGGCCCGCCACGTGCGAGCGGTGAGGCCGGTGAGCACGAGCGCCACCCCCGCCCACATCGCCGTCGACGTGGCGAGCGCGCCGACCCGGAAGGAGTAGAGCGTGTTCGCCGGGAAGCTGTCGGGCACCTCGTCGATCGGCGCGAGCACCACGGCCGCCACGCCGACGACCACGAGGTAGATCGCGACGCCGGAGACCACGGCGAGCCACGGTCCGCGCGCCAGGAGAGCCCGCACCAGCAGGACGGCCGCCACCACGGCGAGCAACGACACGGCCACGAAGCCGAAGTAGAGCGCGGTCCGCTCCCCGATCGTGTCGCCCGAGCCGACCGCGGGCGGGTTCGGCGGGTACTTCACCCACGGGACGACGGTGTAGGCGAGGTAGGCCAAGGCCACGACGACACCGGTCGACGCGACGGGGCGCAGCCCGCCGAGCCGCCCGACCGCGAAGGCCGAGGCGATGCCGGCGACGCCACCGGCCACGAGCCCGAACAGGACCGTCGCCGTGAGCAGGCCGGGCCCGGCCTGCTGGCCTCGGGTGATGCCGCCCGCCTCGTCGTCACCGTGCGAGTGCGCCGCGCCTTCCTCCTCGCCGTGCGAGTGCGCCGCGCCTTCCTCGTGGGAGTGCGCGCCGGCCTCGGCCGGGGCGGACGCGGACTCCTCGAGGGCGATCGCGTCGTCGATGGGCGGCTCGCCGACGGCGAACGCGACGACGAAGGCCAGGATGCCGCCGACGAGGCCGGCGACGAGGCCGTGGACCAGGAAGGTGCGGGGGGTCAGGGACGTGGACATGCAGGGTTCCGTTCTCGCGTGGGGGCCGCGCCGGGCGCAGGCAGGGAGGACGGGTCGCGCACCGGGGCTCGGTGCGGCGCCGTCAGACGTCGGGCTGGTCAGCGACAGGGCTGATCAGTGACAGTGCTGATCAGTGGCAGGGGAAGCCGAGCAGGTGGCGTCCGTCGTGGACCCACTCGTGCACGGTGTCGCCCGCGAGCAGGGAGGTCGCTCCCTGCTCGGCACCGACGAAGTACAGCGCCAGGACGGCGAACAGGGCGACGAACAGCGCCCAGGGGGCGAGCTCGCGCACGGAGATGGGCGTGGCCACACCGACGAGGTCGACGGAGCGGGCTGGGGAGAGCTGCGACATGGCAGGCCTTTCCTGAGGGATGAGTGCGTCCCGTGGATGGATGGCTGTCGTCGGCTTGGGTCTGGCTCCGCCCCGTCGTGCTGAGGCGTCACAGTAGCGCTACTGCGCCGGATTCCCACCGGCTTCCGCACCGTCGATCGTTCGTCATCGTAGGGCAGTCGAGGGGTCCTGCGCGAGGGTCTCCCACGATCGATTCCTACGACTGCGTCACGCGGACCTCGGCGTTGGCGGGCAGGGACGGTGCCGTGCCGTCGAGAGCCGCGACCACGTAGGCGATCACGTCGCCGTGGGTCACCACGAGCGTGTCGTCGGCCGGGCCCGACGCCAGGAAGTCCGCGAGGCGCCCGAGCACGTCGTCGAGCGTCTCGTCGTGGCCGCGCTCGACCAGACGCGGGTCCTCCACGACCTCGAGCCCGAGCCGCGCCGCCACCAGGTCGGCACTCTGGCGGGCACGGACCAGGGGCGAGCACACCACGGCGGCGACGTCGGCGTCGACCAGCTGATCGGCGGCAGCGAGCACCTGGCGCCGCCCCAGGTCCGTGAGCGGCGGGTGGGCCGTGCGGCCCTGCTCGCGGCCGGCGACGTTCCAGGTGGACTCTCCGTGGCGCATCCACAGCAGGCGGGTCACCGGCTCACACCACTGGTGCCGGCTCGAGCGGCAGCGCCTCGACCACGCGGCCGACGACCGTGACCGCCGGAGCGCCGATGCCGGCGTCGGCAGCGACGCGCGCGATCGTGGCGACGGTGCCGTCGACCCGACGCTGGCTGGGCAGGCCGGCGTCGGCGACCACCGCGGCCGGCGTGTCGGGGTCGAG
>NZ_LMMY01000011.1:12779-31507 GCF_001422865.1 Aeromicrobium sp. Leaf272
GGAGTCTGGGTGGTCGGGCGGCACGTGGCCCGAGACCACGGTGAAGCCCTGCGTGAGCCCCCGATGGGTGACCGGGATGCCCGCGAGGGCCGGGCCGGAGACCGACGACGTGACGCCGGGCAGCACCCGCACCGGCACACCCGCGCGGGCGCAGGCGATCGCCTCCTCGCCGCCGCGGCCGAACACGAACGGGTCGCCGCCCTTCAGCCGGACCACGCGCCGGCCGGCCAGGGCGTGCTCCACGAGCAGCGCGTCGATCGCGTCCTGTCCGGTGGACCGGCCGCCCGGGATCTTCGCGACGTCGACGACCTGGGCGTCGGGCCGCACCGCGTCGAGCGCGGCGAGCGGGACGAGCCGATCGGTCACCACGACGTCGGCCTCGGCCAGGGCGCGCAGGCCACCCACGGTCATGAGGTCGGGGTCGCCCGGCCCGGCGCCGACGAGGACGACGTCACCCGGGGCACCGGCGGGGGTGCCGGGCGACGGGCGGCGATGGGCACCGTCGGCCGGCACCCGCAGCACCACGTCGGCCGCGAGCACGTCGTCGAGCGACAGCTCGCCGCGCCGCCAGGAGACGAGGCCGCGGTGGACGAGGTCCTCGAGCGTGGCCACGAGGTCGGGGGCCACGACCGTGACGGTGTCGCCCTCGGCCAGGGCCGACGACGCTGCCGCTGCGGCGCGCAGGCCGCCGCCGGCCACGAGCACGCGCCGACTCACGACCGCACCTGCGCGAGCGCGGCGAGGAAGCGACGGGTGACGTCAGGGGCGCGCACGGCGACGCGGATCCAGGCGTCGTCGAGTCCCGGGAAGGTGTCGGCGCGCCGCACCGCCCACCCGGCGTCGCGCAGCGCACCGTGGACCCCTGGCCCCACCCGAGCCAGGACGAACGGCGCGGACGACGGCAGATGGTGGACGCCCAGCTCGTCGAGGCCGTCGGTGAGCACGGCGCGGTGCCGGCCCACGTCGGCGGCACGACGGGTCGCCTCGGCACGGGCGTCGTCGGACGTGCACGCGACGATGGCGGCGGCGGCGTGGGTCGACACCGACCACGGCGGCTGCTGGGCGCGCAGGTCGGCCAGCAGGTCGGGGTCGCCGAGGACGTAGCCCGCGCGCACGCCGGGGATGCTCCAGAGCTTCGTCAGGCTGCGCACGACCAGCACCCCGGGAAGGGGCGAGCCTGCGAACGAGTGCTGCTCCCCGGGCACGGCGTCCATGAACGCCTCGTCGACCACGACCACGCGGCCGGGCCGCGCGAGGGCACGGATCGCCCAGGCGGGGTGCAGCACACCGGTGGGGTTGGTGGGGTTGCCGACGACCACGAGGTCGGCGTCGTCGGGGACGCGGTCGGGCTCGAGCGCGAAGTCGTGGCCGAGCCGCACGTGCTGCGGGTCGTGGCCGGCCTGGCGCAGCGCGACGTCGGGCTCGGTGAACTGCGGGTGCACCACCACGGGGTGCTGCCAGTCGCGGGCGCGGGCCAGCAGCGTGAACGCCTCCGCCGCACCGGCGGTCGCGAGGACCTCGTCGTCGGCGCGCAGGTGACGACGAGCCACGGCCGCCTCGGCCTCGCGGGCGTCGGGGTAGCGGCCGACGTCGTCGAGCGCGGAGCTCAGGGCATGGTCGAGCCACGTCGGACGCGGCCCGTCGTGCACGTTGACCGCGAGGTCGACGAGCCCGTCGGTGGCCTCCGCGTCGCCGTGGTGGCGGAGCGGGTCGGGCGGGGAGACGGCCTCGACACGCGGCCGGCGGTTGTCACCCGCCGCTGGTCGCGTGGCCGCCGAGGCGACGAAGGAGCTCTCGGGGGCGGATCGAGACCGCTCGGGCGCGGCGTGGACCGCCGCGGCGAAGCGCGCCGCCACGCGGGGGTGACCCGCCCAGTGCGTGTGCAGGTACGAGGCGTGGAGCGTCGCGCTCGCGAAGCCGGCCTCGCCGTGGGCGCTCGTCCAGGCGACACCGAGCGCGTCGTCGGCGCCGGCCGACGGCGTGACGTGGGTGCGGTGGAACTCGTGGCCGGTCACGCGGCCGCCGACGGGGGCGAGCAGGTGCTCGACCGGGGCCACCGCCGTGCGGTAGCCGAGGGTCAGGCGCGGTGTCATGGCGGCGTCGGCCGGGAGCGCACCCACCATGGGCGCGCCGTCGAGCGAGCGGCAGAGGTACAGCAGGCCCGCGCACTCGGCCACGGTCGGCACCCCGGCGGCCACGGCGTCCGCGATGGCGTGGCGCAGGGGCTCGTTGGCCGAGATCGTCGCCGCGTGCACCTCGGGGAAGCCGCCACCCAGGTAGAGCCCCGACGTGCCCTCCGGCAGGGACTCGTCGTGCAGGGGGTCGAACACCCGCACGTCGCAGCCGAGGGCGTCGAGCAGCTCGACCGTCTCGGCGTAGCGGAACGTGAACGAGCGGCCGCCGGCCACGGCGACCACCCGCCGCGGCCCGGCGGGCGGAGGGCCGACCTCGGAGGCCGCGTCCCACGCCGCGCCCTGCAGGGTCGGCGCCGACCGGGCGATGCGCACGACCTCCTCCAGGTCGACGGCCTTCGCGACCCGGGTGGCGAGCCGGTCGAGCGCGGCCGCCGCGTCCTCCCGCTCGGCCGCGGGCACCAGGCCCAGGTGGCGCGACGGGGCCACGACGCCGTCGTCGCGGTGCACGATGCCGAGCACCGGCACCCCGGTGCTCTCGAGCGCGCGCACCACCTCGTCGGCGTGCCGCGTGGACCCGACCTTGTTGAGGACGACGCCGGCCACCCGCACCGACGTGTCGAAGGCGACCATGCCCTGGACGAGCGCCGCGATGGAGCGCGACGCCGAGGACACGTCGACCACGAGCACCACCGGGCTGTCGGTCACGCGGGCCACGTGGGCGGTGGAGGCGTAGCCGTCGGTGCCGAGCATGCCGTCGTGCAGACCCATGACGCCCTCGACGACCGCGAGGTCCGCACCGGCGGAACCGTGCAGCAGCAGCGGGACGAGACGCTCCTCCCCCACCAGGTGGGGGTCGAGGTTGCGGCCGGGCAGACCGGTGGCCAGCGCGTGGTAGCCGGGGTCGATGTAGTCCGGTCCCACCTTGTGGCCCGAGACCCGCAGCCCGGTGCGGGCGAGCGCCGCCATGAGGCCCGTGGCGATCGTCGTCTTGCCGTGGCCCGACGCGGGCGCGGCGACGACGATCCGCGGCAGGCTCACCATTCGATCCCCCTCTGTGCCGTCTGCCGCCCACGGCCCGGCACCCCCGCCGGCCGTGGGCTTGGGCAACGCTCGACGCTCACCATTCGATGCCTCGCTGACCCTTCTGGCCGGCGTCCATGGGGTGCTTGACCTTCGTCATCTCCGTGACGAGGTCGGCCACCTCCAGGAGCCGGGGGGCGGCGTCGCGTCCGGTGATCACCACGTGCTGGCGACCGGGCCGCGACGCGAGGGTGTCGGCGACGTCGTCGACGTCGACCCAGCCCCACTTCATGGGGTAGGTGAACTCGTCGAGCACGTAGAGGTCGTGGGTCTCGGCGGCGAGGCGGCGCTTGATCTCGGCCCAGCCCTCGGCGGCCGCGACGGCGTGGTCGTCATCGGTGCCGGACTTGCGCGACCACGACCAGCCCGAGCCCATCTTGTGCCACTCGACGGGACCGCCGAGGCCCTCGGTCTCGTGCAGGCGACCCAGGTGCTCGAGCACGGACTGCTCGCCGACGCGCCACTTGGCGGACTTGACGAACTGGAACACGCCGACCTTCCAGCCCTGGTTCCAGGCGCGCATGGCCAGGCCGAACGCGGCGGTGGACTTTCCCTTGCCGGGGCCGGTGTGCACCATGACGAGCGGTCGGTTGCGGCGCTGGCGGGTGGTGAGGCCGTCGTCGGGGACGACCAGCGGCTGACCCTGGGGCATCAGGCCACCTCCCTCACCGTGCGGACGGCGGAGGTCAGGCTCTCGGCGCTGACCTCGCCGAGCGGGAGGTGCTGAGCACCCAGACGGTCGGCCAGCACGGCGGCGAGGCCGAGGCGGAAGCCGCCGGTCTCGCAGTCGACGACGACCGACGCCACGCCGCTCGCGCGCACGTGGTCGGCCGCGCGGTGGGCGCGGGCCAGGGCGTCGAGGCCCGACGTGGCGCGACCGTCGGTGACGACCACGAGCAGCGGTCGGCGCAGCGGGTCGCGAATGCGCTCGAGGCGCAGGGCGTCCGCGGCCGCGGCGAGGCCCTCGGCCAGCGGGGTGCGGCCGCCCGCGGGCAGCTCCTCGAGCCGGCGCGCGGCGACGTCGACCGACGACGTGGGTGGCAGGTCGAGCGTGGCGCCGGCGCCGCGGAAGGTGACCAGCCCGACCTTGTCGCGGCGCTGGTAGGCGTCGAGCAGCAGCGAGAGCACGGCGGTCTTGACCTGCTCCATCCGGCGCCGGGCCGCCATGGAGCCCGAGGCGTCGACGCAGAGCAGCACCAGGTTGGACTCGCGTCCCTCGCGCACGGCGACGCGCAGGTCGGCCGGACGCAGCAGCACGCGGCCTCCGTCGGCGCGTCCGCGCGCGTGCTGGTGCGGCGCGGCGGCACGGACCGTCTCGACGAGGTGCAAGGAGCCGCTGCGGCCGGCCGGGGTGCGCGCGCCGATGCGTCGGCCGTCGTCGGTCACCGCGCGCGAGCGACGACCCGAGACGCCGGCACCCACGCCGTCGACCTGCAGCAGGCGGGCCCGCACCGGCTGCCCGGCGCCGACCGTGGACTCCGCGGCCTGGCCGGAGCCCTCGCCGCTGTCGCCGCCGGACGGAGCGGGCGCCTCACCGGGCGCGGGAGCGTCGGCCGCGGTGTCGCTGCCGCCGCCGGGGCCACCACCGTCGGGACCCCCGTCGTCAGGGCCCTCGTCGTCGGGACCGTCGGGCCCCCCGTCGTCGAGGCCGCCCGCGGGCGGCTCGTCGGGGCCGAGCAGGTCGTCGAGCTCGGACTCGTCGAGCCCGGTCTCGTCGAAGGGGTTGCGCCGACGACGGTGCGGCAGCGCGAGGCGGGCGGCCGCGCGCACGTCGTCACGGGTGATGGTGGTGCGCCCGTGCCACGCCGCGTGGGCGGCAGCGGTGCGGGCCGTCACGATGTCGGCACGCAGGCCGTCGACCCCGAACGCCGAGCACAGCTCCGCGATGGAGACCAGGGTCGCGTCGTCGAGCGGCACCTGGGTCACGAGGTCCTGCGCGGCACTGATCCTGGCGGTGAGCGCAGCCTCGGCGTCGGCGAAGCGCGCCGCGAAGCCGGTCGGGTCGGCGTCGAAGGCCAGCCGGCGACGCACGACCTCGGCGCGGGTGGCCGGCTCGCGCGGCGCGGCCACCTCCACGGCGAGGCCGAAGCGGTCCAGCAGCTGGGGCCGCAGCTCGCCCTCCTCGGGGTTCATCGTGCCGATGAGGACGAACCGGGCAGCGTGCTCCACGGACACGCCGTCGCGCTCCACCGTGGAGCGGCCCATCGCGGCCGCGTCGAGCAGGAGGTCGACCAGGTGGTCGTGCAGCAGGTTGACCTCGTCGACGTACAGCACGCCGCGGTGCGCGCGAGCCAGCAGGCCGGGCTCGTAGCGGGTGACGCCGCTGCCGAGGGCCTGCTCGAGGTCGAGGGAGCCGAGCACGCGGTCCTCGGTGGCGCCGACGGGCAGCTCGACGAGCCGCACCGGGCGGGACTCGACCGGTGCGTCCGGCCCGAACGGACCGTCGGGCGACAGGGCGGAGTCGGCAGGATCGCTGGAGAACCGGTCGCCCGAGACCACCTCGATCGGCGGCAGCACGGCCGCGAGGGCACGCACGAGGGTCGACTTGGCCGTGCCCTTCTCCCCTCGTACGAGCACGCCGCCGATGGCGGGCGAGATCGTCGTGAGGACGAGGGCGAGGGCCATGTCGTCGAGCTGGTCGGGCTCGGCTCCGACGACGGCCGTGAAGGGGTAGTGCTGTGGCATGAGGGCTCCCGCTCGATCGCCATGGCTGGTTGAGCGCGAGGCCGGTCTTCGGACTTCCACCCTCAGGTGGTCACCGCAGCGGACCCTGTGCCGGACTTGCACCGGCTTCCCGATTCTCCCCAGGTTCTGGGGCACCTCGCGTCATGTGAAGTTTGGTCGGGCGCCAGGCTACCGGGGCGCCGCCGTGCTGCGGCAACCCACTAGCCTCGCGAGACATGACCTCCGCTCGCTCCCCCCTCCTCGTCGTCGGGATCGGTGCCGATGGCTGGCCCGGGCTCGATGCCGCCCGCCGGGCCGTGGTCGAGTCGGCCGACGTCCTCCTGGGGGGCGAGCGGCACCTGGCGATGGTCCCCGTGGACGTGCCGGCCGAGCGCGTGCCGTGGCCGTCGCCCCTGCGTGACGGGCTTCCGGACCTGGTCTCCGGGTTCGAGGGGCGGCGCGTGGTCGCGCTCGCGTCGGGCGACCCGCTGGTCTCCGGCATCGGCACCACGCTCGTCGGCCTGCTCGGTGCCGACGCCGTCGAGGTGCTGCCGGGCGTCTCGTCCGTCGCCCTGGCGCGGGCACGGATGCGCTGGTCCGCGGAGTCGTCGGACGTCGTGACCGTGGTGGGCCGCGACGTGCACCGACTCGTGACCGCCTTCGCCCCGGGGGCCCGTCTGCTGGTGCTGTGCTCGGACGCGTCGACGCCCGCGGCCGTGGCCGCGCTGCTCGCGTCGCACGGCTACGGCACGAGCACGCTGACCGCGCTGACCGACCTGGGTGCGGAGACCGAGTCCCGCACCGAGGGTGTCGCGACCACCTGGACGGACGACGTCGGCGCGCTGACCGTGCTGGCCGTCGAGGTCCGCGACGCGGGTGCGCGTGCGCTGCCGCTCGTGCCCGGCCTGCCCGACGACGCCTTCGAGCACGACGGCCAGGTCACCAAGCGCGACGTGCGGGCCAGCGCCCTCGCGCGCCTGGCCCCGACGCCCGGCGCCCTGCTGTGGGACGTCGGCGCGGGCGCCGGGTCGGTGTCAGTGGAGTGGGCGCGCACCCACCCGAGGTGCCGGGCCGTCGCCGTCGAGCGGGACGCCGAGCGTGCCGAGCGGATCGTCCGCAATACCCGCACCCTCGGCGTGCCCGAGGTGCAGGTGGTCACGGGCGCGGCGCCCGATGCGCTCGCCGACCTGGACACCCCCGACGCGGTGTTCGTCGGTGGCGGTGCGACGGTCCGCGGCGTGCTCGACGCCTGCTGGGGGGCGCTGCGCCCGGGTGGACGCCTGGTGGTGCACGGCGTCACGCTCGAGACCGAGCAGCTGCTCGTCGCGTGGCATGCCGAGCACGGCGGCGAGCTGGTGCGGCTGCTCGTCGAGACGGCCGCACCCCTCGGGTCGTTCACGTCGTGGACCCCGGCCCGTGCGGTGACGCAGTGGTCGGTCGTGAAGGAAGGACGCGCATGACCGTGCACGTGGTGGGCGCCGGACCCGGTGCCGCGGACCTCCTGACGGTGCGGGCCGTCCGGCTCCTCGAGCACGCCGACGTCGTGCTGTACGCCGGCACCTACGTCGACGCCGTGCTCGAGCACTGCCGACCCGACGCACGCCTCGTCGACACCCAGGACCTCGACCTCGACGCGATCACGGCCACGTGCGTCGACGGGCACGCGGCGGGACTCGAGGTGGTGCGGCTGTCGTCGGGCGACCCGTCGGTGTACTCGGCGCTGCACGAGCTGACGCGTCGGCTCGACGCCGCCGGCGTGTCGTGGGACGTCACCCCCGGGGTACCGGCCTACGCCGCGGCCGCGGCCCGCTTGGGGGTCGAGCTGACCGTGCCCGAGGTGGTGCAGTCGGTGGTCCTCACCCGCACCCAGGCGCGCTCCACCGCGATGCCGTCGAGCGAGGAGCTGGAGACCTTCGCGGCGACGGGTGCCACGTTGTGCCTGCACCTGGCCATCACCCGCACCCGTGACCTGGCCGACCGGCTCGCGGCCGTGCTCGGTGCCGAGACGCCCGTGGCGGTCGTCGCGAACGCGTCGCAGGACGCCGAGATGGTGCTGCGCGGCACCCTCGCCGACGTGGCGGACCAGGTGGAGGCCGCGGGCCTGCGCCAGGCCGCCGTCATCCTCGTCGGGCCGGCGGTCTCGCGACCGGACGGAGCGGAGTCCTACCTCTACTCCCCCACCCGCGACCGGTCCACCAAGCGCCGCTAGTCACTCCGTTTCGGACAGTTCCGGGGCACTGAAGGCATCCCGAGTGCCCCGGAGCTGTCCGAAACGTGGGGACCAGGCGGTCAGGGCTCGACGGAGCGGGATGTCCAGACGGCGCCGGTGGGGCTGACCCGGGTGGTCGAGGAGCCGACGACCAGCAGGCACTTCATGTCGATCGACTCCGGGTCCAGCTCCTGCAGGGTGGTCACGACGAGGGACTCCTCGGCGCGGCCGACGTCGCGGCCCACGACCACCACGGTGCCGGGGTCGCGGTGCTCGAGCAGGATGCGCCGCATGTCCGCGACCTGGGTGGTGCGCGAGCGGGACCGCGGGTTGTAGACGGCCAGCACGAGGTCGGCGTCAGCCACGGCGCGCAGCCGCCTCTCGACGACCGACCACGGCTTCAGCCGGTCCGACAGGCTCATGACCGCGAAGTCACCGCCGATCGGTGCCCCCGCCCGCGCCGCCACGGCCTGGACGGCGGAGACGCCCGGCACCACCCGGACCACGACGTCGTGCAGGTCCGAGCGCGCCTCCTGCGCCTCCAGCACCGCGGTGGCCATGCCGAACACGCCCGCGTCGCCGCCCGACACGACGGCCACCCGCTCACCCGCCCGAGCGAGCTCCAGCGCGTGGGTGGCGCGGTCGATCTCGACCGTGTTCCCCGACGCGTGCCGGACGAGCCCGACCCGCTGCGGCACCCTCGCCACGTACGGCGCGTAGCCGACCACGTGCCCCACGCGCGACAGCTCGTCGGACGCCTCGGGCGTGAGCCAGCCGTCGGGCCCGGGGCCCAGCCCGACCACGACGACCTCTCCCTGAGCGGCCTCGGCCACACCCGCGGACGGCTCCGGGGCGTCGTAGCGCCGGCCGTGGCCGTCGCCCGGGACCACGACGAGCGAGAAGTACGGCACCGACGACGCGTCGACGTCGGCGACGGGCATCCACCGCTGCTCGGGCATGGAGGCGCGCTCGACGTAGAGCGCCGTGTCGAGCCGTCCGGCCTGCTCCAGCGCGGAGCGGACGGCCGGGAACGTGCGGCCGAGCTTCATGATGATCGCCCCGTCGGTGTCGGCGAGCCGTCGGGCCAGCTCGGCCTCCGGGAGCGTCCCGGGCAGCACGGTCAGCACGTCGGTCTGGCGCACCAACGGGGTGGCGGCCAGCGCCGTGGCGGCGGCGAACGCCGGGACCCCGGCCACCACCTCCGTCTCGAAGTCGCCGGACAGCCGGTCGTGCAGGTACATGAACGAGCCGTAGAACATCGGGTCGCCCTCGGCGAGCACCACGACGTCGCGGCCCGCAGCCAGGTGGGCACGCAGGCGCTCGGCGCACTCCTCGTAGAAGTCGGCCATCGCGCCCGCGTAGCCACCGGGGTGCTGCACCTCTCCCGTGGTGACCGGGTACTGCAGCACCTCCTCGGTAACGCCCTCGGGCACCAGGTCGTCGACGATCCGCCGCGCGTTCGAGCGCTTGCCGACGCCCTGGTGGTAGGCGACGACGTCCGCGTCGCGGATGAGCCGAGCGGTCTTGAGCGTCACCAGCTCCGGGTCGCCGGGACCGACCCCGACGCCGAACAGTCGTCCCGACATGGGGCTACTCCTCCTCCTGCGCCAGCGCGTTGAGGGCCGACGCCGCCATGGCCGAGCCACCCCGACGCCCGCGCACGGTCACGAACGGCACGTCGATGCCGTGGGTGTCGGCGAACGACGCGAGCGCGTCCTTCGACTCGGCAGCACCGATGAAGCCCACTGGCACCCCCACGACGGCCGCCGGTCTGGGCGCACCGTCGGCCAGCAGCTCCAGCAGGTGGAACAGGGCCGTGGGCGCGTTGCCGATCGCCACGACCGCACCGTCGAGCCGGTCGCCCCACAACGAGAGCGCGGCCGCCGACCGGGTGGTCCCCCACTCCCGCGCCAGGTCCGGCACCCGCTCGTCACGCAGCAGGCACAGCACGTCGTTGTCCTGCGGGAGCCGCGCCCGGGTGACTCCGGAGGCCACCATCGTCGCGTCGCACAGGATCGGTGCGCCCGACCGCAGCGCCGCTCGCGCCGACGACACCAGCCGCGGGTGGACCACGAGGTCGTCGACCAGGTCCGTCTGCCCGGTGCCGTGGATCATCCGCACCGCCACCTTCTCGGCGTCGGCGGGGATGCGCGACAGGTCGGTCTCCCGCCGGATCGTCGCGAAGGAGTCGACGTAGATGGCAGCGCCGCTGCCCTCGTAGTCGAAGCGTCGGGTGGGGGCTCTCATGCGGTCTCCGGAGGTCGTGCGGGCAGATCGGGCAGGACGACGCTGCGCCACGGTGTGACCACCAGCTCGGCGCCGGCGCGGGCGAGCAGCGCGTCGACGTCGGGACGGCGCAGCACGCCGCCGGGCACGGTGACGTGCTCGTAGGCGAGCCCGTCGTCCTGGCGGCCGACGCCCTCGGGCAGGGGCAGGGCGCGCACCTGGGTGCGCAGGTCGCGGGCGTGCAGGTCGCCCATGACCGCGGCGCCGTGCTCCGGCAGGTCGTCGACGTGCCAGGTGCCGACGTCCGGACGGACCCGCTGGAACCGGTGGGCCAGTGCCATGAGCACGTCCGGCAGGACGTCGAGCGGCACGACCTCGCCCCAGTGCCGACCGGCCCGGACCTGCGCGTGGCCTGCGTCGACCGCCACGGCTCCGAGGTCGAGGGTCCGGTCGACGAGGTCGCCGCGGCCGTCGTCGAGGACGACGAGGAACCGCGCGGACAGCTCGGCCAGGGCGTCGTCACCGCGCAGCAGCGCGTCGTACCGCTCGGCGACGGGGCGAAGGTCGGCGAGCCCGCCGCTGCGTCCCGACAGCGGGGACACCATGACGTTGCGCACCAGCTCGTGGGTGCGGCTCGGCAGGAGGCCGGTGGACTCGAGTTCGGCCACCACGACCGGGGGGACGAGACCGTCGGGGGCAGCCAGCCCACGGACCTGCAGGTTCGCCCGCCGGGTCAGCGCGACCGTCCCGTCGCCGTGCCGCTCGGCCACGTCGACGAGCCGCGCGAGCGCACGCGACGGCAGCCGCCCGCCGACCAGCCTGAGCCGCACGAGCGCGCCGTCGTCGGCGATCCAGGGACGCAGCACACCGGGGCATCGGTCGGCGCGGTCGCGAGCGCTGCCGTCAGGGCCGGGGCTCATGGCTCCATCCTCGTTCGACGATGGCGGGGAGTGACGTTCGTCGCCGATGCGTGGACGGACGGGTCGCGACGACCGCGACGTGGATCACCCCACACCAGGGGTGTCGTTTCGTCTTCAACCACGTTGTACGCAGTGACGGCGCGCGTGCACCACTCCCAACGCCGCGTGCCGGGTGGGCCGGGTCGACGCCTTCTCCCAGGGCGGTACGACCCGGCCCCACAGGGAAGCTCCCCGGACGTCATGCGCCGGTCACCCCGGTGAACCTCACGTGCGGCACCTCGTCCACGACGGTCACGACCGCCTGCACGTCGTAGACGTCGGCCACGAGCTCGGCGGTGAGCACCTCGGCGGGTGGCCCCGCGACCCGGACCCGACCGTCGGCCAGCACGACGAGGGTGTCGCAGTACGTGGCCGCCAGGTTGAGGTCGTGCAGCGCCATCACGGTGGTGGTGCGTGCCGCCCGCACCAGCTCCAGGAGCTCCAGCTGGTGGCGGACGTCGAGGTGGTTGGTGGGCTCGTCGAGCAGCAGCTCGGTCGGCTCCTGGGCCAACGCCCTGGCGATCTGCACCCGCTGGCGCTCGCCCCCGGAGAGCGTCGAGTAGGCGCGGTCGAGCACGTGCGACGTGCGCGTGGTGCGGGCGGCCCGCTCGACGACGGCCCGGTCCGCGGCGGACGTGGGAGCCCACGTCGAGCGGTGTGGCAGCCGTCCGAGACCGATGACGTCGCGCACGGTCGGCTGGGTGTCGGTGGTGACGTCCTGGTCGACCACGGCGAGACGACGCGCCACCTGCCGTCGGCTCAGCTGCGTCACGTCGTCCTCACCCAGACGCACGACCCCCGAGGAGGCCGGTCGCAGACCGGCGAGGAGTCGCAGCAGCGACGACTTGCCGGACCCGTTGGGACCGAGCAGGCCGACGGTGCTGCCGGGCCGGACGTCGAGGTCCACGCCGTCGACGATCAGCCGGTCGCGCACCCCCCACGAGACGGTGCGGGCGCTGATGCTCATGAACGCTGCCTCCGCCGCAGGAGGATCACGACGAAGGCCGGCACGCCCACGAGCGCCGTGGCCACGCCGACCGGCAGCTCCTGCGGAGCGATGACCGTGCGCGCGCCGACGTCGACCCACACCAGGAAGATCGCGCCCAGCACGGCGGAGACGGGCACGAGCACCCGGTGCCGCGCCCCCACCACGGCTCGTGCGGCGTGCGGCAGCACCAGCCCGACGAACCCGATGGCGCCGGACGTCGACACGATGACGGCGGTCATCAGGGCCGTGACCACGAGGAGCAGCAGCCGGATGCGCAGCACGGAGACCCCCAGCGCGGCAGCCGCGTCCTCGCCGAAGGTGAACGCGTCGAGCGCCCCGGCCGCGAGCCAGCAGACCACCAGGCCCGCCAGCACCAGCCCCCCGCACACCAGGACGTCGCGCCACGAGGCGGTGCCGAGCGACCCGAGCAGCCAGAACAGCACGCCCCTTGTCTGCTCGGCGTCGGCGGCGGTGAACACGATGAACGACGTGAGCGCGGCGAACAGCTGGGTGGCCGCGACGCCCGCGAGGATCATCCGGTCGGTCGTCCCGCCGGAGGCCATGCCCAGGACGAGCACGAGCCCGAAGGCCAGCAGCGCCCCGACGAACGCCCCGGAGGCCAGCGTTGCCGAGCCGGCTCCGACACCCAGCACCACGATGGCCACGGCACCGGTGGATGCGCCCGAGGAGATGCCGAGCACGAACGGGTCGGCCAGCGGGTTGCGCAGCAGCGACTGAAGCACCACGCCGCACAGGGCCAGCCCGGCGCCGCAGGCTGCGGCCAGCACCGCCCGCGGGAGGCGCAGGTCCCACACGATCGCCTCCTGGATGCCGGTGAGGCCCGACGACCCGAGCCCGACCTTGGCCAGCGCGACCGCCACGGCGTCGCGCGGGCCGAGGTCCGACGGCCCGATCGTGGTGGCGACCGCGATCGACACCGCGAGCGCGGCGAGGGTCACCACGCCCAGCACCAGACCGCGTCGGGAGCCCCGAGTCCCCCGGTCGGGCGGTGTCTCGGCGTCGCCCGGCGCCTCGCGCTCGTCGACCAGCAGGGAGGTCACGACGGCGAGATCCCCAGGTCGCGCAGGCCCGCGGCGACCTTCTCGACGGCGTCGACCGTGCGGATCGACGGGTTGAGCTCGGCGCCGGCCAGCAGCACGTAGCGCTTCTCCTTGACCGCGGTCATCTCCCGCGTGACCGGGTTGGACTCCAGGAACGCGATCTTGGCCTTGCCGCTCTCCGCGGTCTGGCTCCTGCGGGTCAGGTCCCCGATGACGAGGACGTCGGGATCGGTGGCCGCGATCGACTCCCACCCGATCTGCGGCCACTCGTCCTGCTCGCCCTCGAACACGTTGTCCAGGCCCAGCGCTCGCGTGATGATGCCCGGCCCCCCGCAGCAGCCCGCGGCGTAGGGCGCCTCGGAGTTGGCGAACCAGTAGAAGACCGACGTGCCGTCGAAGTCGGCCGCGGCGGCGTCGGCCATGCGCTCCTCGAGCGAGGCGACGAGGTCCTCGCCGGCCTGCTCCTCGCCCACGAGCGCAGCGAGGTCGCGGACCTCCGTGTAGATCGACTCCATCTCGAGCGGCTCGTCACGGGTGCCGTCACCGGCGCCGAAGTCGGACTTCTCGCACTCGACGGCCGACAGGTAGGCGGGGACGCCCAGGCCGGCCAGCTTCTCGGGCGTGGTCACGCCGCCCTCGCTGAGGGCGTTCGCGAACGACGCGGTCACGAGGTCGGGCTCGGTCGCGAGCAGGTCCTCGTACGACGGCGCCTGGTCCGCGAGCCGCTCGACCGTCGCGTTCTCCTCGGCCAGCGACGGCAGGATCGGGTCGGTCCAGCCCGCGGCACCCGCCATGCGGTCGGCCACGCCGAGGCTCAGCAGGATCTCGGTGGTGCCCTGGTTCAGGGACACGATGCGCTGCGGCGGGCTCTCGACGGTGACGTCACGGTCGCAGCGTTCGACCGTGACCGGGAAGCCGCTCGTGGACGCGGCCGACGTCGAGGACCCTGAGTCGGTCGACGAGCCGCACGCCGCGAGGAACGTGGCCGCCAGCAGGGCGGCGGAGAGGGAGGGGCTGAAGCGTGGTCGCATCGCGATCCTTCGCTCGGGGGTCCGTTGCGCGAGACCCGGTGGAGCCCCACGGCGAGTGCCGCGGGTCGCCAGCGGGTGTCGGACTCAGGCGTCGCCGCCCATACCGTTGCGCGTCAGTCCCGGACTCTCACCGGGTTCCCTCGCGTGGCAGCCGCACCGTAGCACTCCCGTTCGACGCCCGGCCGACTCAGCCGCCCAGGACCTCCGACAGCAGCGCGACGTCGCGCAGGAGGAGCGCCGCGGAGCGCACCAGCGGCACGGCGGCGACGGCGCCGCTGCCCTCACCGAGCCGCATGCCGAGGTCGAGCAGGGGCTCCAGGCCGAGCTTCTCGAGGGCGAAGCCCTGCGCCGGCTCGGTGGAGCGGTGGCCGGCGGCGAACCAGGCGGCTGCACCGGGTGCGAGGTCGTCGGCGGTCAGGGCGCAGGCCACGGAGATGAGTCCGTCGAGCAGCACGGGGACACCCGCCTCGGCCGCGGCGACGAGGAAGCCGACGGTCGCGGCGAGGTCGGCACTGCCGAGCGCGGTGAGCCGGTCGACGGGGTCGGCCACACGCTCGCCGGCACGGTCCAGCGCGGTCTGGACGACCTCGGCCTTGCGGGCCAGACCTGCGTCGTCGATGCCGGTCCCGCGACCCACGACCTCGACGCCGGGGAGGCCGAGCGACGCGGCCACGAGCGCGGCCGACGGGGTCGTGTTGCCGATGCCCATGTCGCCGGTGACCAGCAGCTGCGCACCCGACGCGATCTCCTGCGCCGCGATCGTGCGACCGTGCTCGATCGCCAGGCCCGTCTCCTCGGACGTGAGCGCGTCCTCGACGTCGATGGAGCCGCAGCCGCGCCGCACCTTGAAGGCGCGGACCTCGTCGGCCAGGCCGTCGAGGTCGTCGTCGACGCCGAGGTCGAGCACGCGCAGGCTCACGCCGTGCTGGGCGGCGAGCACGCTCACGCCGGCCCGGCCGGACGCGAAGGTCCGGACCATGGCGGGGGTGACGGCGCTCGGGAACGCGGAGACGCCCGAGCCGACCACGCCGTGGTCGCCGGCGAGCACGACGGCCCGAACGTTCTCGACCGGACGCGGCGGCACCTCGCCCTGTGTGGCGGCGATCCAGCAGGCCAGGTCGCCGAGACGTCCGAGCGCGCCGGGGGGCGTGGCGAGGTCGGCCAGTCGGGCGGCGGCAGCGGCGTGGGCCGCGGCGTCCGGCGGGCGCACGGAGGTGGGGGACGTCAGGTCAGGCACGCTGTGGTCGGGCGCAGTGTGGTCAGGCACGGGGGAACCGTACCGAGTGCCCAGCGGACCTCATCAGTGCCAGCCGTGCTCGGCGAGACGTCGCGCGACCATCACCGGGACGCCGGGCAGCCGCGCCGACAGGTTGCAGGCCTCCCCCACCGCATACCGAACGGGGTGCGACGCTCCCAGTACCAGCAGGTCCTGCCCCGACGACGGCGGCACCACGAGGTCGAAGGCCTGGACGGTGCCGCGAGCGGCCCAGAGCCGCAGCACCCGTCCGTCGAGGACCACGGCGACCTTCTCGTGGTCGTAGAGCTGGGTGTAGCCCATCGGGACGTGCCTCAGGACGGCCCCGTCGTGCGGGCGACCGGCCGTGTAGGCGTGGGTGAGACCGCGACTCGTGCGGTGGAACCGGGCGACGTCGTCGTGGTCGATGCCGAACAGGTCCACCCGGCCGGCCCCGATCTCGGCGTCCGGCGGGTGCGTGCACGTCGGCACCTCGACGGGGGGCAGGCTCGGCGGGGAAGGGTCGCGCCAGCTGGTGCGGTCGGTCACCTCGCGCAGGTCCATGGCGGTCATGCTGGCACGGGGTGCGAGCCGCGTCACGACGTCGCACCTTCCCTCGGTGCGAGCACGTGCACGCGAGTAGCCTCCCCTGCATGTCCCGAGCCCTCACCGTCAGCGACACCGTGGTCGTCGGCGTCGACCCGGAGACCGCCTACGCCGCGGTCAGCGACGTGCGGCAGATGGGGCGCTGGAGCCCCGAGAACACCGGCGCGACGCTGGCCGATCCCGACGCTCCCGTGGTCAAGGGCACGGTGTTCGTCGGCGACAACAAGCGCGGTCGCGGTCGGTGGCGGACCCGCTGCGTCGTGACCATCGCCGAGCCCGGCCGACGGTTCGCCTTCGACGTGCGTGCGTGGGGACTGGGCGAGCGGCTGCTGCCGGTGCGCGTCGCCACGTGGGAGTACGCGTTCGAGCCGGCCGTGGGAGGCACGCTCGTCACGGAGACCTGGGTCGACGGCCGCAAGGGCTGGCCCGACTGGACGGCCTCGGTGTTCGACCGCGTGGCCACCGGGCGGGACTCCTTCGCCACGTTCCAGCGCGGCAACATCCGACGCACGCTCGACCGGCTCAAGCGCGAGCTGGAGGCGGACCGGGAGCGTGAGCCCGGGTCACCCGAGTGACCGCGCTCGCCCGGCTGGGCGAGTTCTTCGCCGTCGACCCCGACGTCGCGGGGCCGGGCTGGCACCCCCTCGCGGAGCTGCTCGACGGCCCGTTCCCGGACCACCGCGTCGTCGCGGCGCACCTGGTCCTCCGGTCCCGCTCGAACGCGGAGGTGGAACCCCGTGTGGCCGCCTCGATCGCATCGCTCGGTCTCTTCGCCCGGCTGCTGTCGCCGACGATCGGGGCGCTGCTGCTCGACGTCGACGCCCCGGCCGACCTCCACTGGCGTGAGCAGCCCACCGGGACCTTCCCTCTCGCGGCCGGCGCCTGGGGTCCGGCCGACCTGCACGCCGTCCTGTCCGACGTGGTCGAGCCCCTCGCCCGTCGTCTGCACGCCGCCCATGGCCTGTCGGAGCAGGTGCTGGCGGGCAACGCGTCGTCCGCGGCGTTCGGTGCGCTGAGGATGGCCACGCTCGCCCGGCCCGACCTGCGCGACGCCGCGCTCGACGTCGGCGCCGACGCGCTCACCCACCCCTCCCTCGCGGGCACCGGCGACGTGGGACCGCCGTACGTGCGCCGCTCCTGCTGCCTCTACTACCGGATCCCCGGCGGCGGGTACTGCGGCGACTGCGTGATCCCGGCGCGAGGCCGCTAGGCTGACCGCGATCCGTCGCCGCGGATCAGGGAAGCCGGTGCGAGTCCGGCGCGGTTCCGCCACTGTGACGCCTGCCTGCAGGCCAGCCAGACACCTTCCGCGGCGACTCCCACCGCACGGGGCGAGAACCCCGAGGAGGAACCCTGATGACGCGTATCGCGCTGCTCTCGACGTCCGACACCGACCTGCTCTCGGCCCGCGCGAGCGGCGCCGACTACGTCTACGCCAACCCGGCGAAGCCCGGCCACCAGGACATGGCCGCCGCGATCGAGGCGGCCGACCTTGTGGTCGCGCGCATCCTCGGCTCGCCGCAGGACCTCTGCTCGGGCTTCGCGCGCATCCGCGCCACGGGCAAGCCGATGGTGGTGCTCGGCGGCGAGCAGTCGCCCAGCGCCGAGCTGATGGAGCAGTCGACCGTCCCGATCGGCGTCTGCGCCGACGCCCACGTGTACCTCGCGGAGGGCGGCCCCGAGAACCTCGCCCAGCTGCACGCCTTCCTCTCCGACACCGTGATGCTGACCGGCGAGGGGTTCGAGCCCCCGAAGGTCCTGCCGGAATGGGGTCTTGCTCCTCGCCCGCAGGGCGACGACGAGACGGGCAAGGCCAGGATCGGCGTGCTGTACTACCGCGCCCACGAGGCCAGCGGCAACGCCGGCTTCGCGCACGCGTTGGCCGACGCGATCGACGACACCGGCGACGCCGTCGGCGTCCCGATCTTCAGCTCGTCGCTGCGCGCCGCCCCCGACGCGCTGTTCGAGGAGATGGCGAACCTCGACGCCCTCATCGTCACGGTGCTCGCGGCCGGCGGCACGAAGCCGGGCACCGTCAGCGCCGGCGGCGACGACGAGTCGTGGGACGTCGCGCGTCTCAAGGCCCTCGACATCCCGATCCTCCAGGGCCTCAGCCTCACCTCGAGCCGCGCCGAGTGGGAGGCCTCCGACGACGGCGTCTCGCCGCTCGACTCGGCCAACCAGATCGCGATCCCGGAGTTCGACGGTCGGATCATCACCGCCCCGTTCTCCTTCAAGGAGGTCGACGAGGACGGTCTCCCCCGCTACGTGGCCGACCCCGAGCGCAGCGCGCGCGTGGCCGGCATCGCCGCCGCCCACGCCCGCCTGCGCCACACCCCGCCGGCCGAGCGCAAGGTCGTGCTCATGCTGTCGGCCTACCCGACGAAGCACAGCCGGGTGGGCAACGCCGTCGGCCTCGACACCCCCGCCTCCACCATCCGGCTGCTGCGCGCGATGCGCGACGCCGGCTACGACCTCGGCGAGCCCGGACAGATCCCCGGTCTGGAGCGCGACGACCTCACCGAGGCCGGCGAC
>NZ_LMMY01000011.1:31536-37060 GCF_001422865.1 Aeromicrobium sp. Leaf272
TCACCGAGAGCCACGTGCGCATCCCCGCCGCCCGGTACCGCGAGTGGTTCGACGGCTTCCACCCCGACCTGCGCGACGGCATGCTCGAGGCGTGGGGCCCGGCACCGGGCAAGCTGTTCGTCAACGGTGAGCAGGAGATCGTGCTCGCCACGATCCGCGCCGGCAACGTCGTGCTGATGATCCAGCCGCCCCGCGGCTACGGCGAGAACCCGGTCGCGATCTACCACGACCCCGACATGGCGCCCTCGCACCACTACCTCGCGGCCTACCGCTGGGTGGAAGAGGAGTTCGGCGCGCACGCCGTCGTGCACCTGGGCAAGCACGGCTCGATGGAGTGGCTGCCGGGCAAGAACGCGGCCCTGTCGGCGTCGTGCGGCACCGACGCCGCCATCGGCAACCTGCCGCTGATCTACCCGTTCCTCGTCAACGACCCGGGCGAGGGCGCGCAGGCCAAGCGTCGCGCCCACGCCACGATCGTCGACCACCTCATCCCGCCGATGGCGCGGGCCGAGAGCTACGGCGACATCGCCAAGCTGGAGCAGCTGCTCGACGAGTACGCCAACATCGCCGCGATGGACCCGGCCAAGCTGCCGGCCATCCGCTCGCAGATCTGGACGCACATGCGCGCGGCCGAGATGCACCGCGACCTCGGCCTGGACGACATCCCGGACGAGGACGACTTCGACGACTTCATCTTCAACGTCGACGGCTGGCTCTGCGAGATCAAGGACGCCCAGATCCGCGACGGCCTGCACGTCCTCGGCCAGGCTCCGGCGGGCGAGGCGCGCGTGAACCTCGTGCTCTCGATCCTGCGGGCGAGCCAGATCTGGGGCGGCGAGACCGGAGCCGTCCCCGGCCTGCGGTCGGCCCTCGGCCTCAAGGAGGGTGAGGACGCCCTGCGCGCCATCGACGAGATCGAGCAGCAGGCGCACGCCCTGGTGCAGGGCATGGAGGAGGCCGGCTGGGACCCCTCCGCCGTCGACGGCCTGCACGACGACCCCGTCGTCCGCGACGTCCTGCACTTCGCCGCCACGCAGGTGGTCCCGCGCCTCGCGCAGACCACCGACGAGCTCGACCACGTGCTGCACGCGCTCGACGGCGGCTTCATCCCCGCCGGTCCGTCCGGCTCCCCGCTGCGCGGACTCGTCAACGTGCTGCCGACCGGTCGCAACTTCTACACCGTCGACCCGAAGGCCGTCCCGTCGCGACTGGCGTGGGAGACCGGCCGGTCGATGGCCGAGTCGCTCGTGGAGCGGCACCTCGCCGACACCGACGAGTACCCGCGCTCCGTGGGCCTGTCGGTCTGGGGCACGTCGGCCATGCGCACGTCGGGCGACGACATCGCCGAGGTGCTGGCCCTCATCGGCGTCGAGCCCGAGTGGGACCCGGCGTCGCGCCGGGTGAACGGCCTGCGGGTCGTCCCGCTGGAGGAGCTCGGTCGTCCGCGCATCGACGTCACGGTCCGCATCTCCGGCTTCTTCCGCGACGCGTTCCCGCACGTCATCGGCATCCTCGACGACGCCATCCGCCAGGTGGCCGAGCTCGACGAGCCGCTCGAGCAGAACTTCGTGCGTGCCCACGCCCAGGCCGACCTCGCCGAGCACGGCGACGAGCGCCGGGCCACGACGCGCATCTACGGCTCGAAGCCGGGCTCGTACGGTGCCGGGATCCTGCAGGTCATCGAGGCCGGCAACTGGAAGACCGACGACGACCTCGCCGAGGTCTACACGGCGTGGGGCGGCTTCGCCTACGGTCGCGACCTCGACGGCGCCCCGGCGTCGGAGGACATGCGTGCCAACTACCGCCGCATCGCGGTGGCGGCGAAGAACATCGACACCCGCGAGCACGACATCGCCGACTCCGACGACTACTTCCAGTACCACGGCGGCATGATCGCGACGGTCCGCGCGCTGACCGGCGCCGAGCCGAAGGCGTACGTCGGCGACTCGACGTCGCCCGACGCGGTGCGCACGCGCACGCTGCAGGAGGAGACCAACCGGGTGTTCCGCGCCCGCGTGGTCAACCCGCGCTGGATCGGCGCGATGCAGCGGCACGGCTACAAGGGTGCGTTCGAGCTGGCCGCCACGGTGGACTACCTGTTCGGATTCGACGCCACCGCCGGCGTCGTGCACGACTGGATGTACGAGTCGCTCGCCAAGGAGTACGTCCTCGACGAGACCAACCAGGAGTTCATGCGGAAGTCGAACCCCTGGGCGCTGCGCGGCATCGTCGAGCGACTGGGCGAGGCGGCCGAGCGCGGCCTCTGGGCCGAGCCCGACCCCGAGGTCGTCGCCGCGATGCAGCAGGTCTACCTCGACCTCGAGGGAGACCTCGAGGACCGCCACGCGTGACGCGGCGAGTGACCCTGGTCGGGATCGGTCTCGGCCACCCCGACCACCTGACCGTCGAGGCGGTCGCGGCGCTGCGGTCGGCGTCGGTCGCGCTGGTGACGGTGAAGCGGGCCGGTGACCCGCTCGCCGCCGCGCGCCAAGAGGTACTGGCCCACCACGCGCCCGACCTGCGGGTGGTCGAGGTCGTCGATCCACCGCGGGACAGGACAGCCCTCGACTACGAGTCCGCGGTCGGCGACTGGCACGAGGCACGGGCCGCAGCCTGGGAGTCGGCGCTCATCGCACATCCGGGCGACGCAGTCCTGCTCGTGTGGGGCGACCCCGCCTTCTACGACTCGACGATCCGCGTGGTCGAACGCGTGCTTGCGCGCGGGAACCTGACGTTCGACTGGGACGTGCTGCCCGGGATCTCCGCGCTGCAGCTGCTCGCCGCCCGGCACCGGATCGTGCTGCACGAGGTCGGGCAGCCGATCCACGTGACCACCGAGCGCCGGCTCCGCGAGGCCCTCGAGCAGGAGCAGGACAACGTCGTCGTCTTCCTGACGTCGGGAACCGACCTGAGCGGCCTCGACGACTGGCACGTCTGGTGGGGCGCCAACCTCGGATCACCGTCCGAACGCCTCGTCGCCGGTGCCGTCAGGAGCGTCGCGGCCGAGATCACCGCGAAGCGTGCCGCAGCGAAGGTCGAAGCCGGTTGGGTCATGGATCTGTTGCTGCTGCGCAGGTGAGCAGTCCGGCGGAGGATTCTCGAAACCGCCGACACGAGTCGTCCCGTGATGGGACCGTGCCTCATGGACGAGACCGTGCTCGACCCACCGAGGGTCACCCGACGCGGACCCCGCTACCTCCGCTGGGTCGCCGCCACCGTCGCCGTCGTGACCATCGGCGCCTTCGTCGTGTGGTGGTCGCGACCGGACGCCTTCGGTCCGTACGGCGACGCCGTGTCCGCCCAGCTCGTGGTCGGCGAGACGCTCGACGTCAACCTGTCCGTCACCTCGATCCAGGAGCAGGTGACGACTCACGCCCTCGAGCCCAGGATCACCGAGAACACTGCCGACGCCGACATCGACGTCGTGCTGTGCGAGCTTGACGGTGACGATCGTCTCGGCGCCGGCGCCGGCGAGCTCGACCGGTACTGCGCCTCGGTCCGTCCCGCCACCGCTGGTCAGATCGACTGGCGTCGGAACGACCTCATGGTCCGTGTGACCCCACGCCGGGCCGGCACCGTTCGGATCGAGGGCACCGAGATCGGGTACACCCGCGGATGGCGCCACCTGAGGCAGACCGGCACCCAGCACACCGGAACCGAGGTCGTGCTCACCGCCCGCTGAGGTCGGTCTCAGAGCTGGGCGACAGCGCGGGCGAGGGCGCGTTCGACGTGGGCGGTGTCTCCGTGGGGGAGGCCGTGGGTGGCGGGTTCGGCGTCGATGGTGCGGCCGGAGGGCAGGATCCAGCGCAGGGTGCGGTGGCCTTTGAGTCGGTGGTGTCGTCGGTGCAGTGCCCAGGTGTTCTCGCCGGTGGTGGGTCCGCGTGGGTGTGGGACGCGGTGGTCGATGTCGCAGTCGCGGGCGGGTCTCGTGCAGCCGGGTGTCTGGCAGACGGCGTCGCGGAACGCGATCGCGGCCGCGAGGGTGTCGGGGGCGAACCGTCCGACGTACTCGTGGGCGAGCGTGTCCTTGGTGATCGGGTCGACCAGGAGCCGGTGGAAGAAGGTGTGGTGGGCGTCGAGGTGGTCGAGGATCCACTCGGCCGGGACGGTCCAGGTGCCGTCGTCGGCGACGGCGGGTCCGGGTTCGACTCCGGCGAGAACGGGTCCGTCGATGACGACGCCGATGTCGGTGCGGGTGCGTGCGGGGGTGGGGTCGTCGGTGGCCAGCAGCAGGTCGACGAACGTGTCGGCGCGGAACTGACCACGGGTCCGATCGTCGCCCTCGGGTCGCGCGGTGCGCCGCAGCCGCGCGTCGATCGCGGCGGCCTGGTGAGAGGGCACGAAGGCGTTGACCCATGCCATGCCGTCGTCGACGTGGGTGATGGTGACGTCGCGCTGACGCCGGGCGGCCTCGGCCCGGGCTGCGGCCTGCTCGGCCTCGACGCGCGCGACGAACCGCTTCAGCCAGGCGCGCAGTTCAGCCACGGTATGGGTGCTGGCGTACCGGCCGACGGTGTCGTCGAGGCGCTCGAGCGACTCGGGCAGCTCCAGCACGGCCACGGTGCCGGCAATCTCACGGGCGCGGGCCCAGTCGATGCGTCCGGTCATGAACGCATTCCACGTCTGCGGGACCCCTGACCGGAGCCGGTCGGCCGCGGCGAGGCGGGCGCTGACCTGTGCCTCGGACAGGCCCACGGCCTGGCCGATCTCCAAGCCGATCGCGGACCGCTCGACCAGGCGCGTCATGGGGGACTCGATGGCTGCGGTGCGGGTCAGCTCGGCCTCGCGGAACCGCAGCATCGCGGCCAGCTCCGCAGCCTCGGCCCGACCCCGTTCGCGCGCGAGGACACCCAGTGCCTCGAGCGCTCCCGCGTTGCCGTTTCCATCCATGTATCGAACATAGACTCGACCTCGGACACTCCTTCGGAGGCCTACCCCTCGACCGGGATGAGGTCGGCGACGGTCGTCCGCGCCAGGGCCTCCTCGGTGGCGCGCGCGACCGCCGCGTCGACGTCGTGCAGGCCGTCCTGGATGCTGCGCCCGACAGGGCACCTCGGGCTCGGCAGGTGGATCGCCAGCACCGGCTCGTCCCCGCGGACGAGGCGCCACACGGTGTCGAGCGTGATCCGCTCGGGCTCCACGAGCAGGCGCCAGCCGCCGCGGGCGCCGGGCGTGGACGCCAGGATGCCGGCCTCCCTCAGCGGAGCGAGCACGCGTCGCACGTGCACGGGCGTCACCTGCGTGCTGGCCGCGAGCTCCGTCGCACCCACGGTGCGGGGATGCGACGCCGACGGACCCGCCCCGCTTCCGGCGAGGTAGGTGAGGACGTGCACGGCCACGGCGAACTGGGTGCTCTGCGGGCTGGCCATGCCCCCATGATGCCATACCGCCACCAGTGTGGTTATAGTTACCTCAACAGCAACCAGACTGATGACAGTAAGGAACCTCATGACCACCTACGGCATCACCGGCGCGACCGGACAGCTCGGCTCGCTCGCCGCGGAGCTCCTCCTCCAGCAGGTCG
>NZ_LMMY01000011.1:37070-42971 GCF_001422865.1 Aeromicrobium sp. Leaf272
CCGCGCGGCCGACTTCGACAGCCCCGAGGGCCTCGTGGAGGCGTTCACCGGCATCGACGAGCTCCTCCTCGTCTCCACCGACGTCGTCGGCTCCCGACTCGAGGGCCAGCGCGCTGCCGTGGAGGCCGCCGCGAAGGCCGGCGTCCGCCGCGTGCTCTACACGTCCGTGCCCGACCCGAGCGAGGACAACCCCGCGCTCGTGGCCCCCGACCACCTCGGCACCGAGCAGGCCCTGCGTGACAGCGGCCTGCGCTGGACCTTCCTGCGCAACAACCTCTACGCCGACATGCAGTCCGACGTGGTGGCGCAGGCCGCGGCGTCCGGCACCTACGTGACCAACACGGGCGAGGCCGGCGCCGCGTACGTGACGAGGGCCGACTGCGCGGCCGCCGCAGTGGGCGCCCTCCTGAGCACCGACGTCGACGACACGGCACTCGATGTCACGGGACCCACGTCGGTGACGGCCGCCGACATCGCCGCCCTCGCCGCCGAGCGCCGGGGTGAGCCGGTCCAGGTCGTCCAGGTCGACGACGCCGCCTACGTCGCAGGACTGGAGCAGGCCGGACTGCCCACCTTCGTGGCCGAGCTCCTCGCCTCGTTCGGCACGGCCATCCGCGAGGGCCGCCTCGCCGAGGTCACCTCCGCGGTGGAGGACCTCACCGGCCGGCCGGCCACCCCGCTGGCGACCGCGCTGGCCTGAGCGCCCGCACGACGACGTCGGGGCCCGCTGAGGTGCGGACCCCGACGTCGTGCGACCCCGATCAGCAGGGGCGGGTGAAGCTCGGTCCGGGCGTGGCCGGGTACGTGGCGGCGCGTCCACCCATGACCGCCGGCTGCACCGCGCCGTTGAGCTTCTGCTCGTAGTGCAGGTGGGACGTGAAGTCCCCGCCGGAGCTGCCCACCTTGCCCACCAGCGTGGTCGCCGTGACGCGCTGACCCTCCGAGACGTTGATGCTGCCCTCCTGCAGGTGCGCGTAGAGCGTCGACCAGCCGCCGCCGTGGGAGATCTCGACGTAGTGGCCGTAGCTGGTCGTCAGGCGACGCACCTTCGTCACGGTGCCGGCCGCGCTCGCGACCGCGGGCAGCCCAAGGTCGTCGTTGCCGCCACCTCGGTTGAAGTCGATCGCGTACCTCGACGGGCTGTGGCCGTCGCGGGTGTCGGCTCGCCAGGTCTGGCCGCAGCGGAACGGCACCTTGAAGGCCGGACGGGCCTGGGCCGACGCCTCGGCCTCCGTCGAGACCGTGGAGGCGGTGGCCGTTCCGGTGGCCAGTGATCCGGCGAGCAGGGCGGCCGAGGCCATCGAGCCGGCCGCGGCGGCCACGAGGGTGCGTCGTGTGTTCATGGGTCCTCCGATGTCGGGGCGCAGCCTCTGCCGCGCCAACCCCACCAGGCTGTCGACCGGCGCTGCGATCCTGCTCCGCGTCGTTCGCAGCGTCCTCGCAGCGGCGTCCGCGACGATCGACGACGTGGACGACCTAGGAGGAGCCGGACGGGACCGCACGAGGGGTCGGTCCCGTGGGATCCACCCGTGAACGGTGCAGGCGCGCCGCGGCGCGCGCCTCACGCTCGCGCCGCGACGCCTCCCCGGCGTCGTCGGGTCTGCCCATCAGCTCCAGCAGCACGGCGAGGTCGCGCAGCGACGCAGCGGCGCTGAGCGTCCGGCCGAGGGCGGTGAGCTCCTCCACGCTGGCCACCAGCTCGGACTCGGCCTCCTCGAGGCGGCCGAGCAGGCGCAGCGCGCCGGCGAGCGAGCGGCGCGACCGGGCCGCCAGGAAGGCGTCGCGAGCACGCCGGGCCCACGCCCGCGCCTCCTGCGCCCGCTCGAACGCCTCCGTCGCCTGGCCGTGGGCGACGGCGACCTCGGCGCGGGCGTCGACGACGTAGCCGTGGACGTGGTCGTCGACCCCGCCGTCGAAGAGCTCCAGCGCCTCGACGATCAGCGCCTCGGCGGCGTCGATCGAGCCCCGCCGCCGGCAGGTGCGCGACAGCTCGAGGGTGGCCTGGCGGAACGCGCCGCGCGCCGCGGTGGCGGCCAGGAGCTCGCGGGCGCGGGTGAAGGCACCCGCTGCGGCGTCGAGCTCGTCGTAGTCGTGGTGGACGGTGCCACGCATGATCTCGACCCAGCCTGCGAGCACCGCGTCGTCGAGGTGGTCCAGCGACTCGTCGGCCCCGGCGAGGTCGGCCTCCGCCAGGTCGCGCCGACCCACGGAGAGCGCCGACGACGCCGCCACGACGGCTGCGGCGGTCGCAGGTGCGTGCGCCCCCTGCTCGACGAGCCGCCGACGTGCGGCGTCGGCGAGTGCCCGCGCCGGCTCCGAGGAGGAGGCCCGGGACTGCAGGTGCCACGCACGGCACAGGTCGAGGTGGGCCGCACCGAGTCGACGGTCGCCGTCCATGGCGTCGAGGTGCTTCTCGACCACGTCGAGGGCGTCGAGCCAGTCGCCCTCGGACGGCGACACGTGGTGCGCCGGGGCCGTGATCGCCAGCAGCCTCCACGCGAGGTCGGCCCGCACCGGCGCGAGCGTCCTCGCGAGGGTCCGCGCCGTGGCGTTCTCCGTCGCGAAGAACGCCACGGCCGACTCGCGCTCCTGGAGGGCCGGCGTGCCCCGCCGAGGACCGTCGCCGACGGCCCGACCCGGTGCCGGTGGGACCGGGACGAGCTGGGTCGGATGGTCCCGGTACGGCACCACCGCACGTGCCAGCAGCTGCTCGGCGACGAGTGCCACGTCGGCCACGTCGACATCGTCGTCGTGCGAGCCCACGAGGAACCGGGCCACGACGTCGTGGAGTCGGAACTGGGGGGTCTGGCCGCTGCGGCGCACCGGCTCCACGAGGTGCGCCGCGCACAGCGCGTCGATCGCGTGCTCTCCTGCCGCGTCGTCGCCGAGCAGCGCGCCAGGGACCCAGGCGCTGAAGGTCGCCACCGGCAGTCGCGCGACCCGTCGGGCCACCTCCTGCACGCTCTCGGGCACGCGCTCCCACACGTCGGAGAGGCTCGTCGCCAGTGCGGCGGCCACGTCGTCGGTGCCCAGTCCCCCGGACGACAGCCGTTCGGCCAGGCGTGAGAGCCCCACGTCCGGACGCTGCCGCGCGCGTCCGGCGGCGAGGCGCAGCGCGAGCGGCATGCCGCCCAGCGTGGAGACGAGCCGGTCGGCACCGTCATGGTCCGCACGGATCCGGTCGTCCCCCAGCACCCCGGCCAGGAGCGCTCGGCCGGAGGTGCCGGACAGCGGCCCCACCTGCACGTGGAGGTCCGGCTGCAACCAGGCGAGGTCGTAGCGCGAGCACACGATCGCCATCGACCCCGGCGACGCCGGAAGCAGGAGCGACAGCTCGCTCGACGTCGCCCCGGCGTGTGCGTCGACGCCGTCGAGCACCACGAGGACGCGCCGCTCGTCGAGCAGCGACCGGTAGAGGGCGGCCCGTTCGGCGGTGCCGCCAGGGACGGCGTCGGGGTGCACCCCGAGCAGGCGCAGGAAGGTGGCGAGGACCGCACCGACCTCGAGCGCGGGCGCGCTGCCGGCCTCGAGGTGCAGAGAGCCGTCCGGGAAGTCGTCGCGCAGGCGCTGGCCGACCTCCACGGCCAGCGCGCTCTTGCCCATGCCGGCCAGACCGGTGAGGTGGACGACGAGGGGCGCGTCGTCGACCTGGGCGACGGCCCCGACGATGCGGTCGATCTCCTCGTCGCGACCGACGAAGCCGGGCGCCCGCCGCGGCAGGGTGCGCGGAACGTGGGCGACCCGACCGACCGGCGCGGGAACCTGGGGCCCGCGCAGCACCTCGGCGTGCGCCTCCCTGAGGCGCGCCGAGGGCTCGACCCCGAGCTCGCTGTCGAGCCGGTCGTAGGCCTCGCGGTAGACCCCGAGAGCACGCTCCTGCTGCCCCGTCGACGCCAGGACGAGCACGTACTGGGCGAGCAACGCCTCGTGGAACGGGTGCCGAGCCGTCAGCGTGGCGAGGTCGGCGACCACCTGGTCGGCGCGGCCCAGCGCGAGCGCGGCCGCGGCGTGCTCCTCCCACAGGGCGAGCCGCTCGGCGTCGAGCCGGGACCGCTCGATCTCGACGGCGGCCGTGGACGGCACGTCCTGCAACGACTCGTCACCCAGGAGCGTCGACGCCTCGCGGAAGGACCGCAGGCAGGCCGGGTCCGCGACCGCCGCCAGCTCACGGGCGCGGTCCCGCAGCACCGCCAGCCGCTCGACGTCGACCTGCACGTCGGGGACGAGGCGGTACCCGCCCGGCGTGGTCTCGATCACCGGGGCAGAGCACTTGCGTCGGATCCCCGAGATCAACGCCTGCACGCGGTTCGGCGCCGACGCCGGCGGGTCCTCGCCGTACAGCCACGTCAGCAGGGAGGCGGCGGTGGCCGACCTCGTCAGGGCGATGCGCGCCAGGACCGCTCGCTCGAGACCGGACAGCCGGACGGGTTCGTCGTCGACGTGCAGGACAACGGTCGCGAGCACGGCCACCTCGACCCGACGCCCCCGTGCCACGCTGCCGACAGTAGTGCCTGTCCCGGGACCCGGCAGACCTCGCCCGGGCCGTCGTCCAGTCGGTGGACACGACGCTCCCAGTACCGACACAGCCCCTGTGGTACTGCGCCGGGTATCCTGGTGCGATGGTCCGTCCGACGAGCGTCGCCGCCCGCGACGACGCACGCCGCGGCGCCCTCCTCGACGAGCTCATCCCACTGTTCCACGCCGAGGGCTTCCTGGCCTTCAGCCTCGAGGACCTCGCCCGCCGTCTCGGCTGCTCCAAGTCCACGCTCTACGTGGTCGCCGCGAGCAAGGAGCAGATCATCCAGGCGACCGTGCGCGAGTCGTTCCGCCGCTCCACCGAGGCGGTCGAGCGTCGCGTGGCCGCCGAGCCCGACACCGGCCGGCGCATCAGCGTGTACCTCGACGCGATCGCCGAGGAGCTCGCCCCCGCCGGTCCCACCTACTTCGCCGACCTCGACGCCTACGAGCCCGCCCGCGACGTCTACCGCACCAACGTGCGCCTGGCGGCACAGCGGGTCAAGGAGCTCGTCGAGGCCTCGGGGCGGCGACGCCTCGAGCCACGCTTCGTGGGAGCCGTCGCCGGGCTCGTGCTGGAGGCGATCCACCGCGGTGCCGTGGAGGCCGACACGGGCCTCGACGACGCGGCCGCCTTCCACCAGCTGGCCGTGCTGGTCGACCACGCCACCCGCTCCGACTGACCCGCCCGTCCCCGCGTTTCGGACACTTCCGGGGCACCTCGACGCCCCGAACCGCCCCGGAAGTGTCCGAAACGGGGAGACGAGCCGGGTCGTCAGCGGACGCCGGTGAGGTCCGGGAGCAGGACGGGGCCGGTCTTGCGGTCGAGGTTGGCCGCGTGCTGCTCGATGCGGCCGATCGAGGCGACCAGCTGGTCGACGACGTCCACGAGCGACGCGATGGCCGTCGCCGCCGTGGTGAGCTGCTCGAGCTGGCCGGGGAGCGGCTCGGCCGACGCCGCGAGGGAGTCGAGCGGCTCACCGAGCGCCTCGAGCTTGCCCAGCTGCGTCTCCAGGCCGTCGAGCCGCTCCTGCAGCGCGCGGATGTCGGTGCCGACGGCGGCCAACGGTTCGGCCGCGGCGACGACGCCGTCGGCGGCGGACCCGAGGGAGCGTGCGACCCCGAGCAGCTCGGTGAGCTGCTCCCCGACCTCCGGAAGCACCGCCACGGCCTCGAGCACCGGGGGCACCACCTTCTCGACGTTGCCGTCGATGCGCTCGACCTGGTCGAGGGTCGTCGGCGACCGCTCGGCCGACTCGGTGATCTGGGGCAGCGCCGCGCCGGCAGCCGCGAGCCGCGGGAGGTAGGGCAGCAGGACGACCAGGCCGATCGCGATCATCGTCAGCACCGCGATGATCTGCACGGCGATGACGCGGGCGGCCCAGG
>NZ_LMMY01000011.1:42993-54251 GCF_001422865.1 Aeromicrobium sp. Leaf272
CACGCCACCCGGCCCGCCCGACGGCCGCGCGAGCCGCTGGGTCGGGCACCGGGAGCGCCGGCGCGAGGAGATCACCGGGACGGCGATCGAGGTGCTCGACCGCGAAGGCCCCGACGCCCCCGTGGAGTCCATCGCCCGCGCCTGCGGCGTGACGCGGCAGGTGCTCTACCGCCAGTTCGAGAACCGGCACGACCTCGACGTCGCGATCGCCGACCGCGTGGTGTCGATGCTGCTCGAGCACGTGATCGCCCGCATGACCGCGGACCACGGCATCGAGGCGGGCCTGCGGGGGACGCTCGACGCCTACCTCGACTTCGTCCTCGACCACCGCCCGCTCTACGACTTCGTGCGCGCGCTCCCGTCGGCTCCCGGGTCCGGCAGCCCGGTCGATCGCATCACCGACGTGGTCGTCACCGTCGTGGCGTCCATCGCCGGCGAGCTCCTCGGTCCCGACGCCTCCGGCCGGCTGCCCCTGCGCGACGTCTACGCCACCGGGCTCGTGGGACTCGCCGACGCTGTCGTGTCGCGCTGGCTCGCCGACCCGGGCGCGCGCTCCCGCGAGGACCTGGTCGACGCCCTGGTCGACGTGCTCCAGCTGTGCATCGAGCCCGTGCTCGGCGGGGCCGCCGCCGGCGGCGTCGTCAGCGACGGGGTGACAGGAACCGCGTGATCAGCGCAGTGCTCTCGGGCTCGGCCACCGAGGCCGCGATGGTGCGCGCCTCGACGTCGAGCCGGTCCGACAGCCCGGTGTCGTAGGAGCTGCGCAGCAGACGTCGCGCCCGGCCGAACGCCGCGGCCGGACCGTCGGCCAGACGTCGAGCGAGCGCGTGCGCCTCGTCGGCCACCGCCTCGTCCTCCACGACGCGCCCGACGATCCCCCACTCCTGGGCCTCGTCGGCCGAGAGCCGACGCGGCGTGAGGGTGAGCTCGAGCGCACGCTGGAGCCCGACCACCCGGGGCAGCAGCCACGACTGCCCTCCGTCGGGCGTCAGGCCGACCGACGTGTAGGCGGTGACGAAGGACGCCGACCGACCGGCCACGACCAGGTCGCCGCCGAGCACGAGCGACAGGCCCGCGCCCGCCGCAGCGCCGTGCACCCCGACGACCACCGGCTTGTCGAGGCCGTCGAGCAGACGCACCCCCACGTGCAGAGCGTCGGCCAGCTCCTGCAGGTACGCCGACCGGTCGGGCGCCGCGTCCATGGCGCCGAGGTCGCCTCCGGCGCAGAACATGCGGCCCCGACCAGTGAGCAGCACGACACGCACGGTGTCGTCGTCGCCCACCTGCTGCAGCGCGCTCGTGAACGCCTCGGTCCACGGCAGGTCGATCGTGTTCGAGGCGTCGGGCCGGTTCAGCTCGACGTGGGCGACGCCGTCGGCGACGCTCAGCAGGACGGGGGCCCCACCGTCCACGGCCCCACTCATCGCGGCGCCATCCGCAGGGAGCCGTCCATGCGGATGGTCTCGCCGTTCAGGTAGTCGTGCTCCACGATCATGCGCACCAGCTGGGCGTACTCCTCGGGACGACCGAGTCGCTGCGGGAAGGGGACGCCCTTGGCCAGCGCCGCGCGGATGTCGTCGCCCACCGAGGCGAGCATGGGGGTGTCGATGATGCCGGGGGCGATGGTGTTGACGCGGATCCCGTACTGCGCGAGGTCGCGCGCGACCGGCAGGGTCATGCCCACGACGCCGCCCTTGCTGGCGGAGTAGGCGGCCTGCCCGATCTGGCCGTCGAAGGCCGCGATCGACGCGGTGTTCACCACCACGCCACGCTGGCCGTGCTCGAGGGGCTCGGTGGCGGCCATCGCCTCGGCGGCGACGGCCAGCACGGTGAACGACCCGACGAGGTTGACGTTGATCGTCCGCGCGAACGCGGCGAGGTCGTGGATGCCCTGACCGCCCTTGCCGAGCACGCGCCCGGCGGTGCCGATGCCGGCACAGTTGACGGCCACGCGCAGCGGACCGTGCTCACCGGCGGCGGCCACGGCGTTGCGCACCTGGCCCTCGTCGGTCACGTCGGCCTCGACGTGGACGACGCCGTCCACGTCGGGCGCCTTCTCGATGGACTGCGCCAGGTCGATCGCGACGACGGTGGCGCCGGCGGCGGCCAGCTCGGCGGCGGTGGCCGCGCCGAGGCCCGAGGCACCGCCGGTGACGACGGCAGACGTTCCGGTGAGCTGCATGGGGGTGTCCTTCTCTCTCTACTTCAGGTGACGACTGATGACGAGCCGCTGGATCTGGTTGGTGCCCTCGAAGATCTGCATGACCTTGGTCTCGCGCATGTAGCGCTCGACCGGGAAGTCCTTCGTGTAGCCGGCACCCCCGAGCACCTGGACGGCGTCGGTGGTGACCTTCATGGCGTTGTCGGTGGCCACGAGCTTGGCCACCGACGCCGCGCGACCGTAGGGACGGCCGGCGTCCTTGAGGCGGGCGGCGTGCAGGTAGGTGGCACGCGCCGAGTCGACGGCCGCGGCCATGTCGGCCAGCACGAACCCGAGGCCCTGGTGGTCGATGATCGCCTTCCCGAAGGTCTCGCGCTCCTTGGCGTACGCGACGGCGGCGTCGAGCGCGCCCTGGGCCACCCCGACGGCCACGGCGGCGATCCCGAGGCGTCCGGCGTCGAGCCCCGCCAGCGCGATCGCCAGCCCCTGGCCCTCCGCCCCGAGGCGTCGCTCGGCCGGCACGCGCACCCCGTCGAACAGCATCGTGGCGGTGGTGGAGCCCATGAGGCCCATCTTCTGCTCGGGGACGTCGGCCGTGAGGCCCTCGGCGTCGGCCGGGACGAGGAAGCAGGAGATGCCCCTCCCGCCGTCGTCGGAGGTGCGGGCCATGACCTTGTAGAAGTCGGCCTGCCCGCCGTGGGTGGTCCAGGCCTTGGCGCCGCTGATGACGTACTCGTCCCCCTGCCGGACGGCCTTGGTGCGCATGGCGGCGGGGTCGGATCCCGCGTGCGCCTCGGACAGGCAGTAGGCCCCGAGCAGGTCGCCGCCGAGCATGTCGGGCAGCCAGCGCTCCTTCTGCTCGTCCGTGCCCGCCTCGAACAGTCCGAAGCACGAGAGTGCGTGCACGCTCACGCCGACACCGACGCTGGCCCACGCCGAGGCGATCTCCTCGACCACCTGCAGGTAGACCTCGTACGGCTGGGCGCCGCCCCCCAGCTCCTCCGGGTACGGCAGCCCGAGCAGGCCGGCGCGACCGAGGGTGGCGAACGCGTCGCGCGGGAACGTGGCGGTGGCCTCCGCCTCGGCCACGCGCGGTCGCAGCTTGTCGTCGACGAGCTCGCGGGTCAGCGCGACGAGGTCGGCCGACTCCTCGGTCGGCATGAGGCGTTCGACGGGCATGACGGCCTTCCCCTCCATGGTCTGGACGAGCCCGAGCGTACCAGGGTGAGTACCGTCGCTCCCGTTCTGGTACCGGCCACGTTCCGGTTCGCACCTCACGGCCACCGGGCCCCGGGCAGGATGGGTGCATGACCACCCTCGACCTCCCGCCCGAAGGTTCCGACACGTTCAGCGCCGTCGCGAACCGGGTCGTGGCGTACCTGCGGAAGCACACCCCCATCAGCGACTGGTCCGTCAACCGGGTCGTCGGGGGCGAGCAGGTCCACCTGCACGTCGGCGGCGAGAGCCTCATCGCCGTCGGCGACCGGCGCGACTGGGCCGACAGCTTCTGCCGGCGGGTCGTCGACCTGGGCGCCGACCCGGTCGTCGAGGACGTGACGACCCACCCGGACTACCGCGACCTCACGATCGGGGCCACGCGCAGCTACGCGAGCCAGCCCATCATCGACGCCGAGGGCGAGATGTTCGGCATGCTCTGCGGTCTCGGAGTCGAACCGCTCCAGCAGTCGGCCGACGTCGACGTCGAGCTCCTGGGCCTGCTGAGCCACCTGCTCGGCGCCCACGTGTCCCTGGCGCGCCGGCTCGAGAGCGGCGACCGCGCGCGGCGCTCCGCGGAGGCGCTGGCCCAGACCGATGCGCTCACCGGCCTGGTCAACCGACGCGGCTGGGACGCCCTGCTGGCCGACGCGGCCGTGCGCACGAGCGCGTACGGCGATCTCGCCGCCGTGGTCGTCGCCGACGTCGACGGTCTCAAGGCGGTCAACGACGACCTCGGCCACACCGAGGGAGACGCCGTCCTGCGACGAGTCGCCGCCGCCCTGACCGCGGCACAACGCGACGGGGAGACCGCAGCCCGGTACGGCGGCGACGAGTTCGCCGTGCTGGTCGAGGACGTGTCCCCACGGTCGCTCGGGGAGATGCTGCGGCGCTATCGCGCGTCCTTCGCGCAGCACGACGTGGAGGTCTCCGTGGGGTGGTCGCTCGTGTACCCCGGCGACGAACCGGCCGACGCCGCGTTCCGGCGGGCCGACGTCTCGATGTACGAGGACAAGCGTTCCCGCCGCGTCGAGAACGGGGTCACCGACGACCCGCGCGACCTCGCCCCCGCGGGGTAGCCTGCGCCGATGAGCCTGCTCGAGACCGCTCGTGCGCCGTGGCGCGCGGCCACCCCGTTCGTCGCGGCCTTCCTCGGGGTGCTCGTCGTGCACCTCGTGCTGCTGGCCGCCGACGTGACCCCCTGGGACAGCGTCACCAAGTGCCTGCTCGCACCCGTTCTCGTCGCCTGGGTGCTGACGTCCCGCGGTCCACGCCTGCTCGCCCTGGCACTCCTGCTCTGCCTCGGGGGCGACCTCCTCCTCGAGCTCGACGACCTGTTCGTCGCCGGGATGGCCTCGTTCGCCGCGGCCCACGTGTGCTTCGTGACGCTCTTCGTGCGCGCCGGGGCCCTGCGGGTGCACCGGCCGTCCGTCGCGCTGGTCGCGCTGTACCTCGTGGCCGGCGTCGTGGTCGTCGCGTGGGCCTGGGGCGGACTCGCCGCCGACCTGCGCCCGGTGATCCCCGTCTACGCGGCGCTCCTCCTGGCCACGGCGGTGACCGCCTCGACCGTCGACCGCCTGGCGGGTGTCGGTGGCGGGCTGTTCCTGGTCTCCGACGGCATCATCGCCCTCGGCGAGGCCGGTCGGGTCGATCCCGGGTCGGCCGTGGTGTCGGTGCCGATCATGGCGCTCTACGGCGCGGCGATCCTGCTGCTGGCGGCCGGGGGCCTGCGCACCGGTCACGTCGCGCGCGCCACGGACTGCTTCCCGTCCGAGACCCCGTCCGCGCCGAACCCCTGACGTGGCACGTGGCACCGGCGGACACCACCGCACCGATCGCACCTACCGGGTCGTGAACCGGCTGGGCGCCGTCGTGCTGCGCCTATGGGGCGTCCGACTGCGAGGACGCGGCCTGGAGAACCTCCCCGCAGCGGGTCCCGTGGTGCTGGCGAGCAACCACACCGGCTTCCTCGACTTCGTGCTGGTCGGCTGGGCCGCGCGCGAGCGTGGCCGCCTGGTCCGCTTCATGAGCAAGGCCTCGGTGTTCGAGCTGCCGCTGGTCGGCCGGGCCATGCGGGCCATGGGCCACGTCCCGGTGGAGCGCTGGGCCGGGGCGAGCGCCTACCGACGCGCCCGGCGTCTCGTGGCCGACGGCGAGGCGGTGGGCGTATTCCCGGAGGCCACGATCAGCCGCTCGTTCCGGGTCAAGGCGCTCAAGCCGGGCGCGGCCGGGCTCGCCCTCCACGGGGCGCGCGTGACGGGCGCCCCGGTGCCGCTCGTGCCGTGCGTCGTGTGGGGCGGACACCGGCTGCTCACCGTCGACGGCCGACGCACCCTGCGCCGCGGCGTGGTGGTGGACGTGGTCGTGGGCGAGGCCCTGCTGCCCGTCGAGGGTGAGAGTGTCCACGACCTGACGATGCGCCTGAGGACCGCCCTCGAGGACCTGCTCGACGACGCCGTCGCGCACTACCCCCAGGAGCCGGCCTCGGACGCGGACCGCTGGTGGGTGCACGCCGACCGCGGCGGCACCGCGCCCGACGTCGCCACCGGCGCCGCGCTCGACGCGGCGGCGCTCCAGCGCATCGGCGCCCCGCCCTCCTGACCGGCGGCCCCGCCGTGCGTGAGGATGGGCACATGACGTTCGACGAGACCGAGCCCGTCCCCGTCCGCGACCTGACGTTCGACGTGCGCACGACCGGCCCCGACTCCGGCGAGCCCGTGGTGCTGCTGCACGGCTTCCCCGCGACCTCCCTGACGTGGTCGGAGGTCGCGCCGGTGCTCGCCGAGGCCGGCCTGCGCGTCGTCGCGCCGGACCAGCGGGGCTACTCCCCTCACGCTCGACCCGACGCGGTCGAGGCCTACACGACGGCTGCGCTCGCCCAGGACGTGGTCGACCTCGCCGACGCGCTCGGCCTCGAGACCTTCCACCTCGTCGGCCACGACTGGGGTGCGGCGGTGGCCTGGTACGTCGCCGCCCACCACGGACACCGGCTGCGGACCCTCACCGCGTTCTCGGTCCCCCACCTGGCCGCCTACAACGCCGCCCTGCGCGGCGACGAGGAGGCGAAGGACAAGGCCTCCTACATCGGGCTCCTGCGCCAGGAGGGCAAGGCCGAGACCCTCCTGCTCGAGGACGACGCCCGACGCCTGCGGGCGATGTACCAGGGCGCGGTCCCGGACCAGCTCGTCGACGCCTACGTCGCGCAGCTGCAGCAGCCGGGGGCGCTCACCGCCGCCCTCGCCTGGTACCGCGCCATGACGTCCGACCTGGGCGACCTGCCCGCCGTCGAGGTGCCCACCACCTACGTGTGGAGCACCGACGACCTGGCGATCGGCCGGTCCGGTGCCGACGCGTGCGGCGAGCACGTGACGGCCGACTACCGCTACACGGTGCTCGAGGGCACGTCGCACTGGATCCCCGAGGAGGAGCCGGCGGCCGCAGCCGCCGCGATCCTCGCCCGGGTCCGCGGCACCGTCGTGGCGTAGGCGCCCGTCAGCCGACGAGCGGCCAGCCGGCGGGGTCGTCGAGGTCGCGCCCGGCCTTGCGGGCGTAGGCGTTCCAGTCCTCGGCACGCTCGGCGTACCACGATCGCTGGCTGGCCATGAGCGTGTCGAGGTCGAGGCCGCCTACGTGCGCGTGCCGGGCGGCCAGCTCGACCGCGACCTGCCGCGCGGCGACCGCGTCGCACGTGGCGTCGTGCGCACCGTCGAGCGTGACCCCGTAGTAGGCGGCGACGTCGCCGAGCCGCCGACGTCCGAGACCGCCTCGCTCGACGCCCCAGTCGACAACATAGGGATCGACGACGAGCAGCCGGTCCCAGTCCGGCTGGGTCAGCCCGTGCCGCACCGCCTCGGCGCGCAGCATGGACAGGTCGTAGCAGGCGTTGAAGACCACGAGACCGACCCGGCGCTCGACGAGCGTCTGCACCCAGTCGAGCACGACCGGCAGCGCCTCGGCGGGCGTGGGCGCGTCGGCCAGCATCGCGTCGGTGATGCCGTGCACCTGCGCCGCCGCCTCGGGCACGGGGACACCGGGCTGCACGAGCCCGGTGATCTCGAACCCGGGCTCGTCGAGCAGCGCGTAGCTGACGACCCGGTCGCGCAGGGGGTCGGTGCCGGTGGTCTCGAGGTCGAGCGAGGCCAGGGGCAGCCGGTGCCACCCGTCGTGGTCGCCGCGCTGCGGAGGCCGCGGCGAGCAGGCGACGCACCACGTGCGCCAGGCCCCGGGCGTGCCGGTGAGGTGCCCGGCCCCGGCGTGCACGTGCTGGGCGCACGCGGAGCAGAAGCCGTCGAACCGGTTGGCCCGCATCGCCCGACCACCTGCCTCTCCCTCGTCCTCGGGGATCACGCTAGGGGTCGAGGCGGACGCTTTCCGGCACCGACGCGCGGCCGGTCGCGTCGCTCCGATTCGGACACTTCCGGGGCGTTGGGACCGGGGTGACCGCCCCGGAACTGTCCGAAGAGTGGACCTGCGGCTGCGTCGGCGCGGCGGGATTCGAAGGTGGCCTCCGAAAGGGCCTCGACGGAGGAGGGGCACCGGACCCACCCGATCTCTCCGGCCCCGCCCCGCGTTCTGACGACTTGGTGTCGATTTCGGACGCACGAACCGACGTCACCGCGTCAAAACGCCGGGCCCGCGCCGATTCGGACACATTCGGGGCACTTCGACCCCGAAACGTGCCCCGGAAGTGTCCGAAACGGATGCCGCAGGTCGGGGGCTCGGGCGGGGCGCTGGTCCCGCTCCGGTCGAGGCCCTTTCGGAGGCCGCCGCGACGTCGACCGCAGCCGACGCAGCCGCAGGGGGAGGCCCGGGTGACGTGGTCCCGACCACCTCGCTGACGGAGCGTGAAGCCGTCGCGCTGCGATACATCAACTGGTACGATCGCACTGGTTTTCGTCGAGAGGAACGACCATGGCCCGCACCCGCACCTCCCTGGAGGGCAAGACCGTCGTGATCACCGGTGCCGCCAGCGGCATCGGTCGCGCCACGGCGCTGCGCCTGGCCCCGAGGGGCGGGCGCCTCGTGCTCACCGACGTCGCCGCCGACGGGCTCGACGAGACCGTCGCACTCGTGCACGCCGCCGGCGGTTCGGTGCTGCACCACGCGGCGTTCGACATCAGCGACCTCGACGCCGTGAGCGCGTTCGCCGACGAGGTGCACGGTCACGTCGGCGCGGTCGACGTGGTGCTGAACGTCGCCGGCATCTCCACCTGGGGACGTATCGAGGACCTGCGCCCCGAGCACTGGCGACGCACCGTCGAGATCGACCTCATGGGTCCCATCCACGTGCTCAGTTCCTTCGTGCCCCGCATGATCGAGGCCGGTCGCGGCGGGCACGTCGCCAACGTCTCGTCCGCGGCGGGCCTGTTCGGACTGCCCCTGCACGCGCCCTACAGCGCGGCCAAGTTCGGCCTGCGGGGGGTGAGCGAGGTCCTGCGGTTCGACCTCGAGCAGCACGGGATCGGCGTGACCCTGGTCTGCCCCGGCGCGGTCCGGACGCCGCTCGTCGGCACCGTCGACATCGTCGGCGTGGACCGCGACGACCCCCGGGTCGCCAAGGCCGTCGGACGGTTCGAGAAGCACGCCGTGTCCCCCGAGGAGGCAGCCGACGCCATGCTCCGCGGCATCGAGAAGGGGCGCTACCTCGTCTTCACGTCGCGCGACATCCAGGTCGGGCACCTGGCGCAGCGCTTCGCGCCGTTCGGCTACACGACCGCCATGCGCCTGCTCAACCGCAAGGCCTCCACGTTGCTGCGTCGCACCCGCGACGAGCCGCTCGTGCCGCGCTGACCCGACTCAGGCCGACGCTGCAGGGCTCAGCGCGTCGACGACGAACGCACGGGCGGAGGTCGCACGGGGCGCCTGGCAGGTGAGCACGGCAGGGTCGCGGTGCACCGCGCGGACGTCGGCGACCACGGCCGACGGCAACGGACCGGAGCAGTCGAGCCGGACCCTCCAGCGTCCGTCACCGAGGTCGTCCACCTGCGCCGAGCGGACGTCACGCGGGCCCGCCGGGCCCCATCGCTCGTGCACCGCGACGGCCGCGGCCTGCGCAGCCGGCGGCAGGGCGCTGCTGCCACGCAGGAGCGCGGTCGTGACCCGCCCGGCCAGGTGCTCCTCGACGACGCCGACCGCGGTGTCGGCGTCGAGACCGCCGTAGAAGGTGCCGTCGGGCACCACCACGACGTTGGCCGCGAACCGGTCGCCACCGACGTGGCTGCACTCCCACACGACGTCGCCGAGCCGCTCGGCCAGCGCAGCGGCCACCGGGCGACCGCGCACGGCGCAGCACGTGTCGTGCCGTCCGTGCGCGCACACCAGCACCGCGGCCTCGTCGCTCCAGCCGGGTCCGCCCGAGTCCTCGCGCAGCACCGCGCACGCCTCGAGGAGGTCCGCGGCATCGGTCCAGGCGCCCCAGCGGATGCGGCCGTCCTCCACGTCCGCCACTGCCCACGCCCGACGGCCCGACGCCTCGGACCGCCGACCCGGACGACGGATCAGGATCGTGCGCGCGCCGACCTCTCGCGTGGCGGCCACCAGCCGGGCGACCACGTCCGGGTCGAGACCCTCGGACTCGAGCGCGTGGAAGGGCCACGGTCCCTGGTGCTCCACGAGCAGGAACCGACGGACGTGCAGGGCCGTGCCGGTGAGCGGGTCGGACCGCTCACGGGCCCGCGCCGCGCACAGGTCATCGAGGTCGGCCACGAGCCGATCCTCTCGCAGCGCAGCAGGTCACGCGGGCACGACGACGCCGGCCGACACCAGCCGGCGGGCTGCGTCGAGCCCCAGCGACCCGGCCGGGACGGCCTGGCCGTCGAGCAGGGCGGCGACCGCCCCGGGGTCGACGGCGGACACGTCGACCGCTCCGGCGCGGCCGGTGAGCGTGGTGCCGTCGAGGCGTGCGCCCAGCTGCTCGCGCAGCCTCAGCGGCGTGGTGTCGTGGAGGCCCTGCGCCGTGCGCAGCTGGGCCAGCGGGCCCACCGGCTCAGGGCGCCCGGATGCGTCGTCGCGCGCCCCGAGAGCGGCCGCCAGGGTCTCGACGGGCACGGAGCGCAGCGCCGACAGCAGCCGGTCGCGCACCAGCTCGGCGTGCGCCTCGAGGTCGCCTGCCTCGGCGACGTCGACGCCCAGGGGCAGCGACGTACGCACGTCGGGGTCGTCAGCGACCACCGCGAGCGCGGCCGTGACCAGCTCCTCGGCCACGTGGTGCCGGTGCCAGGTGTGGACGCCGAAGGTCAGGTGCGTGCTCACGTCGCCCAGCGCGGTGGCAGCGTGCAGCGTGCCGCGCGGCAGGTAGAGCACGTCGCCGGGCTCGAGCACGGCGTCGATGAGCGGCTCGCGCTCCGCCTCGACCCGCACCGCGTCACGACGGTCGGTCCAGGGCTGGTCACGCAGCGGCGCCTCGTGCACCGGGGCGTGGATCCGCCAGTGCTTGGCTCCGGAGATCTGCAGCACGAAGACGTCGTGCACGTCGTAGTGGTCGTCGAACCCGCGGGACTGCGGTGGCGTGACGTAGGCGTTGACCTGGACCGGGTGCCCGAGGTCGGCCACCAGGGCCTGGGAGAACGAGACGACGGCGGGCCACGTGCGGTGCAGCGCCTGCAGCACGAGCGTGGCGCCGTCGGCGAACAACGACGTGAGGCGGGTGTCGTCGACCTGGTCGGCGATGCCGGCCCCCACGCCACCGCCCGACGTGAACCCGCGCGTGTTCAGCGTCGCGCCGTCCTTGGCCACGCGCAGGAACGGTGTCCGCAGCCCGTGCGTCGACACGAGCTCGTCGACGGCGGACTCGCCGAACAGGTCGTCGAACCGCGCGGGCAGGTCGGCCGCGCGGGTGAGCAGCGGCGCCCGACCCCACGTGTCGGCGGCGAAGCCGACGGGG
>NZ_LMMY01000011.1:54463-54575 GCF_001422865.1 Aeromicrobium sp. Leaf272
TCGACGACGAGACGACGCAGGGCAGGGTGACCGGTCCGCAGACCGGCCACCCCTCCCTGCTCGGTGGTGGTCACGACCTACTGGGCCGAACCGTCGGCGCCACCGTCGGCGC
>NZ_LMMY01000011.1:54607-61436 GCF_001422865.1 Aeromicrobium sp. Leaf272
CACCGTCCTGGACGCCCGGGGTGCCCTCGGCGCCACCGTCGGCGGGACCCTCGGCGCCACCGTCGGCGCCACCGTCCTGCACGCCCGGCGTGCCCTCGGCACCACCGTCGGCGGGACCCTCGGCGCCACCGTCAGCGCCACCGTCCTGCACGCCCGGCGTGCCCTCGGCGCCACCGTCAGCGGGACCTTCTGGGTTGAGCTCGCTCATGTGTTCCTCCTGGGGTCGACTGTGCGGCGGGTGCCGCGGTTCCCACATTGGCACCGTGGCCGCGGCTCGCAACTCGGCGTCAGGACCGGTCGGTGCGTCGCCCGGCGCCAGTCCCGGTGCCAGTCCCCGGGCCGGCGCCGGTGCCGTCGCGGGAACCGTCGACCGGGCCGCTCTCGCGCTCGTCGAGCCGGCCCTTCAGCGTGCGCACCTGCTTGCGTCGGTGGGTCGCGACGACACCCGTCACGAGCAGCACCACCACCAGTCCGGCAGCACCCACGGCACCGATCGCCGTCGCGATCCGGAACCCAGGAGCCTCGACGTCCATGATGCGCTCGCCCGCGTGCGCCGCGTTGCCCGTGCCCAGCACGACCGCGAGGGTCAGCCAGTTCGGCACCGCCAGGACGATCGCCACGACCAGCAGGATGCCCCGCCACGTCCAGTTGAAGAACCGGCGACGCAGCTGCACGACGATCATCAGGGGGACGATCGTGAAGACGAACCCGTAGAACAGGCCCCACAGGATGCCGCTCGTGAGGTCGCCGTTCACCTGGTCGCCGATGCGCTGGGCCCACCACCGCGGGAAGAACGCCGACGCGACCAGGGCCCCGGCGTACACGACCGCGACGAGCACGAGGGCCCAGACGAGCCGCTTGACCCACCGCTGGGGGTCGACGTCGGACGGGACGTACCGGCGCTCGTCCTTGCCGTGGGTGCGATCGCGCTCGCCGGCGCGCTCGTCTGGCTGACGTCCCTCGTCTTCGCTCATTCCTCGATGATCCCGCGCACCGCCTCGCCGCACCACTCCAACGACGGGGCTGTCGGCCGCGTCACGAGGCGAGGGCCGCCCAGTCGCCCTTCGTCCAGGTGCCGGTCTGGGAGCGGCCCATCGCCTTCTGCCGGGCCCGGACCGCCGCGACCGTGAGGGGTCCGTAGTACCCGTTGCGGTCCGCGCGCTTCATGCCGAGCGCGACCTGCAGCACCAGCACGGCCTTCCCGGTGGTCCGCTCGGGCATCGAGGAGGTGTAGCGCTCCGCACCGTAGGCCGCGGCCTCGGCGGCCGAGAGGCCCTTGGCCACGTCCGAGGTGACCTTGGCGGGCACGAGCGAGGCCCACGTCGGCTGGTCGATGGTCCCGGTCCAGGGCAGGTCGTGCTTCTTCTGGTACGCCTTGACGGCCGCGCGGGTGACGGCGTCGAAGGTCCCGGTCTGCTTGACGCCGAGCGCCTTCTGGGCGGTCTTCACGGTGCCCGCGCGGGACCCGAGCGCGATCGTGGCCCACGACGTCCTCTTGACCAGGGGGACGGCCGCGTAGCAGCGGGTGGTGCGCGCCTTCGAGTTCATGACGGCCGGCTGCCCGGCGAAGCGGGAGCACGGCCCGTGGTCGACGGGGTGGACCTTCCCGGTCCAGAAGCTGGTGGTTCCTCGGGCGCCGTTCCAGCTGAAGGACAGGTGGACGTGGTCGCGGTGGCCCGAGCTCGGGCGCCAGCCCTCCTTGGACCGGTAGACGGCCCAGATCTTCTCGTTGTAGATGACGTACATGATGCCGAGACGCCGGGCGTTGGTGCCGCCGTCCTTCGTCAGCCAGGCGAGGAAGTCGGCGGCGGCCTTCTTCTCCTCGGCGTCCTTCACGTCCACCATCCAGTCCCAGGCCCGCCCGTCGGCGTGCTCGGACACCCCCTCGGAGCAGCCTCGCGCCGTGTTTCCCTTCCCCCCGACGCCGTAGGTCTTCATGACGAGGTCGCGTGTCTTCGCGACACCGGCCGGCGTACCGGGCTGGCAGGCGACCTGCGGCGCGTACGCCGACGGGGGGTCGACGGCCTTGGGCAGCGCGACGGGGGCCTTGAGCCCCTTCGGCTTCGCGGGGAGCGGCACCGGTGTCGTCTGGGTCGCGGCTTGGGCCGCGGTCGACGTGCCACCGACGGCGGTGAGCGTGGCCGCGCACATGAGTGCGGCGGCGCACGCGAGCCCGAGCCTGCGCATGATGATCTCCCTCGCCCGTCGGGCTTCCCCACCCGGCGGACGACCATCGTGCGTCTCATCCGTCACACGTGTCACGGCTTCGCGTGAACTACAGGACTGTTCTTCGCGGGGCAGTGGGGTCAGGGCGGCTGAGATCAGGACTGGGTCGCGTCGGGACCGCAGGTGCAGGCCGCCAGCGCCGCCGCCACGTCGTCGATCGCGGCCTGCGTGACGAACGGGTTCACGCCCTCGGTGTCGTCGACCATGACCGCGAAGATGATCGGCACCCCTCTGGCGTCGGTGGCGTACCCGGCCAGCGAGTGCACACCGGTGAGCGTGCCGGTCTTCGCGCGCACGAGACCCCGACCCGCGGAGTCCTCGTCGAAGCGGTCCTCGAGGGTGCCGGTGAGTCCGCCGACCGGCAGGTCGGCGAGCAGCTCCGACGTGGAGGCGCGCGACGCCGCCACGCGCAGCACCCCGGCCAGGGTCTCGGGGGCGATCCGGTTCGACCGCGCCAGACCGCTGCCGTCGTCGAGCCGCAGGCCCTGGACGGGCACGCCCGCCTCGGTGAGCGTGGCTGCCACCGCGTCGGTGCCGCCCTCGAAGCTGCCCGGGCCGCCCGCCGCCAGTCCCACGTGGCGCAGGAGGACCTCGGCGGCCTCGTTGTCGCTGCGGACCAGCGTGGCGTCGACGATCTGGGCGACGGTGGCGCTCTGCACGGCGGCGAGCACCCGCTGCGGGTCCGGCGGCGCGTCGGCCCGGTCAGGGTCGCCGTCGACGTCGATGCCCTCGTCCTGCAGGTAGCCGGCGAACCGGTCGGCCGCGGCGCGGGCCGGGTCCCCGGACCGGATCCCGTCGCGCACCCCCTGGTCGGCCCACAGCGCACTCACCGGCGTGACGACCTGCCCGGGCACGTAGGAGTCCTCCCAGCCCGGACTCGCCGACGGACCCGTGAAGAGGCCGGCGTCGTAGCCGAGAGACACCTCACCGACGCCGGCGTCGTCGAGCGCCGCGGCGGTGCGCTCGGCCAACGTGCGCAGGTCGGCGCGGTCCACGCGCGTGGGCCGCTCGGGTCGGCTCGACGCCAGGTACGGGTCACCGCCGCCGACGAGCACGACCTCGTTGCCGTCGAGCACGGTCGAGGTGCTGAAGCGCGATCCGGGTTCGAGAAGGGAGAGCGCGGCGTACGCCGTGAGCAGCTTCGTCGTCGAGGCCGGCACGAACGCCTCGGCGGCGTCGCGGGCGAACACCGACGTGCCGTCGAGCCCCACCACGGCGACGCCGAGCCGGTCGCCCAGCTCGGCGCGGCGGGCAGGGTCCTCGAGGAGCGGCTGGACGGCGGCACGCACGGCGTCGGGGTCGAGGGCGCCGGTCATGACGGGATCGGGCTGGACGCGCTGCGGGGCGGCATCGAGGGTGAGCGCCTCCGGCGGGGCGACCGCCTCGGGCCCGCACGGGCCGCCGCACACGACGGGGTTGAGCCGGCCCGACGTCCAGCCGAGGCCGACTCCGGCGACGAGCACGACGGCGAGGAACAGCCCGCCCAGCGCCCACGGCAGAGCGACCCTGCCTCGATCTCGTCGCGTCACATGGGCCAGACTATGCACGAAGCGCCCATCCCTGCGGTCCCGCCCGACGGCGGTCGCCCGGTGCGCTCAGGCAACCAGCAGCGACGAGAGGCCCGACCCGTGATCTTCGATGTCACCGTGGAAATCCCCAAGGGTGAGCGCAACAAGTACGAGGTCGACCACAAGAGCCACCGCATCCGGCTCGACCGCACGCTGTTCACCGCCACGCAGTACCCCGCCGACTACGGCTTCATCGACGACACCCTCGGCCTCGACGGCGACCCGCTCGACGCCCTGGTGCTGCTGCCGTCGCCGACGTTCCCCGGCTGCGTCATCACCTGCCGCGCGATCGGCATGTTCCGCATGACCGACGAGGCCGGCGGCGACGACAAGGTCCTCTGCGTCCCGGCCACGGACCCGCGCCAGGAGCACCTGCGCGACATCCACCACGTGCCCGAGTTCGACCGCCTCGAGATCGAGCACTTCTTCACGGTCTACAAGGACCTCGAGCCCGGCAAGTCCGTCGAGGGCTCCACCTGGACCGGCCGCGTCGAGGCCGAGGCCGAGGTCAACCGCAGCTTCGACCGCTTCAAGGACAACGGCGGCTACTGACCTTCCTCCGGCGCGGCCCTGCGGCTGCGTCGGCTCCGGTCCGTCTCGAGGCGGCCTACGAAAGGGCCTCGACCGGAGCAGGCCCAGCGACGTGGGTGGGCTCCCGGGCTGCGCCTCCCGTCTCGGACACGTCCGGGGCACTGATGGGCCCCGGACCGCCCCGGAACTGTCCGAAACGGAGGGACTGAGCCTGGTCGGGCGTCAGGCCGACGTGGAGCCGCGGAGCAGGGCGCGCATGGTCTCGGCGAAGACGTCGACGTCGAGCTCGCCGTCGAGCGAGCGCATGGCGCCCAGACCGATGCCGAGGCTGAGCAGGGCGGTGGCGGCCTTGCGGGCCTCCATGCCGAGGGCGAGACCGGCATCGGCCATGACCCGCTCGATGAGGTCGGCGCTGGCGGCCACGAGCATGCGGTGCCGCTTGACCAGCTCGGTGGCGACCCAGGGGCTCTGCCGCGCGACGGCCGCGAACTCCACCTCGAGCGCGGTCCAGCGCGGGTGGCCCAGCTTCTCGCGGGCCCAGGAGGCGAAGGCGTCGATGCGGCCGTCGAGGTCGGCGTCGACCGTGAAGGCGGCGACGACCCCGGAGATCTGCTCCTCGTGGATCGTGTCGAGCACCGCCATGCAGAGCTCCTCCTTGCCGGAGAAGTTGGAGTACACCGCACCCTTGGAGAAGCCGGCCGCGACGGCCACCTTGTCGAGGGACGTGGCGTTGTAGCCGTCGGCGAGGAACAGCTCGCGGGCGACCTCGACGAGGCGTTCGCGGGTCTGCGCCTGACGTTGCGCCCGCGTGACGGTGCGCTCGCTCTCGACGGTCATCGCTGCCTCCCTCGACGTGTCCCGCAACACCTGGCCACGGGTCTCAGATACCGATAGTATCCGAAACATGATCTCCACGGACATCCTGGTCATCGGCACCGGTTTCAGCGGCATGGGCATGGCCATGAAGCTGCGCGAGGCCGGACGCGACGACTTCGTCGTCATCGAGAAGGCCGACGACGTCGGCGGCACCTGGCGCGACAACACCTACCCCGGCGCCGAGTGCGACATCCAGTCCCACATGTACTCCTTCTCCTACGAGCTCAACCCCGGCTGGAGCCGCGAGTACTCCGGGCAGCAGGAGATCTGGCAGTACATGCGCGGCGTCGCGACGAAGCACGACCTCTACGACGTCATCCACTTCGGCACGGAGGTCACCGGCGCCGAGTGGGACGAGGAGCGCCTGCGCTGGACCGTCAGCACCTCCAAGGAGACCTACGACGCCCGGGNCTTCGCGGGTGCTCGCTTCCACTCCGCGCAGTGGCAGCACGACGTCGACCTGACCGGCAAGAAGGTCGCCGTCGTCGGCACCGGCGCCAGCGCCATCCAGTTCATCCCGCAGATCGTCGGCGACGTCGCCCAGCTCGACGTCTACCAGCGCAGCGCCCCCTGGGTCGTCCCGAAGCACAACCACGACATCGAGGGCCGCAAGAAGGCCTTCATCAAGAAGCTGCCGGGTGGCACGCGCGCCTACCGCAACGCCATGTACTGGCTCAACGAGGCGCAGCAGCTGGGCTTCACCGGACCGCTGCAGAACATCACCAGCGTCATGGAGAAGAAGGTCTCGGGCTACATCCGCAGGACGGTGAAGGACCCCGCGGTGGCCGAGAAGCTCATCCCCGACTACCGCCTCGGCTGCAAGCGCGTGCTCAAGACCGACAACTACATCCCGGTCTACAACCGCGAGAACGTCGAGCTCGTCACCGACGGCATCGAGGAGATCACCGCCGACGGCATCCGCGCGAAGGACGGCACGTTCCGCGAGGCCGACGTGATCATCTACGGCACCGGCTTCCACGTGACCGACGCGTTCGAGTGGGTGCACGTCACCGGCAAGGGTGGCCGCGACCTGTCGAAGACGTTCAAGGAGAAGGGGATCGAGACCTACCTGGGCATCTCGGTCACCGACTTCCCGAACTTCTTCTTCCTGCTCGGCCCCAACACGGCCCTCGGCCACAACTCGGTCGTGTTCATGATCGAGCAGCAGACGAAGTGGATCCTGTCGATGCTCGACGAGATGGACGAGCGCGGCGCCCAGGCCGTGGAGCCCACGCCGCAGGCGCAGCGCCAGTTCAACGACGCCCTGCAGGAGAAGGTCAGCAAGGGCGTGTGGAGCCAGGGTGGCTGCACCAGCTGGTACCTCGACAGCCAGGGCAAGAACCGCACCATCTGGCCGGGCTTCACCTTCCGCTACTGGTGGGTGACCCGCAAGGTCGAGGCCCAGGACTTCGCGTGGGAGAAGGCGGCCTGACGTGACCGGCGGGGGTGCCGGGACCCCACGACCGGCCGGGGCGGCGGACCAGCAGAGCTACGACGTTCCTCCGGGTCCGCGCGGGAACCCGCTGCTCATGACCATGCGGTTCATGCGCAAGCGGGGGCCGCTGATCCGCGACGCCCACGCCACGTACGGCGACACGTTCTCGGTGCAGATCCTGCCCGGACCGCGC
>NZ_LMMY01000011.1:61472-70502 GCF_001422865.1 Aeromicrobium sp. Leaf272
GCTCCTGCTCACCGACGACGCCGAGCACCAGCGCGGCCGCAAGCTGCTGATGCCGGCGTTCACGGGCCCCGCGATGCGCAGCTACCGACCGCTCGTGGAGGGTCTGGCCAAGGAGGCCGTCCAGGGCTGGCACGACGGGCAGCGGCTGGTCACGCTCGACGCGATGAACGCGATCACCCTCGAGGTCATCCTCCAGGTGGTCTTCGGCGTGACCGACGAGGAGCGGCTCTCGGTGCTGCGTCCCAAGGTCACGCGGATCGTCGACATCGACGCCGGCATCCTGCTGTCGTGGATCTTCCCGCGGCTGCGCAAGGTCCCGCCGTGGCGCGGCTTCTTCACCAACCTGCGCGAGGTCGACGACCTGCTCTACGCCGAGATCCGGGAGCGTCGCGCCGAGCACGAACGGGGCGACCTCGAGGGTCGCGACGACGTGCTGTCGCGGCTGCTGCGCGCCGGTGACGACCCCGAGGCCGCCCCCGGCGGGGATTCCGGGCCACGCGCGGCGGACAGCACCGACGGGCTGAGCGACGAGGAGCTGCGCGACCAGCTCGTCACACTCCTGCTGGCCGGGCACGAGACGACGGCGTCGGCGCTGTCGTGGACGCTGCACGAGCTGGGCCAGGACCCGGTGCTGCTGGCCCGGGCCACGCGGGCCGCCGACGAGGGCGACGAGACCTTCCTGGAGGCGTGCCTGAAGGAGGCGATGCGCCTGCACCCGATCATCGACTTCGTGGCGCGGTCCCTGCAGAGCGACCAGGTCGTCGCGGGCCGACGTCTCCCGAGGGGCACCACGGTCACCCCGTCGATCATGCTGTCGCACAGCCGCGAGTCCTCGTTCGCCGACGCCCACGCGTTCCGTCCCGACCGGTTCCTCGACGGCGAGGTCACGGCCGGCACCTGGATCCCCTTCGGCGGTGGCGTGCGGCGCTGCATCGGCGCCGCGTTCTCGCTCATGGAGGGCACGGTGGTGCTGCGCGAGGTGCTGCAGCGCTTCGAGGTGCACACCGAGAAGCCCACCGGGCCGCGCCTGCGCAACATCACGAACGTCCCGGACGACAAGGCGCCGGTCGTGCTCCGCGCGCGATGACTCGTGCTCCGCGCGCGATGACACCATCCTGCGCTCCCGCTGACCCGCATCCCTGACAGACCACTGCGTCGGAGGACCCATGTCCACGAACCCTGCCCCCGCGACCGTCGACCGGTCGGTGCTCACTGCGCCGCTCACGCTGCCCAACGGCTCGACCCTGCCCAACCGGCTGGTCAAGGCCGCCCTGAGCGAGGGGCTCGCCCGCCGCGACCACTCGCCGGGCAGCCGGCTGCGTCGCCTCTACGCCCGCTGGGCCCACAGCGGCACGGGGCTCATGATCACCGGCAACGTCATGGTCGACCGCCGCGCGATCGGCGAGCCCGGCAACGTCGTCGTCGAGGACGACCGCGACGCCGCCGACCTCGCCGCGTGGGCGCAGGTCATGAAGTCCGGCGGCAGCGCGGCCTGGGTGCAGCTCAACCACCCCGGCCGCCAGGTCCCGCGCTCGCTGTCCGCGCACCCGGTCGCCCCGTCCGACGTCGCGGTGCCCGGCACGGCGGGCGTCTTCGCCGAGCCGCGCGCGCTGACGAGCGCCGAGATCGAGGACGTCGTCGCCCGGTTCGCCACCGCTGCCCGCGTCGTCACGCAGGCCGGGTTCGACGGCGTGCAGATCCACGGCGCGCACGGCTACCTCGTCAGCCAGTTCCTGTCGCCGCTGTCGAACCGCCGCACCGACGCGTGGGGCGGGACGCCCGAGAAGCGCCGTCGCTTCCTGCTGGAGGTCGTCCGCGCCGTGCGCGCCGCCGTTGGTCCCGACGTCCCGGTCTCGGTCAAGCTCAACTCCGCCGACTTCCAGAAGGGCGGCTTCGACGAGGCCGAGTCGCTCGCCGTCGTCCACGCGCTCGCCGCGGAGGGCATCGACCTGCTCGAGGTCTCCGGCGGCACGTACGCCTCGGCCGCGATGCTCGGCGTCGACCCCAGCCTCAAGGACTCCACCCGACGGCGCGAGGCCTACTTCCTCGCGTTCGCCGAGCAGGTCCGCGCCGAGCTCCCCGACCTCCCGCTCATGGTCACCGGTGGGTTCCGCACCGTCGAGGGCATGGCCGACGCCCTCGGCGACGGCGGCATCGACCTCGTGGGGCTCGGCCGCCCGCTCACCGTGGAGCCCGACGTCCCCGGCCGGCTGCTCGACGGACGGGCTGACGCGAGCACGGTCCGCCCACGGCGCAGCGGGATCCGCATGCTCGACAACCTCACCGAGCTGACCTACTACACCGTCCAGATGTGGCGGATGGCCGACGGCAAGGAGCCCGCACCCGACCGGCACGCGCTGCTCAACGTCACCCGGTACCTCGCGACCAACGGCCGCGACAGCATCCGTCTGCGTCGCGGGCACTGACCCCGAACGATTCCGGCGCGACGCCACGAACTCTCACTAAGCGCTTGCTTAGCGGTGCTCCACGGCCCTAGGGTCGGGCCATGCGTGCCGTGCAGATCACGACGCTCGACGGGCCTTCGGCCGTCGAGGTCACCGAGCTCCCCGACCCCACCGCCGCCGACGGGCAGGTGCTCGTGCGGGTGCGGGCCGCCGGCGTCTCGTTCCCCGAGGTGCTGCAGACCCGCGGGCTGTACCAGCTCAAGCCGGAGCTGCCGTTCGTGCCGGGCTCGGAGGTCGCGGGCGAGGTCGTCACCGCCCCCGAGGGGTCCGGCTTCTCCCCCGGCGACCGGGTGGCCGGGTTCTGCATGCTCGGCGGGTTCGCCGAGTACGCCGTCACCCAGCCCGACATGACGTTCCACCTCCCCGACGCCGTCTCCTTCGAGCAGGGCGCGTCGGTGCCGCTCAACTACCTCACGGCCTACTTCGCCCTCGTCGAGCGCGGGCGGATCGCACCGGGTGAGCGCGTGCTCGTGCACGGGGCCGCCGGAGGCGTCGGCACGGCATCCATCCAGGTGGCCAAGGCGTTCGGCGCCGGCCACGTCATCGCCGTCACGTCGACCGCCGAGAAGGGCGCCGTGGCCATCGACGCCGGCGCCGACGAGTTCGTGCTGGCCGACGGCTTCCTCGACGCGGTCAAGGCGTCCGGCAAGGTCGACCTCGTCGTCGACCCGGTGGGCGGCGACCGCTTCACCGACTCCCTGCGCAGCCTCCGCGAGGACGGCCGGCTGCTCGTCATCGGCTTCACCGCCGGCGACATCCCCGAGGTGAAGGTCAACCGGCTGCTGCTCAACAACCTCAGCGTCGTGGGCGTCGGCTGGGGCGCCTACGCGCTCGCCCGTCCCGGGCACGTCGCCCAGGAGTGGGCGGCCATCGCCCCGCACCTGGAGTCGGGTGCGCTCACGCCGCCGATCGGCGCCACGTTCGGCCTCGACGAGGCGGCTCAGGCACTCGCCACCATCGACGAGCGACGCGCCACCGGCAAGGTGCTGCTCACCCCGTGACGCACTCCGCCCGACGCCGCTGGTTCGCGCTGCTCACTCCGGGGCAGACCACCGGGATCATGCTCGCGGGCCTCGACGTCGTCGGCGGTCCGGTCGTGCCGCTCGCGGAGGCCACCTACGCCGACGCCGACGCGGCACGGGCGGCGTTCGGCCACCCCGCGCCGGCTCCGGGCGCGGGTCGGTTCGTCGACTTCCTCGTGGTCCCGGAGCTGCCGGGGGTCGAGGTGCGCGACGGCGTGCTCACCGAGACGCGCGCGCCGTCGGGCACCGAGTTCTGGCGGCTCGAGGCCGACGGTCGACGTCGAGTCGTCTCGTACTACGACACCCCCGCCTACGGCTGGCGCAACGGCCGCGGCGACGTGCGGCCCGCGCAGCACGTCGGCCTGCGGGCCCGCTACGCGGGTGGAGGTGACTACGTGGCCGCGTTCGAGGACGGTGTCGACGGCGTGCACCTGGTCGCCGTCGGCGAGGACCCGCCGGAGGGCTTCGCCTGGACGAAGGTCGGCGTCTCCCGCCGCACCGTCCCGCTGTCGGACGTCGAGCTCTACGACGCGACCACCGGGGACCCGTTCGCCCACACGCCCTAGCGGGGACGCGGGAGGAACGCGAGCTGCGCCGTCTTGTGCCCGAGGTCGACCACGGGACCGACCTCGAAGCCCTCACGACGGAACCGGGCCACCGACCGCTCGTTGAGCACGTCTGGCTCGACGACGATGCGCCGCACCGACGGATCCTCGAGCACCACGCCGAGCAGGTACCTCGCGAGCGAGCCGGTGAAGCCCGGCCGACGCTCCCCGGGGCCCACGAACAGGTGCACCCCCAGGTCACCCGGCTGCACGTCGTAGGCCTCCCCCACCGGGTCGTGCTCGGGCTCGTAGGTCTGGAAGACGGCGACCGGGACGGTGTCGGCCCGGTGCTCGTGGACCAGGTAGGCGTGGTGCGTCCCGAGGGAGTCGAGGTAGGCGTAGACCTCGCCGACCTCGTCGCGGGTGTGGTCGGTCATGCCCCAGAACCGGGCACGCTCCTGCGTCACCCAGCCGTGCAGCAGGTCGAGGTCGCCCACGGGGTCGACGGGTCTGTGCGTGAAGGGGGGCGTGAAGGGGGGCGTGAAGGGGGGCGTGTCCGCCATGTCAGGGCTCCTCGTGGTCGGGCTGCATCGGCGACGTGGACCCGGCGGCCCACACCTCCAGGTCGTCGGGGACGGTCCACCGGCTGCGGGACCGGTCGGCCAGGCACCACACGAGGCGCGCGACCGGCCCCCGCCACACGCGGTCGTCGACGCCCGGCACCGACGACGTCGACAGCACGCACCCCTCGTCACCGCCCAGTCGAAGGGCCGGCCCGCCGAGCGGGGTGAAGGTGTGCACGTCGCCCCACGCCGTCGGCGCCGACAGCTGCGGAGCCGCCTCGCGCAGTGCCAGGCGCAGGACCTCCTCCAGGTCCACTCCCGGCACCGGCACACCGGCGGGCTCCAGCCATCGATCCAGGGCCAGCGCCACCCGCGGCTCGGGGCGCAGCCAGGGGGCGAACAGCTCGCCGGGCCCGGTCCACGGGTCCGCCGACGGCTCCCGCAGCGGGGCGAGCGCCGCGTGCTCGACGAGGCGACGCACCACGGTCGAGCGCAGCGCGGCGAAGAGTGCGGCGTCCATCGAGTCGGCGTCCATGCGCCGGTCCCACGTGACGATCCGGTCACGCAGCTCGCGCACCTGCTGGGGCTCGCCTGCGAGGTCCAGGCCGGCGAGCCGTCGCTGCCAGTGCTCGGCCGGCAGCAGCAGCGTGTCGGCGTGCAGGGCTGCGGCCTGCTCCACGTCGAGCACGGGGTGCTCGTCGAGGAGCTGCTCGAGCCGGCGCGCACGGTGCGGCGGGGCGAGCTCGTCGGCCAGCGCCGCACTGTGCTCGCCCTGGCGGTGGTTGGCCGTCACCTGGTGCTCGTCGGCCCCGACCTCGCGGCGGTGCGGCACGACCCATCCGGTCCACTCACCCGACCCTTCACGTCGGGGCACGCGGCCTGCGACGCGGTGCAGGACCGCACCCTCGACGTCGGCCACCAGCACGTCGTTGACCGGCTCCACCCAGTGGTCGAGCGCGGCGTCGACGTCGGCCACCGACCGGGCCCGCAGCAGCGGCAGCAGCGCGGCGAGGCCGAGGTCGTCGACGAGCCAGGGCACGGTGCGCACGGCCACGCCGGAGCCGTCCGGGTGCTCGAGGACCAGCGGACCGTGCGCCGTCACCGGCACGCCGTCGACCACGTCGCGCGGCTCCTGCGCCGACACGTCGGTGAGCTGCTGGGTGTCGGCCATCGCGTTGGTGATGGCCCACGCCACCGTGCCGGTGTGCCCGAAGTGCTGCACGCCCGGCACCCCCGGGAAGGTGAGGCCGACGACGTCGACGTCCTCGTCCCTGGCGACGAGCCGCACCTGCTGGTAGACGCCCGGCACGGTGACGATGCGGTGCGGGTCGGCACCGACGAGCGGCAGCCCGTCGGCCGAGCGCCGCCCACCGACGACCCAGGCGTTGCTGCCCGACAGGGCCGGCACCTCCTGCGCGAGCGTCGCGACCCCATCGGGTCCGAGCACCCGCGCCGCGTGCCGACGCCAGAGGTGGTGGCCGAGGCTGCCGAACAGTGCGTGGTGCACGGCCATCACACCGAGCGACGTCCAGTCACGCCAGGCGTCGAGCCCACCCGCGCGGACGCCCGCGGCGTAGGCGTCGACGAACGCCCGCGTCTCACCGTCGAGCCGCTCGTGGGCGCGCCGGGCCGTCCGCGCCAGCAGCGACCGGGCGCAGAACGCGTCCCACGGCGTGCTCGTGGTCGACTCCACGTGCGCGAGGTCCTCGAGCAGACGCTCCCGCGACACCTCGGCCGTCGCCCGACCCTGCGCGAACGCCAGCCCCTCCAGCGACGTCGCCTCCACCCTCAGCACCGTCACGCCACACCCCCGACCCGCGTCCCGAAGGGTTGCCGACGGTTCCCGCCCGAGAGAGCCGTCGACAACCCTTCGGGACGCGGGGTGGGGGCCGGGGTCATCGGCCGTGGAGGGGGTTGGCCAGGCGTCCGACGAGCTGCAGCGACTGCGCCTGGTCGGCGAGGTCGACCATCTCGAGGGTGTTGCGCAGCTGCAGCCGGTTCAGGCACGAGTGCTCGAAGTCGGGTGCCAGCAGGTCGTACCGCGCGTGCTGGGCGGCCAGCTCGGGGTGGTCGGCCTGCAGATCGCGCAGGCACGCGGCCGCCACGGTCCAGAACTCCTCTCCCGACAGCACCCCGTCGTCGGCGAGGATCGCCGCGAGGAACCTCAGGAAGCCGTCGAGCACGTCGGTGAGCACGGCCAGCGCCTGCTGGCCCTCCGGCACCCGGGCCCGGATCCGCTGCACGGCCTCGGGCAGGGAGTCGAGCGGGTGTGCCTCGGGTCCGTCGGCCGCGAGCAGCGCGACCTCCTCGCCCACGTCCTTCATGATCGCGCGCACGGGCACGTGGTCCCGCAGCACGAGGATCAGGTTCTCCCCGTGCGGCATGAAGGCCAGGTCGTGCGCCCACAGGCAGTGCGCGACCGGCCGCAGGTAGGCGTCGAGGTAGCGGCGCACCCAGTCCGCGGGCGCCAGCCCCGACGCCCGGATCGTCGCTGCGGCCAGGCTCCGCCCCTCGCGGTCGCGGTGCAGGAGCGACGCCATGGTCGCGGCCCGCTCCCCTGCCCCGAGCCGCGGCGTCTCGCGCCACAGCGCGGCGAACATCTTCTGGTACGGCCCGCGGCGTGCGCCGGCCACGCGCTGGTAGACCCCACCGGTGTAGCCGACGGCGGCCCGCTCGCGCAGCACCGTGAACCCGCACCGACGCAGCTCCGCGTCGTCCCCGACGAGGGCGTGCACCCAGTCGTTGATGGCGGGCGTGCCGCGCATGTAGTGCGGCGACAGCCCCCGCATGAAGCCCATGTTCTGCACCGACAGCGCCGTCTTGACGTACATGCGCGACGGGTCGGACACGTTGAGGAACGTCCGCACCGACTGCTGCGCACGGTAGGCGTCGCGGCTCGTACCGAGCGGCACCACGTCACGTCGGGCGACGTCGGCCGCGAAGGTCACGGCCAGCTTGTTCGTCCACTGCCAGGGGTGCGCCGGCACCAGGAGGTAGTCGCGGGGATCGAGACCGAGGTCGCGCAGCCGCGTGTCGAAGGCGTCGCGCTGGTCCGCGTCGAGCTCGTCGGCGTAGAGCGCGTCCTCGTCGAGACCCTCCCCCAGGGCCAGCACGGCGTGCTCGCGGCGGACGCCCAGCCACACCAGCTGCACGTCGCTGCCGGTCTCGGGCGCGAACGCGCGGTAGTCGTCGAGCCCGTACCCGATCCGACCGTTCGTGGCGAGGAACGCGGGATGCCCCTCGTGCATGGCGGCCTCGACCGTGGCGAGGTCCGCGTCGAGCAGGTCCTCGACGGTGTGCGCGTGGTGGGTGTCGGCCCAGCACGCCGCCGCGAGCGTGGCACTCAGCTCCTCCAGGTACACCGCCACCAGGTGGTCGGGGATGCCGAGCTCGTCGTGCAGCTCGGCCACCAGCTCGAGCACGTCGACCGGCAGCGTCGCCTCGCCCCCCTCGGTGGAGTCGTCGGACCGCAGCACCGACCACGGGTCGACCGACCAGTGCTCCGGCTCGTGCACGTGGGCGTGGAACCGCCACCTCGAGGAGGTGGTGCGCACCTCCCACCAGCCTCCCGCGTCGGCCACCGGCTCGGGCGACAGGAGGCGCTCGTGGGTGAGCTCGCCCAGGGCCTTCGCGACGAGCCGACGCTGGGCGCGCTCGAGCGTCACCGGCTCCAGGTGGTCGGCGGTGTCCAGGGCCTGGGGGTCGAGGATGTGTGGCGTCTCCAGCAGGGCGGTGGGGGTCATGCGACGTCTCCCGTCGGGTCGTCGGTCGCGCCGAGCTCGCTGGCGGCGAAGCCCTCCGCCGTGCAGGTGCTCAGCAGCGCCCTCTTGTCGGGCAGGTCGATCTCGCGCTCGGCCACGAAGCCGGCGCGGGCGTTGAGGTCGTGGATGGCGGTGTTGCGGGCGTCGGGCTCCACCACCACCCGGCGGGTCGTGACGCCGTCGTGGCCCGGGAGCGTGAAGCAGTGCCGCACGACGGCCGCGAAGACGGCCGCCGTGAAGCCGTGCACCGGCGTGTCCGTCGGCGCCACCAGCACGTGCATGCCGAGGTCGCCCGGCTGCGTCCTGTGGATCGACGCCAGGGGAGAGTGCGCCGGGTCGTAGGTCTCGGCCAGGAACGAGGGGGTACCTTCTGCCGGCCACGCCCCGGCACCCCCGCCGGGGCCGGTCCGGCCCAGCCAGGCGTCGTGGTGCGGGCTCGCGACGATGTCGGCGTACTCGCGTCGCACGTCGTCGACGCTCGCGCCCTGCATCATCCAGAACACCGACCGCGGGTGGGTCACCCACGCGTGCAGCAGCGGCGCGTGGCGGTCGACGTCGAGCGGCTCCAGCCCGATCCTCATCGACCCGGGCCTCATCGGTCCACCCCCGACAGGGCGCGGTCGTCGGCGGGTGCCCCGAACGTCTGGAAGGCGATGCGCTCCTCCACCGGGTAC
>NZ_LMMY01000011.1:70532-81613 GCF_001422865.1 Aeromicrobium sp. Leaf272
GGGCGACGAAGCCGTGCGTGTGCTCCTCGGCGTTCTGCACGAAGACCCGGTGGTCGGCGTCGATCGTGTAGTCCGACGCGACGGCGTACCGGCCGCGCTCGTCCCACCTGACGTGGTCGTGCAGCGGTTCCACCAGGTCGGGCAGGCCGGCCCGATACCCGGTGGCCAGCACGAGCGACGCCGTGGTGGTGCGGAACGGCACGTCGGTCTCGTCGTGGCGCAGCTCCAGGCCGACCCGACCCGCCTGCGTGTCCCACGACGCCGACGTGAGCGTGGTGCCGGCCAGCAGGTCGGTCGTGACCGGGCCGTCGACGCTCAACCGGTAGAGCGTGTCGTAGATGTCGTCGACGAGGTCGCCGCTGATGCCCTTGTAGAGCGGCTTGTGCTCGCCGACCAGCCGGTCGCGGACCTGCGTCGGCAGCGCCTGGAAGTACGCCGTGTACTCCGGCGACGTCATCTCCAGCGTCAGCTTCGTGTACTCCATCGGGAAGAAGCGCGGCGACCTGGTCACCCACGTGAGGTGGTAGCCGCACCGCCCGGCGTCCTCCAGCAGGTCGCGGTACACCTCGGCGGCGCTCTGCCCGCTGCCGACGACCGTGATGGAGTCGGTGGCCTGGAGCGCCTCCTTGCGCGGCAGGTAGTCGGCGGTGTGGACGACGGTCCCACCGTGCCCACCCTCGAGCAGCGCGCGCGCCGCGTCGGGCACGTGCGGACGCGTGCCCACGCCGAGCACCACGTGGCGGGCCGTCAGCGTGGTGGGGCCGTCGGCCGTCAAGGCGGTCACCGTGAACAGCTCGCCGTCGCGGCGGACCGACTGGACGTGGTGACCCAGGCGCACGGGCAGCCGCTCGGCGGCCCAGCGCAGGTAGCGGTCGTACTCGCGGCGGAGCGGGTAGAAGCTCTCGCGGATGTAGAACGGGTACAGCCGCCCGACCTGCTTGAGGTAGACCAGGAACGAGTAGGGCGACGTCGGGTCGGCCATGGTCACGAGGTCGGCCATGAACGGCACCTGCAGCGTGGCCTCGGGCAGCATCATGCCCGCGTGCCACGACACGTCGTCGCGGGACTCCAGCACCACGCCCCGCAGGCCGGTGGGCTCGGCGAGGGCGGCCAGTCCGAGGTTGAACGGTCCGGCGCCGACGGCCACGAAGTCGAGGACCTCCTGCCGGCCCCGCCCGGCGGGGGTGCCGGGCCGTGGGCGGCGATCAGGCACAGTCATGCGTCGACCTCCTCGCGGTCGCGCTCGAGCAGGTCCTCACCGGTCGAGCGCACCCGCTCGAGCACGGCCACGACGTCCTCGAGCGTGGCGGCCGGGTTGAGCAGGGTGAGCTTGAGCCACGCCCGCCCGTCGACCTTCGTGCCGGCGACGACCGCGCGACCGTCGCCCCAGAGGGTGCGCCGGATCCGGGGGTTGAGGTCGTCGGCGAGGTCGTCGGCGAGGCCGTCGGGCCGGTAGCGGAACACGACGGTGCTCAGCTCGGGCTCGGCCCGCAGCTGCAGGTCGTCCTGCTCGCGGACCCAGTCCGCCGTCGCGTGGGCGAGGTCGATCGCGGTGTCGAAGCCCTGCCCGATCGCGTCGGCACCCATGACGCGCAGCGTGAGCCAGAGCTTGAGCGCGTCGAACCGGCGGGTGGTCTGCAGGCTCTTGTCGACCTGGTTCGGCAGGTCGGCCGTCCGCGGGTTGAGGTACTCGGCGTGGTAGGTCACGTGCCGCAGGACCCCCGTGTCGCGCACCAGGACGGCGCTCGCGCTCACGGGCTGGAAGAACGTCTTGTGGAAGTCGACGGTGACCGAGTCGGCCCGCTCGATGCCGTCGAGCCGGTGCCGACGTCGAGGCGACGCGAGCAGCCCACCCCCGTACGCGGCGTCGACGTGCATCCACACGCCGTGCTCGGTGCACAGGTCTGCGACGGCACCGAGCGGGTCGATCGCACCCAGGTCGGTCGTGCCGGCCGTGGCGACCACGGCCATGGGGACGAGGCCGCGGGCGAGGCAGTCGTGCAGCGCCCGCTCCAGGGCGACGGGGTCCATCCGATGCCGGGCGTCGACGTCGACGGGCACCACCGCGTCGGCGTCGAGGCCGAGGATCGTGGCCGACTTCTGCACGCTGAAGTGCGCGTCGGCCGAGCAGAACACCCGGAAGCGAGCGAGCGAGTCGGCATAGGCGAGCCCCGGGTCGACGTGGCCGCGCAGGAAGGTCTCGCCGCGTGCCATGAGCAGCGCCTGCAGGTTCGACTGCGTGCCGCCCGACGTGAACACGCCATCGGCGGTCCCGCCCTCGGCGGGGACGGCGAACCCGATGCGTCCGGCGGTCCAGTCCACCAGCCGGCGCTCGATGAGCGTGCCGCCCGCGCTCTGGTCCCAGGTGTCGAGCGAGGAGTTCACGGCCGAGACGAAGAGCTCGGCCAGCAGCGCCGGGACGACCACGGGGCAGTTCAGGTGGGCGGCGTATCCGGGGTCGTGGAACCAGACTGCGTCGTCGAGGTACACGTCGCGGAGCTCGGCGAGCGCGGCGTCGACGTCGACGGGCCGGTCCAGGTCGACGGCGTCGACGGCGCGTGCGACGTCGGTGACCGAGCGTCCGCTGAAGGGCGTCCGGACGCTGCCGAGGTGCTCGGTGAGCACGTCGAGCCCGGCGCGCATGGTCGTGGCATAGTGCTCGGCGTTGGCCGGGCTGAACAGGTGGTCGTCCACCATGCTCCTTCCCCCGAAGATTGTGTAGGCAAGCCTTACCTAAGCAAACCCGGACCGCCCCGGCAACCTGCTGGGAGCCACGTCACACCTCACCCCTCGGAGACGCCCGTGCACCCGCTCACCGGTTTCTGGCGCTCGATCGAGGCCCTGCACTCCGTGGTCTACTTCGCCCCCGATGCCCAGTCCCGCTACGAGTCCCTGGGGCTGAAGGGCTACTGGATGGGCTACGCCGCCTCGCGCGCCGGCGCCCTCGGCACTCCCGCCGCCGCAGTGGTCGTGGCCACCTTCCACGGCTTCGCCCCGCGACTCGTCGAGCGGGCCGTCCCCGACGCGTGGCGGATGGCCGACCCGCAGGCGGTGCTGGCGGAGCGGCTCGCGATCGCCCGTGACGTGCTCGGTCCCGCCCTCGCCGAGCACGACGTCGAGCGTCTGGCCGCGCGCCTCACGCAGGTGGTCGGTCGCGCCGACCTCGCGGGGAAGCCGCTGGCCGCGGCCGAGTCGTCGCTGGCCGTGCCCGACGACGCGGTCGGTGCCCTGTGGCGCCACGCGAGCGTGCTGCGCGAGCTGCGCGGCGACGCCCACGTGTCGGTGCTCGTCACCGCCGGTCTCGGCGGGGCCGCCTCGAACGCCCTGCAGGTGGCGCTCGGCCGGGCTCCGGAGCGTCAGCGCTCGGTCCGAGGCTGGACCGAGGACGAGTGGGCCGAGGCGCTGGAGGACCTGCGCCGTCGCGGCTGGGTCGACGCCGACGGCGCACCCACCGACACCGGCCGGGCCGCCCGCGAGCGACTCGAGGACGCCACGGACCGTGCCGTCGACGCCGCCCTCGACACCGAGGCCACGGCGCACGCGGTGTCGGTGGAGTCCGACCTGGTCGCCGCCGCCCGCGCCGTGGTCGCCGCCGGTGCCATCACCTACCCCAACCCCATCGGCGCCCAGGCCCCCTAGTCACCGCGTCTCGGACGTCCTGCGAGTCAGGGTCAGCACGACGGCGGCCGCGAAGGCGCTCACCGAGCACACGGCCCACACGGTCAGGTAGCCCGAGAGGGGCGCGGTGCCGAGCGTCGGGTCGTCGATCGACCCGGTCGACGCCAGGGCGATGGCGAACACGGCTGACGCGATCGCGCCACCCACCGTCTTGGTCGCGTTGGTCATGCCGGTCGCGAAGCCGGTGGCCTCCGGCGGCGCGGCTGCAGCGGCCGCGGCCGGGAGCGCCGCCACGAGCAGCCCGGACCCGACGCCGGCGACGCCCATGTTGGTGAGCGTCTGGGTGGTCGTGTCGTGCAGCGGCAGGAACAGTCCGTAGCCGACACCGACGACGGCGCAGCCCGCCACCATCGCCCCGCGCGGGCCGAGCGTGCGCGAGAGCACCGGCAGGAGCAGGGCACCCACCACCATCGTCACGACGTAGACGCCGATGAGCGTGGACACGAAGGCCGCGGACGCACCGAGGCCGAAGCCCGCGACGTCAGGATCGGTCCGCGCGAAGGTGGACAGCGGGATCTGCGCGCCCAGCACCGACATGCCGAACAGGAACGCGGTCAGCTGCACCGGCCACTGGGCCGCGCGGACGAACGTGTGAACGTCGATGAGCGGAGCGACCCCGTCCTCGGGTCGGGCGGCCAGCCCTCGCTCGTACCGGACGAGCACGGAGAGCGCCGCGAACGAGAGCAGGACGAGCGACCACGGGACCGGGGAGCCGACGCCCATCAGCCGGATGGCGATGAGCCCGCCCATGAGCAGCCCGAGGGTCACCGTGAGCCACGCGAGCCCGCCGTAGTCGTACCCGCCCGACGCCTGTCCGCGGTCACGCTCGATGCCGAACCACACGATCGCGAGGCACAGCGTCACGGCCACGGCGGGCAGCGACAGCAGCACCGTCATCGACGTCGACTCCACCAGGGCGCCCGACGTGAGCGCACCGACGATCACGCCGGTCTCGAGCGCCGCCACCAGGAAGGCGGCCGACCGACGGGTGAGGCGGTGCTGGTCGGGCGAGCCGGCCGTGCGGCGGTGGATGATCGCCACCTCCACGGGCAGCCACACCACGTACGCACCCTGCAGCGCCCAGCCGACGAGGAACGTGGAGAAGCCGGGCGCGAAGGCCAGGGCCCAGGAGCCGACCGCCGTGACCGCCGTCGACACGAGCAGGACGTTGCGGTGGCCCCACAGGTCGCCCAGCCGCGACAGCAGCGGCACCGCGAGCGCCGACAGCACCAGCTGCGCGGCCTCGAACCAGTTCACGTCGGCGTCGCGGATGCCCAGGTGACGCGCGATGTCGGAGAAGATCGGCGTGTAGAAGCCCTGCAGGATGCCGCTCACGACCTCGACGGCCACGAGGAAGCCGACCACCGCCCACAGGCCGGTGTTGACCTGCCGCCCACGGCCCGGCACCCCCGCCGGAGTGCTCTGCCGCCCACGGCCCGGCACCCCCGCCGGGGTGCTCACAGCGACCTCAGCAGCGCGACGTACCAGTCGACGCCCTCGAGCCAGGCGGCCACGTGCACGTGCTCGTCGAAGGAGTGGATGGAGGCGCGTTGCTCCTTGCTCATCCGCAGCGGGGCGAACCGGTAGACGCGGGGGCAGATGTCGCAGAAGAAGCGGCTGTCGGTGCCGGCCATCATCACGTAGGGCGTCACGATCGCGTCGGGGAAGACGTCGGCGATCGTGCGCTCCAGCAGCGCGAACGCACCCAGGGCCTCGGGCTCGGTCGTGGGCGAGAGGGGACTCGGCTCGTTGGCCTCGACCACGTCGACCGCCACCTGCCGGTCGCCGACGGCGTCGCGCACGTGGTCGAGCGCCGACGCCACGCTCTCCCCCGGCATGATCCGCAGGTTCACCTCGGCCCGCGCCCGGGCGGCGATGACGTTGTGGGCGGGCGCACCGGACAGCGTGGTGGCCACCATGGTCGTCCGCACCATGGCGGCGGTCTCGGGCCCGGCCGCGACGAGCGCACGACCGAGCACGCCAGGCGGGGTTCGGGTGGCGCCGGTCAGGAGCGCACGCAGCGGCAGCGGCAGGTGGCCGGCCAGCCGACGCAGCAGGTCGACCGTGGGGCCCGGGACGTTGATCGGGAACTGCTTCTGGTCGAGGCGCCACAGCGCGCGTCCGAGGCGGGCGGTCGGGCCCTTGGGCGCGGGCGTGGACGAGTGACCCCCGCGGCCGGTGACGGTGAGCGAGAGCGTGGTGGTGCCCTTCTCCGTGGCGCCGACGACGGCGACCGGCGCACCCACGCCGGGAAAGGCCTGGCCCGCCACGGCACCGCCCTCGTCGAGGACGAACCACGGCTCGACGCCGCGTCGCCGCAGCTCGTCGACCGCCGCGGGTGCCGACGGTCCGGACACCTCCTCGTCGGCACCGAAGGACAGCCACACGTCCTGCGCCGGCGTGAGACCGTCGGCGAGCAGACGCTCGACGGCGGTGCAGATCGCCACCAGCTGCCCCTTGTCGTCGAGGGTGCCTCGGCCCCAGATCGCTGGTCCCTCGGGGGTCTCGACGACGTCGGCGGCGAAGGCGGGGTGCGTCCACGGGTCGTCGGGCGTCACCGGCACCACGTCCTGGTGGGCCATGAGCACGACCGGACGGTCCGAGGACGTCCCGGCCCACCGCCACAGCAGCGCGCGCGGTGCGGCCTCGCCCAGGTCGACCCGCTCGAGCCGCTCGTGCAGCAGCGGGAAGTGCTCGGCAAGGAGCGCGTGCAGCTGGTCGAAGGGCGCCGGGTCGGTCAGGTCAGGGTCACGCTCGGCGACGGTGGGCACGCGGATCGTCGCGCGCAGGACCTCGACGTCAGGATGCACTCCCCGACGCTAGCCCGCGGCCGGGGTCACCCGCCCCGCGAGCCGGACGGCGTCAGAGGGTGATGACCCGGCCGGCCACGACGAGCAGCACCTCGTCGCACTCGGCGGCGAAGCGCTGGTTCACGACACCGAGCAGGTCGCGGAAGATCCGGCCGGACCGGTGCTCGGGCACCACGCCGAGCCCCACCTCGTTCGTCACGAGCACCACCGTGCGCTGCGTCCGGGCGAGGGCCTCGACCGCGGCGTCGACGCGGTCGAGCAGCACCTGCTCCCACTCCTCGCGGATGGCGTCCCAGCCGTCGAGCTCGTCGATCTGGCTCGTGAGCCAGGTGCCGAGGCAGTCGATGAGCACCGCCGTGTCGGCGTCGGCGTCACCGCCCTCGATCGCGCCGACGAGCTCGGTGGTCTCGACGGTCGTCCAGTGCGAGGGCCGTCGCTCCTGGTGCCGAGCCACCCGCTGCGCCCACTCGGGGTCCTCGTCGGGGTCGGCCGCCGGGCCGGGCGCCACGTAGACGACCCGCTCGTGCGCGACCACCAGCGACTCCGCGTGGAACGACTTGCCCGACCGCACCCCACCTGTGACCAGAGCCTTCATGCCGCGACCCTACTCCCGCGCGGTCCCGCCGAACCTGGAAGTTCTTCGTGCGTTCGGCGGACGCCGGGAGCCTCGGTTCCCTAGGCTTCGAGCGACCGGTCGAGCACCCGGCCGGCGTCTGCCTCGTCCCTGGAGACTCCGTGTCGTTCCTGCGTGCCCTCGTCCTCATCGTCCTGACCGGTCTCGTGATGGTCGCCGTCCCGGCCGTGACCTCGGCCGCCACCGCTCCCGACCACGGATCCGCCCCGAGGGCGGCCGTCGCGTCGGCGAGCTCGTCCCCCACCACGACGGCACCCCTGCCCGCACAGGCGAGCCTGGACGCGCGCACGCCGGACGGCCTCACCCGCTACCGGTACCTCGGCGTCCCGGTGTCGGCCTCCGACGTCCGGGCGGAGTCCGTGGAGCTGAGGCTCGACGGCACCGCGGTCGAGACGTTCGGCGTCACGGGAGGCGGGTTCGACGAGTACGTCACCTTTCCGACCATCAGCGTCGGAACCCACCGCCTGACCCTCCACGACGGCGACGCGCAGCTGGCGGCGCAGACCATCGAGGTGCTGCCCGACCCCTTCGTCGTGACGGCCTCCCCGGCCTGGGTCACCGCCGACAAGCTCGCCGCCGACGGGGTCCGCCTCTCGGCCCAGGGCGTGCCGCCCGCGATCGGCGCGAGCGGCTACCTGGGTGACAACGTCGCCCGAGGGACGGCCGGTGGCGATGGACGGGTCGACGTCACGGTCCGCAACGACGGCGACGAGTTCCTCGCCCAGCCCGGCGTGAACCGCGCGATCCTCGAGCTCGAGAACGGCGCCGTGGGATCGACCGAGGTGCGCACCACCGTGCTCGGCCTGACCGTGCGCGAGGGTGGTGGCGCCGTGGTGGGCACCGGGTTCGAGCCGGGCACCGACGTGACGCTGGTCGACGGCAGCACCCGGCGCGGCGCGCAGTCCGACAGCTCGGGTCGGGTCGAGTTCAGCGCCCTGGCGGGCAGCCGTGCCCTCACCCTCACCGGCACGGCAGGCAGCATCACCCGCACCCTCGACCCCGGGGGATCCGGCGGCACCGATCCCGCGGGGCCGGGCCTCAGCGAGTCGCAGGTGCGCCGCCTCGAGCAGGTGGGGCAGGCCACCCAGGACGCCAAGCGGGCGGCGCAGGACGTGCAGGAGCAGCTCGCGAGACTGGCGGCGAGTCCCGGCCCCCGGCTGGCAGACGAGCTCAAGAAGTCCATCGACGCGCAGCTCGAGCTCACCGAGCAGGTCGTCGGCGCGAAGATGCCCACCCGGGCGCCGATCGGCTCGCGCCCCGGCGGCTCGATCGGCTTCGATCCCCGGCCCGTGGAGGATGAACGTGACGCGCAGCTCGAGGAGGCCAAGGCCGCCTACGAGCAGCAGCTGGGGGACGCGACCAAGGAGCAGCAGCAGGCGCTGGAGGAGATGATGCGGCAGATCATCGGCTTCATCACGGAGATGCAGCAAGCCCAGCAGGACCAGCTCCGCGTGATCGTCCGCGCCTCGACGATCGAGGTCGTCTTCACCGGCCCGCTGCCGTCCGGCGCCGTCAGCGTCGACGTGCCCACCGGCTTCTCGGGTCGGCACCACGTCGGAGCGATCGACCCGTCCACCGGCATCGTGACGGCCTGGCAGCCCTTCGACGTCGTCGCCGCGGGCTCGGACGGGTCCGGCCCGGGTGGGTCCGGCTCGGCCCTGCCGGACACCGGCGCGCCCGTGCAGCCGGCACTCCTCGCCCTCGGCGCCGGCCTGCTCCTCGCCGGCGGTGCCACCTTCGTCGCGCGTCGACGCCGCAGCGCCTGACCCTGCGCCCCCGACGCCAGCTGTTGCGGATCCACCGATGGGGGCCGCTCGCCGCGGGGACGGTGCCGCTCGGCGCGACGCAACGTACGCAACTGGCGTGAGCGGCGTCACCCGTGGTCGGATGGGTCGGCGCGGTGGTCCTGCGCGCCGTCACGCGTCCTGAGGGGGAACCCATGAGCACCCGAGCTCCGTCCGCACCGAGCCCCGCCGACACCGGCGGCAGCCGGGTCCGCACGATCGTCGTCTGGTCGGCCGTCGCCCTCGTGGGAGCGGTCTGCTGGGCCGTCCTCGCGCTCTCGCGCGGCGAGGACGTGTCGGCCCTGTGGATCCTGTTCGCCGCACTGTCGTCGTACGCCATCGCCTACCGCTTCTACTCCCGCTTCATCGCGAGGAAGGTGCTCGAGGTCGACGACACCCGCGCCACGCCGGCGGAGCGCCTCGACAACGGCGTCGACTACGAGGTCACCGACCGACGCGTGCTGTTCGGCCACCACTTCGCGGCCATCGCCGGCGCCGGGCCGCTCGTCGGGCCCGTGCTCGCCGCGCAGATGGGCTACCTGCCCGGCACGATCTGGATCATCGTCGGCGTGATCCTGGCCGGCGCCGTCCAGGACATGGTCGTCCTGTTCCTCTCGATGCGGCGCGACGGCAAGAGCCTCGGCCAGATGGTGCGCGAGGAGATCGGCGTGATCGGCGGAACGGCCGCGCTCATCGCCGTCTTCGCGATCATGATCATCATCCTCGCGGTCCTCGCCCTGGTGGTCGTCAACGCGCTCGCCGAGTCGCCGTGGGGCGTGTTCTCCATCGGCCTGACCATCCCGATCGCCCTGTTCATGGGCTTCTACCTGCGCTACATCCGGCCCGGGCGCGTCCTCGAGGTCACGGTCATCGGTGTCGTCCTGCTCCTGCTCGCGATCATCGGCGGCGGCTGGATCGACCAGACCGGCCTGGCGGACACGCTGACCCTGAGCAAGGAGAGCCTCGTCGTCGCGCTGGTCGTGTACGGCTTCGTCGCCTCGATCCTGCCGGTGTGGATGCTCCTGACGCCCCGCGACTACCTGTCGACGTTCATGAAGATCGGCGTCATCGTCCTGCTGGCCGTCGGCCTCGTCATCGCCGCACCCACCCTGCAGGCAGACGCGATCACGAGCTTCGCCACCGACGGCGACGGCCCGGTGTTCGCGGGCAAGGTCTTCCCGTTCGTGTTCATCACGATCGCCTGCGGCGCGCTGTCGGGCTTCCACGCACTGATCGCCTCCGGCACGACGCCGAAGATGATCCAGAAGGAGAGCCACGTCCGGATGATCGGCTACGGCGGCATGCTGATGGAGTCGTTCGTCGCCATCAGCGCGCTCATCGCCGCGGTCGTCATCGACCAGGGCTTCTACTACGCCATGAACGCTCCGGCCGGCGCGACCGGCGGCACGCCCGAGGGGGCCGCGGCGTTCGTCAGCCAGCTCGGCTTCACGCTCTCCCCGGGCGACCTCACCGCGGCCGCGGCCTCGATCGAGGAGTCGACCATCATCTCGCGCACCGGCGGCGCCCCGACCCTCGCCTTCGGTCTCTCGCAGATCTTCTCCGACGCGTTCGGCGGCGGGCTCCGGGCGTTCTGGTACCACTTCGCGATCATGTTCGAGGCGCTGTTCATCCTCACCGCGGTCGACGCCGGCACCCGCGTGGGTCGGTTCATGCTGCAGGACACGATCGGCAACGTGTGGACCCGCTTCGGCGACGTCTCCTGGCGTCCCGCCGCCTGGGCGGCCAGCGCGGTCACGGTGGGCGCCTGGGGCTACTTCCTCTGGATCGGCATCAGCGACCCCCTCGGCGGCATCAACCAGCTGTTCCCGCTGTTCGGCATCGCCAACCAGCTGCTCGCCGCGATCGCGCTCACGCTGTGCGTCACGCTGTTCATCAAGCACGGCAAGGTGAAGTACGCCTGGGTCCCGGGCATCCCGCTCGCGTGGGACCTGATCGTGACGATGACGGCCAGCTGGCAGAAGGTGTTCAGCGACAACCCCGCCATCGGCTACTTCGCCCAGGCCGACCGCTACCGCACCGCACGCGACTCCGGCGAGGTGCTGGCCCCGGCCGCCGACGCGAGCCAGATGGACCAGATCATCCGCAACTCCACGACCAACGGCGTCATCCAGGCCACCTTCGCCCTGCTGGTGATCGTGATCGTGGCCAACGCGG
>NZ_LMMY01000011.1:81683-93983 GCF_001422865.1 Aeromicrobium sp. Leaf272
GGCCGTGGCCGCCTGGGAGAAGGAGCGCGACCCCTCCCGCGTGGGAGGCCGACGATGAGCCGCCTGGGCGAGCGGCTCGCGGGCCTGCGCCGCCTCGTCCGCGAGTTCACCGGCGAGGCGGCGTGGGACGACTACCTCGACGCGTGCGAGCGCGACGGGGTCGAGCCCACCACCCGGCGGGCGTTCGAGCGGCACCGTGCCGACCAGGTGGAGCACGCCCCCATGGCGCGCTGCTGCTGATTCGGCCGCGGCTGGGGTTGCGGACCCGCACGGGTGGGGCCACGATCATCGGAACACGCGATGCGGGAGGGGCGTCATGTCCGAGCGGACCGACACCACGCCGGGGGGCCAGCAGGAGGAGCTCAAGCGCTCCATCTCCGGCCGCCTGCTGTTCTTCTACGTGCTGGGCGACGTGCTCGGCTCCGGGATCTACGCGCTCATCGGCGTCATGGCGTTCACCGTCGGTGGTGCGTTCTGGCTCTCGTTCGTCGTCGGCGTCACCGTCGCCCTGCTGACGGGGTTCGCCTACGCGGAGCTGATCACCAAGTACCCGCAGGCCGCCGGCGCCGCTCTCTACACGCACAAGGCGTTCGGCAACCGGTTCCTCACCTTCATGGTCACGTTCTCGCTGCTCGCGGCCACGATCGCCGCGGCGGGCACCCTCGCGCGGGTGTTCGGCGGGACCTACTTCACGTCGTTCGTCGAGGGCGTGCCGGTCACGCTCGTGGCCATCCTGTTCATCGTCGCGCTGTCGCTGCTGAACTTCCGCGGCATCACCGAGTCCGTGTGGACCAACATGATCATGACGATCATCGAGACCGCCGGCCTGCTCATCATCCTGGCCGTCGGTGCCGTCGTGGTGGCCGAGGGCGACGCGAACCTCGAGCAGCCGTTCCAGCTCAACGACGGCAACCCCGCGATCGTCGTGCTCAGCGGCGTGGCCCTGGCCTTCTTCGCGATGACCGGCTTCGAGAACGCCGCCAACATCGCCGAGGAGACTCAGGACCCGAGCCGGACGTTCCCCAAGGCGCTCCTCGGCGGCATGACGCTCGCCGGCGTCCTCTACATGGTCATCGCGTTCATCGCCTCGATGGTGGCGCCGATCGACGAGCTGGCCGCCAACGGAGGCGAGGACGGCAGCCTTCTCACCGTCGTGCAGGCCGGGCCGATCCCCGTGCCCGAGATGGTGTTCTCGGCCATCGCCCTGGTGGCGGTCACCAACACGACGCTCGTCTCGCTGGTCGCGCAGTCCCGCATCATGTACGGCATGGCCCGCCAGGGCATCGTGCCGCGCGTCTTCGCCCGCACGCACGCCACGCGGCGCACCCCGTGGGTCTCGATCATCTTCACCGCCGCGCTGGTCTGCCTGCTGCTGGCCATCGCCGACGTCGACCGCCTGGCCACGGTGACGGTGCTGTTCCTCATCGTCGTCTACGGCATGGTGTGCCTGGCGGCGCTCAAGCTCCGCGGCACCGCCGTCGACCACGACCACTNNNGATGATCGACGACCCCGGGTCGATCGTGTGGTGCGCCGCCATCCTCGCGATCGGCGTGGCCATGTACTTCGTCAACGCCTTCGCCATGAAGGCCGATCCACGTTCTGCCGATCCCGAGCCCCTCGACCCCAGCGACCTCGCCGGATAGTCTCCCCGCACCGACCCACTCAGGAGTAGCCATGCACGTGCTCGTCGCCACCGACGGCTCGAAGCAGTCCCTCGAGTCCGCCAAGTACCTGCGCAACCTCGTCGACCACGAGGCCGTCACGAAGGTCAGCGTGGTCGCGGTCGTGAGCCCGCTCGCGGCCGTCCCGTTCGCCACCGAGGGCAGCAAGGACGGCGGCGGCGTGGAGATGTCGTTCCGCCGCGAGGCCGAGCAGGCCACTCTCAAGGTCGCCGAGGCGCTCGACGGCTGGGGCCCGACGGTCACCACCCACGTCTACAGCGGCTCCCCGGCCAACGAGATCATCAAGGCCGCCAAGCGCTTCGACTCCGGCCTGATCGTGCTGGCCAGCCAGAGCACCCGCACCCAGGCCGTGCTCATGGGCTCGGTGTCGCACAAGGTGCTCAACCAGGCCACCTGCCCGGTGCTCGTGCACCGTCCCGGACCCAAGCCCGCCCGACGCACCAAGAAGAAGGCGTAGCGCCTCAGGTCCGGTGCAGCCACGGCGCCAGCAGCCGGGTGATCCACGGCAGCAGCACGTAGGTCATGAGCGGCGTCATGACGCACACGGTGAGCAGCACGCGCCACGGCAGCCACAGGTCCGGCACGAAGTGCGCGCCCAGCGCGTTGGCCGCCAGGCTCAGCGGGAAGAAGACCAGGAAGATGGAGACCATCTGCTTCCAGCGCGGCGGTGCGGAGACGGGCGGGCGCAGGTCCTCGACGTCGACCCCCGACGGCTCGTCGAACCAGCCCTCGATGCCGGTGCGCTTCTCCAGGCGCGACTCGTCGACGATGCCCTGGGCGCTGTCGAGCCACCAGCGACGCTGACTCGACGACATCCACACCTCCAGGTCGTCGGCGCTGGCGAAGCGGAACAGCATGTGCCACTCGCTCGACGTGGGCGCCGGCCGCACCCAGCCCGAGCCCAGGAACCCGTCGAAGCGCTCGGCGAGCTCGGAGCCGGCGCGCAGCCAGGCGAGCATCTGGTCCTCGTGCGCCGGGTCGACGTGGCGCGTGACGGACACGGTGACGGGGACGCTCATGCACCCCAGCCTAGGAAGTCGCTGACTCCACGCGTTCGCCGACCGCCCCGCGCCGAAGCACCACGATCTCCACGACGACCCAGGCCACGGCGACGACCGCCCAGCCCGCCACGACGTCGAGCACCCAGTGGTTGCCGGTGGCGACCACCACGAACGCCGTGACGAGGGCGTAGACCACGCCGACGGCCCGCCAGGCGCGGTGCACCCCGGCGTTCGCGACCACGATCGCCACCCACAGCGCCCAGCCCGCGTGCAGCGACGGGAACGCGGCGAGCTGGTTGGTGATGTCGCCCAGTCCCTTGGGCGCCGATGCGTCGCCGCCCCACCACCCGGCCTGGGAGTGCAGCGCGAGCACGTCGGAGTAGCCCTCGACGAACCGCGGCGGCGCCATCGGCATGGTGAGGTAGCACGCCAGGCCGGCCAGCGAGGCCACGACCAGGGCCGTCCGGGCGCGCGGATAGAGCCCCGGGCGACGCACGAACAACCACACGAGCACGGCCGCGGTGACCACGTAGTGCGCCGTGGCGTACCAGTAGCTCGAGGCGACGGCGAGGAGGTCGTGCTGCGCGAGCCAGGTGTTGAGCTCCCGCTCGAGGTCGAGGTGCCACGTCTGCTCGAGCCCCAGCAGGGCGCGCGCCCGGTCGAGCGCCTCGGCCCGGTCGTCCGACGCCAGCAGCCGCGACGCGCTGTAGCCGACGTAGAGCACGGCCAGCAGGGACACCTCGAGCACCACGAAGCGTGGCGTCACCCGCGATCCACGGGCGAGTCGCGTCCTGTTCACCGCTCCAGCATGGCGCGACCGTCCACGATCGCACCTCGGGGACGACCCCCGATCCACCACCGACACCGACCCCGGGACGCCTCAGGGTCCGTCGGGGTCGAGGCCGCAGCAACGGCACAGGGAGGTCAGCGCCGACGACCGAAGATCCGCTTGCCGATCTCGCGGGCGATCACGCGGGACGCCTCGTCGAGGGCGGACTGACCGGGCTCGGACCGCCTCGAGCGGGTCGTGCGCCGGGACCGCGGTGCACGACCTCCCGACTCCCGTGCGATCCGGTCGGCCTCGCGCGCGACCCGCTCGGCCTCCTTCGACGCCTGCTCGGCCCGGGCGTCGGCATCGGCCTGGGCTCCTGCGGCGGCGCGGGCGGCGTCGATGGACTCCGACGCGGACGGTGGGTCGACGGGCGTGCCGTAGCGGGCCATGAGCGAGGAGGCCTGCACCGCGGCGGCGACGTGAGCGGCCGGCGCCGGATCCATCGAGCCCTGCGGTGCCCGCACCCGGGTCCACGCGACCGGCGTGGGTGCCCCCTTCTCGTTCATGACCGTGACGATGGCCTCGCCGATGGCGAGCTGGGTGAGCACCTCCTCCAGGTCGTACGTCGACGTCGGGTAGGTCGACACGGTGGAGCGCAGGGCCTTGGCGTCGTCGGGGGTGTGCGCCCGCAGCTGGTGCTGGATGCGCGATCCGAGCTGGGCGAGCACGTCGGACGGGACGTCCTTCGGGGTCTGGGTCACGAACACCACGCCGACACCCTTGGACCGGATCAGCCGCACGGTCTGCGTGACCTGGTCGAGGAAGTCCTTCGAGGCGTCCTTGAACAGCAGGTGGGCCTCGTCGAAGAAGAACACCAGGCGCGGCTTGTCGGCGTCGCCGACCTCGGGCAGGGTCTCGAACAGCGTGCTCAGCAGGTACAGCAGGAAGGTCGAGAACAGGGCCGGCTTGTCCTGGACCGACGGGACCTCGAGCAGCGAGACGATCCCCCTGCCGTCGGGCGCGGTGCGCAGGAAGTCGGACACGTCGATCTCGGGTCGACCGAAGAACACGTCGGCGCCCTGGTCGGAGAAGGCGATGAGCTCGCGGAGGATCACCCCGGCGGTGGAGGCCGAGAGCCCTCCCAGCTCCTTGAGCTCCGGCTTGCCGTCGCCGGTGAGCCAGGTGAGCACCGACCGGAGGTCGCCGAGATCGACCAGGGCGTGCCCCTTGTTCCTGGCGTAGTGGAAGACGAGCGCCAGCGACGACTCCTGGGTGGCGTTCAGGCCCAACACCTTCGACAGCAGCAGCGGCCCGAACGAGTCGATGCTCGCGCGGATCGGGACCCCCGTGCCGAGGCCGCCGAGGGTGAAGAACTCGGTGGCCGAGGCGGTCGGCTGCCAGGTCTGACCGATGCTCTCGCACCGTGCGGCCAGCTTCTCGTTCGGCGTGCCCGGGACGGCGATGCCCGAGAGGTCGCCCTTGATGTCGGCGGCGAACACCGGCACGCCCTGGGCGGCCACCTGCTCGGCGAGCACCTGGAGGGTCTTGGTCTTGCCGGTGCCGGTGGCTCCGGCGACCAGGCCGTGCCGGTTGAGCATGCCGAGCGGGATCCGGACCTGGGCTCCCGGCACGGCGACGTCGGCCTCCACGAGGGCGCCGATCTCCAGCACCGAGCCCTCGAAGGCGTAGCCGCTGCGCACGAGCTCCGCGTGCTCGCTCAGGTCGCCGGCGACGGCCGGCGCGGTCTGGGTCGGCTCGGTCTGGGCCCGCTGCTGCTCCTGCTCCGCGGCGGCGCGAGCGAGCTCGTCGGCGCGGCGCCTGGCCTCCGCGGCTGCGGTCTCGGCGGCGGCAGCGGCCTGCGCGGCCTCCTCGGCGGCCTGCTGCGCCGACTTCGGGGCTCCGACCTCGTCCGGGCTGCTCATGCCGGTCAGGCTACCGCTCGGCGACGGCACACCTGTCTACACTGACGAGGTGATCTTCCGGAGGGTGAACGACGGGCGGCCGTACCCCGACCACGGCCTGTCGCAGCGTGAGTGGGCCGACGTCTCGCCCAGCCAGGTCCGGCTCGCCGACCTCACCACCACCAAGACGCAGCTCGACCTCGAGAACCTGCTCGACGAGGACTCCACCTACTTCGGCGACCTGTTCGCGCACGTCGTGGCCTGGAAGGGCGAGCTGTTCCTCGAGGACGGCCTGCACCGTGCGGTCCGCGCCGCGCTCCAGCAGCGCGCCATGCTCCACGCCCGCGTCTACACCCTGAGCGGGTCCCGATGAACGCCCGCAGCGGTGCCGCCGGACCGCTCGTGCTGCTCGGCAGCGTCGTGGTGCTCGTCGCCGGGCTCTTCGTGGGCTTCCGCCTGCTGACCGCGTCGGCCGAGACGATCGACGCCGGGCCCACGTGCGAGACGCGCGTGGTCGCGGCCGAGGACGAGGTCACGAGCAACCTGATCACCGTCGACGTCTACAACGCCAGCTCCCGCGCGGGCCTGGCCAACCGGGTCAGCATCAACCTCCAGCGTCGCGGGTTCCTGGCCGGCCAGATCGGCAACTCCACGAGCAAGGTCGACGCCGACGTCGCCGTGGTGCTCACCAACGACCGCGACGACCCGCGGGTCCGGCTGGTGGCCGCGCAGTTCGGCTCCAAGGTCCAGTACGCCGAGCCCGACATCGAGGTCGACGGCGACTCCGTGACGGTGATCGTCGGCGACGACTTCAAGAAGCTCGGCAAGGACGTGCGCACGACGAAGAACGACCGCCGCTTCACGGTCTGCCTGCCCACCGTCCCAGCTGTCTGACCCAGCCGTCTGACCCAGCCGTCGTACCCGCCGCCCGACCCGGTCAGGGTTCCTCGCGGTCCCAGCCCGCGAGCCGACCGTGGCGCCCGACGGCGAGCAGCCGCTGCTCCGTGGCCTCGCGCACGTCACGCGTGGCCACGACCAGCAGGTCGTCGCCCCGGACCAGGCGGGTGGTGCGGTGCGGCACGAACGGCTCACCGTCGCGGACGACGAGCGAGACCGACGCGCCCTGCGGCAGCCGCAGCTCGCCCACCTCGACGCCGGCGAGCCGCGACTTCCTCGGGACGTGCACCTGCAGCAGGTCGGCCGAGATCCGTTCGAGCGGTGCCGCCTCCACCTCGACGTCGCGCACCTCGTCGTGGAGCACCCCGCACCAGCGGGCCAGCCGCGACAGGGGTGCGGCCTGGACGAGCGTGTAGACCACGACGGCCACGAACACGATGTCGAACAGGTCGCGCGAGCCGGGCACGTCGGCGGCGAGCGGGATGGTGGCCAGGATGATCGGCACCGCGCCACGCAGGCCGGCCCACCCCACGAACAGCTGCTCGCGCCAGCCCACGCGGAACCAGACCGCACAGCTGGCGACCGAGAGCGGCCGGGCCACGAAGGTGAGCACGGCGCCGACGACCAGACCGGTCCAGATGTGCCACAGGGTGAACTCCGAGGGGCTAGCGAGCAGGCCGAGCATGACGAACAGCCCGATCTGGGCGAGCCAGCCGACGCCCTCCACGAAGGAGCGGGTCGCCACGCGGTGCGGCAGCTCGGTGTTGCCGAGCACGAGGGCACACAGGTAGACCGCCGCGAAGCCGCTGGCGTGGCCCAGCACCGCGAGCCCGTACGCCAGGACGGTGAACGCGAGCACGATGAGCGGGTAGAGGCCCGAGGCGGGCAGCGCCATGCTGCGCAGCAGCCGGCCCGCGCCGAAGCCGACGACCAGGCCGACGATGCCGCCGACGACGATCTCGAACACGATCAGTCCCGCGAACGACGCGATGCCCCCGTCGGCGATCTGGCCTGCACTGATCGCGGTGACGAGCACGACGATGGGAGCGTCGTTGAGGCCGGACTCCGCCTCCAGCACCCCCTTGACGCGCGGGGTGAGCGGCACGGCTCGCAGCACCGAGAAGACCGCGGCCGCGTCGGTGGGGGTGAGGACGGCGGCGAGGAGCACCGCGATCTCCCAGCGCAGGTCGAGCACGTAGTGGGCCGCCAGGGCGACCACCAGCACGCTGACCACGGAGCCGAGCGTGGCCAGCAGCAGGCCCAGGCCGATCGACGGGCGCACGTGCTCCCAGCGGGTGGTGAGACCGCCCTCGGCGAGGATCAGGACGAGCGCGCCGAAGCCCATGGCCAGGGCCAGGTCGGCGTCGTCGAACTGCACGCCGAGACCTTCCTCGCCGATGAGCAGGCCGATGCCCAGGTACACCAGGAGCGAGGGGAGGCCGGCGGTGACCGAGAGCCGCACGGCGAGGATCGCGGCGATGAGGACGGCCGACCCGACGAGCAGGAACGCGTCGAGGTCGTGGATGTCCATCTCCGGGCCTCCCGCGCTCGCCGAGTGCTGATCCTATCGGCCGCCGACCGCCCGTTGACCTGCAGGGACGAGCCGCGTGCGGTGGGATGGACGGATGCGTCGACGTCGGTTCCTGTCCCTCGGCTCCGCGGTCGTCGGCTCGACGGTGCTGGGCGGAGGCGTGCTCGCGGCCTGCTCGTCCGGAGGCGGCCCCAGCGGTGGGGACGGCGGTGCGACGATGGGCTCCGTGGAGCGCATCACCTACGGCACCGACCCCGCGCAGTTCGCGGAGCTGACCCGGCCGACCGGCGAGTCACGAGGCGTCGTCGTCGTGATCCACGGCGGCTTCTGGCGGGCGGAGTACGACCTGTCCCTCGGACGTCCGCTCGCCGCGTCGCTGGCGGCGCAGGGGTGGACGGCGTGGAACCTGGAGTACCGACGGGTCGGGAGCGGGAAGGGTTCCGGCGGTGGCTGGCCGCAGACGCCCGACGACGTGAGCGCCGGCATCGACGCGCTGGCCGACGTCGAGGACCTCGACCTCAGCCGGGTGGTCACCCTCGGGCACTCGGCCGGCGGGCACCTCGCGGTGTGGGCCGCGGGACGTCAGCGCCTCGACCGCTGGCGCGACGCGCGCGTGCCGGTGACGGCGGCCGTCTCGCAGGCGGGCGTGCTCGACCTCGTGGGAGCGGTCCGCGAGGACCTGGGGGCCGGAGCGGTCGAGGCCTTCCTCGGTGCACCGGTCGCCGACGTCCCCGACGCCGATCCCCTGCAGCAGGTCCCTCTCGACGTGCCGGTGTGGTGCGTGCACGGTCGCGCCGACACGAACGTGCCGTACTCGCAGTCGCGCACCTACGTCGACGCGGCGCGGGCCGCCGGTGCCGACGCGAACCTCGCGCCGGTCGACGGCGACCACTTCGTCGTCATCGACCCGCAGAGCGAGGCGTGGGCGTCGACGCTGACCGTGCTCGAGGGGCTGTAGCGACCACGAGCCACGTCCAGCCCGCGGCGAGCAGCACCATGGAGAGCACGCCCCACGGACGGTAGACGTGCTCCTGCCAGAACATGACCGACCCGACGAGCACCAGGACGGCACCGGGCAGCGCCCGCACGACCCCGGCCCGGCTGGCCACCCCGACGGCCAGCGCGGTGGCGCCGATGTAGGCGTAGGACCCGATGGCCCCCAGGTCACCCGCCACCGGGAACACGATGCCCAGTCCGCCGGCCTCCGCGTCCTTGATGGCACCGCCGGCGATGCCGGCCAGCACGTCGAGGCTCGTGTAGAAGCAGGCGTAGACGTAGGCGAGCACGCCCACGACCACCCCGACCACGCGATCGTGGGTGCGCGCCACCAGCCATGGTCCGAGGGCGAGCAGCGGGAAGACCGGCAGCAGCACGGTGTGCATCATCTGCCAGTGCCCGGCGTCCTCGACGGTGAGCACGGCCGGGTGGGTCAGCCCCAGGACCGCCGTGAACAACGGCGGCACGGCCACGGCGACGATCATCAGGTAGCGGCTCATCCGCCCACGGTAGGCAGGATCGGCCCCTCCCGCCGGACGAGCGGGCCGGACCTGCGGCTGCGCTGCCTCCGCTCCGTGCGGGCTCGGTCCCCGAGAGGCCTCGACGGAACAGGGGCGCCCGGTGCGGCCGAGCACGCCGTCCAACGGTGGATCCTCCACCTCAGGACGGCTTCTGCGGTTGACGATCGACCGATGACTCCCCCGAGCGGTGACTTCTCCACCGAATCCCCGCCCGAGCGGTGCGTCCTCCACCGTCTCAGCGCTCAGACGGTGGAGAAGTCACCGGCGGTCCGCGGCATCGCCGTCATTCGGTGGAGAAGTCACCGCCCGGGACGGGACAGCGCGGCGGCAGCCCGCGAACCCTGCCCGATGCGCGGGGTGCCGCCCGGTCGAGGCCCTTTCGGAGACCGACCTGACGACGAACCGCAGCTGCGCAGCCCCGATCCAGGACGCCCGGCCCGACCGAGCACGCCGCCCACCCGCCATCGGTGGATCCTCAACCTCAGGACGGCTTCTGCGGTCGACGATCCACCGATGCACCCCCGAGCGGTGACCTCGGGCGCAGCGCAGCCCCGGCGCGGGGAGCGACGTCGGTCAGGACTGGTCGTCGACCCAGCCGTGGGTGCGGGAGTGCAGCTCCTCACAGACCGCCCGGTAGAAGCGCTCGACCTCGGGGCCGGAGAAGTCCGTGGCCCCGGAGAAGGTGTCGGATCGGGCCTGGAACCACAGCGCCGCACGCAGCAGCGCGATGCCCAGGGAGCCGTCGAGGTCCTCGCCGCGCTCCACCGCGTCGAAGGCGGGCCGGTACGCGGTCTGCACGATCGTCGCGGTCGAGGAGGACAGGAAGAACGCCGCGTCGAAGGTCTGGGCGAACCCGTGCAGCGCCGACCAGTCCGCGTCGGGGCCGGGCACCCGCACCCGCCGCGAGACCGCCAGCTGCTTCTTGTGCGGGACGTTGCGCGGGCCGCTCACCGGGACTCCAGCTGCGCCACGAGCTCGCGCACGGCGCGGGCGTAGCCGTCGACCCCTTCGCCCACCACGGTCAGGGCGGCGACGTCGGTCAGGTACGAGAAGTGGCGGAACTCCTCGCGGGCGTGCACGTCGGACACGTGCACCTCGGCGAACGGGAGCGCCACTCCGGTGAGCGCGTCACGCAGCGCCACCGACGTGTGCGTCAGGCCACCGGGGTTGATGACGATGCCGGCGCAGGTGCCTCGCGCGTCGTGGACGGCGTCGATGAGCACACCCTCGTGGTTGCTCTGCAGCGCGCTCACCGCGTACCCGAGCTCGTCGGCCGTGCGCTCCACGAGCGCGACGACGTCCGCGAGCGTGGCGCTGCCGTAGACCTCGGGCTCGCGGGTGCCGAGCAGGTTGAGGTTGGGACCGTTGACCAGGAGCAGGCGGCGCGCAGACACGTCGTTCACGTGGTCACGCTATCGGGCCCTGCTCACCTCACTGCCAGACCCGCACGTGGTCGACCTCCATCGTCGCAGGGAGCTGCGTGTCCGACGTGGGCGCATTGGCTCCCGAGCCCAGCATCTGGGTGAGGTTGATCGTGTAGTCCTGGTCGAAGGGCTGGCCCTGGAGGAGCTGGCCCACGAGCGTGATCTTGTGGTCGAGGCAGACCGCGCCGTCGTACTCGACCCGGATCCGGTCGCGGTCCCACTCCAGCGAGTAGGTGTGCCACTGGGTGGGGTCCTGGACCATGCAGTAGTAGTTCGTGTAGCCGGGCGACGTCGTGGCGTAGTGCATGGTCGGGATGAGCCGGTCCGGGTACTGCGAGTAGAACTCGGCGATGTCCATCTCGCCCGAGCCGGCGACGTCCCAGTACTTCATCGTCTCCGGGAAGAGCCAGAGCGCGCTCTGCACGCCGGGCTGCGTGGTGGTGGGCATCTTGGCCCGGATCTCGACGCGTCCGCGGTCGAGCGTGTGCCGGCCCCAGGTGGTGACCGAGCCCGACGTGTAGCGGGTGGTCACGGTCTTGCCCTCGGCGGTGCACGTGACCGGCTCGTCCTCCATCCGCGTGGTCAGGCGCAGGCTGCCGTCCGCGACGCTCAGGTTCTCCGGGCGGTCGACCCAGCAGTCGCCGTAGGTGAGGCCGGTGGCCTCGCTCGTGGCGACGAGCCACTTGCTGCTGTCGAGGGCGTCGCCGTCGAAGTCGTCGCTGAAGGTGCAGCTCCAGGCCGAGCCGTCGGTCTTGAGCCGCGTGGGGCCGCAGGCATCGGCGGACGCGTCGGACCCGGTGGTCGGGACAGGCGTCGGCGTCGGGGTCGGCGTCGGGGTCGGGGTCGGGGTCGGCGTCGGGGTCGGGGTCGGCGTCGGGGTCGGGGTCGGCGTGGGGGTCGGCGTCGGAGTGGGGGTCGGCGAGGCAGAAGGCTTCGGCGCGGGCTTGGCCTTCGCAGCGGCCACGGCGCGCGACCGCGCGAGCGAGGTGGCCGCTGCACTGGCGCTGGCGGTGGCCCGCTTCCTGGCCGTGACCCGTGCCCGCGAGAGAGCCCGCGACCGGGCCAAGGACGTGGCCTTCTTCTTGCTCGTGCTGGTCGCCTTGGCGGCTGCGACCGCGCGGGCGGTCCGTCGGATCGTCGCCGTGCCCCGGTACCCGTCGTGGACGGCCGACCGGGTCACGGTCGAGGTGGCGGTGGCGCTCTTCTTCGCCGTCACCGTGTACCGACGGGCGGCGTCGGCACTCGGCGCCACGAGCGTGGACATCAACAAGGCGCCGACGACGAGCAGGACGACACGTGTCGCCCCGCCCGCGCAGCGCCGCCTGACGGCGGTCTGCATGGTGTTCTCCCTCTGTTGCGGAACAACGCCCAACGCTCTGCGCGTCACTCGTGCCCTATGGCGGCCTCCCAACCACCACATGCGGACGTTGTCCCGGTTTCAATCGGGACTTTAGTCCTTTTCGGCCCCATCTCGCATCCCGATCGCGGAAGACGTTCGACCGGTACCGTGGAGGCAGCGCGAAGGAGGAGCGAATGACCACGATCGTCGTCGGATACGTCGCCACGCCCGAGGG
>NZ_LMMY01000011.1:94005-95328 GCF_001422865.1 Aeromicrobium sp. Leaf272
GCCTCGGACACGCCCCACCCCGACGTCACGCCCGAGTCGGTCGTCGAGCAGCTCGAGTCGCGCCTGGCCGACGCCGGCGTCGAGCACGAGGTGGTGCACTTCGTGGGCTCCAGCGGTGCCGCGGACTCGATCCTCGACAACGCCCACCGCCACGACGCCTCGCTCGTCGTGATCGGTCAGCGACGCCGCTCGCCCGTGGGCAAGCTCGTGCTCGGCTCCACGTCGCAGCGGATCCTCCTCGAGGCCGAGTGCCCCGTCGTGGCGGTCAAGGCACCACGCTGACCTCCGCGCTCGGCCGCCTGCCCGCCGAGGTGGTGCAGACCGACCCCGACGTCGTGGCCGGGTTCGCGCACGACGAGGCCCAGCTGGTGGAGCGCGCGCTGCCGGTGGCGGTGCTGTCGCCACGCACGACCCGCGAGGTCGCGGCCTGCGTGGTCGCGGCCGACGATGCAGGCCTGGCGGTCGTCACCCGCGGGGCCGGCACCGGACTGGCCGGCGGCGCCAACGCTCCCGCCGGGTCGGTGGTCCTCAGCACCCGTCGGCTCGACCGGATCCTCTCGATCGACGTCGAGGAGCGTGTCGCGGTGGTGCAGCCCGGCGTGATCACCGCCGACCTGCGCACGGCCGTGGCCGACGTCGGGCTGTTCTACCCACCCGACCCGGGCAGCGTCGCGATCTCCACCATCGGCGGCAACGTGGCCACGAACGCCGGCGGCATGTGCTGCGTGAAGTACGGGGTGACCGGTGACTACGTGCTCGGCCTGGAGGCGGTCCTCGCCGACGGACGCGTGATGCGCACCGGGCGACGCACCGTGAAGGGGGTCGCCGGCTACGACCTGACCAGCCTGCTCGTCGGCTCCGAGGGCACGCTGGGCGTGATCACCGAGGTCACGCTCCGCCTGCGACCCGCTCCCCCTCCACCCTCGACCGTCGTCGCGACCTTCGCCGACCTGGAGGACGCCGGCCGGGCGGTGGAACGGCTCTCCGCCGACGCCATCGACCTCTCGATGCTCGAGCTCCTCGACGCCACCACGCTCGCGGCCGTCGACGCACACACCCACATGGGCATCGACGCCGCCGCGATGCTGCTGGTGCAGACCGACCTGCCCGAGGCGCAGACCACCGTGGAGGCCGTGCGCCGCATCTGCGACGCCTCCGGAGCGGTCGACGTGGCGCTCACCACGGATGCCGCCGAGGGCGCGCAGCTGCTCGAGGCCAGACGCCAGGCGCTTCCTGCTCTCGAGCGCCTGGGCGACTGGCTGCTCGACGACGTGTGCGTACCGCGGCGGGCCGTCGTCGACCTGGTCACCGGCATCCAGCGGG
>NZ_LMMY01000011.1:95372-102631 GCF_001422865.1 Aeromicrobium sp. Leaf272
CGCGATCACCGCCCTGGCCCTCGAGCTGGGTGGGACGGTCACCGGCGAGCACGGCGTGGGCCGGCTCAAGTCCGGCTGGCTCACGCGCGAGCTCGACCCCGTGGCCCTCGACGTGCACCACGCCGTGAAGGCCGCGTTCGACCCCGCCGGGCGCCTCAACCCCGGCAACGTCCTGTCGCCACGCCCCGAGGGCTGAGCCGCGGCCACCGCCGCCCGGCCGACGTGGGAGGGCTCAGGAGGCGTCGGGGAGCGCGCGCTCGAGGATCGCGGCCGTGTCGACCCCGACGTCGAGCGTCCCGAAGGCCAGCCCGCCCTGCCCGCCGAGGCGCGACGAGCAGAAGGCGTCGGCCACGGCCGGCGTGGAGTGCCGCACGAGCAGCGAGCCCTGGAGGGCCAGGGCCATCTGCTCCACGAGCCGACGCGCACGGAACTCGATGCTCGCGAGGTCGGCCACGGCCGCGGCGAGGTCGGCGCCCAGTCGGTCGGCCGCGGCATCGAGGTGGCGGTTCGCGCCCTTCCCGAGCCCGATCTCGTGCATGAGCACGTCGGCCACGACCGGCTCCCGTCCGAGCGCGCGCAGGACGTCGAGCGCGTTCACGTTGCCCGAGCCCTCCCAGATGGAGTTGAGCGGGGCCTCGCGGTAGAGCCGCGGCATGCCCGACTCCTCGACGTACCCGTTGCCTCCGAGGCACTCCATGGCCTCGGCGGTGAAGGCCGGGCCACGCTTGGTGATCCAGTACTTGCCGAGGGCGGTGCCGATGCGCCGGAACGCCTGCTCCTGCTCGTCGCCCCGGAGCGCCCGGTCGGTGGCACCCGCCAGCCGCATGGTCAGCGACGTCGCAGCCTCGGACTCGACGGCGAGGTCGGCCAGGACGTTGCGCATGAGGGGCTGGTCGACGAGCAGCGCGCCGAAGGCGGAGCGGTGCGACACGTGGTGCCCGGCCTCCACCAGCGCCTTGCGCATGAGGGTGCTGGTGCCGGCCGCGCAGTCCAGACGGGTGCAGCCGACCATGTCGATGATGGTGCGGACACCACGCCCCTCGTCGCCCACGAGCCAGGCGACCGTGCCGTCGAACTCCGGCTCCGACGACGCGTTGGACCGGTTGCCCAGCTTGTCCTTGAGGCGGACGATGTGGAACGGGTTGCGCGTGCCGTCGGGCAGGATCCGCGGCACCAGGAAGCAGGACAGGCCGCCGGGCGACTGCGCGAGCACGAGGAAGACGTCGCACATCGGGGCCGACGTGAACCACTTCGCGCCGTGCAGCGTGAAGACACCCGGCTCGCCGGTGGGTCGGGCGACCGTGGAGTTGGTGCGCACGTCGGACCCGCCCTGGCGCTCCGTCATGCCCATGCCGGCGAGCAGGCCGCGCTTCGTCGAGGGGGTCCGCAGCCCCGGGTCGTAGATGCGCGACGTGAGCAGCGGCTCGTACACGGCGGCGAGCTCGGGCTGGTGGCGCAGCGCCGGCACGACCGCGTACGTCATGGTCACGGGGCAGCCGTGCCCCGCCTCCGTGTGACCCCACACGAGCCCCCTCGCGGTGCGGGCCGCGTGGGCGCCGGGCCGGTCGTCGACCCAGGCCGCGCCGCCCATCCCCTCGGCGATCGAGGTGCGCATGAGGTGGTGCCAGGCCGGGTGGAACTCGACCTCGTCCACGCGGTTCCCGTAGCGGTCGACGGTGCGCAGCTCCGGGTCGAACCGGTTGGCGTCCTCGGCCCACTGCTGGGCCTCGACCCCGCCCGCCAGCTGCCCGACGCGCCGGACGTCGGCCTCGTTCCAGCCGGCTCCCTCGCGGTGCAGGGCCTCCAGGAGTGCGACGTCGGCGGAGGCGTCGTAGGGCGCGAGGGGCGGGGCCTGGTTGGCGTCCTGCGCACCGGTCGGAGCAGTAGCGTGGCCGTTGGCGGCGGGGTACGGCGTGGTGGTCATGCACCAAGCATTGCATCATCGCTACAGTTGTCAAGAGAGTGCAATGTCCAGTCGCTCGACCGAGGGGGGAGACCGATGGAGGTCCGCCCCCTCAGCGCGCGGTCGATCGTGCTCAGCCTGCTGCTCGCCGTACACCCTCCCGAGCTGACGGCCGCCCAGCTCGTCGCCCTCGGCGAGGTCTTCGACGTCCCCGAGTCCACGGTGCGGGCGGCACTCACCCGGCTGGTGGCGGCCGGCGACCTCGAGCGCACCGACGGGGTGCACAGGATCGGCGAACGGCTCCGGGCGCGCCAACGGTTCCAGGACGCCGCGCTCGACCCGCCCTACCGCTCGTGGGACGGCACCTGGGAGACCGTCGTCGTGGTGGCCACGGGCCGCGCGGCCAGCGACCGGGCGGCGTTCCGCCTGGAGATGGAGCAGCTGCGGCTGGCGGAGCTGCGCGAGGGCGTGTGGACGCGCCCGGCGAACCTGGACCGCCCCCTGCCCGACTGGTCGGCGGACCTGGCCGTGGTCGCGACGTCGAACCCGTCCGACGTCCGCGCGCTCGTCGGCCGGCTGTGGGACCTCGACTCCTGGACGCGCACCGGCGATGCACTGCTCGCGGCGCTCGCAGAGGACCTCTCGCCCGCCGACCGGCTCGCCGTCGCTGCCGCGCTGGTTCGGCACCTGCGGACCGACCCCGCCCTGCCCCCGTCGCTGCGACCGAAGACCTGGAACGGTCCGGCCCTGGCGACCGCCTACGCCGCCTACCAGGCGGAGCTGGCAGCGGTGCTGGCCCCGGTCAGCGAGCCTCCCGCCACGCGTCAGGGCAGCGGAACCCGCAGGAACCGCGGCCGGTAGAGGAACGGGTCCTCGGCCACGACCGCGGGATCGGTGTCGTTCTGGCTGTAGGAGACGACCACGCTGCCCTCCTCGGGCAGCAGGTCCGGGTGCGCCAACGGCATGTAGCGCAGCCGCCCCTTCGACGACGACGGGATCGACGCCAGCGGCGGCCCCGCCGTGAAGGGACCGGTCGGCGAGGGCGCGGACCAGATCACGAGGTCGGTGCCCAGGAACTCGTCGCGCTTGCTCACGGCGTACCACCGGCCGGCGCGCTCGAACACGCTCAACGTCTGCGACACCCCACCCTCCGCAGGAACCAGCACCGCGGCGTCCTCGGCCCTGCGGCTCCACGACTCGCCGTCCCAGTAGCGCCACCGACCGACGTCGAGGATGTCGTCGGGACGCACCCTCGCCACGCGGAGGTCGAAGCCGAACACCAGCCGCTCGCCCGGGTTCGCGGTGCCGTAGAGGTAGACCCAGCCGTCGTGGACCGTCGCGGCGGCACCCCACGTGGGCCGCTCGGTGCCGGACCGGTCCGCGCCGACGTCGCGGACCGACAGCAGCTGCGGCGTGCGGCCGCGCGGCACGATGAACAGGGCGATCGCGGGGCCGAGGTTGTCGAACGCGAGCTCACCGTCCGGAGCGGAGGCGCCCTGGACCCGTTGGGCGCTCACGCCGACCAGGTCGTAGCCGGTGCGCTCGACCTTCGCGATCGACATCGGCCAGTAGCCCACGCCGTCGGCACGGTCCGGGATCAGCGCGCCCTTGTCGGGCGGCAGCACCACCTCGGCGCACTCGTCGTCGAAGACCAGCATGGAGTTGCGCACGAAGCGTTGTCCGACGAAGTCGGCCGAGCGGAGGGTGTCGCCGAAGACCCACAGACGCCGGCCGTCCTGCAGCGTGACGTCCGCGCCGACGTCGGCGCCCTCGAACTCCCCGCGGCCCCGCACCTTCGTGACCAGGTCGTTGAGGTCCGCGACCGAGCGGATCGGCTCGATCGGCAGGCACCGGGTCTGGTCGGCCGCGCCCACGCGCGCCGGCTCCTCGACGTCGGGGGCGGCGAGCGAGGCGAGGGCCAGCATGGCCACCAGGGCGGGAACCGTGACGGCGAGGACCCGTACGCGCCACGGGGCACGCGGCAGGACCATGCCGTCACGATCTCACGTCGGTAGGGTCCAGCCATGTCCGGACGACGCTGGGTGCCGCTCGTCCTCGTCGTGGTGACCCAGGTGGTCGGCCTGGTCCTCGTCTCGACGCTCGTGGTCGGCGACGCCCCCCACGACGCGCCGGTGACGATCGTCGCGCCGGCCGTCGTGGGGCAGGCCCTCGCCGACCGCGCCGACGCCGCGGGCACCCTCGACGCGTCCACCACGCAGGACCGTCGCGAGGGCGTGGACCGACTGGAGTCGGGTGCAGCCACGGCCGTGGTGGTCGTGGACCTGGCGACCGAGCGCGACCTCGTGCTGGTCCCTGGGTCGCAGGATCCTCAGCTGACCGCTGCCGTGGTGGCGCACGTGCGAGCCCTCTCCGCGTCCCTGGGTCGAACCCTCGACGTCGAGGAGGTGCCACCGAGGGCCTCCGTGCTCGATCGACGCGTGGTCGACCTCGCCCCGCTGGCGGCGGTGGCGGCGGGGATGCTCGGCGTCGCGGCCCTCGCCTGGTGGCGCGGACCGCAGGCGCGCACCGCGCAGGACGGGGTCCGTCGGGCCGCGGCCTCGGTGGTGCTCAGCGCCGTGGTCGGGCTCGCGCTCGCCATCGCCGCGGCCACGGCCACGTCCGGCCCTTGGCTCGGATGGTGGCTGGTGCTGGGTGCCACGACGCTGGCAGCCTGCGCAGTGACGCAGGCCCTGCTCAGCGTGCTCGACGTCTGGGGCCTGGCCCTCGCGGTCGCCGTGCTGCTCCTGACCGCGCTGCCCGCACTGGCCGGTACCGACCCGTGGCAGCAACCCGTCGCCTGGCGCTCGGTGACGTCGTGGCTGCCGCACGCGGCCGGCCTCGACGCTGCCCGCGCCGTGGCCTTCCGCCAGGGATCGGGGGTCGCGACGTCGCTCGGCGTGCTCGTCGCCTGGGTGGCGGCCTCATTCGCCACGTCGGCCCTGGCGCGGCGGGAGCGTCGGCGGGACGAGGAGTCGTCCAGGTCCGACGACCGCGGGGACGGCCACGTCGAGCACCGCCGGACCCGGTAGCCGCACCGTCACACCGATGCGACCAGCTGCCGGAGGGCGGTGACCACGGCCCCGGCCGCGAGCACCCCGGTGACCCCGGCCCGCACCCGCTCCGTCACGGAGTCGGCCAGCACCTCGACGGCGGCGTCGGCGCGGTCGCGCACGTCCTGGGACGGCGGACCGTCCTCGTCCTTCTCCTCACGCAGCATCACGGCGACCGCCTCCATGGCCTCGGCCGCGGGCTGCCGCAGACGCGGACCGAGCGCGACGTCCTCGCGGTCGGCGTGCTCGGTCATCGCCAGCAGGCCGGCGAGGTCGTCGACCACCAGCGAGAGGCGCTCGAGCGCCCGTGCGTGCTCGACCTGGCGGTCGGCCCACTCCTGCCACCGGCGGGCGCGCCAGTTCACCCGACGCACCTGCGTGGCCTGGGTGACGAGCCGTCCCATGGCCTGCGCGCGCGGACGGATGTCGTGGTGCCGGGCGAGCCACTGCTCCCGGTCCAGCGGCGGGTCGCTGCGCAGTGCGTCGGCGAGGTCGTCGAGCTGCGCGGCGAGCGCCTCGCGGGCGACGATGATCTGACGGTCCCCCGGCACCAGCGGCATCGGCGGAAGGGCTGCGTTCACCGCGACCCCGACGGCCGCGCCCAGCCCGGTGAGCAGCACGTAGCCGATGAGGTAGTCGACCAGGCCGCTGCTGCCGATGATGAGGACGAACAGGGCTGCGATCGGCACCCAGTCGCCCATCTCGCCGAAGCGCCACCACCCTGCCGCGAGCGTGCCGAGGAGCACCACGACGGCCAGGCCCGGCACCGTCGGCACCACGGCGGCAGCCACGACGGCGAGCGCGGCCCCGAGCAGGATGGCCATCACCCCCTGCACGGACGCCTTGACGGAGTCGGCCACCGTCGCGGAGACGGCGATGACCGCGCCCAGCGGCGCGTAGTACGGGTACTCGTCGGCAGCACCGCCGAGGGGCTGGACCGCGAGCCACGCCAGCACGGCGGCCACCGCCGCCTTGGCCGCTCTCGGTACGCGGGGATGGCGCGCGACGCCGTCGCGGACCTGCGCGGCCAGTCGGCTTCGTCCAGCGGGAGAGCTGCTCATGTCACGGACGTTCCCCGCCGTCGGCCCGCGATGCGTCCGGGGTCACGGTCGACGTGCTGACCACCAGACGCGACCCGGGCGATCGCACGATCGAGGCTTGCTAGGTTCTCCTCGTGGCTCGCCTTCGTGGTGTCGGTGCGTGTTCACCACCGATGAGGACGCGGCGCTGCACGTCGACTGACGCGACGTCTCCGGCTTCCCATGACGGTGTTCGTCGATGACGGTCCTGACCGCTCGGCGATGGCGCGTCGCGAGCCTGGCGTCGGCGAGCCTGGTCCTCGCCCTGGCCGGCGGCAGCTCGCCGGACATGGCGACCAGACCGGGCACCGTCATCGACCTGCTGCAGGAGGACTGGCGGCACGTGCCCGGGATCGTCGAGGACACCGACGGTCTCCAGGTGACGGCGACGGGGAGGAGCATCGTCGAGCAGGACGGCGGGAGGAGGCAGGCGAACCCGCCGGTCGACCTGGGAACGCATCTGGCGACCGCGGACGACTTCACGCTCGGGGTGTCGTTCGCGGAGGTGACCGCCGATGCCACCCTGTCGCTCTACGACAGCCCACCGGTGATCGCCGACGAGTTCCGGATCGAGCCCGCGGGACTTCACCTCACGCTCCGCGGCGACGACCTGCGGATCGCACTCTTCGACGGCTCCCCCCAGCAGGACGTGGCCGACCCTCAGCCTGTGCGGGACGCGCGCGCCACGGTTCCCGACCCCGAGGCGGAGCTCTCCGTGCACCGTTCCGGCGACCGGCTCGACATCGCGAGCGGTGGGGACACGGTGTCCTCCCTGCCCCTCGGCGACGTCTTCGACACTGGCGCGCTGTGGTTGGGCCTGTCGAGCGAGAAGGGGTCCTTCGCGGTCCGTTCGCTCACGGCCGCGGCGCCGCGTGGCGCCTCCCTGAGCACCGCAGCTCCCGTGGCGGCCGACGCGAGCGTGGCTCCCGACGGGCTGCAGGCTCGTGCCGCCCGTTCTCGTCCGGACTTCCTGATCGGCGCGGCCGTGGCACTGGGTCCGCTCGCCTCGGACGAGGACTACGCGAGCAGCTTCGTGGGCAACTTCGGCGCCCTCACCCCGGAGAACGCGATGAAGCCGCAGGCGCTCTCCCCGCGGCAGGGGGAGTACCGCTTCGAGGAGGCCGATGCCCTCCTCGACCTCGCGGAGAGCAAGGGAATCGCCGTGCACGGCCACACGATCGCCTTCACCGAGGCGATGCCCCGGTGGATGCGGGAGCTCCCCACCGG
>NZ_LMMY01000011.1:102672-102817 GCF_001422865.1 Aeromicrobium sp. Leaf272
CACTTCAAGGATCGGCTCGAGTCGCTCGACGTCGTCAACGAACCGTTCGACGTCGACCAGGGAACCTTCCTGCAGGAGAACGTCTGGCACCGTGTCTTCGGGCCGACCTACCCGGTGGTCGTCTCGCAGGCGGTTCACGACGCCG
>NZ_LMMY01000011.1:102858-109694 GCF_001422865.1 Aeromicrobium sp. Leaf272
CCTCCTCCAGCTGGCTCTCGACACGAACGCTCGGGGTGGACACATCGACGGCGTGGGCCTCCAGGCTCACGTCTACGACCTCGACACCGATGCGATCTCGGCCGATGACCTCGCCACGACGTTCGACAGCTTCGACGATGCCGGGCTGGACGTCCGGATCTCCGAGAACGACGTCACGGACAGCGAGGGGCAGGACGCCCAGGCGGAGCAGTACGCCACGGTCCTCGCCTCCTGCCTCCGATCGGACGCCTGCGTCTCCTACACGACATGGGGGGTGGACGATCGGTACGACTGGTACCTCGACGACGACGGCGTGCAGCAGGGCCACGACCTCCTGTTCGACGACGGAGAGCCGACGCCCGCGTACGACGCGGTCATGAGCGTCCTCGCCGACTGACCGTCGAGCAGTGCGGGCTGTCTCGGCGGGGGGACCGCACGGCGCCGGCCGTCTACAGCGCGAGAGTCGACCCGGTCTGCTCCAGCGCCAGTGCGATCGCCCGCCGCTGGAGGTCGAGGTCGAGCGCGTGGTCGCTGAGCCTGGCGTCGCCGATCGGGCCGCGGGTCTCCTTGAGCCGCTGCGGACCGCGGTAGGCGCCCGAGGGCGCCGTCGTGGCGGCGTCGAGGATCGCCGTCGCCCCCTGCGCCGACGACTGCAGGAAGACCGGTCCGGCCAGGCGGGCGGCGATGCGCACGGCGGCCCGCGCCCCCATGCCGTCGCGACTGGAGAACAGCCGCGTCGAGGAGACGCCCGGGTGGCACACCACCGACGCGAGCGGCGCCCCGGCCTCCGCGGCGAGGCGGTGCAGCTCGCGGCCGAGGAACACGTTGCCCAGCTTGCTGTTGCCGTACGCGCGCCGCGCGTCGTAGGACGCGGGATGGCCGGCCTCGAGGATGGAGCCGTCTCCTGCGTGGTGCGCCAGTGACGCGACCGTGACCACGCGTGCCCGCTCGGACTCCAGCAGCACGGGGAGCAGTCCGGCCGTGAGCGCGACGTGGCCCAGGTGGTTCGTGCCGTACTGCAGCTCGAAGCCGTCCTGGGTCGACCGCCGCGTCGGCGGGGCCATGACCCCGGCGTTGTTCACCAGGAGGTCGAGCGGCCCGCCCCATCGGTCGACGAGCGCACGCACGGAGTCCAGCGACGCCAGGTCGAGATGCTCCACGAGGGCACCGCGGCCGATCTCGTCCGCCGCTGCCTGCCCCGCTGCCACGTCGCGGCACGCCAGGACCACCTGAGCACCGGCGCCGGCCAGCTGCCGGGCGGCGTGGAACCCGATGCCGCTGTTGGCGCCGGTGACGAGCACCGTCGCACCGTCGACGACGCTCAGGTCCTGGTGGTGTCGCGCCATGCTCGACTCCTCGGGTCCGGCTCCTCCGGGCGGACGAGCCGGACCCATCGTGCCACCGTCGCCCTTCAGCCCTCGACGGCCGACGTCCGTCGCGCTGACGATCGTTCCGCCGCCCGCGTGCCCGGCGTCGGGAACCAGCGCCACACCACGAACGACTGACCCAGCGTCCACACCTGGCTGAAGACCCAGTAGACGAGGAGCCCCACCGGCACGAAGGCGCCCGCCGCCAGCAGCCCGACGGAGGACAGCGTGGGCATCAGGCGCGTGGCCTGCTGCACCGCCTCCGGCATGCCGTCCGTCGTCGTGTTGGGCATGGCGAAGAAGTGCTGCGTCGCGAACGACACGGCCGCGGCCACGACGGCGAGGGTCAGCACCACGGCGAGGTGCGAGCCGTCCTGACCGAGCACGCCGCTGTCGGCCAGGCCGGCGCCGAACAGCTGGGCGCGGTCGAACAGCGCCACCTGGTCGGCGTCCATCGACCCGATGGCCGAGCCGGCGGCAACGTCGGAGATCAAGTGGTACAGCGCGAACCAGACGGGCAGCTGCACCAGCACGGGCAGGCACCCGAGCCTCGAGACCCCGTGCTCGGCTGACAGGGCGCGCCTCTCCTCCATCATGGCGCGCAGGCTGTCGGGGTCGGTGCGCCCCTTGTAGCGCTGGGCGATCTCCTGCAGGTGGGGCCTGGCGACCGCCATGCGCCGCGCGTTGCGCACCTGGTGGACCGTGAGCGGCAGCAGCAGACCACGCACCACCACCACGATCGCGGCGATGCTGAGGCACCAGCCGACGGCACCACCGGGGTCGGCCCCGAGGTTCTCGGCAAGGGCGTGGGCGGTGGACATGAGGGTGGACAGGACGTGCTTCAACGGGTCGAGCATGGGGATCTCCTGGTCTGAGGGTCGGATCGGGCGCGTCGCCCGAAGGCGACCTCAGACCAGACCGGGAGCGCGCGGACGCACCGGCTGACGCACCGGGTCCGCGATGCGCGACGAGAGCACGGGCACCAGGGCCGCGACCTCGCCGCGGACCACCCCGACTCCGCCTGCGCGGTGAGCCACGACCACGCGCGAGCTCGCGGCGACGAGCAGGGCCGCAGCGATCGCGACCGCGACGCCCACCGTGGTGGTGGACTCGCCGGTCGCCGTGAGGCAGAGGACGAACGCGAGCAGCCCGGCCACCCGGCTGAGCATCGCGGTCTCTCGCATGCCGTCAGCATAGTGCCCGGTGCACGGCTCCCGGCCGGTCTAGACCTCCTCGCCCCAGCGTCCGAGCGCGTCGATCGCGTCGCGCAGGGCGAGTCCGCGCTCGGTCAGCTGGTAGGCCCGGGTGTTGTGCTTGAGGGGCAGGCGCGTCAGGACGCCGGCCGCCTCCAGCTCGCGCAGACGTGTCGCGAGCATGTTCGTCGGCGCCTGGAGGTCGCGCTGCAGGTCGCCGTAGCGGCGGGGACCGTCGAGCAAGGCCTCCACGACCAACAGGGCCCACCGGGACCCGACGACGCCGAGCGCCGCGGCGAGGTCGCTCACGCCTCGGGGTCGGCGTCCGGCTTCATCCAGAACGGCGAGTAGTGGTAGCCGTCGAGGTCGTCGAACTGGCGCTGGTACATGAACGGGTAGTCGTCGATGTCCCCGATCCGGCCCCCCGCACCGGCGGCCCGCTCCACGAGCGCGTCGACCTCCTCGCGGCTGCCGAGGTCGAACGAGACGGTGACCTTCGAGGGAGTGTCGGCGCCGCCGACCAGCTCCTCGACGCCGCCGACGGCCGCGTACATCTCGCGGCTGCCGAGCATCACGTACTGCGCGGACCCGATCTCGAAGCACGACACGTTGTGGTCGGACATCTCCTGGTTGAGGGTCCAGCCGAGGGCGGCGTAGAAGGCCGTCGCACGCTCGACGCTCTCGACCGGGCACGTGATGAAGAGGCTCATGCTGTTGATACTTGCAAAATGCAAGTGCGTCGTCAAGGATCATCGGTCGCCCGCAGCGCTCCGGCGAGCAGCACAGGCACGGCCCGACTCGACGATCGACGGTCCGACGCACTCAGGAACCCCGCGTCGCGCGCCTCATCCCGATGTCGGTCAGCCCGGGGCGCCACGCGCGGCTCGAGGACATGACCTGCCCGAGCACGTGCGTCCGCCGTCGCGCAAGCACGGCGGTCGGCTCACGACCCAGACCTTCGGACTGCCTGTCAGCTCGTTCCCATGCTGGGCCGGCCCAGCCGGGACGACCGGTGAGCCGGCCCAGCATCACGACGGGAGGTGGGCACGCGAGACATGACGAAAGCTGGAGAGCCCCCGGTCCGACTAGGATTCCAGTACGAACCAGGGGCTCTCATCTGCGGGGGTCTTACACAACTCCATCGCCGCAGGTCAGCGGCATGCTGCGAACCGCCTCCGGTAAACCCTCCACACAAAGATCCACGTTTGACCACACTTTTCCGGGTCGGCTTTGCGCCAGTTGCGGACAGCGAGCACGATCAGGCCGCCTCCGCGAGAGCGCCGACCAGCCGCGCTTCCTGGGGTTCGCCCCCTGAGACCTCTAGCGTGGGACCGTGTCCGACCACGCGGGGTGACCTGAGCGCCCTCCGGCGATAGAGAGCTTCCATGGCTAGCGACCCCGACCCCATCTCCGTGCTGTTCTACCGGGCGTCCGTCTTGGAGAAGGCCACGAAGCGGACGACGCAGGCCGACTGGACAGCTGCGCTACGAAAGGTCGCCGGGCTCCCTCTGGAGGAACGCACCCACGACGAAGGTCGCGACGTCTACGAGGCGCACACCGACGGGACCGGTGACATCGTCATCGTCGGCGCGCATCGGGCCATCAACACGGACTTCATGACACAGATCGACACCGACAGCGGTTCCATCCGCGATGTGCTCGACGAGGACTCGGCCCTCAGTGCGCAGCAGTTCGCGCACACCACGGTGATGGCCTTCCTCCCGCGCCACAACGCGGTGGCGGTCGCCCGGGGCGGTTCGAACGCTCCCCGGCAACGGGCGGCGGTCGAGACGTTCCTGACCAGGCACCTACCGCAGGAGCGCGGCCAGCACTGGCACGTAGAGGCCATCATCGCGCCGCCGCAGACCGACGAACTGCGAAAGGCCAAGGGCGTGCTGTCCCTTGAGGCCCGCTACGAGACCCTCCGCTTGCTCGACAGCCTGGAGCCGGCGGGGGGAGGCATCGCGTCCTACCTGGACCGCTTCGCGGGCGAGCTCGGTGGGGAGGTCATCGTCGACGTTAAGGTGCGCATCGCGAAGGACTCGAAGAACGGTGGGACAGCCCGCCGGTTCAAGGACATTCTCGTCAACGACCTGCCCCGGCTGCGCGGCGGCAAGAAGCCTGTACAGGCGCGGGTCGTGCATGACGACGACCGGACCGAACTGCTGGACCTCGTAGAAAGGAGGCTCGCCACGACCATCGAGCTTGGCGAGGACCATGTCTCGAGCCGGCGCTACTCCGCTCTGCTCGAGGGGCTGCGCGGCGTCAGTGCTGAGATGCAGAATCGAGTCAACGACATCCTGGGAGAGTGACTCGCATGGCCGAGAACTACACGTGGAAGGACGCGGTCGCAGAGCACCCGGCCATCGACCATGTCGTCCCCGCCCTCGCCGTGCTAGCCACACTCGCAGCACGCGAGGCAGTCACCCCTCCGAACTTCGACGCGTTCCTCGTCGGCGTTGCGACTGTGTCGGCGCTGGTGCTGACCGCTGCGACCTTCGTGTGCACGCTGATCTACCAGTCCGAGGCCACGGACCGCATGAAAGACGTGCGCCTTCGGTTCGCACCGGTCCTGCGGCGCAACTGGATGTCGATCTTCATCCTCGTCTTCGCCACGTCGGTCGCCCCGCTCGTCGCGCTGCTGCTAGTCGGCACGTGGGTCGCGCCTCTCGTGGGCGCATGGGCTCTGACGATGCTGACGATGAAGGCGCTGCGGACTGTGTACTGGCTCCACTACGTGCTGCTCACCCAGCACGTCGATGACGCACGGCCCCGCGCGGTCGTCCCCGCCGAGCGCATGAGCGCCTGACCGACCCTCAGCCCGATGACCGCCACTAGGACAGCGAGACCGCTACCGGGCACCCGGACTCGGATCGTATGGTGGCGCTGAAGGATGGAGGTGCCGTTCATGTCGTCACACTCGACGGTCGCGCGGGAAGTTGATGAGGTTTTCTCCGGTGCCCTCACCTACGACGACGCCGGCGTCGAGGCGCAGCGACGTGTTCGGCAGGAGTGGGACCTTCGCATGGCGCAGCGCCGCAGCCAGCTCGACTTCGCCGCCGAGTTCCGCGCACGGGGACGCAGCTGGTCCGAGTGCGACGACGACGGCAACGTGGTTATACGCCGATGAACGAGCTCGCCGAGCTGCTGAAGCCGTTCTGGTCAGAGGAGAAGGTCTGCCGCGAGCTCGCTCTCACCGCGGACGAGCTGCGCTCGCTGGAGACAGATGGCGGCATCCTCGCTCTGCCTACGTCGGACGCGACGCCAGTGCCGCTCTACCCCGTGGACCAGTTCGAGAGAGCCGCTGGCCGGGTTCGCGTGCGGCCTGCGCTGGGAGCGATGTTCCACGAGCTACGCCTCACCGATGCGTGGACGGTGGCGCTCGCGGTGCTCCGCACGCCGGCGCCCGAGCTGGATGACCGAACGCCGCTCGCCGCAGCCCGCGACGGCGCCGAGCCGGCACGACTCTCGGCGTTCGCTCGGCAGCTCGCAGCCGAGTTCCGGTAGCGCGGGAGCCAGCGACGGCACCGGTCGCAGAGTCAACTCGCGGCAGCAGGCAGGACTGCGGGAGCGATCTTGTCGGCGATGGTCTCGATGTCGTCCTCGGCGGTCGTGAAGCCAGCGAGGTCCGGGAGGATGCCGCTGTACTCGGCGACGTCAGCGAAGGTGACGCCGTCCAGCACGGGGATGAGGACGTCCTTGTGAAGGAGGGCGCCGAGCTCGCGCTGCGTCCAGAAGCGGCCGGTGAGGTAGGCAGGGGTCAGCACCGCGATGCCGGCGGCGGCCCTGCGCAGGCCGGCGTCCATCTGGAGAGACTGGCTCTTGCCCGGCTCAATGGCGACCTGGTCCAGCCAGGGCGTGACACCGCGCTCCCTCAACGCGTCTGCGAGCGCTGTCGCCGTCGTCTCCCCGTCGATGCGGGCGTAGCTGATGAAGACGTCGTACTCGACACCGTCGTCGAAGTTGATAGCGCCGTGGACGCGCTCGACCAGTGCCTCCTCGGCCGGTCGATACGTCACCGACGGAGACGACGCTCGAAGCTGCTTGTTCAGGTCCGCGATCACCTTCCGGTTGTGCGCGTCAGCCTTGCGGTTGTGGGCGTCGACGATTCGCTTGTTCGAGCGATTGGCCTTGTCGATCTCGCGGTTGACCTCCCTCTCGAACGTGCGGCTGGCCTTCTCAACCTCGCGCTTGAACTGCCGCTCGAAGTCGCGCTGAGCCGCGCGCATCTGCCGGTTGAACTGGCTGTTGCTGACCATGAGTGCTCCTTCACCTC
>NZ_LMMY01000011.1:109726-112289 GCF_001422865.1 Aeromicrobium sp. Leaf272
GCAGGCATCTCGGCATCGAATCCTTCGCGTGGGCGGCTTCCGGCTCGAGCCGCCCGACCCTACATCCTGTGTCAGCCGAACGCGCGGCCGATTGGTACGCCGAGGCGCCGCAGGATGGTCGCGGCTGGGCAGAAGCCGGTGATGCTGGCCTGCAGAAGGTTGGCGCCGACGAAGGCGGGCAGGAGCAGCCACCAGGGCGTAAGGAAGGCGGCGGCTGCGGCACCGAGGAGGGTGAGGGTGCCAGCGAGAGCCATGACGGCGCGGTCGATGTTCATGGGGGTGCCTTTCAGGGCGAAGGGTGGGGCCGACCCGCCCCAGGGGAGTGGCGGGCCGGCCCCGGTCTTGGGGGTCAGTCGTGCGCAAAGGTGATGTTCGGCAGGACTCGCTTCAGCCAAGCCGGGACGTACCAGGCGGCGTGGCCCGTCAGCCGCAGCAGGACGGGCAGCAGGACCAGTCGGACGAGGAACGCGTCGAGCAGGACGGCGACGCCGAGCACGACGCCCATCTCCTTGGGCGGCAGCGGGCCGGACAGGGCGAAGGTGAAGAACACCGCGACCATGACCGCGCCGGCGGCGAAGATGACCCGTCCGGAGTGGGCGAGGGCTCCGACCATCGCGTCCTTGGGGTCGCCGGTGCGCTCGTAGTGCTCCTTGGCCGAGGCCAGCAGGAAGACGGTGTAGTCCATCGCGATGGCGAAGATCATGGCGAAGAAGAACACCGGCGCCCAGGCGTCGAGGAAGCCCTGGCTCTCGAAGCCGAGCAGGTCTGCGCCCCAGCCCTCCTGGAAGACGAGGCGGGCGACGCCGAAGGCGGCTGCGGTCGAGAGCAGGCTGACTGCCGTCCCGAGCAAGGAGATGAGCGGTGCCTGCAGGGCGATGAGCAGGAGCAGGAAGCCCAGGGCCAGGATGACGCCGATGACCAGCGGGGTGGAGTCGTCGAGCTGGGTCTTCAGGTCGAGGTTCTCTACGGCGGCGCCGCCGACCTGTGCGGTGTCGGGCAGGTCTGCGCGCAGCCGGTCGACGGTCTCGGCGAGTGCCGGGTCCGACGGGTCGACGGTGGGCACTGCCTGGATCATGGCCAGGTCCGAGCCGTCGGGGGCAGGTTGGGCGGGCATGGCGGCGGCGATGCCGTCGTCGGCTGTGACGGTCGCGGCGGCGGCCTGCGCCTGGTCCTTCGCGACGACGATCTGCAGGGTGCCGGGGGCGCCTGGACCGAACGCCTCCTGGACGCGGTCGTAGCCGACACGCGCCGAGGCGTCCTCGGGGAGCACCTTGATGGACGGCATGGCGGTGTTCAGCCCGACGACAGGGGCGGCGAGCGCGACCAGCACGACCAGGGCTGCGGTACCCCACAGGACGGGGCGACGCCAGAGACGTTCACCCCAGGCGGCGAAGCGCGACGACCGGTGCTCACCGGTCTTGACCCACGGCAGCGCGAGCTTGTTGATGCGGTGGTCGAGCTTGACCAGCACCAGGGGCAGCAGCGTGAGCGTCGCGGCGAGCACGAAGACGACCGAGAGCATGATGCCGCCGGCCATCGAACGGAACGACGGCGAGGGCACGAGCATCACCGCGGACAGGGAGATGAGCACGGTCAGGCCGGAGAGCAGGACGGCCTTGCCGGCGGTGTCCATCGTCTGCGCGATGGCGCGTTGTGCGGAGAGCCTGGCTCCCATGCGGGCGGCGCGGTAGCGGACCACGAGGAACAGGGCGTAGTCGATGCCCAGAGCCAGGGAGAACATCATGGCGAAGTTCATCGCCCAGATGGAGACCGGCACCAGCTCGTTGATGAGCACCAGGGAGCCGGCCGAGGCGACCAGCCCGGACAGGGTCAGCAGGAGCGGGAGGCCGGCGGCGACCAGAGCCCCGAAGGCGAGGACGAGGATGGCCAGCGTCACGGGCCAGGACACCATCTCCGACTTCAACATGGCCTCGAGGTTGGCCTCGTTGAAGTCCGACCACAGCAGCGAGGAGCCGGTCGGGTTGACCTGGATGCCGTCGCCGGACAGGTCCTGCAGGGGGCCCTTGAGGTCGGTGGCGACGCGGACCATCTCGTTGGTGTCAGCGCCGGCGCCGGCGAGCACGATGGCTGTGGAGCCGTCCTGGCTCAGCGTCGCGCCGGGCTGAGGTGCGACTACATCGGCGATGCGGGACTCGTCCTCGAGCAGGGCGGTGACCCTCGCGATGGTCTCGGCGCCGCGGCCCTCCGTGACCGGACCGTCTTCGCTGTGGACGACGACCTGGATGGCCGACGAAGCGTTCCCGCCGAAGTGCTCACGGGCCAGCTCCCGGGCGGCGACGGACTCCGAGCCGTTGGCCTGCCAGCCGGCGCCCGAGAGGTTGTGCTCGACCTTCGGCGCGAAGACGCCGAGGCCGATGACCAGCAGCAGCCAGGTGATGGTCACGACCTGGCCGTGAGTGGCGACCCACGTGCCGAGGCGACCGAGCGGGCCGGAGGAGATCCGCGACTCTCGTTCAGGAGCGGGCGGGTCGATCGTCGATGTCATGCGTTCTCCAAGTGCTGAGGCGAAGGTTCGGGGCGGTTTCCTTATCCCCCCGGGGGG
>NZ_LMMY01000011.1:112309-122481 GCF_001422865.1 Aeromicrobium sp. Leaf272
AAATGACCCAGTTGACGATGAAGGTGACGACTGCGAAGGGCTACGACGAGACCGTCGAGCTGGTGCGCGCAAGCCTGGGCGACGCCGGTTTCGGCGTGCTCACCGAGATCGACATCAAGGCCACCCTGAAGACCAAGCTCGACGTCGACGTCGAGCCGCAGGTCATCCTCGGCGCCTGCCGACCTCAGCTCGCGCATGCCGCCATGCAGGCGGACCCGTCGATCGCGGCTCTCCTGCCGTGCAACGTGGTCGTGCGCGCCGACGGCGACCGGACCGTGGTCGAGGCCTTCGACCCCCAGGCCATGACCGCCATGGCCACCGACGCCCCGGCCGGACTGCATGACATCGCCACCGACGCCCGCGCTCGCCTGCTCGGTGCCCTCGAGACGGTTGAGAACGCCTGATGCCCGACTCCGCGGCGATGGGACTGGAGCCCGCCGAGATCAAAGCGATCATCACCCGGATGAAGCGCGCCCACGGACACCTCGGGAGCGTCATCCGCATGATGGAGGAGGGCTCTGACTGCGAGTCCGTCCTCACCCAGCTCGCCGCCGTCAACAAGGCCCTGTCGCGCGCCGGCTACGCCATTGTGGCCACCGGCATGCAGCACTGCCTCACCGACGGCGACGGTCCCGACGGCGTCGACGCGAAGAAGATGGAGAAGCTGTTCATGTCGCTGGCGTGAGCCGCCCGGTCGGCTGGACATCCGCGTCCACACCGTCCGTTCGCGCAACAGCCAGCAGGACGCATGCCGTCCCGGGCTCGTCAGTGATAGTCCCGAACCCCCTGCCGCTCCGCGTGTCAGGCTGTCGCTGTGAGCCCTGAAGAGACAGCGTGGATGGAACGCATTGGGCGATGCTGCAGCGCCATCCGCGAGTGGGAGCAGTACGCCGAAGACAACAGCGGCGCGGTCGCACCTGACAGCCGACTCGCCGCCGACGACGCGCTCAACCGCTCCTTCCCCGCCAGCACCGCAGCCTGGTCCAGCATCGCGGTCGCCATCGACCACCTCGGCCTTGCCGACGATTCACTCTCCCGCGAGGGAGGAGCCCGCCTCCACCCCTTCGCCTTCCAGGCCGTGTGCCGCTCAGCCCTCGTCGCAGCGAGCCAGGCCCTGTGGGTCCTCACCGGCGGGCGGGACACCCGGCTTCGACGTCTCCAGCTGATCCAGATCGAGGACACCGAGAAGGCACTCGGCTTCCTCCAGGACTACTCGCGCGACGAGACCCTCGCCGACGACGTGAGCGCCGAGTTCATCGCGGCGCTGAGCGAACGCGTCTCCTCCTACACAGCGGAGCTGAAACGCCTGAAGAAGGAGGTGCGACCCCAGCGCGGTGAGTACAACGTCACGAGGACCCTGCGCGACGCCGCGGCGTACGTCGCGACCCAGCGACCCGGGGACCCGTGGCTTCTGCGCGCATACGTCTCGGAGTGGCGGATGGCCAGCGCGTCAGCGCACGCTCGTCTATGGCAGAGCGAGATCCTCCCTCACGAGGACATCCCACTCGTTGGAACGGGCCAGCGTCTGCGTCTCACCACTGGTACGCCGCAGAGCTACGGGATGTCGCTGTCCGCCGCCGTCATGGCCACCGAGGAGGCGCTCAAGCTTTGGCACGCCCACAGCTCTTCGCCCACGACGAACTGAGGTCCCCGCCACCGCAGCCAACGAACGACCCGCCACTGGGACGCGAGAACGCCTCAAGGCTCGACGGCGATGCTGCGGGTGTTCAGCGCCGCGAGTGCGAACACCAGCGCTGACGAAGGCGCTCGGCCGGCCTTCGCCAGGTCGTAGAACGTGTTCGAACGTACGCCGACGTCACGCGTACTCCGGCGCCCGGTCGAGCGCTGGATGACGTGATACGGCGCTGGACCGTCGACCTTGAGACGACCCATCTGATGCAGCGCGACGCGCAAGGGGCGGCCGCCGCGAGCCCGCTCGACCTCCAGCAGAGCCTCGATGACCGGGCGACCAGGCAGTCCGCTGACCGCGAGTGACGTACCGAGTGCCGATGCGAGGGACTCCAGGCTCGGCCACCTCGGCCAGCTCGACCCGCTCAGCGCGTTGTTCGTGACCGACAGCGACAATCCCGCGGCCCGGGCGAGGGAGCGCACAGTCTCACCGCACGTCGCGCGCTCGATCTGGAGACGCGACACCACCCTGCGGTAGTTGCCGACCGCGATGTCCTCGACGCTCGGCTCGGACTGCTCGAACAGCGGCCTGGACTCCAGCGCGTAGACCCAGGCGCCGTCCTCACCCCGCGCCCCGCGCGGCGCCGACCACGACCCGGTCCCGTCTTGCCTGCTCACCATGGGTCGTTTCTATCTCGTCTGAGTTTGTATCGGATAACCGATGCGTTTCATTCTCAGCCCGCAGACCGATGCGCACCGTCCAACCTGCTTCCCCGCTGAGCGATGAGAAGCCGCGACCGCCCCCGCGCGGTCCGCCACCCAGCACCGCTGGGACCCCGTCCGGCCACCCCACCGGACGGGACGGCTTCTTCCGAAGGCTCCCCGATGACTTCCGCACGCTCTGCCGCGACAACACCATCTGCACACCTCCCCGGCGAGGTCGAGCAGTTCTTCGACGCATACAAGCCACGTCTCCTCGCCACGCAGGCCTGGGACCGCGCAAGGGAGCCGGTCATCGCGTGCGTGCGGGCCGCGCAGCCCCAGACGGTCAACGCGGCCCGCCTGCACACGCAGGCGCTCGTGAACTACCTCGCGGGCCCCTCCGGTTGGGACATGACGTCGGCGCCGAACCTGGCCGATCTGCTGACCGAAGAGCGGGTGCGCGCCGCCTACGCCGACCCTGGCTCTGGCGCGAAGACGACCCGCCGCGCAAGGACCGATGCGCTCGGCACTCTCGCGCGTGCCGCTGGGCACTGGACGCCTCGCGAGGCGTCACACGAGCCGGTCGAGCTGGACTTCGACGGACCCACGGTGTGCTTCCCGGCGCTCGAGTCGCGGGCGGTGACGAACGACCTCGAGGCCGTCAAACGGACCATCGAGCGGTACACCCCTCGTCCGTCCACCCTGGACGCCGACCGGTGGGCACGGGCGGGCGAGGCTGTCCGCTCGGCCGCTACGGCAGCATCACCGCGCCACTCACGCGACGCTACTCGCCTACTGACCGCACTCACCGGCTTCCTGAGCGACCCCATCGTCTGGGACGGCTCCCAGACGCCCGACACGTCAGCCCTGCTGCGCGTTCCCGTCATCACCGGCCACTTGCAGCGCACGAGGTTCAACAGCGTCAACTCCCGCGGCGGCCGACGACAGGCGCTGCACGAGGTTGGCCGGGCGCTGGGGACTGTCGTAGCGGCCCAGCCGCTCCAGCACCCGACCTTCACGTATGACCCCTTCCTGATGGCGTTGGCCACGACCGCGATCCCGTTGTCGGCCGTCGCTGAAGCACGGTTGAAGTCCTCACCCGGCCCGACGTCGAAGCTCAACTTCGACCGGGCGGCGGAGGACTTCGCGAACGCACGCGATGTCGCTGCACGCCAGCTCGGCACCGGCACGGTGTGGGCCGTCAGCGCTCTGGTGGCGCTGACCGAGGTCACATCGAAGCCCCTGGGGGTCACCGTGAACACCTCCCACGAAGCCGGTCCGATGCCGGAATCGACAGCCCGACCGAAGTCCCGGCGTGCGCGCCTGGCGGCCGCCAAGGAAGCCAGGATGCGCGCCGAGCGCGCCGCCGACCTGGACGCGGCCCCTGCGCTCGCTCTCGCCGCCGAACCCGACGTCGACGACAGCATCAGGGATGCCATCTCCGCCTACAAGCCGTTGCGCAAGGAGGACCGCGCCGCGTGGGAGACCAACCGGGCTCTGGCCGAGCGGCTCGTGCTGGTGTACAGGCCGTCGAGCCGTCGGAACGCTCAGAACATCTGCGCGTTCATCCGACCGTTCCTCGCCTGGCACGCGACCCTCGGCGGGCGTGACGCGAGCGTCCCGCTGACCATCAATGGGCTGCTCACCCCAGAACGCATCGAGGACTACGTCAACGCGTCAGGATGGTCCGATGGGTCCAAGGGTGGGGCACGGTCGGTCCTCCGGCGCATCCACCGCAATCTCTACCCGCACCGGGCGCCGGTCTCCCTCGCCCACCAGCGGATGGCCCCGCCCTACTCTGCCGAGGAGTGCGCGAGCCTGGTGCGCCAGGCTTGGCACCAGCCGAATGCGAAGTCGCAGCGACGACTGGCCTTCATCATTGCTTTGTCGCTCGGCGCCGGCCTCGACGCCGAGGACCTTCGGCACGTCGAGCGGCGCCACGTCGAGCCGGTGCAGGTGGGCGGTCGAACGGTGTTCGTGGTCAGCGTCGCGGGTCGCAACGCCCGGTCGCGGACCGTTCCCATCCGCACGGAGTACGTCCCTCTGCTGCAGCGCGCGCTCGACTCTCACGACGCCACGGCAGACCTGTCCGGCGAGGACCTGCTGGTCGCGAATGCGACGACCACGGTCAACGTCGTCTCGCGGCACCTGCGCGACGCCAAGGGCAACGCGTTGACCTTCCAGGTCAAGACGAACCGCCTTCGCCACACCTGGCTCGTCTCGGTGATGTCGTCACCGGTCTCGCTCGCTGACCTCCTGCAAGCGGCTGGTCTGAAGTCGGCACGCAGCTTTACGGACCTGCTGGAGCACTGTCCACCGGCGGACCCGGCACAGGTTGCTCTCGCGCTGGCCGCCTACGACGAGTCGCGCGCATGATTAGCCGACGCGAGTTCGAGATGTACCTCGAGCTGGTCCGTCGCTCCGAAATCCATCAGACCATCGAGGCCGCTCTGCGAGCCGGCACCGGCGGAGCACCCCGCCAGCTCGCCGTCGACGTCTTCCTGACCGGCGCGCTCCTGACCGCAACCCACAAGCGCACCGGCGTCCTGACCCGCGTCCGCGAGACCCTCGTCAAGGACTTGGCCGATCAGACCAAGGCGGCCTACAACATCCGCGACAAGGCCGGGCGTGACGTGACCATGCGCCAGCTCTACTATCTCGTCGACCGCATCGCCAACCTGTACGAGTACCAGGAGGCGCGCTGCGAGAAGGACGTCACCGTGACCGAGCGCGCTCGCCGTCAGGGCGAGTTCGAAAGCATCTTGGACCGCCTCGTGAGCTCGACCAGCATGCACCTTCCGTCCGAGGGCAGCTACGCCATCGACGGCTCCGCCATCCGGTCCGCAGCACGGCGCAAGGGCAGCAACAAGCAGCTCAAGGCCGCGAACGAAGAGCCCGGCCCTCGCCGCCAGTTCTGCGCCGACATGGACGCGCGAACGGGTCACCAGACCGAGACCTACGACAACGGCAGCGACAACTACTTCGGCTTCGCGCTGGTGGCATTCACGAGGGCCGGCACGGTCGGCACGAACTCCCCGACGCTCGTTGACCACATGCGCCTCGTGCCGGCCAACTCGAGAGGCCTGACCGAAACCATGGAGGTCATCGAGGGTCGTAGCCAGACGGGCAACCCCATCACCGAGGTTCTCGCCGACCGCGCGTTCACCACTTCGACCATCGACACCTGGGCGAAGCCGTTGTACGACCTCGGGGTCAAGCAGGTCCAGGACATGCACCCCTCGGACGGCGGAGCGCGACCGGACGCTGCGCGAGGCTACGTCCTCATCGACGGGTGGCCGCACGCCGTGGGCATCCCGGAGCACCTCATCCACATCACGCCTCCGCCGAAGGCCTCCCTCCCGCGCCTGAGGAAGGCTGCCACTCGCGTGGAGAAGGCTGAGCACGCAGCGGCAGCCTTCGCGCTGGAGCGCTTCCGCGAGCTCATCGCCGAGCGGCGGACCTGGGCGTTCGAGCCGCTCGGGGCACAGACCTCGGCCGGCAGTCGCCGCTACATCTCGCCCGCACGAGCCGGCAAGCGCCGATGCGCCGGGTACGCCGACTCGCTCTACCTCGACGCTGACACGCCCGAGTGCGTCCACCCGCCTGGGCAGCCCGTCCCGAAGGCCTGCCGTCAGGCGACCATCACGGTCCCGTTCAAGTTCGGCCTGAAGCTGCGCCAGGAGCACTACTGGGGCTCGGACGAGTGGCTCGCCTCCTACGCCCGACGTTCACGCGTCGAGTCCACCTTCGGACTGCTCAAGTCCCCCAACGGTGGAGGCGTCAAGCGCGGCTGGACCGGCCTGACCGGCCTCATCCGCACCGCGTTCATGCTCGCCATCCAGGTCGCCGCCTGCAACCTGCGCACCCTGCTGCGCTGGGCCCGCGCCACCGGCTTCGACGCCGACCCCCTGGTCCGGGTCAACCTGGACGACTACGGGTTCCTCGAGCTCGGCGCCGACGGCCATCCCTTGCCCTTCGACGGCGACCCACCCGGTGCGGCAGCCGCGGCCGCCTAGGCCGCCACCGCACAACTCATCGCTTCGCCCACACAGCCCGACGGCCTCCCGCCCAAGGGCCGCTCGTGGTGCCCTGGAGCACGACCGACAGCCGCGGTGGCCGGACATCGCCCGGCGCTGAGGTTCTGAAGCCCATCAGGCACCGGCTCGAGCGCTCGACCGTGACGTCCTGAACGCAGAACTCCGCCTGGACCTTCGTCCAGGCGGAGTTCTGTCACTCATCGGGCCTCAGTTGTGTGAGAGCCCCTCTGCGGTGGCGGTGGGATTTGAACCCACGGTGGGTTTGACCCCACACATCATTTCGAGTGATGCACCTTCGGCCGCTCGGACACGCCACCGCCGGGTACCTTACCGGACCGTCACGCGGCGACCGCAGCGAGGTCAGTGGGCGATCGGGGCCGCGCCCGAGGTCAGCGGGGTCGCCTTGTGGGCCTTCCACGCGGCGTCGCCGACCTCGGCGACGATGGTCACGAGCGCACCCACCACGATGCCGAGGTTCACGTACTCGAGCACCTGCGAGCTCATGCCCACGGCGTCGACGAAGGCGGGGTTGAACAGCGACTCGTCCCACGCCAGCCAGGCGACCGGCAGGGCGAACGCGGCGGACACGACGGCCATCGCACCCACGAGCGGCCAGGTCCAGCGGCCGACCCGGTAGCGCCACACCTCGAGCGCGATGTTCAGCACGAGCACCCCGATGAGGAACGGCAGCCAACCGGACCACAGGTCGGGGTCGAGCACCGCGACGTCGTCGCCGTCAGGGCCCTGTACCCAGCTGCGGAAGTTCTGGCCGATCAGCACCATGATGAAGAAGGCGATGAACACGATCGACGCCACCGTGTCGACCAGGGAGACGTCGCGCTCCTGCGGCGCCTCGGGCAGGGAGTCGACGGTCCAGCCCGGCAGGCCGGGGTCGATGTCGACCCGCTCGAGGATCGCGAACGTGAGGGTCGTCCAGAAGGCCACGTGCAGCGCCACCTGGATCCCAGCCGCCACGCCGTCGCCGATCGCGGACGCCGCGTCGGGCTCGGTGATCAGGCTGACCGCCGCCACCACGACCACGACCGTCGCCGGGATCCAGGCCAGCAGCCTGAGCAGCAGGCGCCAGTAGGTGAGGAAGTAGCGCGGGCCGATCAGGTGCAGCGGTCGGTCGGCGTACTGCGCGGCGAGCAGGCCCGGGTCGCCGAGCTCGGTGAGCACACCACGCTCCGCGCCGGCCTCGGGCTCGCCGGCGTCCGTGCGCGCCTCGACCATGTCGGCGATCGAGGCACGCAGCTCGCGGCCGATGTCGTCCCGTCGGTCCTCGGGCACCGAGCGCAGCACGGCGTGCACGTAGCGGTCGGTCAGGGTGGTCGTCTGGGTGGTCATGGCAGATGCCCTTCCGTGAGGGACTCGATGGAGGTGCGTACGGCGTCGAGGTCGGCCAGCAGCGCGGCGAGGAGCTGCTCGCCGTCGCGGCTCGTCCGGTAGACCTTGCGGGGCCGGGACTCGGTGGTGTCCCACTCGCTCGTCAGCAGGCCCTGGTCCTCGAGGCGCCGCAGCAGCGGGTAGAGCGTGTTGGCGTCGACGCTGAAGCCGGCGTCGGCGAGGGTCTGCAGCAGGCCGTAGCCGTAGCCGGGCTCGCGCAGGGCGGCGAGGCTGGCCACCACGACGGTGCCGCGGCGCAGCTCCTGCAGATGGGTGCGGAGGTGGTCGTCCCAGGTCATGCCGCCACATTACTGTGTGACATACAGTATGTCTAGATCACACATCATCGTGCCCCGGACGCCTGCCGCCGGAGGATGCGGGAGAATGCCGGACGTGGACCTCGACGACCTCGCCGCGCGCGTCACCCGACTGGCCGACGCCGCTGCGGGACGCCGTGTGCTGGTCGGCGTCGTCGGCGCCCCGGGCAGCGGCAAGTCCACGCTCGCGAAGCGGCTGGCCAACCGGCTCACCGCCGACGGCTTGCCGGCCGTGCGCGTGCCGATGGACGGCTTCCACCTGGCCGACGTCGCCCTCGCCGAACGCCGCCTGCTCGACCGCAAGGGCGCCCCGGAGACCTTCGACGCGCACGGCTACCTGAACCTGCTGCGACGCCTGCGCGCCGAATCCGGCCACGACGTGCTGGCCCCCGGCTTCGAGCGGGACCTCGAGCAGCCGATCGCCGCCTCGATCACCGTGGCACCGTCGCACCGTGTCGTCCTGACCGAGGGCAACTACCTGCTCGACGACGCCGACCCGTGGCCCGAGGTGCACGCCGAGCTCGACGAGGTCTGGTTCGTCGAGCTCGACGACGGTCGTCGTCGATCACGCCTCGTGGACCGCCACGTCAAGCACGGCAAGACCCGCGAGGCGGCACAGGCGTGGGTCGACGAGGTGGACGAGCCCAACGCGCGGCGGGTGCTGGCCCGGAGCGGGACCGCCGACCTCGTCGTCCCTTCGCCCTGACCGCTCAGCCGGGTGCGGTCCGACCAGGGAGCCCCGCCACGGCCGCCGCCCACTCGAGCGACCGAATCGTCCCGAGCGCCTGGCGTTGCGCGGGCCGGGTGGCGTGGTCGATCAGCAGGCGGCGCAGCACGTCGGTGCGGTCGCCCAGGTAGGCGGACGGGATCGGGATCGCGCGGCCGCTGCGGTCGGTCGTGTCCACGCACCACCACTCCCCTCGTCGCACTCGTTCGAGGCCGGGCGTCCGCTCCAGGCCGAGCGGGCCGACGATCTCGAGCGACTCCCACGAGACCCGCGTGGACGCCGGCCCCCACACGTGCTCGACGCCCTCGGCCGTCAGGTACAGCCCACCCGCCTGCACCCCGCGCCGCGCCATCCAGAGGTTCGGCACGAGCAGGAGGACCACGAACCCCGCGCCCAGGAGCGTCCAGGCACTGCTGTCCCCGAGCACCCAGGCCACGCCCTCGCCGACCACCACGATCGAGAACGCCGCGACGACGGCCCACGGTCGCGCCAGGGCCCACCCCGGCCGGAGCCATGCGGTGGCGGGACGTCCGGAGGGAGCCGTGGCGAGCACCGGTCCGTCGTCGGCGTGCGGCGCACGGATCCACCGCCCCACCACGTCGACGGCCACCACCCAGCCGCTCCAGCACGCGAGGCCGAAGACCAGCGAGAGCAGCGGGCGTCCCATGGCCACGGTGACCGCCCAGACGACGGTGAAGAGCGACGAGAACAGCGTCGTGCCCAGCATCAGCAGCACCGCCCGCCAGGTGCGCCCGGCGTCGAGGGCGCGGCGGACGATGCCTGGCCCGTTGCGCGCACCCCAGGCGGCCGGTGCGACGAACTGCGCCATAGGTCGAGCCCCGTTCTCAGTCGAGCACGGCGCCGAGCCGGCCGACGACGTCGCGCAGCACGTCGGGCGGGGTCGCGTACGTGAGGCGCGCGCGACCGTCACCGACACCGGACGAGCCGCCGAACGCGAGGCCGGAGGCGAGCGCGACGCGGGCCCGCTCGAGCAGCACGGCAGCAGGATCCGCGCCGAGGGCGTAGGGGCGCAGGTCGAGCCAAGCCGTGTAGGTGCCGGGGCCGGCGAGGAGGCCGGCGCGCGGGAGGTGCTCCGCCGCGAGGTCACCGAGCAGCGCCCGGTTCTCCGCGATGTCGGCGCGGAGGGCGTCGAGCCAGGGTCGGCCGTCGGTGAGCGCCGCGACGTGGGCAAGGGTGCCAAGATGGCTCGGACCGTGGCTCACGATCTCCGGCACCGAGGCGATCTCGTCGGCGGTGGCCGCACCCCCGGCCACCACGGCCGCCTTGGCGCCCGCGAGGTTGAAGGCCTTCGACGCCGACAGCACGGCATAGGCGTCATCGGTGCCGTCCACGGAGAGGTAGGGCACGAAGACG
>NZ_LMMY01000011.1:122513-131433 GCF_001422865.1 Aeromicrobium sp. Leaf272
CGGCAGTGGGGTTGTGCGGGCTGCACATCAGGTAGGTGGCGCCGGGGCGCTGGGCGAACGTGGCGGCGAGCGCGCCGAGGTCGAGACGCCCGTCGTCGCCGAGCGGCACCTCCACCAGCGGTCGGCCCACGTGACCGACCGCGTCGAAGAACGGCTGGTAGACCGGCGGGTTCACGATGACCGGCACGTCGGCGACGCCGGTGAGCCGCAGCACCTCCTCGATGCCGACCATCACGTCGGCGACGGCGAGCGTGCGTGCCGGGTCGAGCCCGGTCCAGCCCCAGCGGTCGGCGGCGAAGTCGGCGAGGGCCTCCGCGTACACGCGCGGCTGCGGGTAGCCGGTGTCGCCGCGGGTCACGGCGTCGCTCAGCGCACGCGCCACGGGCTCGGCGAGCGGCACGTCCATCTCGGCCACGAACATCGGGATGACGTCGGGGTCGTGCATCGTCCACTTGATGCTCGTGCGGCGGCGCAAGTCAGTCAGGGTCAGCTCGTGCAGCGGGTGCATGCGGCCAGCGTGCCACTCCCCCGGGACCTTGACACCCGGTCGGGGCTGGGGGACCGTCGGCTCGACCGAGCCGAGGGGGGCACCGTGGCGCAGCACCGCCCGACGTCGACGGACCGCGGGCTCAGGCGCGGGTTCGCGCTCGCCTGGGTCTCCTGGGTCGCGGGCCTCGCGGCCTGGGCCTACGCCGTCGCCACCGGGTTCACCCTCGGCGGAGGGCTCAGTCCGGCGGAGGAGACGCGCGTCCTCGTGGGAGCCACCGTGGCGATCGGGCTGACCACCGTGCTGCCGGCCATGGGGCTCCTCGCGGCCCTGGTGAACCGACGCGTCGCCGCCGCCCTCGGACTGGGCGTCGCGGTGGCGCTGGCGCTCGTGCCCGTGCTGCTCATCGGCCCAGCCGTGGCGCGCGACTGGCGCGACCGCACGGCACCCGATCCGCCGTCGGGCGAGCCGAACGGCTGCGTGGCGTTCAGCGGCGGCTCGAACACCTGCCCCGGGGGCTGAGCCGGGGCCGTCGCGCTGTCTACCGTGGTCCCATGGACGACGTTCTCGGATCCTTGCTCACCGAGTCGGCAGCCCGCGAGGCCGTGGCGATCGCGCCGCTCATCGACGGGCACGACGACCTCGCCTGGGAGATGCGCGAGAGCGCCGGCTACTCCGTCGACGGGCTCGACCTGGACCGCGCGGCAGCGGGCGAGGACCCGGCGTTCCAGACCGACCTGGTCCGGCTGCGTCGCTCGGGGGTCGGCGGCCAGTTCTGGTCCGTCTACGCACCGTGCTCCCAGCGCGGGGCCGACGCCGTCACGTACACGCTCGAGCAGGTCGACTGGGTGCACCGGCTCGTCGCGCGCTACCCCGACCGGCTCGCGCTCTGCCGCACCGGCGACGACGTGCGCGAGTCGTGGGCCTCGGGCCGCCTGGCGTCGCTGCTCGGCGCCGAGGGCGGCCACAGCATCGACGGCTCCCTCGCCGTCCTGCGACAGCTCGCTGCTCTGGGCGTGCGCTACATGACCCTCACCCACAACGAGAACACCCCGTGGGCCGACTCCGCCACCGACGAGCCCGAGCACGGTGGCCTGACCGACTTCGGCCGCGACGTGGTGCGCGAGATGAACGCGCTCGGCATGCTCGTCGACCTGTCCCACGTGGCGGCCACGACGATGCACGACGCCCTCGACGTGACCACCGCGCCGGTGGTCTTCAGCCACTCCTCGTGCCGGGCCGTCACCGACCACCCGCGCAACGTCCCCGACGACGTCCTCGAACGGCTTCCCGGCAACGGTGGCGTCCTCATGGTCACCTACGTTCCGCCGTTCGTGAACGCCGACTTCGGGGCCTGGTTCGCCCACCGCGAGGTCGACGCCACCGGCGCCGGGCCGATGCCGCGGGTCACCGTCGACGACGTCGTCGCGCACGTGGAGCACGCTCGCGAGGTCGTCGGCGTCGATCACCTGGGCCTCGGCGGCGACTACGACGGGTTCGAGCTCTTCCCCGAGGCGATGGGGGACGTGACCGGTCACGCGGTCCTGCTCGACGCGCTCGCTCGGCGCGGGTGGTCGGCCGACGACCTCGCCCGCCTCACCGGGAAGAACGTGCTGCGGGTGCTCGACGCGACGTCCTGAGTCGTCCCATCGAGCGCGTGGCAGACTCGACGTGAGCCAGGACACACCCGGTTCGGACGTCACGTCGGCCGGCACGTGGGGGGACACGATGGACCAGCGACTCAGCCAGACCGCAGGCAGCGCCGAGGTGCCGCTGCTGGAGACCACGATCGGCGCCGACCTCGCCGCCACCGTCGCGCGGGTGCCCGACGCCGAGGCACTCGTGGAGTGCGCCACCGGCCGACGCTGGACCTACCGCGAGCTGGCCGCCGACGTCGAGGTGGTGGCCCGCGGCCTCGCGTCGCTCGGCATCGAGAAGGGCGACCGGGTCGGCATCTGGGCACCGAACTGCGCGGAGTGGACCCTAGTGCAGTACGCCACAGCCCGGCTCGGCGTGGTGCTCGTGAACGTCAACCCCGCCTACCGCGCCCACGAGCTGGGCTACGTCGTCGGCCAGTCGGGCATGCGCGCGCTCGTGGCCGTGCCCGAGCTCAAGGGCAGCTCGTTCGCCGACATGATCGACGAGGTCCGTCCCGACCACCCGACACTCACCGACGTCCTGCTGATCGGCACCTCCAGCTGGCAGGGCCTGCTCGACGCCGGCCGCGCGAGTGACCTCGACATCGACGCGATCGAGGCCACCCTCGACCCGACGGACCCGATCAACATCCAGTACACGTCGGGCACCACCGGCTTCCCCAAGGGCGCCACGCTCTCGCACCGCAACATCCTCAACAACGGCTTCGCCGTGGGCGAGCTGCTGCACTACACGTCCGACGACCGCATCGCCATCCCCGTGCCCTTCTACCACTGCTTCGGCATGGTGATGGGCAACCTGGCGGCCACCTCGCACGGCGCGACGATGGTGGTCCCGGCCCCGATGTTCGACCCCGCCGCCACCCTGCGCGCGGCCGCCGAGGAGCGGTGCACGTCGCTCTACGGCGTGCCCACGATGTTCATCGCGATGCTCGCCGACCCGTCCTTCGACGACCACGACCTGTCGGCCCTGCGCACCGGCATCATGGCCGGATCGCCGTGCCCCGTGGAGGTCATGAAGCAGGTCATCGAGCGGATGGGAGCCGAGGAGGTCTCGATCTGCTACGGCATGACCGAGACGTCGCCGGTCTCCACGCAGACCCGCACCGACGACAGCATCGAACGACGCGTGAGCACCGTCGGTCGGGTCCACCCGAACCTCGAGACGAAGGTGGTCGACCCGGCCACGGGCGAGGTCGTGCCACGCGGCACGGCCGGCGAGCTCTGCACGCGCGGGTACTCGGTGATGATCGGCTACTGGCAGGAGCCGGAGAAGACGGCCGAGGCCATCGACGCCGACGGCTGGATGCACACCGGTGATCTCGCTGTCATGGACGACGACGGCTACCTGAGCATCACCGGACGCATCAAGGACATGGTGATCCGCGGCGGCGAGAACATCTACCCGCGCGAGATCGAGGAGTTCCTGATCACGCATCCCGACGTCCTCGACGCCCAGGTCGTCGGCGTGCCCGACGCGAGGTACGGCGAGGAGCTCATGGCGTGGCTGCGCATGCGCGACGGCTCCGAGCCGCTCACCGTCGAGGCCGTCCGGGACTTCTGCACCGGACGCCTCGCGCACTACAAGGTGCCGCGCTACGTGCACGTGGTCGAGGAGTTCCCGATGACGGTCACCGGCAAGGTGCGCAAGGTGCAGATGCGCGAGGACGCCCGCGCGCTGCTGGGCCTCTGAGCCCTCACTCCTGCGACGCCGGCCGCACCCAGGTGTCGGCGTCGATGCCGTAGACCCAGCGACGGCCGGGCCACTCCGTGAGCGACCACAGCTGCCCACGCTGCGGCCACCACGTGATGTCCTCGGGCCCGGTGGGCAGCACGCCGCGGCGGCGCGTGAGGGCACCGGGCCGCCCGATCCACAGGTCGCCCGGGTTGTCCTCGCCCGCGCTCGCGGTGATCACCCACGTGCCGTCGACCAGGACGGCACCCTGCATGCGTGGCGCGACCGCGTCGTGCACCTCGATCGGCACGGCCGGCTCGGTCTCGCCCGAGCGCAGCAGGTGGGTGTCGCGGTCGAGCTCGTAGCGGACCATGCGATGGCTGCCGCCCTTGCGGCCGTACTCGCCGGCGACGAGGTGGTCGACGTCGCCCCGGCGGTCGAGCGACATGAACGAGTAGGTCATCGGTCGGACACCGGCGTCGGTGTCGGCGGCGTAGTGGGTCCGCTGGGGCAGCACGTACCGGTAGCCGCGGGTGCGCCACCGGTTGCGCACGCGGATCACGTCGTCGAGGGCGAAGACGCGGACGCCTCCGGAGCTGCCCGCCACGAACAGGTGGTCGCCGTACCAGACGATGCCCCCGGCGTGGACCCGCACGGGACGCAGCAGGTGCAGACCGAGCACCCGACGCGGTGCCACGAGCAGCACGTGCCGATAGCGGGGCGCGGCGTCGTCGGCGTGGTCGATGACGGAGATGCGCGAGCCCAGCGTCAACCAGCCGAGGACGCCGTGCGCGTACCAGCTGACGACGACGACCGGGCGACCCTCGAAGGTGCCCGACTGCGGGTCGGGGCCGTAGGCGTCGGCCGACGTCGTGATGCCCTGCGGCCACCACCGCTGCGACGTCGCGTCGCGCTCCTCCCACTGCATGCCGCCGACCGCGGCCTCCCCCGGGACCTCGGCGCGGCTGCCCCGACGGTCGAGGTCGGCCAGGACGCCGCGGAGTCCGACGCGCCGGAACCGTCCGAAGAAGCGCTCGGAGAGACGCCGCGACGGCGGTGCCGGCACGAGCCGGTACGGGACGGGAGCCACCTCCTCACCGTAGGCGCTCGCGGCGACGTCGGCCGAGAACAGCGGTAGCGTCGAGACCCGGGACGGACGACGAGAGGACGACGTGCAGAAGGCCAGCTCACGCCTGCGTGCGGTTCTGCACACCCTCGGCCGAGTCGTCCTCGCCCTGCTCCTCGCGGTGGCGGCCCTGGGCCAGCTGGTGGCGTGGACGTCACCGTCGTGGTGGGTCCCGCTGCTGCAGTACTGGCCGGTGCAGTACGTCGTCCTCGCCACAGGCGTGTGGCGCGACGCGCTCGGCGTGTGGAACGTCGTCCTCGTCGCGATCCTGCTCGGCCTGCTCCTGGCCATCGGTCGGGCCCGCGGCAGCGGCCTGCTGCGACCGGCCACCGTGGTGGCCGCGGCGGTGCTCGCGTCGTCGCTCGGCCTGTGGTCGTACCAGGTGGTCGACGCCAGGCAGGCGGGCGCGGACGTCGGGGTCTTCGCTCCTGTCGTCCCGTTCCTGAAGGGGACGGTCGCCCCCGATCGCAGCGTCACCGTCGGCACGGTCGACGGCACGGACCTCGACGCCGACCTCTACCTTCCCGACGGGGCCGGCGGCGGCGACGGCGTCCCCGTGGTCGTCTACGTGCACGGAGGTGGCTTCACGGGTGGCGCCCCGGCACCCAGCCCGTACTACCCGCCGCTGCTCGAGCGGGGCTATGCGGTGCTCGACGTCAGCTATCGCCTGGCCAGCCCCGAACGTCAGACGTGGGACACCGCCGTCGCCGACGTCGGCTGTGCACTCACGTGGGTCACCACCGAGGGTCCCGGCGTCGGCCTGGACCCCGAGCGGGTGGGCGCCATGGGCGACTCCGCCGGGGGGCAGCTGGCGATCAACGCCGCCAACCTCGGAGCCCTCGAGGAGCTCGACCCGTCGTGCCGGACGCGCGGCGAGCTCCCGGAGGTCTCCGCGGTCGTCGCCGGCTACCCCGCGGTGGACGGTTCGGCCGCCTACGACCAGTCCGGCCTCGGCCGCGCCTACGGCGACCAGTACGTCGGCGGCCCGCCCGAGGAGTACCCCGAGCGCTACGCGCTCACCGACTCGGTCAACCACCTGTCCGGCGACGGCCCGCCACTGCTGATCTACCAGGGCAGCGCGGACCACCTGATCCTCCCGGGGCCGGTGCGCGACTTCGCCCGCGCGTCGCAGGAGGCCGGCACCACCACGCGCTACGTCGAGCTGCCCGGCCAGGAGCACACGACCGGGGGCGGCCTCGGCACCCTGTCGTTCGGCGACCTCGTCGGCCGCGACCTGACGACGCAGTGGTTCGTCGAGCACCTCTGAGGTAGACGGGTCGGCCGAGCACCGCGCTGAGCGGCGGTGGCCGTCCGCGCGCCGATGGCCGACAGCGCTTCTCTGGGTCGGGCCTGGAGGTGGGCCTGCGTCGGCGTGGGTGGGCGTGGGCTCGGGGCTGCGTCGGCGCGGGTGGTCGTGGGCTCGGGCTTCGAAAGGGCCTCGACCGGGTGACTCCCAGCGCGTCGGCCGGGCCTGCGGACCTTCGTCGCGCCGGTCCACCCCCGAGCGGTGACTCCTCCACCGAAAGAGCGGTCAGGCCCGTAACAGGGGTGCGGATTCCACCGTCTCGGCGCCGAGAAGGTGGAATCCACACCGCGCGGCTCGCTGAACGGTGGAGAAGTCACCGCCCGAGCCCCCAACGGTGGATCCTCAACCGCAGCAACCCTTCTGGCGTTGAGGATCCACCACCCCACCCCGTCCGGACCCCCCATCGGTGGATCCTCAACCGCAGCGCCGCTCCTGAGGTTGAGGATCCACCGATGGGGGCGCGGCCGGCGGGCTCGGTCGCGCCGACGGCCCCTGCACCGTCGAGGCCTTTCGGAGAGCACGTCGACGACGAGCTGCGGCAGCGCAGCCCCACCCCGAGCCCGACCCACAGCAGCGCAGCCCCGCCCCAGGCCCGACCGTCAGCAGCGCAGCCTCGCCGCCGAGCGCCTAGCGCCTAGCGCCTAGCGCCTAGCGCCTAGCGCCTAGCGCCTAGCGCCGAGTGTCCGTACGACGCGCCCTACGCCGACTCGACGGCCGTGCGGATCCGCACCTCACGCTCCATGCGCTTCTCGTGACGCGCGCGACCCTTCAGCGCCTCGGCCTCACGGCTCTTCGGCGGCGCCTTGGTCACGAGGCCGTCGAGGAGCGTGCGCGTGGCGGCCGCGATGTCGTCGATGGCCTGCTCGAACGCCTCGGCGTTCGCCTGCGAGGGTCTCGTCGACCCGCTGACCTTGCGCACGAACTGCAGGGCGGCCTCGCGCACCTCGTCGTCAGTGGTCGGCGGCTCGAAGTTGTGGAGCACGCGGATGTTGCGGCACATCCTCCGACGGTAGCCCCGGCGGGCGGGACGCGGAAGGTCCTCAGGCGCCGCGGCTCGGATCGGAGATGCTCAGCATGGTCTCGCTGAACAGGTCGATCTCGTCCTCACGGGTGCGTCCGGTACCCGCACCGCCCAGCAGCGACATCAGCTCGCCGACGGCGCGGTCGACGCGCGACGTGAGCGCACCCTCGCCCTCGGCGCTCCAGTCGTGCGGCGACGCGAACACGCCGGTCGGCACGGGCACGGCCTGCAGGTAGGCCATGAGCGGACGCATGGCGTGCTCGACGGCCAGCGAGTGGCGCGCGGTGCCACCGGTGGCGCCGAGCAGCACCGGCTTGCCGATCAGCTGGTCGGGCTCGAGCACGTCGGCGAACGACTTGAAGAGTCCGCTGTAGGACGCCTGGAAGATCGGCGTGACGAAGCCGAGGGCGTCGGCCGCGCCCACCTGGTCGATCACGTGCTGCAGACGCGGCGACGCGAACCCGGTGAGCGTCGCGTCGACGACGTCGTGGGCGAGCGGTCGAAGCTCGACGACCTCCACGGATGCACCCGGCTCGGCTCGACGGACGCCCGCGGCCATCTGGTCGGCGAGCAGCCGCGTGGTCGACGGCGAGCCGAGCCCGGCCGAGACGATGACGACGCGGGTCATGCGTGGGCTCCCGCGTCGAGGTCCCGCTCGGCCTGCGCCGCGTCTCGCGCAGCCACGCGCGACGCGTGGGTGGGAGCATCGGGGACGCCGGCCGGACGTCGCGCCTCGAACTCCGCTCGCAGGGTGGGCAGCACCTCGCCGATCATGTCGATCTGGTGCAGCACCTCCTTCAGCGGCAGACCGGCGTGGTCGACGAGGAACAGCTGGCGCTGGTAGTCACCGAAGTAGTCGGCGAACGTCAGCGTCTTCTCGATGAACTCCTGCGGGCTGCCGACGGTGAGCGGCGTCTGCGCGGTGAAGTCCTCCAGGCTCGGGCCGTGGCCGTAGACCGGCGCCTTGTCGAAGTAGGGGCGGAACTCCCGCATCGCGTCCTGGCTGTTCTTGCGCATGAACACCTGACCGCCGAGCCCGACGATCGCCTGCTCGGGCTCGCCGTGGCCGTAGTGGGCGAAGCGCTGCCGGTAGAAGTTGATCAGCCGGATGTAGTGCTCCTTGGGCCAGAAGATGTTGTTGGCGAAGTAGCCGTCGCCGTAGTACGCGGCCAGCTCGGCCACCTCGGGCGTGCGGATGGACGCGTGCCACACCATCGGCGGCACGCCGTCCAGCGGGCGGGGCGTGGCCGTGAAGCCGCGCAGCGGCGTGCGGAACTGGCCCTCCCAGTCCACGACGTCCTCGTCCCACAGCCGTCGCAGCAGCTGGTAGTTCTCGACCGTCAGCTCCACCGCGCGCGTCGGGTCCTGCCCGAACCAGGAGTAGACGGGGGCGGAGTTGCCGCGCCCGAGCATGAGGTCGACGCGCCCGTCGGACAGGTGCTGCAGGACCGCGTAGTCCTCGGCCAGCTTGACCGGGTCGTTCGTGGTGATCTGCGCGATGGCCGTGGAGAAGACGATCCGCTCGGTCTGCGCGGCCATGTAGGCCATGAGCGTCGTCGGCGAGGTGGTGACGAACGGCGGGTTGTGCTGCTGCCCGCTCGCGAAGACGTCGAGCCCGACCTCCTCGGTCTTCCTCGCGATCTCCACCAG
>NZ_LMMY01000011.1:131463-132173 GCF_001422865.1 Aeromicrobium sp. Leaf272
CTCGATACTCCCATCAACTAGTTCAACCTTCAACTTGTTCCCGGTCACGCCGTGCCTGAGATCCCCAGGTCGACCTGGGAATCTCAGGCACGCGGCGGCGGCGGTGGCGTCACCCAGCGCGGGTCAGGCGGGCGCGGGGGCCTCGACCACGGGCGGCTCGGGCACCTCGGCGCAGTCCTCGGCGATCTGCTTCTGCGTCGCGAGGGCGGCCTTCGCGGTGTTCCAGGCCGCCTTGAGCGTCGCGCGGTCGGCCTTGACCTGACGCTGGAGCGTCGCGAAGGACGCCCGCTGCGCGCGTGCGGCCTCCTTGGCCTCCGCCCGCGCCGTCGCCCGCGCCGCCTTCGCTGCATCACGCAGCGCGGGGTCCTTCGCGGCAGCCGCCGTCAGACGGCCGGCCTTCCTGGCCGCCGCACGCGCCTCGGCGGTCTCGTCGGCCTTGACCTTCTTCACGAGGGCCTTCATGGCGGTCCGCGCGTGGGTGACATACGCCTTCTGCGCTGCGCGCGCGTCGGCCTCGGCCTTCGTGAGCGCGGCCTGGACGACGGCCGGGTCGCAGCTCGGAGCTGCGTCGTCGGCACTGGCCGGCGCCGTCGCGCCGGCCACGCCGATGAGCGTGATGACGGCCGCCGCGCACGTGCGGCCGATGATGGTGGTGTTCACGGTTCTCCCTCCCGTGGTGGACATGACCACGCCACTGTGACACCGGTCGC
>NZ_LMMY01000011.1:132230-134026 GCF_001422865.1 Aeromicrobium sp. Leaf272
TCGCGAGCTCACCCTGGTCCTCCCCCACTCACCATGGAGGGTCCTCCATGGTGAGTGGGGGATTCCCATCAGGTGATGGGAATCGAGGGACGGGTGGGGCGGAGGCGGACCGCTACGAGCGGCCGTGCTCGGCGAGGAGCAGCTGGTACCGACCGCCGGCGGCGATCATGTCCTGCGTCCGGTCGTTGAGGACCTCTCCCTGCAGCACGAGGTCCTTCGCCCGGACGGTGACGGTGGCCGCCCGCCAGTCGACCTCCATCTCGTCCCAGCGCTCGACCGACGTCGAGATGCCCGGCACGGTCAGCAGCGGCATGCCGTTGCTGACCTCGCCGCGCCAGAAGCCCGGCGAGAAGGACTCCGCGACCACGCCGACGATGCCCTCGTTGCGCATCGCCGTCATCGCCACGTAGTGCGGGTGCCCGTAGCCGAAGTTCCGTCCTCCCACGAGCCAGTCGCCCTCGCGCACCTTGTCGGTGAAGTCCTCCTCGTACGCCTTCATGCAGACGCTGTGCAGGTGCTCCGGGTCGGTGTACTTGATGTTCTGCACGCCGATCATCAGGTCGATGTCGTGGTCGTCGCCGAAGATCCAGGCCACGCGACCGGTCAGCACGTCGGGCAGCACCTGCGGCGCGGCCGTCGTCGCGGTCACGGGTTCACCACCTCGCGCGGGTCGGTCAGCCGACCGGTCAAGGCGCTCGCCGCGACGGTCGTCGCCGAGCCCATGTAGATGTCGGCGTCGGGGCTGCCCATGCGACCGGAGATGTTCAGCACCCCGGTCGACACGCACGCCTCGCCGGCCTCGAGCGGCTTCGCGTAGCCGAAGCAGAAGTCGCACGTGGACTCCACGACGTGGGCGCCGGCGGAGCGCAGCGTGTCCAGCAGACCCTCGGACTCGGCCTGCTCGTAGATGCGACGCGACGTCGGCACGACGTTGAGCTCCACGCCGTGCGCCACCTTCTCGCCCTTGAGGATCCCGGCCGCGGCCCGGATGTCCTCGATGCGGCCGCTCGCGCAGGAGCCGATGAAGGCGCGCTGGATCTTCTGCCCGTGCACCTCCGCCACGTCGCGGGTGTTCGACGCACGCGCCGACCCCGGCATGACGATCTGCGGGCTCAGGGCGTCGAGGTCGATGTCGTAGCGGGCCGTGTACTCGGCGTCGGGGTCGCTGTAGAGCGGCTCGAAGTCGCGCTGGGCGACCTTGCGGCTGTACTCGAGGCTCATCTCGTCGGGGTTGAAGATCGCCGACACCCCGCCGGCGAACATCGCCATGCCGCACAGGGCCTGGCGCTGGCCGAGGGCCATCGACTCCGCACCCGGGCCGGTGTACTCCATGACCTGGAAGGCCACGCCGTCCGCGCCGATGTCGGAGATGATCCGGTGGATCAGGTCGCGGCTCTCCACGCCGGGCGCGAAGGACCCGGTCAGGTGGAAGCGCGTGCTGGCCGGGACGTCCAGGTGGATGCCGCCGGTGACCCAGCCCTCGAGCAGGTCGCGGCGCACGCCCATGCCGAGCGCGCCGAACGCGCCGAGGCTGGAGATGTGGCCGTCGAAGTGGATGAGGAACGACCCGGGCATCGCGTAGCCCAGCTCGGCGGCGACCTGGTGGCCGATGCCCTCGCCCTCGTGGAAGTGCACGCCGTTCTCGTGCGCCCAGTCGCGGGTGACCTGGTGGACCTCGGCCTCGCGCTCGTTCTTGTTGGTGAGCATGTGGTCGATGAACAGGACGTACCGGTCGGGCTCGGCGACCTTCGTGACCCCGAAGTCCTCGCGCATCTGCTTGAAGAAGCGGTCGGTGT
>NZ_LMMY01000011.1:134086-137455 GCF_001422865.1 Aeromicrobium sp. Leaf272
CTCCTCGAGGGTCTCGGGCATGTACAGGGACTGCTTGTGCAGGACCTCGTCGAAGCCGATGAGCTTCAGGAAGTCGGCGTGCTCCATGTAGTCACGGCTGACGTCGGCCGGCGGCTCGCCCGCCGACAGGCGCTCGAGCGACGCGCGGGTGGCGGTCGTGGCCGCGAGCAGGATCTGCGTCGGGAGCAGCGCGAGGCCCACGCCGATCTCGCGCAGCACCTCGCTCGTGAACTGCTCGGCCGTCCACGTCCACGCGGTGAGCGAGCACATGAGCGGCACACCCACCTCGGAGTGCAGGCGGGCCCACGACTCGGCGTCGGGGAAGCCCTTGGAGATGGGCATGATCATCTCGGCGCCGGCCTCCACGTAGGCGACGGCACGACGGATGGCGTCGTCACCGATGCCGTCGGTGCGCCCGATGAGGACGAGCTCGTCGCCCACCTCGTCGCGCACGGCGCGGACCTTGCCCGCCGCCTCCTTGGCGGGGAGCAGCGTCGGTGCGCCGCTCGTGGCCGCGGGGCAGCGCTTGGGCGCCAGCTGGTCCTCCATGAAGACCGCGGACACGCCCGCGTCGGCGAACATGCGTGCGGTGCGGGCGGCGTTGACGGCGTTGCCGTAGCCGGTGTCGATGTCGGCGACGACCGGCAGGCGCGAGGCCCCGCGGATGCGGCGGACGGCGTCGAGGTTCTCCGACATCGAGTACATCTCGGCGTCGGGCAGACCGAGGGACGCCGAGATGGCGAACCCCGACGCGCAGAGCGCCGTGAAGCCGCTCTGCTCGGCGATCCGGGCGGTCAGGCCGTCCCAGACGCCGGGGGCGTAGACCAGCCCGTCGGCGAGCTGGCTCCTGAAGTGGTTCGTCATCGTGCTTCCTTCCTTCGTGTCACCGAGGCGCGGGCGCCCCGAGGCGCTCGGAGAGCGCCGCGCAGGCTTCGCGCACGGCGGTGACGATGTGGTCGAGGCGGTCCGGGCCGAAGCCCTGGGCGGCGCCTCCGAGGCTGAGGGTGCAGCTGAGGGCACCGGTGGGACCGAACACGGGCGCGCTCACGACGGCGACGCCGTTGTTGAGGTCCTCGTCGGCGAAGACGTAGCCCTGCTCGCGGATGCGGGCGAACTTCGTCTCCAGGGCGTCGCGCGTGACGTCGGTCTTGTCGGTGTAGCGCTTGCGTGGTGCGGAGAGCACCCGTTCGCGGATGGTGTCGTCCCAGGCCGCCATGACGGTCGGCCCGCCGGCCACGTGGTACGGCAGCACGGTGCCGAGGGTGACCGTGTTGACCTTCAGGGGGCTCTCGCCCTCGACCATCTCGACGACCACGGCCCCCTCGTCCGAGGGCACCAGCAGGAACGCGGTGTCGCCGAAGTGGCCCGCGAGCGACCGCAGGTGGGGCAGCGCCTCGTTGCGGATGCTGAACTGGCGCTGCGACGCGTGCGCGAGCTTGAGCATGCGGATGCTGAGCCGGTAGCCGTCGCGAGGCCCGCGCTCGACCCAGCCGGCCATCTGCAGCGACGACAGGAGCCGGTGCACGGTCGTCTTGCCGATGCCGGTCGCCGCGGCGATCTCCCCGAGGCTGTACTCGCTGTCGCCGCCGCCGAGCACCTCGACGACGTTGCACGACTTGATGACCGACGCGACGTAGTTGCGAGGGTCCACCTCGTCGGCGCTGCCCGCCTGTCCCGTGACGTCCTTCATCCGAGGTACGCCTTCTGGATGTCCTCGCTGTGCGCCAGCTTCTCCGGCGTGCCGGACATGTGCACCTCGCCGCGCTGCAGCAGGTACGCGTGGTCGGCCACCTCGAGCGCCCGCGTGGCGTCCTGCTCGATGAGCAGGATGCTCTGGCCCTCGGCGTGCAGGGCTGCGATGGCGCCGTAGATGACGTCGATGACCGACGGGGCCAGACCCATGGACGGCTCGTCGAGCAGGAGCACCTGCGGGTCGGTCATGAGCGCACGGCCCATGGCGAGCATCTGCTGCTCGCCGCCGCTCATGGAGCCGGCCTGCTGCGTCCGGCGCTCGGCCAGCCGCGGGAAGAGCTCGTAGACGCGGTCGAGCAGCTCGGGTCGGGACCGTCCGGAGAAGGTGCTGAGCGCGAGGTTCTCGGCCACGGTGAGCGGCGAGACGACGTGCCGACCCTCGGGGACGAGCGCCAGGCCCAGCCGCGTGATGCGGTGCAGCGGCAGCTTCTGGACGGGCTTGCCGTCGAGGACGATGTCGCCGGTCTTCTCGCGGTGCACACCCGCGATGGACCGGACCAACGTCGACTTGCCGGCGCCGTTGGCGCCGAGGACGGCCACGAGGTTCCCCTCGGGGACCTCCAGGCTGACGTCACGGACGGCGCGGATCGCTCCGTAGCTCGCGCAGAGCCGGGATACCTGAAGCATCGTTCTCCTTTCCGAAGTAGGCCTTCTGGACGGCGGGGTCGTCGACGCACTCCTGCGGGGTGCCGTGCGACAGCACCTCGCCGAAGCTCATGACGTAGGCGGCGTCGCAGTAGTCGAGGATCAGCCGCATGTTGTGCTCGACGACGAGCACCGTGAGGCCCTGGTCGCGGACCGAGCGGATGAGCTCGCCCACCGCCACGGACTCCTCGCGGTTCATGCCCGCCGTCGGCTCGTCGAGGAGCACCAGGCGCGGGTCGGTGGCGAGCGCACGGGCGATCTCCACCCGGCGCTGCGTGCCGTACGGCAGCGTCTCGGCCAGCTCACGCCGCTCCGTCACTCCCACCCGGGTGAGGAGGGCGTCGGCGCGCTCGAGACACTCGCGCCGCTCCCGCCGCTCGCCCGGCCACATCACGAGGCTGGACAGCGACGACGCCTTCCGCGACGCGTACATGCCCGCCACCACCTGCTCCAGGACGCTGAAGCCGCTGAGCAGCCGCACGTTCTGGTAGGTGCGGGTGATGCCGCGTCGGCTGATCTGGTGCGGCGCCAGGCCCGCCATCTCGTCGCCCTCGAAGAGGACCGAGCCCTCGTCCGGCGTGTAGAAGCCGGTCACCAGGTTCACGAGGCTGGTCTTGCCGGCGCCGTTGGGACCCATGAGCCCCATGACGGTGCCCTGCGGCACGACCATGTCGACACCGTTGACGGCGGTCACGCCGCCGAACCGCTTGGTCAGTCCCTCGATGGTCAGCAGTGCGTCGCTCATCGGGCCACCTCCGGCTCGGGCTCGGCCACGGGCGTGTCGTCGGTCCGACGCAGCCGCCGGACCCACTGGCGTCGCGGGTCGATGAGACCGCGCGGCATGAAGACCATGATCAGCACCAGCAGGGCACCGGTCATGAGCTCGTCGACCCCGTCGACGTAGGAGCGCACCACCTCGGGCAGGCCCACGAAGACGATCGCGCCCACGATGGGTCCGGCCCAGTGGTAGGT
>NZ_LMMY01000011.1:137493-143016 GCF_001422865.1 Aeromicrobium sp. Leaf272
ATGTACTGGAGCAGGTTCGCCAGCACCACCCCGGCCATGCCCGCCACGAGTCCGCTCGCCGCGAACGCGACCGCGCGGACGGTGAACGGGTTGACGCCGAGGGCCGCGGCGACCGCTGCGTCCTCGCGGACCGCGTGGGCGGCCATGCCGTACCGCGAGCGGCGCAGGCGGGCGAGGGCGTAGCAGACGATCGCGACCAGGACGACGACCGTGATCAGGTCGATCTTGCGGGTCACGCCCGTGCCGACGCTGCCGCCGGTGTACTCCTCGGCCGAGAGCACCACGACGCGGGTGATGAGCACCAGCGCCACCGTGGCCATCGCCATCCAGTGGCTCTCCAGCTTGAGCAGGAGCACCGACAGGATCGCGGCGACCGCCAGGCCGAGGCCGGCGCCGACGAGGAGCTGAACGACGATGCCCGCGCCCATGTGCAGGTCGAGGTACGCGGCGCTGAAGCCGCCGACCGCGCCGAACGAGGCGCCGGCGAGGCTGAACACGCCCGCCCACATCGCGATCCAGCTGCCGAGCGCGAACAGCGCGTTGGCCATCGCGAACTCGACGACGGTCCGGTACTGGTCCCAGAGGCCGCCCATCATGCCCTCACGGTCTGCATCGCGGTGGCGGAGCCGAACAGGCCCCGCGGCCGGAACACCAGGAAGGCGAGCAGCAGCCCGAAGGTCACCGCGTCGCGCAGGCTGCCCGACACGTACTGCGCGGTCAGCACCTCGGCGACGCCGATCAGCAGCCCGCCGAGCACCGTGCCGCGCACGTCGCCGAAGCCACCGATGATGACCGCCGCGAAGCCCTTGAGGAGCAGCGCCTCGCCCAGCATGAAGTTCACGGTGCTCGTGTTGAGACCCATCGTGATGCCGGCCAGGCCGGCCACCGCTCCGGAGAGGAAGGCGGTCGTGGCCACGATGAGCACGGGGTTGACCCCACCCAGCGAGGCCGCCATGGGCGAGTGGCCCACGGCCCGCATCGCAGCGCCGACCTTCGTGCGGTGCAGCAGGGCGTAGAGGCCGATGCCGGCGGCCGCGACGGCCACCAGGCTCACCAGCTGGGTGCGCCCCAGGGTGAGGCCGAGGAAGCTGATCGAGCCGCTCGGGGCCGCGTCGGGCGAGAAGCGCGACGTCGTGGCGCCCGTGACCATCCGGGCGAGTGCGAGGAGGAAGATCCACACACCGATGCTCGTGATGAGCGCCGGCAGCAGGTCCCCCCCTCGTCGCCGGATGGGTTGGAAGGCGACGAAGTCGACCACCACGGCCAGGAGGCCCGAGACGAGCACCCCGGCGATGAGCGCCGGCCAGAAGCCGATGCCCGCGTCGTTGACGAGGAAGAGCACCGTGAGGGCTCCCCAGGTCGCGAAGGTCCCGTGGGCGGCGTTGAGCACGCCGAGGGTGGCGAGCATGAGGCCGAAGCCGACGCCGAAGACGGCGTACACGGAGCCGAGCGCCAGCCCGTTCAGGATCTGCTGTGCCAGGACGTCCATGTCATCGCCTCCTCTCCTGGTCGTGGTGGTCGTGGATCACGCGCCCGCGCCCTTCCAGAGCTGCGGGACGCCGGCGTCGTCGATCTGCACGATCTGGAAGTCCTCGCTCGTGCCCTGCCCGTTCTCGAAGGTCAGCGGGCCCCACGGGGACTCCAGCTCGGAGATGGCGGCCAGCGACTTCGCGACGGCAGCGGCGTCGGCGCCGTCACCGGCGTCGGCCGCGCCCTTGGCGGCGTACTTGACCGCGACGTAGCCCTGCGAGGCGAACAGGTCCGGCGTCTCGTCGTACTTCTCCTCGTAGGCCTTCGTGAACTCCTGCGCAGAAGCGTTCTCGCTCGCCGGCGTGTACTCCACGGAGTAGTAGGTGTCGGCCAGGGTCTCGCCGAAGGACTTGAGCAGCGGGCCCGTCGCGACGGCGTTGTTGGCGAGGATGACGCCCTCGTAGCCCTTCTCGCGCAGGGCCTTGGTGATCGTGGCCGCGGCCTCGCCGAGCGTGTAGACGGTCACCATGTCGGCGTCCTTGGACAAGATCTCGGTCACGGCACCGCTGAAGTCGGTGTCGGCGACGAGCGTCTTGACCGTGCCCAGGTCCTCGGCGCCGGCCTCCTCCGTCGAGCTGCGGGCGGCCTCGCTCTGCGCGACCAGGCCGTCGTTGTCGCTGGCGGTCACGTGCACGGCGCTCTCGATGCCGAGCTCCTCGACGAGCCGGGCCGCGACCGGCGCGATGCCCTGCTGCGGCAGCAGCGCGGGACGGAGCACGTAGGGCGGGTCCTCCAGGTCGGGGGTGGTGGCGCCGAAGACGACCAGCGGCACCTTCTTCTGCGTGGCGAGCGGCTTCATCGCGCCGGCCACGGCGCTGGAGATGCAGCAGACGACCTCGCTGACACCCTCCTGGCCGGTGAGCTTGTTGAACGCGGTGATGCTCTTGGCCGGGTCCTCCGAGCCCTCCTCGACGACGAGCTCGACCCCCTCCAGCTCGGCGGCGAGCTCGGCACCCTTGAGGTAGGACGAGCCGGCGAAGGCGAACGGGCCCTGCTCGGCGGCGATGAGCCCGATCTTCACGTCGGAGTCGGAGCCGGCGCCGTCGGAGGAGCCGCAGGCGGTGAGGGCTGTCGCTGTGACCAGCGTCAGGGACAGTGCCGCCAGTCGGCGAGCGAGGGGGGTGATCGTCATGGCCATCCTTCTGTAGGTTCCGTATTGCGGAACGCGTACCGCTATCCGGATGACGTTATGGATGTGACCTGGCTCATGTCAAGACCTTCCTCGACATTGGTCGGACGTCCTTGCATCGGCCGTCCCGCCGCTCCTCCCGGCCTCGCGATTCCCATCACCTGATGGGGATCGCGGACTCACCTGGGTTCTCCCCTACTCCCCATGGAAGGTCCTCCATGGGGAGTGGGGCGTTCCCATCACCTGATGGGAATCGAAGGACGGGCGAGGCGCGGCCGGGCGCAGATGCCCCGGTCGACCGGTGGATCCGTCAGCGGCGGGCGGCGAAGAAGTCGCGCAGGAGGGCGGAGGACTCGTCGGCCAGCAGCCCCGACGCGACCTCGGGGCGATGGTTGAGCCGACGGTCGCGCACGACGTCCCACAAGGAGCCGACGGCTCCCGCCTTGTCGTCCCACGCGCCGAGGACGAGCCGGGCAACACGGGAGGAGACGACCGCACCCGCGCACATGGTGCACGGCTCGAGCGTCACGACGAGAGTGCAGCCGTCGAGGCGCCAGGTGCCCAGCGTCGTGGCGGCCGCGCGCAGGGCCACGAGCTCCGCGTGGCCGAGAGGGTCCTCGTCGCGCTCGCGGGTGTTGAGGCCCTCCCCCACCACACGACCGTCCGGGTCGAGCACCACGGCCCCGACCGGGACGTCACCCGACGCGAGCGCATCCCGCGCGAGCTCGAGGGCGCGACGCATCGCGGTCTCGTCGTCCCACGACGCGGCTGGCTCGGTCACCCCCTGATCGTCCCAGACTGCCGGCCGCGCCGGCACGCACGATTCTGCCTTCGCGTGCTGGACGCCGAAGGATGCTGCGTCGACGACGGGATCCCGCCACGAACGCAGCATCCTTCGAGCCCGGGTGCTCGGACGCCGAACCTTGCGTCGTCCGCGCAGCAACGCAGAACCGTGCGTCGCCCCGGTGCCAGCCGGCGTCAGATCCCGTCGGCCAGGCGGTAGTACGCCGCGTTCCAGCGCAGCTCCTGCAGGAACCGGTGGGGCGTCGTGTGGGCGTCGATGTGCACGAGCTCGGTGCGCAGGATCTCCGCGAGGTCCTGGAACGCCTCGATGCCGACGGCCGTGGTGAGCACCGTGTGGTGCGGACCGCCCGACATCAGCCACGCCTCCGCCGCCGTGGGCAGGTTCGGGTGCGCCTGCCACACGGCGCACGCCACCGGCAGGTTCGGCAGCGGCTCGTCCGGAGCCACCAGGGTGACGTCGTTGGCGGTCAGGCGGAACCGGTCGCCCAGGTCGGCCAGGCCGACGACCACGGCCTCGCCCGGGTCGGCGACGAAGCGCAGACGCACCGGGTCCTCGCGGTTGCCCATGCTCAGGGGGTGCGCCTCGGCCGACGGCCGCTGCGAGCTGATGGTCGGGCAGACCTCGAGCATGTGCGCGCCCAGGGACTTCTGGTTCCCCGGCTCGAGGTGGTACGTGTAGTCCTCCATGAAGGAGGTGCCGCCGGGCAGCCCGGCCGTCATCGTCTTGGTGGTGCGCACCAGCACCGACGTCTTCCAGTCGCCCTCGCCGCCGAAGCCGTAGCCGTCGGCCATGAGCCGCTGCACCGCGATGCCCGGCAGCTGACGCAGGCCGCCGAGGTCCTCGAAGTTCGTGGTGAACGCGCCGTACCCGCCGTCCTCGAGGAACCGGCGCAGACCGACCTCGATCTGGGCGGCGTCGCGCACGAGGTGGTGCCGCTCGCCACCGGCGCGCAGGTCGGCGGCGACGTCGTAGAGGTCCTCGTACTCGGCCACCACCTTGTCGACGGCACCCGGCTCGACGGCGTCGACCACGTCGACGAGGTCGTTGACGCCGAACGTGTTGACCGAGACGCCGAAGCGGCGCTGCGCCTCGACCTTGTCGCCCTCGGTGACCGCGACGTCGCGCATGTTGTCGCCGAAGCGGGCGAGCCGCAGGCTCCGCAGGTCGCGCGCCGCCGTGGCCGCACGCACCCAGGTGGCGATCCGCTCGCCCACCGCCGGGTCGCTCACGTGGCCGGCGATGGTCTTGCGGGCGACGCCGAGCCGGGTCTGGACGAAGCCGAACTCCCGGTCGCCGTGGGCGGCCTGGTTGAGGTTCATGAAGTCCATGTCGATCGTGGCCCACGGGATGTCGCGGTGCCACTGCGTGTGCAGGTGCAGGAACGGCTTCTGCAGCGCGTCGAGGCCCTGGATCCACATCTTGGCCGGGGAGAACGTGTGCATCCAGCCGATGAGNNNAGCACGGGCTTCCAGACCACCGGGACGGGGATCCGGTCGTCACCGTCGACCATGGCCGCGACCTCGCGCGACTGCTCGGCCACCTGCGCCAACGTCTCGTCGCCGTAGAGGGACTGGCTCCCGGTGAGGAACCAGACCTCACGGGCCTCCTGCTTGCTCATGCGTGATCTCCCTCGAGGGCTATTGCCCGTAGACGTTCTGGTAGCGGTCGAACAGGCTCGTGACCTGCTGCTCGGCGATGGGGACGGGCTCGCCCAGCTGGCGGGCCACGTGCACCGTGCGGGCCACGTCCTCGCACATGACGGCGGCCTTGACGGCCGAGCGGGCGTCCGTGCCGATGCTGAACACGCCGTGGTTCTGCATGAGCACGGCAGGGGACCTGCTGCCCTCGAGCGTCTCGACGATGCCGCGGCCGATGGAGTCGTCACCGATGAGCGCGAACGGTCCGACGGGGATGTCGCCACCGAACTCGTCGGCCATCATCGTGAGCACGCACGGGATCGGCTCGGCCCGCGACGCCCACGCCGTGGCGTAGGTGGAGTGCGTGTGCACCACGCCCCCGACGTGCGGCATGTGCCGGTAGACGTAGGCCTGGGCGGCGG
>NZ_LMMY01000011.1:143046-154700 GCF_001422865.1 Aeromicrobium sp. Leaf272
TTGATCAGCATGAGGTCGTGACCGGGCACGCGCGCCGAGACGTTGCCGGCGGTCCAGACCACCAGCGCGTAGCGGGTCAGCTCGGCGTGCAGTGCGCACACCTGCTCGCGGAGCGTCGTGATCGCTGCCGACACGTCGGCGGTGACGGTCACGACGGATCCTTCCGGGCGTGGCGACGACGGACGGCGTCGCGACGGACCGCGCGCAGCCGGTGCATGACGTCGTTCCCGCCTCGACCGAAGTGATCGTGCAGCGCGGTGTACTCGCCGAACAGGACGTCGTACCGCAGTGCGGCGTCCTCGTCCGGGGTGAACACACCGCGCTGCACCGACCCCATCACCTTCGCGGCGGCGCGTATGTCCGCGTACGCGCCGGCCGCGACGGCGGCATGGAGGGCAGAGCCCAGTGCTGGGCCCTGCTCGGACCCGACGACGGACAGCGGCAGGCGCGTCACGTCGGCGTAGATCTGCATGAGCAGGCGGTTCTTCGACAGCCCGCCGGCCACCACGAGCTCCTCGACGGGGACGCCGGAGGACGTGAAGGCCTCGATGATGGTGCGGGTGCCGAAGGCGGTGGCCTCGATGAGGGCGCGGTACACGTCCTCCGGCCGGGTGGCCAGCGTCTGGCCGACGACGAGCCCCGAGAGCTCGTGGTCGACCAGCACCGAGCGGTTGCCGCTGTGCCAGTCGAGGGCGACGAGACCGTGCTCGCCCACCTCCTGCTCCGCCGCGAGGGCGGTGAGGTGCTCGTGCACGGAGCGGCCGTGCGCGGCCGCCTCCTCGTGCACGGACGGCGGCACGCCGTGCTCGACGAACCAGCCGAAGATGTCACCGACGCCGCTCTGCCCGGCCTCGTAGCCCCAGCTGCCGGCGACGATGCCGCCGTCGACGACACCGCACATGCCGGGCACGTCGCGCAGCACGCCGGCGCTCACCACGTGGCACGTGGAGGTGCCCATGATGGCGACCATCTGGCCGTGGTCGACGGCCTGGGCCGCGGGGGCGCTCACGTGGGCGTCGACGTTGCCCACGGCCACGGCGATGCCCTCGGGAAGCCCGGTCCAGCCGGCCGCGCGGGCGGTCAAGGTGCCGGCGCGGTCGCCCAGCTGGCCGATCGGCTGCTCGACCTTGTCGGTCACGTAGTCCGCGAAGCGGGGGTCGAGCGCGGCCAGGAAGTCGCTCGACGGATAGGCGCCGTCCTGCAGCACGCCCTTGTACCCGGCGGAACAGGCGTTGCGCACGTAGGTGCCGCACAGCTCCCACACGATCCAGTCGGCCGCCTCGACCCAGCGCTCGGTCCGCGCGTACAGCTCGGGGTCCTCCTCGAGCAGCTGCAGGCCCTTGGCGAGCTCCCACTCCGAGGACAGGAGTCCGCCGTAGCGCGCCAGCCAGGGCTCGGCGCGCTCGGCGGCCAGGGCGTTGATCCGGTCGGCCTGCCCCTGCCCGGCGTGGTGCTTCCACAGCTTGACGTAGGCGTGTGGCCGGTCGGCGAGCCCGTCGACCTCGTTCAGCGGGGTGCCGTCGACCAGCGTCGGCACCATGGTGCAGGCGGTGAAGTCGGTGGCGATGCCGACGACGTCGGCCGGGTCGATGCCCGCCTCGCGCACGGCCGCGGGCACGGCGACCTGCAGCACCTCGCGGTAGTCCTGCGGCACCTGCAGCGCCCAGTCGGGCTCGAGGTCGACGTCGGGGCCGCCGGTCAGGCTCGCCGGCAGCGTGCGCTCGAGCACCGCGTGCGGGTACACGTGCACGGCCGAGGCGAGCTCGGCGCCGTCGCTGACGCGGACGACGAGGGCACGGCCCGAGAGGGTCCCGTAGTCGACGCCCACCACGTAGGTCTCGCGCGCGGCGCTCATCCCTGTCCTCCTGCGGTGGCCCCGGTGGGACGGGGCGCCGTGCTGGAACGCACGACGAGGTGCGGCGCCACGAGCCGGTCGAGGTCCTCGTCCTCGCCCACGATCGCGGCGTGCAGCACGGCGATCGCCCGACGACCGACGGCCGGGAAGTCCTGCCGGACCGTCGTGAGCGGCGGGATCAGGTAGCCCGCCTCCGGCGAGTCGTCGAAGCCGACGACGCTCACGTCGGCCGGCACGGAGCGTCCGGACTCGTGCAGGGCACGCAGCACGCCGATGGCCATCTGGTCGTTGGCCACGAAGATCGCGTCGACGTCGTGCTGGGTGGCCAGCTCCAGCCCGAGCGCGTAGCCGCACTCGGCGGTCCAGTCGCCCTCGAGGCACGGCCCGGGCTCGAGACCGGCCGCGGCGAGCGCGTCGAGCCACCCCTGTGCGCGCGCCTCGGCCTCGGTCCAGCCACGCGGTCCGCTCACGTGCGCGATCCGCGTGTGTCCGAGCTCGAGGAGGTGCCGGGTGGCCTCGCTCGCGCCGAGGTGCTGGTCGACGCCGACCGCGAACTTGGCCCGCGTCAGGTCGCCCTCGACCACGACGAGCGGGACGCCCGGGTCCTGGCGGCGGATGAGGTCGAGCGCCTCGTGCTGGGCGGCGATCATGACGATGCCCTCCACGGACTGGCGTCGCAGGTGCTCGATCGCGTCCTGCAGGCCGTCGGCGGTAATGGTCTTCAGCCCGACCGAACCGGCGAAGTAGCCGGCCTCGCGCGCGGCCTCCTCGACCGTGCGGTGGATGCTGTTCGGCCCGTACAGCCCGGTCTCGGTGCTGATGATGCCGATGATCGACGAACGCCGTGTCACGAGCGTGCGCGCCGCGGTGTTGGGCCGGTAGTCGAGCTCCTTGATGGCCGCGAGGACGCGGTCGCGGGTGGCCTCGCCGACGTGCGGCAGACCGTTCACCACGCGCGAGACCGTCTGGTGGGACACCCCGGCGAGCGCGGCCACGTCGGCCATCACCGGCGTGCGGGGTCCCTCGTGCTTGAGCGTCATGCCTGCCTCCTCGTGAAGAACCGCTGCATGACGACGAACACCAGGAGGAGCACGCCGATCGAGATCTTCGTCCACCACGAGCTGAGGGTCCCGTCGAAGGAGATGAAGGTCTGGATGGTGCCCAGGACGAGCACGCCGAGCAACGACCCCAGCACCATGCCACGGCCGCCGACGAGCAGGGTCCCGCCGATCACGACGGCGGCGATCGCGTCCAGCTCCATCCCCACGGCGTGCAGGCTGTATCCCGACAGCATGTAGAGCGAGAACAGCAGCCCGGCGAGGGCGGAGCAGAAGCCGCTCACCACGTACACGCCGACCTTCACGCGGGCCACGCGCAGGCCCATGAGGACGGCCGACGGCTCGCTGCCGCCGACGGCGTACACCGTGCGTCCGAAGCGGGTCAGGTGCAGCACCCACGCGGCGATCCCGACGACGGCCAGCGCGAGCAGCGCGGTCCAGGTGACGTAGACGTCGCCGGGCAGCGTCACCGTGCCGGAGGCCAGGGTGGAGAAGAACGGGTCGCGGATCGGGATCGACTCCACGCTGATCAGGTAGCACAGGCCCCGCGCGAGGAACATGCCCGCGAGCGTGGCGATGAACGGCTGGATGCCGAGGTAGTGGATCACCAGGCCGTGGCCGAGCCCGATCACCGTGCCGGTCAGCAGCACTGCCGCGATGGCGAGCGCCGGGTTCCAGCCTGCCTGCAGGGTCGAGGCGGCCACCATGGTCGAGAGGGCCACCACCGAGCCGACGCTGAGGTCGATGCCGCCCGTGAGGATCACGAACGTCATGCCGACGGCCAGGACGATGAGGAAGGCGTTGTCGACGAAGAGGTTCGCGACGACCTGCGGCGAGGAGAAGCCCTCGTAGCGCGACGACCCGAGGCCGAACATGCCGACGAACACGGCGAAGGTGGCGATCACCGGCAGGTAGCGGTCCGGCGGGCGGTATCCCTTCAGCCGGTCCAGCGCCGAGCCGGTGGAGACGGTCGCGGTGGTCATGCCACACCTGCCTTCGCGCGGGTCGAGGATCGTCGGGCCGCGAGGGCGCCGCGCGCCTGGGGCGACTGCAGCAGGCACACCGCGATGACGGCCACGGCCTTGAACAGGTAGTTCGTCTCGGCCGGGATGCCGATCGTCGGGATCGTCGTCGCGAGCGTCTGGATGAACAGCGCGCCGACGAACGTGCCGGTGAGGGAGAACCGACCACCGGCCAGCGACGTGCCGCCGATGACCACGGCGAGGATCGCGTCGAGCTCGATCCACAGGCCGGCGTTGTTGGCGTCGGCCGCACTCGTGTTCGCGGCGATCATGAGGCCCGCGATGCCGGCGCAGAAGGCGGCGAAGACGTAGACCGTCCAGATGATGGTCCGACTGCGGACACCGGCGAGCCGGCTCGCCTCGGGGTTGATGCCCACCGACTCGATGAGCATGCCGAGCGCGGTGCGCCGGGTCAGGATCGCGGTGGCGGCGAACACGACGAGCGCCACCAGCACCGCGACGGGCACGGCCAGGAAGAAGCCGGCACCGATGAGTCGGAACGTCGGGTTGTTGACCGTGGTGATCTGGCCGTCGGTCACGAGCATGGCCAGACCACGTCCGGCGGTCATGAGCACGAGCGTCGCGATGATCGGCTGGATGCCCAGCACCGAGACGAGGAAGCCGTTCCACAGGCCCAGCAGCACGGCGACGGCGAGCGCCATCGACATCGCGACGATGGCGGTGGCCGCGGCCGACTCCTGCGAGGATCCCGCGATCTGCACGCAGGCCACGGCCCCGGAGATCGCCGCGATCGCGCCGACCGACAGGTCGATGCCGCGGGTGGCGATGACCAGCGTCATCCCCAGTGCCACCAGGAGCACCGGGGCACCGTTGCGCAGGATGTCGATCACGCTGCCGTAGAGGCGCCCGTCCTGCAGACGGATCGAGAGGAAGCCGGGGTTCACCACGACGTTGAGCACGACGAGGGCGAGCAGGGCCAGGACCGGCCACACGAGAGAGCTGCGGAGCAGCGTGCGCACGTCAGGCACGGGTCGCTCCCTTCGGGTCGGCGGGGCCGTGTGCGGGCTGGTCGGACACGTGCTTGCCCTCCTGCACCGCGGTGTCGGGACCGCGGTCGGTGACCACCTCGAGCGAGACCGCCGACTCACCGCCTCCGGCGATCGTGTGCAGCACGTCGGACACCTCGAGGTCGATGTTGACCTGCTCGTCGATCTTGCGGCGGTCGCGCATGACGACCACCCGGTCGGAGAGGCGCAGCACCTCCTCCAGCTCGGCGGAGATGAAGACGACGGCCATGCCCTCACGCGCCAGCTCGGCGACGAGCTGCTGGATCTGCGCCTTGGCGCCCACGTCGATGCCGCGGGTGGGCTCGTCGAGCACCAGCAGCCGTGGCTCGGTGATGAGCCAGCGGGCCAGCAGCACCTTCTGCTGGTTGCCGCCGCTGAGGTTGCGCATGAGGGCGTTCGGGTCGGCCGGGCGGATGTCGAGCGTCTCGATGTAGCGCTGGACCAGCTCGTCCCTCGTCCCCTGCGGCACCCGGCGCAGCCAGCCGCGGGAGGCCTGCAGCGCGAGGATCATGTTGTCGGCGACGGTGAGGTCGCCCACGACGCCCTCGGCGCGACGGTCCTCGCTGGAGAAGGCGACGCCCGCCCCGATCGCGTGCCGGGGGGTGCGCCACGAACGGGTGCGCCCTCCCACCTGCACCTCGCCCTCGTCGGCGACGTCGGCACCGAACAGCAGCCGCGCCAGCTCAGTACGTCCCGACCCGAGCAGGCCGGCGACGCCGACGACCTCGCCGGCGTGCAGCTCGAGGTCCGTGGCCTGCAGCTCGCCCTTGCGTCCGAGCCCCAGCACCTTCAGCACGGGCTCGGCGGCAGGCGCAGCGGGGTCGGCCGGCTCGCGGTCGAGGCGCTCGAGCACCTCGAGCTCACGGCCGATCATCTCCTGCACGAGCTCGAGCTGGGTGAGCGCGGCGGTGCGGTGCTCGGCGATGAACCGTCCGTTGCGCAGCACCGTCATGCGGTCGGACAGCTCGAAGACCTGGTCGAGGAAGTGTGAGACGAACAGGATGGCGACGCCCTGGTCACGCAGCGTGCGCACGACGTCGAAGAGCACCCGGACCTCGTCGGCGTCGAGGCTCGAGGTGGGCTCGTCGAGCACGAGCACCTTCGCCTCGACGTCGACCGCGCGCGCGATCGCCACCAGCTGCTGCACGGCGATGGGATGGCGACCGAGGGTCGATGCGGGGTCGACGTCGAGACCGAGCCGACGCAGCACCTCGCCGGCGTGCCGGTTCATGGCGCGGGTGTCGATGCGGCCCAGCCGACGCGGCTCGCGGCCGAGGAGCATGTTCTCGGCGACCGTCAGGTTCGTGCAGAGGTTGACCTCCTGGTACACCGTGCTGATGCCCGCGGCCTGGCTCTCGGTCGGTCCCGAGAAGCGGTGCTCGGTGCCCCCGACGCGGATCGAGCCGGCGTCGATGGAGTACACGCCCGTGAGCGCCTTGATCAGCGTGGACTTGCCGGCGCCGTTCTCGCCCATGAGGGCGTGCACCTCACCGGGATACAGACGCAGGCCCACGCCGTCGAGAGCCTTGACCCCCGGGAAGCCGATCTCGATGCCGGTCATCACGACCACGGGGTCGACGTCGGGCGTGGCGCCGGGGGCGGGGGCGGCCGCTCTTGCGGCGGTGCCTGCACTCATGTCACTCCTCGGGACAAGGGGGATCGGCCGGGCGGGGTCGATCGGATGGCGGGTCGACCGGTCGGCCGGGTGGGGCGACTCGGGGCGGGGGTCGTGGCAGCGACCCCCGCGCCCGGGTCGGGTCGTTCAGGCGGTCAGTACTGGCGGTCGGCCAGCACGTCCTTCGCCTGCTCGGGGGTGAAGGTCCCCTCCTCGGTGACGACCCGCTTCGGGACCTCGTCACCGGCGACGACCTTCTTCGCGAGGTCCATCAGCTGCGGGCCGAGCAGCGGGTTGCACTCGACGATGAAGTTGATCTTGCCCTCGCTGAGCGCGGTCATCCCGTCCTTCACGGCGTCGACCGTGATGATCTTGATGTCCTCGCCCGGCTTCTTGCCGGCCGCCTCGATGGCCTCGATGGCGCCGAGGCCCATGTCGTCGTTGTGCGCGTAGACGACGTCGATGTCGTCGTTGGACTGCAGGAAGGCCTCCATGACCTTCTTGCCGCCGTCACGCGTGAAGTCGCCCGTCTGCGAGGCCACGATCTTGATGGCGTCGTCGGAGGACGTGACGTCCTCGAAGCCGGCCTTGCGGTCGATGGCCGGTGCGGCGCCGGTGGTGCCCTGGAGCTCGACGACGTTGATGTCGCCGTTGCCGTCGACGTCGGCGTCCTCGGCGTTGTCGACCAGCCACTGGCCGGCCTTCTCGCCCTCCTCGACGAAGTCGGAGCCGAGGAACGTCGCGTAGAGCGACTCGTCCTCGGAGTCGACCGCGCGGTCGGTGAGGATCACCGGGATCTTGGCGCGCTTGGCCTCCTGCAGGACCGCGTCCCAGCCGGTCTCGACGACCGGGCTGAAGGCGATCACGTCGACCTTCTGCTGGATGTAGGAGCGGATCGCCTTGATCTGGTTCTCCTGCTTCTGCTGTGCATCGGAGAACTTGAGGTCGACCCCCTCGGCCTTGGCGGTCTCCTGGACGGACTTCGTGTTGGCGGTGCGCCAGCCGCTCTCGGCGCCGACCTGGGCGAAGCCCATCGTGATCGCGTCGCTCCCGCCGTCGGATCCGCCGCTGTCGGAGCTGCTGCCGCACGCCGTCATGCCTCCCAGCAGGGCGAGCCCTGCCGTCACGGTGATGACCTTCTTCAACATTGCACTACCTCCATGTGGGTCGGCGCCCTTCCGGGCGCCAGGGGGGTCGTGTGGCGGGCGGACAACCGATCACACTCCGATGCCAGATCACGTGACCTGCATCACTGCTTGCCCGATTGTTAACGCTCACAACACGCCGGGTCAAGGGTTTCGCCAAAGAATTGTGAGCGCTCACAACGTGACCGGGGGCGTGCGACCATGGAGCGTGACCCACGACCCACGCCGAACCAGCTGGTCGGGCACGGTGCCCTACCACTTCGCCCGCGAGCACCGTCCCCACGACCTCGACGCACTGCGCGAGCTCGTGGCCGGTTCCACGCGCCTGCGGCCCGTCGGGACCGCCCACACCTTCAACGACCTGCCCGACGCCGCCGCGGGTGCCGAGGTCGCTGCCGTGAGCGTCGCGGCCTTCGACGAGCTGCAGGTCGGTGACGACCGCACGTGGGTCCGGGTCGGGGCGGGCCTGACCCACGCGCAGCTCGCGGTCGCGCTCGAGCCGCACGGCCTGGCGCTCGAGAACCTCGCCTCCCTGCCGCACCTGAACGTCGCCGGAGCCGTGTCCACCGCCACCCACGGGTCCGGCGTCCGCACGGGCAACCTCGCGACCCAGGTGCGCGCCGTCGAGCTGGTGCTGGCCTCGGGCGACGTCGTCACGGTGCGTCGCGGCGAGCCCGACTTCGACGGCACGGTCGTCGGTCTCGGCGCGCTGGGCGTCGTGACCTCGCTCGAGCTCGACGTCGTCCCGGCCGTCGACCACCGTCAGGTGGTGCTGCTCGACGGCGACCCCGAGACGCTTCCGGACCGGCTCGCGTCCGTCCTGGCGCTCGGCCGAAGCGTCAGCGTCTTCACGCTGTGGGACGGCTCGCCCGACCGCGTGTGGGTCAAGTCCCGTGACGGCGACCCCGAGCTCGACCTGGCGACGACGGGCCTCGCGCCCATGACCGGCGAGCAGCACCCGATCCCCGGCCTCGACCCCGTGCACTGCACCGCCCAGCAGGGCGTCCCCGGACCGTGGGTGGAGCGGCTGCCGCACTTCCGCCCCGGCTTCCTGCCCAGCGTGGGCGACGAGGTGCAGTCCGAGTTCCACGTCCCGTTCGAGCACGCGGCCGACGCGGCCCGCGCCGTGCGCGCAGTGGGCGAGCACCTTGCGGTCGCGCTGCAGGTCGCCGAGATCCGCGCCGTGGCCGCCGACACCCTGTGGCTCAGTCCGCAGTTCGGGCAGACTACCTGCTCGTTCCACTTCACGTGGGTCGGCGACACCGTCCTGGCCGACGCCGCGGCGCGCGTGGTGGAGGAGGCGTTGGCCCCCTTCGCACCCCGACCGCACTGGGGCAAGCACTTCACCCTCGACGTCCGCCGGGCCTNACCCCGACCGCACCTTCGTCAACCCCTGGCTCGAGCGCGTGCTGCTCGACAGTTGACCCGTCGGCGCGAATCGGGCGGCGAAGGTGGATCGCCGGGGCACTAGGCTCGACGCATGCACGTCCACGTCGCCGACCACCCGCTCGTCTCCCACAAGCTCACGGTGCTGCGCGACGCGTCCACTGACTCCCCCACGTTCCGACGGCTCGCCGACGAGCTGGTCACGCTGCTCGCCTACGAGGCCACGCGCGACGTGCGGGTCGAGACGGTCGCCGTGACGACCCCCGTGGCCGAGGCCCAGGGCGTACGCCTGGCCGATCCGCGTCCGCTCGTCGTCCCGATCCTGCGCGCGGGCCTGGGCATGCTCGAGGGCATGCAGCGCCTGCTGCCCACCGCCGAGGTCGGCTTCCTCGGCATGGTGCGCAACGAGGAGACCCTCGAGGCCGACACCTACGCCGAGCGCCTGCCCGACGACCTGTCCGGCCGCCAGTGCTACGTGCTCGACCCGATGCTCGCGACGGGCGGCAGCCTGGCGGCTGCCATCCAGTTCCTCGTCGACCGCGGCGCCGACCACATCACGGCCGTGTGCCTGCTGGCCGCTCCCGAGGGCGTCGCGCGCATCGAGCGCGAGATGGAGGAGATCGGCGTGCCGGTGAACCTCGTGGTCGCAGGCCTCGACGAGCGGCTCGACGAGAACGGCTACATCGTCCCCGGTCTCGGTGACGCCGGCGACCGGCTGTACGGCGTCGCGGACTGACCCCGGCACCCACGCTGCGGTCCACCGGTTCCTCCGGCAGGCTGTTCTGGTGCACGAGGATCCGGTCGACGTCCCCGCAGGACGGTCGACGTCCCCGCAGGACGACGGTCCGCACCCCCACCGCTGGCGCATCCTCGCCGTCACCCTCGTGGTCGGCTTCATGTCGCTGCTCGACGTCACCATCGTCAACGTCGCGATCCCGTCGATCCAGGAGGGTCTCGACACCACGCCGGGCACCGTGCAGTGGGTGGTGTCCGGGTACGCGCTGACCTTCGGCCTGACCCTCGTCGCCGGCGGACGGCTCGGCGACGCCTACGGCCGACGTCGACTGATGCTCATCGGGCTGGCCGGCTTCGTGGCCTCGAGCGCGGCGGCAGGTCTCGCGCCCACGGCCGAGCTGGTGGTCGTGGCGCGACTGCTCCAGGGTGCGTCGGCAGGGTTCCTCACCCCGCAGAGCTCCGGGCTGATCCAGCAGCTCTTCTCCGGCGCCGAGCGCGGACGGGCGTTCGGGTACTTCGGCCTCACCGTCTCGATCGCCTCGGCCACGGGGCCCCTGCTCGGCGGGCTGGTGATCGGGCTGGTCGGGGAGGACCTCGGGTGGCGACTCCTGTTCCTCGTCAACGTGCCGATCGGGCTCGTCGCCGCGATCGCCGTGGCCCGCATGGTGCCCGGGCGCCAGTCCGACGGCGGACCGGGACGCATCGACGTCCCGGGCGCCGTCCTGCTCGGCCTCTCGGTGCTGTGCCTGCTGTACCCGCTGGTGAGCCTGGAGTCCGGCGCGCGGTGGCCGCTCGTGCTGCTGGTGGGCGTGCCGCTCTTCGGCTGGGCCTTCGCCGCCTGGGAGCACCGGCTCAAGCGGCGCGGTCACGAGCCACTGCTCGACCTCGACCTGCTGCGTCGGCTTCCCGGCTTCGGCAACGGGATGCTCGTGGGCACCGTGTACTTCACCGGCTTCACGGGCGTGTTCCTCGTGGCGTCGGTGTGGCTGCAGGGCTCCCGCGACGTCAGCGCCCTGCACGCCGGGCTGCTGCTGACGCCCTTCGCGCTCGGGTCGGCCATCACGTCGCCCCTGGCGGGCCGCCTGGTGAGCACGGTCGGACGATCGCTCACCGTCGGCGCCCTGGGCGTCATGATGGTCGGCGTGCTGGGCGCCGCGCTGGTGGCTCCCGGTCGGCCGACCGAAGACCTGTGGTGGGCGCTCGCCCCGTTCCTGCTGCTGGCCGGCCTCGGCGGCGGCGCCGTCGTGTCGCCGAACATCACCCTCACGCTGCAGGAGGTACCGCCCCGCATGGGCGGTGCGGCCGGTGGCGCGCTGCAGACCGGCCAGCGCATCGGCTCGTCGCTCGGCGCCGCCCTGCTGGCCACCACCTACCAGGTGGTGGCGGGCGGGTCCGGCGGCGACACCGGCATCCGCGTGGCCCTGTTCGTGGCGCTGGCCGTCCTCGCCCTCGCTCTCGCGGCATCGGTGATGGCGCTACGGTCCTCGCGGCGTCTCGCGGCCGCCTGAGCGCCGCCGTCCAGCGTCAGGCCGCGTGCTTGCAGGTGCTGCAGGAGCAGTCGGTGCACACGCAGTTGGCACAGCTGTCGGAGCAGTGGGCGCACGAGCAGACGTTGTGGTTGCAGGTCTCGCACGTGCAGTCGTCGCACACGCAGGTCGCGCAGCTGTCCGAGCAGTGGGCGCACGAGCAGGTGGCGCACTCGTCGTAGTGACCCTCGTGCTCACGGTGCACGTGGCCATCGTGCAGGTAGTCGACGTGGTCCTCGTGCACCACGGCGTCGTGGCCGCAGCCCGGTCCGTGGGTGTGGTCG
>NZ_LMMY01000011.1:154705-155039 GCF_001422865.1 Aeromicrobium sp. Leaf272
GTCGAGGAGCACGTGAGCCACGTGCTCGTCGGTGAGGGAGTAGACGACCTCGCGGCCGCGCCGCTCGCCGTCGACGAGGTGCGCGGTGCGCAGGATCCTCAGGTGCTGGGAGACGAGCGGCTGGGACCGCCCGGTCCACGCGACGAGCTCGCCCACGGTCTGCTCCCCCTCGCAGAGCCGGTGCACGATGGCGGCGCGCAGCGGTGTCGACATCGCGTCGAACAGCGCAGCGACGGCGTCGTACGCCGCCACGTCACCCCGCTCAGGCATCCGGCTCACTCATGCAGACATGGTCATATGGCAATACCTGCATGTCAACTCGGGAACGAGACCC
>NZ_LMMY01000011.1:155048-158072 GCF_001422865.1 Aeromicrobium sp. Leaf272
CTGGGAGTTCTCGCGGAAGAACAGCGGGTTCTGCACGCCGGCGTAGCCCGCAGCCATCGACCGCTTGAACACGACGACGTTCCGCGCCTCCCACACCCGCAGTACCGGCATGCCGGCGATCGGGCTCGTCGGGTCCTCCGCGGCGGCCGGGTTGACGGTGTCGTTGGCACCGATCACGAGCACCACGTCGACGTCGGCGAGGTCGTCGTTGACCTCGTCCATCTCGAGCACGATGTCGTAGGGAACCTTGGCCTCCGCCAGCAGCACGTTCATGTGGCCGGGCAGGCGGCCCGCCACCGGGTGGATGCCGAACTTCACGTCGACGCCGCGCTCGCGCAGCTTGCGGGTCAGGTCGGCCACGGGGTACTGCGCCTGGGCCACCGCCATGCCGTAGCCCGGCGTGATGACGACGCTCGACGCGTCCTTGAGCATCTCGGCCACGCCGTCGGCGTCGATCTCGCGGTGCTCGCCGTAGTCCTTGGCGTCGCCGGCGGATGCCTCGATGCCGAAGCCGCCGGCGATCACGGAGATGAACGAGCGGTTCATGGCCTGGCACATGATGTAGCTCAGGTAGGCGCCGGACGACCCGACGAGGGCGCCGGTGACGATCAGCAGGTTGTTGCTCAGCAGGAAGCCGGCGGCGGCCGCGGCCCAGCCCGAGTAGCTGTTGAGCATCGACACGACGACCGGCATGTCGCCGCCACCGATGGACGCCACGAGGTGCCAGCCGAGCGCGAGCGCCAGGGCGGTGACCAGGACGAGCAGCCAGATGTTCGGGTTCGCGACGAACACGACCGTCAGCACGAAGAACAGCACGAGCGCGCCGAGGTTGAGGTAGTTCTTGCCCGGCAGGACGAGGGGTGCGGACTTGATGCGGGCGCTCAGCTTGAGGAACGCGACGATCGAGCCGGTGAACGTGACCGCACCGATGAAGACGCCGACGAAGACCTCGCCCGAGTGGATCCGCTCCAGCGACTCGAGCGGGTACTCGGGGTGCTCGAGGTAGCCGTTCCAGCCCACCAGCACGGCGGCCAGACCGACGAAGGAGTGCAGCAGCGCGATGAGCTCGGGCATGCCGGTCATCTCGACGACGCGAGCCCGCCAGAGACCGATCGCAGCACCGATGGCCACGGCACCGACGAGCAGGACGACGCCCACGGTCTCGGCGTCCTCGACGGCCAGGATGATCGTGGCCACGAGCGCGATGGCCATGCCGGCAATGCCGTAGGCCACGCCCGACGACGCGGTCTCGTGCTTGCTGAGCCCCGCGAGGCTCAGGATGAACAGCAGGGCGGCGACGATGTACGCCGCGGTGGCGATGCTCTCTGCGGTCACTCTGATCAGCCCTTCGAGAACATGCCGAGCATGCGTCGGGTCACGGCGAAGCCGCCGAAGATGTTGATGGACGCGAGCAGCACCGCCACGAAGGCGAGCAGGCGGATGGCCCACTCGTTGTCGGCACCCTCGCCGACACCGATCTGCAGCAGGGCACCGACGACGATGATCCCGCTGATGGCGTTCGTGACGCTCATCAGCGGGGTGTGCAGCGCGTGGTGGACCTTGCCGATGACGTAGTAGCCGATGACGATCGACAGCGTGAGCACGAAGAAGTGCTCGGGCAACGGCGGCGGAGCGAACGCGTTGATGAGGAAGAGCACGGCGACGCCCGCGGCGATGAGCAGGTACTTGCCGCGCTGCGTCAGGCCGGGCTTCGGGGCGGGCGCCTCCTTGACGGCCGGCATCTCGGCGGTCGGAGCCGGGGCGGCGGACACCTGGACCGGCGGCGGGGGCCAGAGCACGTCGCCCTCGTGCACCACCGTCACGCCGCGCTGCACGACGTCGTCGTGGTCGAGGACCAGCTGACCGTCCTTGCCGGGCGTGAGCAGCGTCAGCAGGTTGACGAGGTTCTGGCCGTACAGCTGCGAGGCCTGCGTCGGCAGGCGACCGGGCAGGTCGGTGTAGCCGAGGATCGTCACGCCGTTCGCGGTCACGACCTTCTCACCCGCCACGGACCCGGCCACGTTGCCGCCCTGCGCCGCAGCCATGTCGACGACGACGCTGCCCGGCTTCATCGCGGCCACGTCGGCCTCGGTGAGCAGCCGCGGCGCCTGGCGCCCGGGGATGAGGGCCGTGGTGATGACGATGTCGACGTCGGCTGCCTGCTCGGAGTAGATCTCCGCGGCGCGTCGGTCGTACTCCTCGCTGGTGGCCTTGGCGTAGCCGTCGGTGGACTTCTCGACCTCCACGTCGACGGCCAGGTACTCGCCGCCGATGGACTTGACCTGGTCAGCCACCTCGGGGCGGGGGTCGGTGGCGCGCACGATGGCGCCGAGGCTGGATGCAGCACCGATGGCGGCGAGCCCGGCCACACCGGCACCGGCCACGAGGACCTTGGCGGGCGGGACCTTGCCGGCAGCCGTGACCTGGCCGGTGAAGAAGCGGCCGAACTCGTGCGCGGCCTCGACGACGGCGCGGTAGCCGGCGATGTTGGCCATGGACGAGAGCACGTCCATCGACTGGGCGCGCGAGATGCGCGGCACGGCGTCCATCGCGAGCACGGTGAGCGGACGAGCGGCGAGGGCCTCGAGCAGCTCCGGGCTCGTCGCGGGCGCGATGAGGCTGACGAGCGTGGCGTGGTCGTTCAGCCGCGCGATCTCGTCGGTCGTCGGAGCGTTGACCTTGAGCACGACGTCGGCGGACCAGGCGTCGGCTCCGGGCACGACCGAGGCACCGGCCTCGGCGAAGGCCTCGTCGGCGAAGGCGGCGCGGGCACCCGCGCCGGACTCCACGAGCACCTCGTAGCCGAGCTTCTCCAGACGTACGACCGTCGCGGGAGTCGCGGCCACCCGGGTCTCCCCTGGGCGCGACTCGGCGACCACTCCGATCCTCATTCCGCGGACACTAGCGGAGGGCCTCGGGGGCGACCACCTCTTGAGACGCGCGTCTCAGGTACTGGCGGTATCCAGAACGCCGCGTGGCGACCGCTGCCCATGCGAGCATGGAGCCGATCACAGGAGGCCGAGG
>NZ_LMMY01000011.1:158099-158751 GCF_001422865.1 Aeromicrobium sp. Leaf272
GACCGAGCGGGTGGAGCGAGGCAGCGTCGCAACCTTGGTGGGTGACGCTGCTCCAGGCGGCCCTGTCGATCGGCGTGGCTTGGCTGATCGCGCGGTCGACGTGGCGCCTGATCCGCCTCCCTCGGCCTGTCACTGCGGTGGGCTACGTCGCGGTGGGGGCCACGCTGGTCCTCCTCGCATCCGGCCCCATGCTCGAGGGCACGGGCCCGAGCACCACGATCTTCCGCGCCGTGTACCTGGCGCTCGGCCTGACGCTGTGGGCGCTCGTGGGCCGGGCCGTACTGGACGAACGCCGACGCGGCCGACCGTCGTGATCACCGCCCCGGCACGGGCTCAGCAGCCTGCGAGCACCTCCCGGAGCGCGGTCTTCTCGGCGGAGTCGACGGCCAGGCCCCAACGGTGCTTGACCGCGATCCAGTCCGACACGTAGGTGCAGCGGTACGACGTCGCGGGCGGCATCCAGGAGTCGGGGTCCTGGTCGCTCTTGGACCGGTTCGACGACGCGGAGACGGCGATGAGGCTGCGCCCGTCCCCCAGGTCGTTGGCGAAGTCCTCGCGCTTCGTCGCGCTCCAGCCCGAGGCGCCAGAGATCCACGCCTCCTTGAGCGGGACCATGTGGTCGATGTCCATGCCGCCCGCGTCGGTGAAGCGC
>NZ_LMMY01000011.1:158783-161487 GCF_001422865.1 Aeromicrobium sp. Leaf272
ACGTCGAGGACTCGTCCTTCAGCACCTCGGCCCGCGTGGTGCAGCCGTCGCCGTCGGCGTCGATCCAGTGCCGGAAGGCGTCACGGTCGTACGTGGTCCCGCCGGCCTCCGACCGGACGGTCAGCTCGGCCAGCTGGGTCTCCGGCGAGGCCGACGCGGCCGGGGCCACGAGCACGGTGGCCACGAGTGTGGTGGCGAGCGCGACGAGAAGCGTGCGAAGCCGGCGTCGTGGCCGCCGCGGTGGCACGAGGTCGGACGAGTGGTGAGCAGGCGCGATGACAGGCACCGACATGGTGGGACTCCCCCCGAAGTCACTGGTCAGGTCGAGAGGACCGTAGGCACGGCAGCCGTCCGAGGGGAAGGGACCGACGCCGTCGTTCACCAGAACGTCATGCCCCCGGCGTCTCGACGCGTCGGCGACGATCCACCGACGACGGACCGTCGCCAGCGCGTCAGGTCGCGGGTCGCACGGCCCACCACGCGGCTATTCATGATCCTGACTACTTGACTTCACAAACTACTCGCATCTACGGTCGCGGCATGAGCGAACCGTCGGAGGCCGAGTGGCTGCGCGGGACCCTGCCCTTCCTGGCCCTCCTCACGCTGCGCGACGGCGCGCTGCACGGCTACGCGATCGCGCAACGACTCGAGGAGCTGAGCCTGTTCGGTCTCAAGGTCGGCACGCTCTACCCCGTGCTCAACCGGCTGGAGTCGCAGGACCTGGTGCGAGCCGAGTGGGTCGCGGGCGACGGCGGCCCCGGCCGCAAGCAGTACGCGCTCACCGACGCCGGCCGTACTCGCCTCGACTCCATGAGCGACGCGTGGGGCGACTTCGCCTCCCGGGTGGCCGCCGCGATCGCCCCCACGACCACGAGGAGCACCCGATGAGCGCCACCGAGCTGACCTGGCCGCAGAAGCAGGACGGCGACTGGGCCGACACCTTCACCTGGCACGCAGCCTGGGCCACGGCCGCCCGCAAGGACGACATCCGAGGCTGGCTCGACGTCGTGCACGAGGCCGTCGTCGACTCCGGCGGCACGGCCGAGGAGCTCTTCGGCCCGGCGCGCGACGCGGCGGAGACCTTCGCCCAGGACCTCCCCCCGGAGCAGCGTGCGGCCGGCGACCTCGACGAGGGCACGTGGTCCGACCTCCCACGCACGCTTCTGGCGATGGCGGGGTGGTTCCTGATGGCGCTCGGCATCGCCAGGCTCGTGAGCGAGGGCTGGAGCACCGACCTCACCGCCCCCGGGGCCGCGGTCTTCGCGGCGCTGGTCCTCGGCGCGGGAGGGCTGGGCACGGCCGGCCTGGCCTGGCGGTCGGGACGACCGGTCGCCACCGGCGCGTGGGTGCTCGCCAGCCTCGCGCTCGTCGTCGTGGCGGTCTACGCGGCGATGGAGCTCCTGGACCGGGAGCGGAGCCTCGGCTCGGTGCCGACCCTGACGCTCCCGGCGATCGGCGCTGTCCTGCTCGTGGTCTGGTGGAGGCTGCCCGAGCGCAAGCCCGCGATCGACGACAGCTCCCGCACCTGGCCCGCCGAGCGCTGGTTCACCCGCATGGAGTGGCTTCTGCGCGGACGTCACAAGATGCCGCGCGAGACGGCCCGTCGACTCACGGCCGAGACGCGCGCCCACGCGGAGGAGACCGGCGAGCATCCGTTCGAGTCGTTCGGTCCGCCGCAGGTGCACGCGCTCGCCCTGGCCGAGGCCGACCTCCGCACGGTGGTCTACCGCGACCGGTCCGAGCGTCGCTGGCACCTGCTGTTCGCGATCTTCGCGGCCGCGGTCGTGGTGACCAACGTCGTCAGCGGCAACGTCGACTGGTCGACCTGGGTGTTCGTCGGGGCGGGCCTCCTGTCGCTGGGTCTCGCGCTGCACCGGAGGCCGAGCCCCGCGCACTGACGTCCGGACATGACGGCGGGCAGGACCCGAGAGTCCTGCCCGCCGTCATGCTCCCAACCGGGAGGTCAGTTGCCGTCGTCACCCGAGGTGGTGTTGACGGTGATCTTGGCGATGCCCACGAGCAGCTCGGGGGTGACCGCGTCGGTGTCGAACGTCTGGTTCAGCAGGTCGGCGGCGACCGGGCTGATGAGCACCTGGGTGCCCTCGAGGATCGCCGTGTCGCCCTCGGACTGCAGCGGCTTCAGCGTGCTGCCGTTCAGCGTGAAGATGTAGGCGCTGGTCACGGCAGTCTCGCCGTTGACCGCCACGTCGCCGTAGACGCGCGAGGCGCCCGGGTCGACGTTCAGGTTCGTGATCTCGACCTCGGTGTCGCCGGCGGTCAGCGAGAAGCCCGAGCCCTCGTGCTGGATCTGGCCGATCACGTAGGGCGAGACCTCGCCCGGCGTGAAGACCTCGACGTTGCCGCCGGTGATCGGGAAGACGAGCGAGCCGTCCTCGAGCGCGCCGTCGCCGACGGTGCCCGGGGTGAGTCCGAGGGACTCGAGGGCGTCGGTGAAGCCGGTGTCGAGCGCGACGGCGGTGTCCTCACCGGTCAGCGCGGTGATCGAGGCGACGGCCTTCGGAGGCGTCGAGCTCGAGGAGCTGCTGTCCGACGAGGAGCCGGAGTCCGAGCCCGAGCTGCAGGCGGCGAGGGGGAGTGCGGCGACGGCCACGACGGCCAGGCTCGCGAAGAACTTCTTGGTGGGGTGCAGGGTGCTCATTGGAGCCACGTCCTTGATGGGGGGCACCCGCCATGTCTTGGCGGG
>NZ_LMMY01000011.1:161506-170760 GCF_001422865.1 Aeromicrobium sp. Leaf272
TCCAGGACGGCTCAGTAGTACCAGGGGAACTCCGACCAGTCGGGGTCGCGCTTCTCGAGGAACTGGTCGCGGCCCTCCTGCGCCTCGTCGGTCATGTAGGCCAGGCGGGTGGTCTCGCCCATGAGCACCTGCTGGCCGACGAGTCCGTCGTCGATCATGTTGAAGGAGTACTTGAGCATGCGCTGCGCGGTGGGGCTCTTGCCGTTGATCATGCGGCCCCACTCCAGCGCCGTGGCCTCGAGCTCGGCGTGCGGGACCGCGCGGTTGACGGTGCCCATCCGGACGCCGTCCTCGGCGGAGTACTCCTCGGCCAGGAAGAAGATCTCGCGGGCGAACTTCTGACCCACCTGGCGGGCGAGGTAGGCCGAGCCGAAGCCACCGTCGAAGCTGCCGACGTCGGCGTCGGTCTGCTTGAAGCGGGCGTGCTCGGCGCTCGCGATGGTGAGGTCGGAGACGACGTGCAGGCTGTGACCGCCGCCGGCCGCCCAGCCCGGCACGACGCAGACGACGACCTTCGGCATGAAGCGGATGAGCCGCTGCACCTCGAGGATGTGCAGGCGGGCCAGCCGCGCCTTGTCCACCGGGCTGGGCTCCTCGGCCCCGGTGTCCGACCCCGACGCCGACACGTCCTCGTACTGGTAGCCGAACCGGCCGCGGATGCGCTGGTCGCCGCCGGTGCAGAAGGATCGCTTGCCGTTCTTCTCGCTCGGGCCGTTGCCGGTGAGCAGCACGCAGCCGACGTCGGCCGACGTGCGCGCGTGGTCGAGGACCTGCAGCAGCTCGTCGACGGTGTGCGGGCGGAACGCGTTGAGCACGTCGGGGCGGTCGAAGGCCACCCGGACGGTGCCGTGGTCGACGGCGCGGTGGTAGGTGACGTCGGTCAGGTGCTCGAAGCCGGCCACCTCGTTCCACGCGGAGGGGTCGAAGGTCTCGGACACGCCGGGCAGTGCACTCATGGCGCGACCGTATCGTTGACACGATGAGTAACCAACTGGTTACCTATTGCGTATGGACGTCTACGCCGCGCTCGCCGATCCGGTCCGGCGAGCCCTACTGGCCCGGCTCGCCGAGGGTCCACGACGGGTCGCCGACCTCGCGGCCGAGCACCCGGTGTCCAGACCGGCCGTCAGCAAGCACCTGCGTCTGCTGTCCGAGGCCGGACTCGTCACCGCCGACGAGCACGGCCGTGAACGGCACTACCGCCTGCACACCGAGCCCCTCGACGAGGTGCGGCGCTTCGTCGACGCCCTCACGCCTCGACCGCCGGTGCCCGAGCAGGCGCTCGATGCCCTGGCCACCGAGGTCGCCCGCACCCGACGCGAACGTCGCGACCCCGCCACCGACCGTCCCACCACCCGCACCCACGAGGAGTCGGCATGACCACACCCACCCCCACTGGTCGCCACGAGCGACGCGGCACCGACGACCACCTCGTCTGGGAACGGACCTTCCGCGCCCCGATCGACGACGTCTGGGCGTCGGTCACCGAGTCCGACCGCCTGGCCCGCTGGTTCGGCACCTGGACCGGCGACCCGGCCGACGGCTACGTGACGGTCCAGATGAACGCCGAGGGCGACGCCGCCGAGCCGTCCCGCTTCGAGATCCGCGCGTGCGACGCCCCGACCCACCTCGCCGTCGACGTCGTGGACGAGGGCGGGGCCTGGTACCTCGACCTCGAGCTGCGGGAGACCGACGGCACCACGACGCTCCTCTTCGCCCAGCGGATCCACGACGTCTCGATCGTCGAGCACACCGGGCCCGGCTGGGAGTGGTACCTCGACCGGCTCGTGTCGTCGGCGTCCGGAGCGGACACCGACGACCTGGACTTCGACGCCTACCTCGCCGCCACGCACGACCACTACCGCGCACTCCAGGAGACGCTCACCCCCGACCACCCCAGGTGACTCCCACTCGCACGATGCGTCACACCTGCGTGACGAACTCAGATACCGTCGGTATGTTGACCGCATGGCACTCTTCGCCCGCAAGGGCTTCTCCGGCAAGGTCCTGGTCGTCACCGGCGCGGCGCGCGGCATCGGCGCCGGAGTCGCGCGGGCCTACGTCGCGAAGGGCGGCCGCGTCGCTCTGCTGGGCCTGGAGCCCGACCTGCTCGAGGCGCTGGCCACGGAGCTGGGCCCCGCGGCGGCCTGGTGGGAGGCCGACGCCCGCGACGGCCGCGCCATGACCGCCGCCATCGATGCCGCTGCCGCCCACTTCGGCCGCATCGACCACGTGCTCGCCAACGCCGGGATCGCCTCGTACGGCACGGTCCGCCAGATCGACGAGGACTCCTTCGAGCGGGTCATCGACATCAACGTCAACGGCGTCTACCGCACCCTGCACGCGTCGATCCCGCACCTGGAGAAGACCAAGGGCTACGCGCTCGTCGTCGCCTCCCTCGCCTCCTTCACCAACCTGGCCGGCCTCGCGTCGTACAACGCCAGCAAGGCCGGCGCGGAGTCACTGGCGCTCGTCGCCCGCCAGGAGGTCGCGCACCTCGGCGTCAAGGTCGGCGTCGCCCACCCGTCGTGGATCGACACCGACATCGTCCGCGGCGCCGAGGCCGACCTGCCGACGTTCAAGGTCATCCGCGGCAAGCTCCCGTTCCCGGCGAACGCCACCACGACGCTCGCCGAGTGCGTCGACGCGATCGTCGCCGGACTCGCCAGGCGCAAGACCCGCGTCTACGTGCGACGCGGAGTCGTCGTGGCCAACTGGACCAAGCCGCTCGTGAACTCCCCGATCGGCTGGGCCGTCATGCGCCCGCAGCTGAAGAAGCACGTGCCCGACCTCGAGCGCGAGGTCGCGGCGCTGGGCCGCTTCCAGCACGCCCACGTCCCCTTGACCGACCCCAAGAAGCCGGTGGTCGAGGAGCCCGAGGGCCCCTGACAGCCCGTCCGGCCCAGCCGCGTCAGGCCTGGACGGACCCGGCGAGGCTCACCATGTGGCCCAGCCGGGCCAGCTCGGAGGCCAGGAACTCCGGTCCGCCGTGGCGTCCGACCACGACGACGAACACCTGACCGCTGCGGTCCTTCGCCTGGGTGCCGGCGAGCAACGTCGACGACCAGGCGTCCACGGAGTCGAGCGCACGCGAGCTGCGGATCGAGAGCCACGACGCCGCGTCAGGCACCAGCTTCGGCGCCGAGGGCGAGGCACTGAGCACGGCCGCCTCCCCGTCGAGCCGGTGCACCGCCATGGCCCAGTCGGTGCGGAAGGTGGCCGGCACGACCTCCACGAGCCGTTCGATCGCGTGCTCGGGCTCGGCGGTGAACGCCTCGACGGCCTCGAGGTCCATGCTGAGGTTCGCGCCGGCGTTGTAGCGGCTGATCCAGTGGACCCGCACGCCCTCGAGCTCGTGGCAGGCCGTGATGAGCGCGTCGGCCATGACCTGGGGCGGCAGCTCGAGGAGCACGTCGTCCACGGCCTTGCCGTCGGAGCGGTGCTCCACGATCTCGATGGCCTCGATGTCGGCACCTGCACCACCGAGCGCCGACGCCATCGCGCCCAGGGAGCCCGGTACGTCGGGCAGCTCCACGCGCAGCAGGTAGGCCATGGGCACATCTCACCACGCCGGTGTTTCTTTTGCGTTGCGCCGCTACCCTGGCCGCCGTGAACGCCGCCAGCCGCACCGATGCCCCCTCCCCCGACGGCACCCACCCGGCCTGGGTCCGACCGACCTTCCGCGCCCTCGCGTTCGCCGAGGCCGTGTCATGGGCCGTCCTGCTCGTCACGATGTTCTTCAAGTGGGTGGTCCAGGACGACCCGCACACCGGCATCGAGGGTGGCGTCCCGATCTCCGGCCCCATCCACGGCGCCTTCTTCGTGGCCTACTGCGCGTCCGCCCTCGTCGCCTGGCGCACCTTCGGCTGGAACCTCAAGACGCTCGTCCTCGCGCTGCTGGCCGCGATCCCGCCGTTCTTCACGGTCGTGTTCGAGGTGCTGGCCGACCGACGCGGGCTCCTCGGCCGCCCGGCACGAGTCGACTCCCGGACCACGTCCGCCCCCACCCCTCAGGCCTGATCCAGGCCCCGCCGGGCCTGCTTCCGCTCGTACATCCGCGCGTCGGCCCGGGCCAGCAGCGCCGCCGGGTCGTCGTCGGCCCGCGCCTCGGCCACCCCGACGGACCAGGAGGCCGGCGCTCCCTCGGCGAGCCGTCGGGCCACGACGTCACCCACCCCGTGGTCCGCGCCCGGCAGCACCACGAGGAACTCGTCACCACCGAGCCGGCCCACCTCGTCGCCAGGTCGGAGTCCTGAGCGCAGGTGGTCGACGGTCGCCCGCAGCATCGCGTCCCCGGCCGGGTGACCGTCCCGGTTGTTGACCGCGCGCAGGTCGTCCACGTCGAGCGCCAGCACCGTGAGCGGCGTGCCGAGTCGCGCCCTGCGCGTCAGGTGCTGCGTCACGAGGGCGTGCGCACCTCGCCGGTTGAGGGCCCCGGTGAGCTCGTCGGTGCGGGCCAGCAGGTCGAGTCGCGCCCGGAGCCTGCCCAGGACCTCCGTCGCCACCACCACCTGCACGGCCACGGTGACGGCAGGCACCAGCAACGTCTCGTCGGAGTGGCTGGCGATCGCGAGTCCCCACACCGCCGTGCCGGCGTACGCGATCACCCGCGCCAGCCCGATCGCCAGGAACCAGACCGCGAACACCGAGAGCATCGGAGCGCTCGAGCCGTTCGCGAACGCCGCCAGCTCGCGATCCGTCCCCCAGGTGAGCGCCGCGAGGGCCCCGAACGCCAGGGCGACCATCACGGCCACGTCACGCTGCTCGAGCAGCACGCCCCGCACCAGCGTCCAGACCAGGGCCGCGGCCGACGTGAGCAGCAGCGCCACGAGCACGGACCTCGGGTTGTTGTCGGGTCGCCACGTGAGCAGGGTCAGCGACAGCATCGCCACGGCGATCAGGTTCAGCAGCACCGTGGCCACGCTCATCGCCGGGTACGTGCGGCCGGCGAGGGCGACGGAACCTGGCACGTGCACCCCTGCTTCCCCACCCCGACCCGCTCGGCCCCGATCGTCGGGGTCCATGATCACCGATCAGCGAAGGCACCGGGGCCGGAACGGCCGGACGGGGGACCAAAGCCTCTGCCGGGCGCCGATACCCTGACGCCGTGGAGCAACACGCGCGCGGCGCCCAGCGGATCAACCGGTCCAACGGCGCCCGGTTCCTGGCCGAGCCGCCCGTGCGGATCATCGGGGCCCTGACGATCCGCTCCGACACGCACGTGGGCGCCTTCACCGAGTTCGGCAAGATCGTGGAGATCCAGTCGGCCGACGTCGGTCGGTACGGCGAGATCGGTCCGGGCAGCATCCTCGGCGCCATCAGCCACCCCACCACGTGGCTCAGCGCCTCCGCCTTCCAGTACCGCGCCAGCACCTGGGGGTGGCACCCGAGCGCGGACGCCGTCGAGACGGTCGACCCGGAGGCGGACGGACGGACCTCGTTCCGTGGCACCCGCGGCGAGGAGCCCGCCGTCATCGGCAACGACGTGCACCTGGGTGCCAACGTGGTGGTGCTCAAGGGCGTGCGCATCGGCGACGGCTGCGTCGTCGCCGCCGGCGCGGTCGTCACGAAGGACCTCCCGCCGTACTCGATCGCCGCCGGGCTGCCGGCCAGGGTCCTGCGCCGCCGGCTCCCCGACGACGTCGTCGACGAGCTGCTCCGGCTGCAGTGGTGGCGCTTCTCCCCCAACCAGCTGAGCGGCGTCCCCTTCGCCGACCCCCGTGCGGCCGCCGCAGAGATCGGCCGCCGCGTCGACGCCGGCCTCGAACCCTACGCGCCGGGGTTCGTCGAGATCGTCAAGCCGACCGCGCCGGCCCCCGCGTCGCGCTGGCGTCGCGCGGCCCGTCGCCTGCGCGGCTGAACCGCCCGGCGGGGGTTCCGCACCACGGGCGGAGAACGGCACCGGCGGGGGTTCCGGGCCGCGGGCGGAGAAACGGCACCGGCGGGGGTTCCGGGCCGCGGGCGGAGAACCGACACGGCACCGCCACAGGGTGCACCGCAGGGGCACCGGCGATAGTGTCGACAGCGAGAAGCACCATCGACCACCGAGGAGCCGTGTCAGCATGCCGCTGAGGAAGAACAAGACCGTCAAGGACAAGCTCCAGAGCCGCCTCGAGGACCTCCTCGCCCAGGCCGACGACGTCCGCCAGCAGCTCGTGGACCACGCTCCCGAGGTGCGCGACAGCGTCGTCGCCAAGACCCAGTCCGGTGCCGCCGACGTGCGCGACATCGTCGCGGCGAAGGCCAGCCACGGCGTCGCCGAGCTGCGCGAGCGCCTCCCGGAGCTGCGCGACGAGCTGCTCGAGCGCACGCCCGAGCTCAACGAGAAGACCTACGACAAGCTGCCGAAGCGCGTGGCCGACCGCCTGCCCGACGAGGTCAAGCCGAAGAAGAAGCGTCGTCTGCGTCGCATCGTCGGCCTGGGCCTGATCGCCGGCGCCGGTGCTGCCGCCTTCGCCACGCTCAAGGGCAAGCAGGCTCCGCCCCCGCCGCCGTACCAGCCGGCTCCGGCGCCCGCGCCGCGTCCGCCGTCGGGCTCGACGCCCCCCGGCGCCGCCCCCACCGCCGACTCGCTCGACGCGGTCGACGGACCCGGCTCGAAGTAGCCGTAGCAGCACCCGTACGTCGGGCCGGGACCGCCGAGGTCCCGGCCCGACGTGCGTGCGGGCCGGCCGCGCGCCTTCCCCAACTCCGTCCACCTAGGGAAGACTGGTCTCATGCGCTCGCTCTGGAAGGGCTCGATCAGCTTCGGGCTGGTCAACGTGCCGGTGCGCGTCTACAGCGCCACCGAGAACCACGACGTGTCCCTGCACCAGGTGCACGCGGACGACGGCGGCCGCATCCGCTACCAGCGCCGGTGCGAGATCTGCGGCGAGGTCGTGGCCTACGAGGACATCGCGAAGGCCTACGACGACGGCGAGAACACGGTCGTCCTGACCCCGGAGGACTTCGCCTCGCTGCCGGCCGAGACGGCCAAGGAGATCGAGGTCGTGGAGTTCGTCCCGGCCAAGCAGATCGACCCGATCCGGCTGGACAAGGCCTACTTCCTGGAGCCGGACAAGACGGCCATCAAGCCCTACACCCTCCTGCGGCGCGCCCTGGAGGACACCGACCGCAGCGCGGTCGTGCGGTTCGCGCTGCGGCAGAAGACGCGGCTCGCGGTGCTGCGGGTGCGCGACAAGACGCTCCTGCTGCAGACGATGCTGTGGGACGACGAGATCCGCGAGGCGGAGTTCGACGTGCTCGACCAGGTGCCGCGGATCAGCGCCAAGGAGCGCGACATGGCCGCCCAGCTGGTCGACTCCCTGGCAGCCGACTTCGACGCGTCGCAGTTCACCGACGACTACCAGGAGCAGCTGCGCACGCTCGTGGAGGCCAAGCTGGAGCAGGGCGACACGATCGACACCGCGGCCACGTTCGGCGAGAAGGACGACGAGGGCGAGGACGCCGAGGTCGTCGACCTGATGGAGGCGCTGAAGCGCAGCGTCGAGCGCAGCAAGGAGCGGCGTGGTCAGGGCTCGGGAGACGCGACCAAGCCGCGCGCCCGCAAGAAGGCCTGACCGCGGTCGTGGCGGGTCGCGGGTCGTCCCAGACCGTGCAGGTCGACGGTCGCCGCCTGCGCGTCACCAACCTCGACAAGGTGCTCTACCCGGCGTCGGGCACGACCAAGGCCGAGGTGATCTCGTACTACGTGGCGGTCGCCGACCGGCTGCTGCCGTGGGCGACCGGTCGTCCGGCCACCCGGAAACGGTGGCCGAACGGCGTCGGGGACACCGAGCATCCTGGTGAGCTCTTCTTCGAGAAGAACCTGCCCGACTCGGCGCCCGACTGGGTGCGCCGGGTGGTGGTACGGCACAAGAGCCACGTGAACGTGTACCCGATCGTGGACTCCGCGGCCACCCTGGCGTGGCTGGGGCAGGTGGCGGCGCTCGAGCTGCACGTGCCGCAGTGGCGGGTCGACGCCGACGGCACGCCCCGCCATCCCGACCGCCTGGTGCTGGACCTCGATCCCGGTCCCGGGGCGGGTCTGGCCGAGTGCGTGGAGGTGGCACTCGCCGCGCGCGAGCTGCTCGACGACGTGGGGCTCACGGCCTGGCCCGTCACGAGCGGCAGCAAGGGACTGCACCTGTACGCCCGGCTCACCGGCGAGCACGGACCCGACTACGTGAACGCCTTCGCCAAGCAGGTCGCCGCGGCCCTGGAGGACGCGATGCCCGACCTCGTGGTCTCGTCGATGAAGAAGTCCCTGCGCGACGGCAAGGTGCTCGTCGACTGGAGCCAGAACAACCAGGCCAAGACCACGATCGCCCCCTACTCGCTGCGTGGCCGCGCGGCGCCGGACGGCGAGGGCCCCTTCGTCGCTGCGCCACGGCACTGGGACGAGCTCGGTCCCGACCTGCGGCACCTGACGATGGCCGAGGTGCTGGAGCGCTCCGACGACCCCCTCTCCGGCCTGGGGGCGGGGAGCAGCGACATCGACGCGGCCGCGTCCGGGACCGCAGCGCCCGACCGCCTGACGGTCTACCGGTCCATGCGCGACCCCAGCCGCACGCCCGAGCCCGTCCCCGCCGACGCTCCGGCCGACGACAGCGCCGACCCGGACCGTGACGGGCCGGTCTTCGTCGTCCAGGAGCACCACGCCACCCGGCTGCACTACGACGTGCGACTGGAGCGCGAGGGGGTGCTCGTGTCGTGGGCCGTGCCGAAGGGTCCACCCGAGGATCCCGGGAAGAACCACCTGGCGGTGCCGACCGAGGACCACCCGATGGACTACGCCACGTTCGAGGGCACCATCCCGAAGGGTGAGTACGGCGCGGGCGAGGTGACGATCTGGGACCACGGCACGTACGCGCTCGAGAAGTGGAAGGACGGCGAGGTCATCGCCACCCTGCACGGCAGCGAAGGCGGCGGGCTCGGCGGCAGCGTGCGGTTCGCGCTCATCCGCACCGGGGAGAACTGGCTCATGCACCGCATGGACCCGGCCCGCGCGCCGGCCGAGGAGAGCCCGGAGAGCGACGAGGCGAGCAGCGACGACAGCCCCGACGACAGCGCCGACGAGGGGGCGTCGCCGGACCCCGGACGACTCGACACCGTCGCACCCATGCTCGCCACGCGCGCCGGCACGTTCGACGCCCACGCCGACGCGGCCGCCTGGGCGTTCGAGATGAAGTGGGACGGGGTGCGCGTGGTGGCCACGTGCGACGCGGGCGCCGTGCGGCTCGTCGGGCGCAGCGGTCGCGACGTCACCGCCACCT
>NZ_LMMY01000011.1:170797-171905 GCF_001422865.1 Aeromicrobium sp. Leaf272
GGTGGCCCTCGACGACGCCGGCGCCCCCTCCTTCGGACGCATCCAGCAGCGCATCGGGCTCACGAAGCCGCGCGAGGTGACCGCGGCCCGCCGCAGCGTGCCGGTGCGGTTCGTCGGGTTCGACCTGCTCAGGCTCGGCGGTGCCGACGTGACCGGGCTGCCCTACGAGCAGCGTCGCGAGCTGCTGCTCGGCCTCGACCTCGACGACGCCGACGGCGTGGACGTGCCGGCCGCCTTCGACGGTGACCTGGAGGCCGCGATGGAGGCCAGCCGGGAGCTGGGACTCGAGGGCGTGGTGGCGAAGCGTCGCACCAGCCGGTACCGGCCCGGCGCGAGGTCGGCGCACTGGGTCAAGCTCAAGCACGAGCAGCACGTGGAGGTCGTGGTGGTCGGCTGGCGACCCGGCAAGGGAGGTCGCGGCGGCGGCATCGGGTCGCTCCTCGTCGCCGTTCCCGACGCCGAGGGCACGCTCGTCTACGCCGGTCGTGTGGGCACCGGGTTCGCCGAGCGCACGCTGGCCGACCTCGCGGCACGACTGGAGCAGGCACGTCGTGACGAGGCGACGGTGGCGGCGCCACGCGACGTCGCCCGCGAGGCCGTGTGGGTGGAGCCCACGATCATCGGCGAGGTGACGTCGGCAGGCTGGACCGACTCCGGCCACCTGCGCCACCCCGTGTGGCGCGGGCTGCGCGACGACAAGACCGTGGCCGACGTGCAGCCGGTCAGGCTCCCGGCGCGCTGAGTCGGATCATCTGGGCGGTGCGCCAGCCGGTGGGATCGGCCAGGTAGCGGTCGGTCTCGGCCACCCACGGCGACGTGGCGTTGGCCGAGGACCCCGTGACCCGAAGGCCGGCGGCCAGCGCGCCGTGGCCGAGCGCCGCGACGGCACCCACGGGGGTCGTCTCGCGCAGCGAGCCGGGCGACCGCCCGAGCGCGGCCGACGAGAGGCTCGCGGCGGCCACCGTGCCGCTCGTGAAGAGGACCTGGTCGATGAAGCTCGCGCCGCTCCACCACTGGTCGAGCTGCTGGAGGAGGCCGGCCATCCAGGCCTGGCCGGCGTCGGCCGCGGCCTGGACGTCGTCGGCCACCGCCGGGGCCACGAGCAGGG
>NZ_LMMY01000011.1:171946-178642 GCF_001422865.1 Aeromicrobium sp. Leaf272
AGCGCCATCCAGGTGCTGGACGATCTGTCGCATCTCTCGCTGCATGGCCAAGAGCGTACGAGAAGACCGCAGGATCGACCATCGGTTCGTCCCATCCTGGCTCCCGACGACCTCCGCGAGCTGGCGCACGTCGCGCCCGACCACGTGGCCGAGGTGGCCGGCGCTCTCCACGACGGGGGCTCCGTACCGCGCGGGGCCGTCCGCGGCACGCCAGCGCTCCGTCGTGTCGAGCAGCCGGTCGAGCCAGGCGGGGGTGGGACCGTCCTCCAGGCTGGCGTCCCGCCAGCGGGCGAGGCGTCGGGCGTCGACGAGCTGCACCAGCAGGAGCACCAGCAGCACGGTCAGCGTGCGTCCCCACGCAGGTGGCAGCAGCGCCTCGGTGAAGGCCATCGGCCCCGGCAGGTCGACGCCGACGCCGAAGGCGTTGAGCGCGGCGTGCCGCACGACGAAGAGCCACCACACGAGCACCGGGAGCGCGACCCCGGCGGCGAGCAGCGCCGCCCTCCGCCAGCCGATGTCGCGCCGTGCCCGACGCACCAGCGCGATGCCCAGCCCCACCGCTGCACCCGTGATGCCGGTGGCGGCGTGGTGGCCGGGGTAGGCCACCGCCCCGTCGTAGGCCAGCTGCAGCCCGGAGACCCCGAACGACAGGAAGCTGTCGGGGACGCCGCCACCCTCGAGACCGATGCTCGCGACCCGTCGGATGAACTCCTCGACCGCCGTGAAGGCCGCGCCGCTCGCCAGGGCGACGAGCACCCAGTCGGCCACCGAGAAGCGGTGCACCCGTCCTGGGGCGAAGACCGCGATGAGCAGCAGGGGCGCCAGCTTCAGCGCCTCCTCGCCGATCGACGCGATGCCCACCGCCGGACCTGCGGCCTCCGCGCCCCTGGCCGAGACGGAAGAGGCCAGCGAACCCAGACCGACGCTCGCGACGAAGGACCAGCCGAGCGCGACCGTGAAGATCCACCAGTACGTCGACCAGGCGATGGTCTTGGTGCGCAGCAGCACGAAGCCCAGCAGCGCCAGCCAGGCTCCGCCCAGCCACGCACCGAGTCCCGCGCGCAGGACCGGCGAGACGCTGACCGTCACGACGAGCACGGCGAAGGCGACGAACAAGGCGGTGCGGACCACCCCGTCGAGGGTCCGTGCCGTCCCGACGTGACCCTCGCGCCACCGCTCACGCGCGTCGGCGAGACGCTCCCACCACTCCGCACCCCACAGGCGGTCCGAGTCGGGTCCGTCCATCTCGGCGTCGCTCACGGCCACCCCTCCCCCGGGTCCCGGACGGCGTCCAGGCGTCGTCGACGCATCGTCGGAGCGTCATCGTAGCGACCACCCCGAGGCGCCGTACACGAACGAAAGTCCAACTTCGGATATGCTGCCCTGGGCACGCCCGCCTCCAGGGGTGTGGCGCGATGCCCGGACGGACGTCCCGGAGCCCTCGAGAAGCGCCGGGGCGTCCGATTCCTCCTCGTCGGACGCGCTCCTTCCGCCGCGGTCGCCATGCGGCATCACCCACCCGCTCCTAGCGTGGGTGGTGCCCCTGCTCCCCCGACGCGAGGACGTGTCGTGCCTGACTCCCCCACCGCCCTGCCGCCGCACGTCGTCGTGCTCTTCGGCGCCACCGGCGATCTCGCCCGTCGCAAGCTGTTCCCCGGCCTGTACCGCCTGGCCGCGGCCGGCCGCCTCCCCGCCGACTACCGGGTGATCGGGTCAGGACGGCACGAGCCCGACGGCGACTTCGCCCAGCAGGTGCTCGACGGTCTGCGCGACACGGTCGACGAGCTCGACGCCGACGTCGCCGACGCGTTCGTCTCCCGCGTGACGTTCCAGACGTCGGACGCCGACGACGGCAGCGCCCTGGCGGCTGCGGTGCGCGATGCCGAGTCCGAGCTGGGCGACGACGCCCGTCGCCTGGTCTACCTGTCGGTGCCACCCGCCGCGATGGAGCCGATGATCCGCATGCTGGGCGCCGAGGGCATCGCCGACGACGCCCGCATCGTCGTGGAGAAGCCGTTCGGCACCGACCTGGAGTCGTCGCGCTCGCTGCAGGCCACGCTCGACGACGTCGCCGGCGAGGACGCCGTGTTCCGCATCGACCACTTCCTGGGCAAGGAGGCGGTGCAGAACGTGCTGGCGCTGCGGTTCGCCAACGGGCTGCTCGAGCCGTCGTGGAACGCCGAGCACGTGTGCGCCGTGCAGATCGACGTGCCCGAGGAGCTGACCATCGAAGGCCGGGGCGCGTTCTACGAGGCCACCGGTGCACTGCGCGACATGGTCTCCACGCACCTGTCGCAGGTCCTCGGCTTCCTGGCCATGGAGCGGCCCGACGGCATCGACGCCGACCACCTGCGCGACGCGAAGGCCGCCGTGTTCGAGGCGGTGCAGCCGCTGGCCCCCGACGACGTGGTGCGCGGGCAGTACGAGGGCTACACCGACGAGGACGGGGTCGACGCCGACTCCACGACGGAGACCTTCGTGGCCGTGCGCGTGCACGTGGACACCGACCGCTGGCGCGGTGTCCCGTTCCTGCTGCGCACCGGCAAGGCCATGGCGGCGACCCGCCGGACGGTGACGCTGTTCTTCCGCGCACCCGAGCCGTTGTTCGAGTCGCGCGAGGACGGCGACGACCGTCTCGTCCTCGAGCTGGGCGAGGTGCCCGAGGTGACGGCGAGCCTCAACGTGAAGCGCCCCGGGCCGACGTTCGAGCTCGAGCGTGCCGCCGCCACCCTCACGCTGCCCGACGCCGAGGACGAGGACGAAGAGCACCGGCCGCTCGAGGCGTACGAGCGCCTGCTGCTCGACGTGATGCAGGGCGACCAGATGCTGTTCACCCGGGGCGACGAGGTCGACCGGCTCTGGCAGGTCATCACGCCCGTGCTGGAGGACCCGCCACCGGTGCAGACGTACGCCCAGGGGTCCTGGGGACCCCAGGCGGCACTCGATCTCGCGGGCGAGCGCGGCTGGCACCTGCGGTGACTCGCCCGACCACGCCACCGCTGCCGATCGCGGACCACGGACTGATCGGCGACCTGCGGACCGCCGCACTGGTGGGCACCGACGGCACGATCGACTGGTTCTGCCCGGGCCGTTTCGACGCACCGAGCGTCTTCGCGTCGGTGCTCGACGCCGACAAGGGAGGGTCGTGGGAGCTCAGCCCCGTCGACGGCTCGGTGCGCTCCCAGCAGTTCTACTTCCCCGACACCGCCATCCTCGCCACGCGCTTCCTCACCGAGGAGGGCGTCGTGGAGGTGCACGACTTCATGCCGGTGCTGAAGGCCGAGGACGCCGACCACCGCCAACGACTCGTGCGGCGTGTCACCGCGGTGCGCGGCCGGTCGGTCGTGCGCTCTCGCGTGGCGGCACGACCGCACTACGCACGGCAGGACCCCGAGGTCGAGGAGGTCGACGGCGGCATCGTCGTGTCGGCTCCGGCGCTCGGCGACGATCCCGCCGTCCGGCTCGGGATCAGCTCCACGGTGGCGCTCGAGGTCGACGGGCTCGACGTCGTCGCCGAGGTGACGCTCGACGAGGGCGAGCACGCACTGTTCGTGCTCGAGGTCCTCGACGCCGGCAAGGACCCGACGGGAACCACCGACGGGCAGCCGTCGGCGTTCCAGACGTGCGGCGTCGAGGACACGTCGGCGCTCTTCGTGGCGACGTCGGCGTTCTGGCGAGGATGGATCTCGCAGTCGACCTACAAGGGACGCTGGCGCGAGACCGTGCACCGGTCGGCGATCACGCTCAAGCTGCTCACGCACGAGCCGACCGGCGCCGTCGTCGCGGCGCCCACGACGAGCCTGCCGGAGACCATCGGCGGCTCCCGCAACTGGGACTACCGGTACGTGTGGATCCGCGACGCCGGGTTCAGCCTGTACGCGCTGCTCCGGCTCGGGTTCACCTCGGAGGCGAACGCGTTCACGCGCTGGTTGTCCGAGCGTCTGGGCGAGGAGCGCGACGACGCCGAGCGACTGGGACCCCTGCGGGTGCTCTACGACATCGACGGGTCGGCGCCGGTCGACGAGCACGCGCTCGACCACCTGGCCGGCTACGCCGACTCGCGCCCGGTGCGAGTGGGCAACGGCGCGGTCGACCAGCTGCAGCTCGACATCTACGGCGAGGTCATCGACGCGGTCTACCTGTTCGACAAGTACGGCCCCGGGATCAGCCACGACGCCTGGAACGACCTGCGCCGCGTGCTGGACTGGGTGATGGAGCACTGGGACTCACCCGACGCCGGCATGTGGGAGATCCGCGGCGACGTGCGGGCGCACACCACGAGCCGGCTCATGTGCTGGGTGGCGGTGGAGCGGATGATCCGCATGGCCCGCCAGCGAGGGCTGCCCGGTGACCTGTCGGCGTGGGCGCGGGTACGCGACGCGATCCACGACGAGATCCTGACGAACCACTGGGACGAGCACCACCGCACGTTCACCCTGGCCGAGGTCGACCCCGACGCGGACCAGGCCGACGCCCCCGTGCTCGACGCGGGCGTGCTGCTGATGCCGATGGTCAAGTTCTGCTCGCCGGTGGACCCGCGCTTCCTCTCCACGCTCGCCGCGATCGAGGACCAGCTGGTCGCCGACAGCCTGGTGTTCCGGTACGACGTGCACGCCGCGCCCGACGGCGTCGCCGACACCGACACCGACGGCGACGGCCTGCACGACGGCGAGGGCACGTTCAGCCTGTGCTCGTTCTGGTACGTGGAGGCCCTGACCCGGGCCGGACGGCACCGCGAGGCCGAGGTGGCGCTGGAGAAGATGTTCACCTACGCCAACCACCTGGGGCTGTACGCCGAGCAGATCGGCGCCACGGGTGACCAGCTGGGCAACTTCCCGCAGGCCTTCACGCACCTCTCGCTCATCAGTGCCGCGATCAACCTCGACCGCGCCCTCGGCTGACCCGCGCCAGTCCCTCCGTCTCGGACACGTCCGGGGCACTTTCGGGCTCCGGACACCCCGAGAAGTGTCCGAGACGGGGAGACGTTCGGGTCAGCGGCGGCGGGAGCGCAGGGAGTCGGACAGGATGCCGACGAGCGCCTCGAGCTGGACGTCGGTCGCCTCGACCTCCGTGTCCTCACCGTCGAGGGCACGCGCGGCGAGCCCGGCCTTGCTGTCGATGAGCTCGACGATGCGGCTGTCGATCGTCTGCGAGGCGATGATGCGCCACGCCGTGACGGGCTCGCTCTGCCCGATCCGGTGCACGCGGTCGATGGCCTGCATCTGCTCGGCGTCGGTCCACGACAGCTCGGCCAGGACCACGTTCGACGCGACCTGCAGGTTGATGCCGACGCCGGCCGCGGTGAGCGAGCAGACGATGATCTGCGTGCCCGGGTCGTTCTGGAACGCGTCGATCGCCTTGGTGCGGGCCGCGGCGGTCTGGTCGCCCCGGATCGAGGTGTAGCCGATGCCACGCTCCTCGAACGCCTTCTGCGCGGCATCCATCACGTCGAGGTGCTTGGCGAAGAACACGACCTTGCCGACGCTGCGCGCCAGCTGAGCGGTGTAGTCGGCCGCGAGCCCGGCCTTGGCCTGGCCGATGCGACGCACCATGGAGAACACGTTCTCGCCCGTGGACTCGTTGGCCTCCTCGCGCTCCCAGGCGGCGACCTTGCGCACGAGGTCGAGGTCGAGGACCTCCGCGACCGGGTGGCCGGCCTCGATGCGAGCGGCGGCGGCGCGGTCGTAGCGGGCCACCAGACGGCGGGCCAGCTCGGCCTCGGCCGCACGGATGGACCGCCCGGCCTCGCCGTCGAGCTCGACGGGCATGTCGGCGATGCGACGGGCGGGGATGTCGGCGGCCACGTCGATCTTGCGGCGCCGCACGATCCCGAGGTCGATGACGGCTTGGCGCGCGGCAGGGAAGAAGCCGGCGTCGAGCGGGGTCAGACCGGTCTCGTCGAGCGCGTGCATGAGCTCGGGCATCGGCTTCTTCTCGTCGATCCAGCCGAGGAACTGCCAGATGGCGCGGAAGTCGTCGACGTCGTTGATGAGGGGGGTGCCGGTGAGCGCCATCATCAGCGGCCGCGAGGTGCGGCTGCGGATGCGGTCGGCGATCTTGAGCACGTGGCGCGAGCGCTGGGAGGACGTGTTCTTGATGAAGTGGGCCTCGTCGAGCACCATGCCCCGGAAGCCCAGGTCGCCGAGCCAGCCGGCGTGCCGGTCGAGGATCTCGTAGTTGACGACCACGATGTCGGCGAAGGCGTCGATGTCGTCGCCGTTGCCGTGCACCACGGTGACGGGGCGGTGCGGCGTCCATAGCCCGGCCTCGCGTGCCCAGTTGGCCTTGACCACGTTGGGGACGACGACGAGCAGCGGGAAGGCGCCCGCGGCCTGGGCCGCGAGCAGCGACTGGGCCGTCTTGCCCAGGCCCGGCTCGTCGGCCAGCAAGAAGGTGCGGTGACCGTCGGCCGCAGCAGCGACGAGCTCGGCCTGGTGGCGCATCAGCTCGGGGCCGCGCACGATGCCGGGGATCGGCTCGGGCAGCTCCATGCAGGCCGGGGCGCCGGCCGCGGCGCGCTCGAACGACGACAGCAGCGGGCCGAGGAGCTCCCACGTGGCCAGACGGCTGGGGCCGGTGCGCGGAGGCGGTTCGTCGGTGAAGTCGGGGGCCATGAAGGGGTTGGCCAGCTGGCGCGCGATGACGGAGCGGGGGACCACGGAGCGGTCGACGCGCACGGCTGCATCGGGGGTGGGC
>NZ_LMMY01000011.1:178690-205215 GCF_001422865.1 Aeromicrobium sp. Leaf272
AGACCTCGGCCTCCTCGGTCAGGAGCATGAGGAGGGCGGGCTCGCGGGTGGCGGTCTTGGCCAGGATGGTGGCCACACCGTCGAGTCGCTTGAGCTGGTCGGCGCGCTGGGGCTCGGTGAGGTCGGTCTCGGTCTTGACGCGGGCGCGCTCCTCGCGGACGAGCAGGCCGACGGCCTGGAAGGTGGCGCGGGTGGTGGCGGTGACGCGGCGTCGCTGGACGGCGTTCTCGACCTCGCGCACGGCCTTGGCGAGCACGGGCATGAGGCCGGTGTCGTCGTCGTGCTTCTTGCGCCGTGGCCCGTTGCTGCCTCGCTGCGCGTTCTGGCGCTGCGCGTTCTGGCGCTGGGGGTTCTGGCGCTGGGTTCGTGTGGCCAACAGGCTCCTCCTCCGCGACCGGACGTCCGTCACGGTCGGCGGCGGACGGCTGGTCCGTCCCCCGCGACAGGGCGTACGGCGGCTCGCCCGCCAGTGAGATCGGCGGTGGGGCGGCGGCTGAGCGTCATCCCCACGAGCGCGGGCCGTGCGGCACCTGCTGGGCCAAGTGTAGACCGTTGCGGTGCACGACGCCTGCGTGCGGGGCGTTTCGGGGTGCGGGAGCCTCTCAGCCGAACGTCGAGCGGACGATGAGGGCCACGGCCGACGCCCCGCTGACGAGCAGCACGAGGGGTCGCACGACGTGGGCCGGGAGCCGCCGCCGCAGCGGCCCGCTCACCGCGAAGCCGAGCACGAGCGCCGGCACGGCGGCGAGCGCGAACCAGGCCTCGTCGACGGTGAGCTCGCCGGCCCAGGCGAGCCCGACGAGGCTGAGCAGGGACCCGAGCAGGAAGTAGACCGCGAGCGTGGTCCGGATCTGCCGGGGCGTCCGTCGCTGGAGCAGCAGGGCGAGCGGTGGACCGCCGATCGACGACGCGGTCCCGGTGACACCGCTGACGAATCCGGCACCACTGAGGGTTCCTCGGTTGACCGGGATGACCACGGTGCGCGCGGTGAGGAGCACCGCCGCAAGGACCATGGCGCCGACGGCGACGCCGAGCTGACGGTCGTCGACGCTCGCCACGACCCACACGCCGACGACGGTCCCGACGACGCGCGCCGGGAAGGCCCACCCGAGTCCGCCCCAGTCGATCTCGTCGCGCTCGCGGGCGAGCGTCACGATGGGCAGCAGCACGACCACCATGAGCATCCCGCCGGGCATGAGCTGCGGGGCCGCGAGCGTGACCACGGGAGCGGCGACCAGACCGAGACCGATGCCCACCGTCGACTGCACGAAGGCACCGAGGACGATCGCGAGGAGCACGACGACCAGCGCGACCGTGCTCATCTCCCCCACGCGACCACCCTAGGCACCGCCTCGCCACCGCCTCGCGGGGCCTCCGGGCCGGGGTCAGTGCACGGCGGGCGCGGCGGACTCGGCGTCGGGCTTGCGCAGGAACGGCACCAGCGCGACGAGCAGCAGGCTGAGCAGCGCGCCCACCAGGAACGCCCGCCGCACACCGTCGACGAAGGCGGCGCCCTCGCCCATCCCGGACTCGACGCCGGCGCTGGACACCACGGTCATGATCGTGATGAACAGCGCCGCGCCCGCAGCACCGGCCACCTGCTGGAGGGTGCTGACCACGGCGCTCGCGTAGGAGTAGAGCCGCGGCTCCACCGATCCGAGGGCGGTCGTCATGAGCGGCGTGAACGTGGCCGACAGGCCGAGCATGAGCACGAGGTTGGCGCCGACCAGCCAGGCCAGCGACGTGTCCGCGTCGACGTCGACGAGCAGCCAGAGGCCGGCCGAGACGAGCACCGACCCAGGCACCGCCAGGACCCGCGGGCCGTACCGGTCGTACAGCCGGCCGACGAAAGGACCGGTGACGCCCATGACGATGCCGCCGGGCAGCGTGATGAGGCCGGTCTGCAGCGCCGAGAGCCCGAGGGCCTGCTGCGCGAACAGCGGCAGCAGGAGGAACGACCCGAACATGGCCGACATGCCGATGAGCATCGCGCCGAGCGCGATGCGGAACTGGCCCGACGTGAACACGCGCAGGTCGAGCAGGGCGCGGTCGGTGCGCTGCAGGTGGAGCTGGCGGGCGACGAAGGCGGCCAGCGCCACCGTGCCCACGACGAACGGCAGCCAGGTGGGGGTGCCCGACGATCCCTGGGCGTGCTCGCCGATGCCCACGAGGCCGTACACGAGCCCGCCGAGGCCGAGCGCCGACAGCGGCACCGACACGACGTCGATGCGCTGGTTCCCCCTGGCCGAGACGCTCACGACGTAGCGGGCACCGATCACCAGCGCGGCGAGCGCGATGGGAGCGACCACGCCGAAGATCCACCGCCAGCCCAGGTGGTCGAGCACGAAGCCCGACATCGTGGGCCCGAGCGCCGGAGCCACCGCGATGACGACGGTGATGTTGCCCATCATGGCGCCGCGGCGAGCAGCCGGGACGATCGTCATGACCGTGGTCATGAGCAGCGGCAGCATGACCGCGGTCCCGGACGCCTGCACCACGCGGGCCACGAGCAGCACCGCGAAGGTGGTCGAGAAGAACGCGAGCGCGGTGCCGGCCGTGAACAGCGACATGGCCGCGACGAACAGCGTCCGCGTGGCGACCCGCTGGATGAGGAAGCCGGTGAGCGGGATGACCACGGCCATCGTGAGCATGAACGCCGTGGTGAGCCACTGGCCCGTCGACGGCGGCACGCCCAGGTCCTCCTGGAGGACGGGGATGGCGACGCTCATGACGGTCTCGTTCAGGATCACCACGAACGACGCCACCAGGAGGGTGGCGATCACGAGCACGTGCTCGCGCGGGAGTGCCCCGCTGCCGGTCGTCTCAGGGCCGGACGTCTCGACGTCGACGTCGTGCTGGGTCGTGCTGGTCATGCCACCCCTGGTGCTCGGTGCTGGTGCGCGCGGTGCGCTGGTCCGTGACGTCAGTATTCCTGATCGGAACACGATGCGGACCATGTCACCACGCTCCGCCGACAGAACCTTCCAACGCCCTCACCCGGCCAGGTGTTCCCCGGCCGACGGCGCAGCCGGCGGCGTCTCGGTTCAGAGCCCGTTGAGCACCCGCACCATGTCGTCCTCGGTGTCGCTGCCGATCTTCTCGAAGACCAGCTTGACGACGGGGGTGGCGAGCTTGGCCGCCCCCTTCATCTCGATGTTCGCGACGTAGGTGATCTCGCTGCCGGTGCCGTGCGGCTCGACGGTGATCGTGTCGGTGGTGTGGGCGGTCTCGTTGGTGCCGACGAACTGCACGTGGCGGTCGTCGAGCTCGGTGAGCTCGTACGTCAGCTCGGTGCTCACGCCGGCGATCTTCGAGGTGTTGTGCCACGTGGTGCCGACGGCGACAGGACCGACGCCGTTCTGCGTGCACGACTCGGTGCCGGGGTCCCACTGCTCGGCGTGGGAGAAGTCCTTGAGGTACTCGAGGACGGTCGCGGGGGCGGGCTCGACGGTGAAGGTCCTGCTGATCTCGGTCATGTCTCCAGCCTGCGCGACGATCCGGAAGCGGGCATCCCGACGAGCGACTCGCTCGCGCTGCGGCCCCCTGCAGCCCGACCTACGTTGGAGGAAAGACACCACGAAGAGGGGAACGAGAATGAGCACCGGAGAAGAGAAGACGCTCGACGACCTGCTGACCGACCTGCGGATCGCGATGTTCACCACGACGACCGACGACGGCACCCTGCGCAGCATCCCGATGGCGCGCCAGGACACCGACCTCGACCCCGCCGAGCTGTGGTTCATCACGGCCAAGGACACCGAGCACACGCAGGACGTCGCCAAGCGTCCCGACGTGCAGCTGACCTTCAGCTCCTCGGACTCGTGGGTGGCCCTCACCGGCCGCGCCGAGGTGGTCGACGACCTGGACAAGCTCAAGGAGCTGTGGAGCTCCTTCGCCGAGGCGTGGCTCCCCGAGGGACCCGAGGGCAGCAACTCGACGCTGATCAAGGTCAGGGTCGATCGCGCCGAGTACTGGGACACACCGGGCAGCAAGGTCGCCACGGCGATCAGCCTCGTGAAGTCGAAGGTCACCGGCGAGCCGTACAAGAGCGACCACGGCGTCGTCGAGAACCCCTGAGCCGATGAGCGGCGAGCACCAGCCGCCGAAGGGCGTGCAGGAGACGGCGCAGCGTGCGGTGCGGTGGATCGAGGACGGCAAGGCCGGACGGAACTTCACCGACACCGGCCGGCACCGGGCCCACCAGCTGGCGAACGGCGAGGAGCTCAGCGACGAGCAGGCCACGAAGATGCGCGCCTACTTCGCGCGGCACTCCGTCGACAAGGACGCGAAGGGCTTCAAGCACGGCACCGACGGCTTCCCGTCACCCGGTCGCGTGGCTTGGGACGCCTGGGGCGGCGACGAGGGCGAACGCTGGGTGGGCACCCTCGACCTCTGAGCCACGGCCTCGCCGTGGAGGACCACCGACAGGCCGCCCCGGGCACCCTTCCCGGGGCGGTCTTCCTCTGCCCACCTCCTCGCAACGGCGCCGCGCGGTTCGACGTCTCGTCAGCGGGTACGCCCAGGGCGGCGGCTCGAGTCCGCCGAGGTCGATCGAGAGGACGAGTGCATGACGTTGACCGGAGCCGCGGACGCCACCACCACCCCCACGTGGCTGCGCGTCGCGTCCGTGCCCGCGTCCCACGTGTACGTGCGGCACCTGTCCGCGCCCGACCCGGCGCACGACGACGCCGTGCAACGCCTTCTCGACCCCGCACCCGACGGCGGCACCCTCGTCCCGGGAACCCCGTGGTGGCCGCCGGCGATGCTCGACCCCCGATGGATCGAGCGGCACCACGACGACTTCGACGTCATGCACCTGCAGTTCGGCTTCGACGCGCTCGCGCCGTCTCAGCTGGAGGAGGTCGTGCACGCGCTCACCACCCACGACAAGCCGCTCGTGCACACGGTCCACGACCTGCGGAACCCGCACCACCCGACGCCGGACCTGCACGACGAGCAGCTCGACGTGCTCCTGCGCGCCGCCGACGTGGTCGTCACCCTCACCCCCGGCGCGGCCGATGAGATCCGGCGCCGCTGGGGGCGGGACGCGGTCGTGCTCCCGCACCCGCACGTGGTGGACCTCGCCGAGATGGAGCGGCGCACCCGCGTGCGCGAGGCGCCCGCCACCCGGATCGACCGCGTGGGGGGCGAGTTCCGCGTCGGCCTGCACGTCAAGAGCCTGCGGGCCTGCATGGACCCCATGTCGGTGCTGCCCGTGCTGGTCGACACCGTGGGCCGGCTGCCCGGTGGCGTGCTGCAGGTCGACGGGCACACCGACGTCCTCGACCCCGGCGGCGCCCGGTTCGAGCCCGGGCTCGCCGGGATGCTCGCCGACGCCCCGGACCACGTGGACGTCCGGGTGCACGACTACTTCTCCGACGACGAGCTCGTCGACCACCTCGCCGGGCTCGACCTGTCGGTCCTGGCGTACCGCTTCGGCACCCACTCGGGCTGGCTCGAGCTCTGCCGCGACGTGGGCACCCCGGTGGCCGCGCCGACCTGCGGCCACTACGCCGACCAGGCGCCGGTGCACTCCTTCACCCTGACCGAGGACGCCTTCGACGCACGCAGCCTCGAGGCGGCCGTGCTCGAGGCCTACACCTCGACGCCGGTCCCGGCGCCGACGGCGGCGGAGCGCCTGCGTCAACGGCAGGACCTCGCCGCCGCGCACGCCGAGATCTACGGCAGCCTGGTCACCGACGCGTGCACGCTCCCCGCGGCGGGACGGCGATGAGGGTCTGCCTCGTCGCCTCGTCACGCTTCCCGATCGCCGAGCCGTTCCAGGGCGGCCTCGAGGCCCACACCGCCACGCTCGCGACCGCGCTCACGGCGCGAGGTCACCGGGTGAGCGTGTTCGCCGCGCCGGGTTCGGACCCGACGCTCGGCGTCGAGGAGCTGCCGGTGCGACGCTTCCGTCCGAGCGACGCCGCACGCGCCGACGTCGGCGCGCACCCTGACACGTGGATGCAGGATCACCACGCCTACCTCGCGCTCATGCTCGACCTGGTGAGCCACGGGCACGAGCGCTTCGACGTCGTGCACAACAACAGCCTGCACCACCTGCCGGTCGCGATGGCGTCGGCGCTGAGCCTGCCGATGGTGACGACGCTGCACACGCCGCCGCTCGGCTGGCTGGAGTCGGCGATGTCGCTGGCGCCGTCCACGACCCGCTTCGCGGCCGTGAGTCGTCACACCGCCCAGGCCTGGTCGCACGTGGTGAGCGCCGACGTGGTGCCCAACGGCGTCGACACGGACCGGTGGCGTCCGGGCCCGGGCGGCGACCGAGCCGTGTGGACCGGCCGCATCGTCCCCGAGAAGGCGCCGCACCTCGCCATCGCCGCGGCCCGACGTGCCGGGTTGCCGATCGACCTCGCCGGCCCGGTCCTCGATCCGGGCTACTTCGCCGAGACGGTGGCGCCGCTGCTCGGTGACGACGCGCGTCTGCTCGGCCACCTCGGCACCGACGAGCTGGCCGACGTGGTCGGCCGTGCCCGGGTGGCACTCGTGTCACCGCAGTGGGACGAGCCGTACGGGCTCGTGGCCGCCGAGGCGATGGCGTGCGGCACCCCGGTGGCCGCGTTCGCCCGCGGCGCACTGGACGAGGTGGTGGGGGTGGACGCCGGCCGGCTGGCGCGACCCGACGACGTCGACGACCTGGCGCGCGCGGCACTCGAGGCGGCGTCCCTCGACCGCGCAGCGGTGCGTGCCCACGCCGTGCGCCACTGCTCGCTCGACCGGATGGTCCGCCGCTACGAGGACCTGTACCGCCGCGCCGGGGCGCCGCGTCCGTCGAGCACCGTGTCGTCGGTCGCGGAGACGCCGGCATGATCGGCTACTACGTGCACCACCACGGCCGTGGCCACGTGACGCGCGCCGGCTCCCTGCTCCCCCACCTGCCGTCGGGCACCGAGGTCACCGGGCTGTCGTCGCTGCCGCGGCCGACAGGATGGCCGCAGCTCTGGGTCCAGCTCGACCCGGACGCGGACGCCGACCCGTTCGAGCTGCCCGAGGACGCCACCGCGGGTGGGACCTTCCACTGGGTCCCACGAGGGCACCCCGGGCTGCGCTCGCGCATGTCGACGATCTCGCGCTGGATCGACGCGACTCGACCCGACGTCGTCGTCGTCGACACGTCGGTCGAGGTGGCCACGCTGTGCCGCCTGCACGGCGTCCCCGTCGTGTCCCTGATCCAGCCCGGCGACCGGACGGACCCTCCGCACACGCTGGGCCTGGGCCTCGCCGAGCGGCTCGTGGCGCCGTGGCCTGCGGACGTCGCCGACGTCGTGCGCGGGGTGGCACCCGACGACCCACGCCTCGTCCACGTCGGCGCCTTCTCCCGGTTCGACGGCCGTGAGCCCGTGCCGCCGGGCCCGGCACCGTCCGAGGACGGGACGCGGCACGTCGTGGTCCTCTCCGGCGCGGGTGGCAGCGCGCTCACGACCAAGGCTCTCGACCGTGCCCGGGCGTCGACACCGGGCTGGACCTGGACGCTGCTGGGCGGCCCCGACGGCACCTGGGTCGACGACCCGTGGGCGGCGCTCTGCCGGGCCGACGTCGTCGTGACCCACGCCGGGCAGAACGCCCTGGCCGAGGTTGCCGCGGCCCGCCGCCCGGCCGTGGTGATCCCGCAGGAGCGTCCCCACGACGAGCAGCGCACGAGCGCGGCGGCACTCGCCGCCGACGGCCGGCTGCCGGTGCTGGTGCTCCAGGAGTTCGCGGACGACGGCTGGCCCGACGTGCTCGACCGGGTCGCCGAGCTCGACGGGTCCGCGTGGCAGCGATGGAACGACGGGCAGGGGGCGCGGCGGCTCGCCGCCGTGGTGCTCGAGGTCGCGGGACGGGCGGGCGCGTGAACCTCGACGCCGCCGCGCCCCGCATCGCCGTCGTGACGGTCGCGCACGGTCGCCACGACCACCTGCAGCTGCAGCACCGGTCCCTCGGGCGCTCGGCGGTGCTCCTCGACGACTGGATCGTCGTGGCGATGGACGACCCGTGGCCGGCGCGGTGGCGGACCGGCTTCCCGCCCACGCCGCACGTCGTCGAGATCGACGCCAGTGACGCCGGGCTCCCGCTGGCCGCGGCCCGCAACCTCGGAGCCCGCACGGCCCTCGAGCGAGGGGCGGACCTGCTGGTCTTCCTCGACGTCGACTGCCTGGCCTCGCCCGGTCTCGCCCTGGCGTACGACGTCGCCTCGCGCCGACCCGACTGCGACGGCGCCCTCCTCTGTGGACCGGTCGCCTACCTGCCGCCGGCACCTCCCGGCGGCTACGACCTGCGCTCCGTGGCCGAGCTGGGCCGACCGCACCGGTCGCGGCCCGCGCCCCCACCGGGCACGGTCGATCTCGACCCCCACGGGCACCGGCTGTTCTGGTCCTTGTCCTTCGCCGTGACGGCCGCGACGTGGGGGCGCATCGGCGGCTTCGACGAGGCCTACGTCGGCTACGGCGGGGAGGACACCGACTTCGCGCAACGCGCTGCCGCGGCCGGCGTGCCGATCGCCTGGGTGGGTGGGGCGCGCGCCGCCCACCAGCACCACCCGACGCAGGACCCGCCCGTGCAGCACCTGCACGACATCGTCCGCAACGCCCACGTCTTCCACGCCCGCTGGGGCTGGTGGCCGATGGAGGGCTGGCTCGACGCGTTCGTGCAGCGCGGCTTGGTCCACGCCGACGACGACGGCTACCGCGTGGCCTCCACCGGCGTCTCCGACGCCCTGTGAACGGCGACGGCCCCGAGCGTCGAGACGCTCGGGGCCGATCTGCGCGCCCGTAGGGATTCGAACCCCAAACCTTCTGATCCGTAGTCAGATGCTCTATCCGTTGAGCTACGGGCGCACGTCCCGAAGGACGGAGACGAGTGTACGGGACGGCGTCGGCGCGACGGAAATCGGGTTCCGTGGGCACGACGCTCGGGGCGCATAGTCCTTCCGGACCAATTTTGCGTCTTTGCCCAAGAAACGACCCCGCCGGGCTCTACGGTGGCCTCACCTGCCCCGACCCCGGGGCCTTCCGTCGGAGGGAAGCTCCCCCATGCCCCGTCATTCCCTGCTGTCCTCGTCGATGTGCGCCAGCGTCGCGCTCGTCGCCGGCAGCGTCGCCTTCGTCGCCGCCCCGGCGACCGCGGCGCCCCCGTCCTTCGAGCAGTGCGCCGCCGCGTTCCCCGCCGCCGACCTCGAGTCCGGCCAGACCGTCACGGGCCTCACCACCGCCGGCCGCTCGCGCGGGTCCGACGTGACGCCCGAGGCCTTCAGCGGCACCTACATCGACACCCTCGAGAGCGACGACGGCGACACCCTCGTGTTCGACCTCTCGGGCTCGCGCATCACCAGGAGCGACGGCACCATCGACGCCGGCGTCTGGTCGGGCATCTCCGGCTCGCCGGTCTACGCCGAGGACGGGCGACTCGTCGGAGCGGTCGCGTACACCTTCGGCGGCAACGAGTCGTCGTCCATCGCCGGCATCACGCCGGCCGCCGACCTCTACGACCTGCTCGACGACGAGGACGTGTCGGCCCCCGCCGAGAGCATCACGCTGACGTCGTCGCAGAAGAAGCAGCTCGTGGCTGCCGGTGCGAGCAGCGCCGAGCTCGGCAAGGGCGCACGCCGCATCGCGCCGGTCTCGNGTGACGTCGCAGCCGGTGGCGCCAGCCTCGGCGAGGAGGTCCCGATCGTGGCCGGCGGCAACCTCGCCGCCGCCGACTCCTACGGCTCCCTCTCCAGCTACGGCCTCGGCACCGCCACCGCCGTCTGCGGCGACGACGTGGTCGGCTTCGGGCACCCGATGGACTTCCGCAACGCCAGCCGCACCCTCCACGGTGCGAAGACGTCGTTCATCCAGGCCGACGGCGTCGGCTCGTTCAAGATGGCCAACCTCGCCGCACCCCAGGGCGCGCTGACCCACGACGGACTCGCCGGCATCGCGGGCCGCCTCGGCCAGGCCGTCGACTCCGCCATCGTCACGTCGACCGCGCGCTCCGACGGCAAGCCCGCCACGACCTACCGGTCCACCGTGCCGAACCCGGAGGCGCTGACCGAGATCGCCGGCACGCACGCCTTCCGCGACGCGGCTCTCGCGCAGGACCAGCTGGGTGGCGGCGAGTCGCTCGTGTCGTGGACGGTCAAGGGCACGGCCAAGGAGGACGGCAAGCCCGTCACCCTCGAGCGCACGCAGCGCTACAGCGTCACGGACTACCTCGGCGAGTACGTGGCCGACGGCGTGGCCAACGACATCGCGGCGCTGCAGGAGAACGAGTTCGCCAACCTCGACGTCGACGACGTCACGATCGACGACACGCTGACCTCGCCGTACAAGGCGCTGAAGATCGGCACCATCGACCGCTACTACCCGTCGCGCAAGGCGTGGGGCCGGCTCAAGTCCAGCGGCACGCTCACCGTCAAGAAGGGCACGCCGTTCAAGCTCCGCTTCAACCTCGTCAAGGCCGACAAGTACTCCAAGGCCACCCCCAAGTCGGTCGTCATGGAGATCCGGACCTCGGTCTTCGCCTACGGCACCGGCCGGCTGCGGATCCTCGGCGCGAACGAGCTCAGCGGCTGGGAGGACGACGAGGAGTACGGGGAGTCGTTCTACTGGGAGGACGACGAGGACTTCTACTACGACGACGAGGAGGACCCGCTGTCGGTCCCGGCGAAGGAGCCGGAGTCGGCCCAGGAGGTCGCGACCCTGCTGTCGAAGCAGTCCCGCAACGACGACATCCTCGTCTCGCAGGACTTCTTCTCCACCCGCTACGACGTGGTCAACTCCGATCGGACCACCCGCGCCGACTCGGTCGTCTCAGGCGCCTTCCAGTACCGCCTGAAGTACGTGCGCTGATCGCACGCGCACACGGACGACGACGGCGCCGCCTCCCGCACGAGCGAAGGGCGGCGCCGTCGTCGCGCCGGGGCCGGCTCAGCCGACCAGCAGAGGTCTGTACCCCGCACTGACGGTCAGGACCCCGGTGCCGACCGCCGGCGAGATCGCAGCGCTCACCGCGAGAGTCCAGTCACCGAGGCGGATCTCGTCCGGATAGCTCACGGTCACCTGACCGGTCTGGTCGGTGGGAGCACCGGCGAGCTCGGCCTCGAACGCGTCGGCGCTCGCCCGGTCGACGTCGAGCGCCTCGAGCAGGTCGCGGTACCCCTCCGCCAGCTGGTCAGGGGGGATCTCGGCCGTACGGGAGAGGAACGCGAAGATGTCGCCCTCGTGGTAGAACGTCAGGTCGGAGAGGTCGAGCTGGATCGACCCTCCCTCGAGCTCGAACCGCACGGCCCGCGGCTCGTCGCCGCCGTAGTCGGCCCGAGGCTCGGCCTTCCCGATCCCGAACGAGGCGTCGGACGGATCACCGGTCAGGTCCCAGACCTCGACGTCGCCGTCGACCGACCTCGCGGTGGGGTCGGTCCCGACCGATGCAGATGCCGACGCCGAGGCCGACGGGGCGGCTGCCGAGGGCTCGTCACCCCCACCGGTGCACGCCGTCACGGACATGAGGATCGCGACCAGGACCACCGCGGAGCGCTTCACCGTCCCACTCTAGGTCGATCGTCCCTCACCTGCCGGAGACGTCGTGCCGGCAGGCCGCAAGGCGCGGACGACGACCAGACGACGTCAGCCGGTGTTGCGCAGGCCGGCCGCGATGCCGTTGATCGTGAGCAGGAGCGCCCGCTCGGTCTCGGCCGACGGCGACCCGGCGGCGCGGGCCTTGCCGAGCAGCGAGACCTGCAGGGCGTGCAGCGGGGCCAGGTAGTGGTCGCGCAGCTCGAGCGTGCGGCGCAGCACCGGCGCCTGCTCCAGCAGCGACGACTGACCCGTCACGCGCAGCACCTGCTCGACCGTGCGCTCGTGCTCGGCGCGGATGACGTCGAGCAGGTGTCGGGCGTCGTCGGGCACGAGCGCCTCGACGTAGGACGCGGCGATGTCGAGGTCGGTCTTGGCCAGCGTCATCTGCACGTTGGACAGGAACGTGCGGAAGAACGCCCACGACCCGTACATCTCCTGCAGGGTCTCGCCGCGGCCGTCCTCGAAGGCGGCCGCGAGGCCGGACCCGACGCCGAACCAGCCGGGCAGGATGATGCGCGACTGCGTCCAGCCGAACACCCACGGGATGGCACGCAGGTCGTCGAGGCCGCCGGCTCCGCCGGGGCGCTTGGCAGGGCGCGAGCCGATGTTCATCTTGCCCAGCTCGTCGACGGGCGTGGCGGCCACGAAGAACGGGACGAGCGCGTCGTCGCGCACGAGCGCCCGGTACGCGACCTTCCCCTGCTCGGCGACCACGTCCATCGTCGTGTTCCAGCCGTCGAGCACCTCCTGGGGCAGCAGCGACGTGCGGTGCAGCGTCGACGCCTCGATGACGGCGGCGAGTGCCCCCTCGAGGTTGTGCCGGCCCAGGCCGGGCAGCGCGTACTTGTCGGAGATGACCTCGCCCTGCTCGGTGATCTTGATCGGTCCGTCGAGCGACCCGTAGGGCTGGCTCATGATCGCCTCGGCCGTGGGTCCGCCACCGCGGCCCACGGAGCCGCCGCGGCCGTGGAAGAGCCGCAGGACCACGCCGTGCTCGCGGGCGACGTCGCGCAGGGCGCGCTGGGCCCGGTGGATCTGCCACTGCGACGCCGCGATGCCCGCGTCCTTCGAGGAGTCGGAGTAGCCGAGCATGATCTCCTGCACGTCGCCGCGCGCGGCGACGATCCGCCGATACGACGGATCCGAGAGCAGGGCCTGGAGCAGGGGTCCTGCGGCCTCCAGCTCGGCCACGGTCTCGAACAGCGGCGCGAAGCCGATGCGCGCCAGCGCTGGCCCGTCGACGCCTCCGGTCAGGTCGACGAGCCCGGCCTCGCGGGCCAGCACGACCACGGCGAACAGGTCATCGACGTCGTGGGTCATCGACACGATGTAGGTCTCGACCACCTCGGGACCGTAGGTGTCGAGGGCGACGCGGATGGTCTCCATTAGCCGCAGCGACGCCGACGCGGCCTCCCCCAGCCGGGCCCTGTCGACCGACGCCCCGAGGAGCGGGCGGGCCGACGTCATCTCCTGCTGCAGCCGCTCGATCCGCTGCGGTCGCTCGAGGTCGCCGTACCCGGGCTCACCGAGCCGCTCGTAGAGGTCGGCCAGGGCGGCGTGATGCTTCGCGGAGTGCTCACGCACGTCCATGGTCGCCAGCCCTGCTCCGAACGTCACGGCGGTGCGGATGAGCCGGCGGATGGCGCCGTCGCCGGTCAGCGCGTCGCCGGCGGCGAGCATGGACCGGCGCACCAGCACCAGGTCGCGCACCATCTCGTCGAAGGACAGGTAGTCGCGGCCGGGCTCGTGCGGGGTGTCGTTCACGAGCCGGTCGCGGGTGCGCAGCAGGCGCACCCGCACGAAGCTGACCTTGAGCCGGTAGGGCTCGTCGGCGTTGAGCCGGCGGATGGTGCTCCACGTGATCGGCAGGGCCTCGGCGTCCTCGGCGAGGCTGTCGAGCAGCTCGGCGCTGGCCTCGACGATGCGGGTGGAGGCGGTCATCTCGGTGAGCAGCTCGTCGACCATCGCCACCAGCTCGCTGATCCCCGACGTGTGCTGCAGGTGCAGCACCTCGAGGGTGACGTCGGGCGTGACGTTGGGGTTGCCGTCGCGGTCGCCTCCGGCCCACGTGCCGAAGCGCAGCGGTCGCGACGTCTCGGGCAGCTCGACGCCCACCCGGGCGGCCTGCCGGTCGAGCTCGTCGAGCAGGCCGGGCACGACCTCCGAGGCGATGGAGCGCAGGTAGTACACGGCGGTGCGGGCCTCGTCCTGCGGCTCGGGGCGCACCACGCGCAGCTCGTCGGTCTGCCACAGCAGGTCGATCAGCTCGGCCAGGCGGCGCTCGCCCGTGGCGGTCTCGGACGCCGGACGTCGGGGGTCCTCGAGCTCGCGCACCGCCTCGGCGACCTTGCGCAGCAGTCGCAGCACGGTGCGTCGGCTGGCCTCGGTCGGATGGGCGGTGAACACCGGGCGGTACTCCACGCGCGCCAGCACCGTCGTCAGCAGGTCGGCGTCGAGGCTGCCCTCGGCCAGGGCCTCCTCGATGCGCCCGAAGGTGCCGGCGAGCGGACCCTCGGAGCCGATGGTGAGCTCCTGCCAGCGGTGCAGCTGCTCGGTGATGTTGACCAGCTGAAAGTACAGCGCGAACGCCCGCGCGAGCACCACGGCGCGCTCGGGCTCCAGGTCGTCGAGCGCCGCCCGCAGCTCGGCGGCGCCCTGCCCGCTGTCGGGCGTGCGCGCGAGGTGCCGCACCCGTTCCACGAGGTCCAGCAGATCCGGCCCCTCGTGCCGCGTGAGGGCCTCGCCGAGCAGCGTCGTCAGCTGGCGCACCGACGCGCGCAGGGCGGCGTGCTCCTCGTCGGAGGCGACACCGCCCGCGAACAGGGCGGCGTCGGGCGCGCGGCGGTCGGACTCGAGGATCTGCTCGGTCGTGCGGGGGCTGGCGGAGCTCATGGGTCCATCCTGCCGGTCCTGTGTTGCAGACGTGTGGCGCGTCCGGAGAACCTGCTCAGAGGCTGCTCAGTGGTCTTCTCGGAATGCGCATGACCCGACCCGTGTCTACCGTCGAAGGATGATCGCCGAGGAGCACAGGATCGCGTCGCCGCAGACGCGCTCACAGCTGTGGGCGAACCTGCTGCGTCTGGAGACGCTGGGCGAGTGGAGTGCGGTGAGTCGCTGCGCGTCCACCGGCTCCGACCTCCTCGACGCAGCGCAGTCGTACCTCTGCTCGTTGCAGCACGGCGAGGACCTGATGGATGCCACGGTCGTCGTCACGCACCTCGACCCGCCCGAGGAGCTTCGGCTGCGCACCACCTCGCCCATGGCGGTGGTGAACGAGCGCATCGTGCTCGAGCCGGACGGTCGCGGCACGATCGTGCGGTACTCCGCATCGGCCTCGTCGTCGATGTTCGGCCCGGCGGTCACCGTGTGGCTGCACGACCACGTGCGCCTGGTGCAGGACCGGCTGAGTCGTTACGTGCAGCGGACCGACCTGCTGCAGCCCGACCAGCGCTGAGCCCCTTCCGGACCTTCGAGGNTATCGGCGAGCACCCCTCGTCGTGCGCACGCCCCGGTCGTGTCGTCCGGTCTCTTGCCACGCGCGACGTGACGCGGCACACTGTCAGTACACATTATATAGAATGTAGGCTGATGTCTGTTCCAGGTTCTCCCGTCCTGCGCGTCATGTGGCACGAGGACGTGCTCGAGCTCCGGCTCGACCGTCCGCACCGACGCAACGCCCTCGACCACCAGCTGGTCGAGGAGCTGCTGCACGCACTCGCCGTCGACGCGCCTCGTGCCCGCGCCATCGTGCTCACCGGCGGCGACCTCCACTTCTCGTCGGGAGGCGACGTCGGCACGATGCCCGGCCCCTCCGACGGCTTGTTCGGCCCCGCCGCTCGGCTCTCGCTCATCCACCGCGCGGTCCGCGAGATCCGCGCCGCAGCGGCTCCGACCGTCGCGGCGGTGGACGGCTACGCGATCGGCGCCGCCTGGGGTCTCGTGCTCGGGTGTGACGTCGTGGTGGCCGCCGACGACGCGTTCTTCCTTGCACCGTTCGCCCGTCGCGGTCTCGCCTCGGACGGCGGCGTCGCGTGGCACCTGACCCGCGCCCTCGGCCGCCAGGCCGCGACCCGGCACCTGCTCCTCGGTGAACGTCTCGCGGCGCAGGACGCCTACGACGCCGGCCTGGTCACCCGGGTCTGCCCGACCGGCAGCGCCACGACCGTGGCCCTCGAGCTGGCCGCGGACCTGGCGTCCGGCCCCCTGGAGTCGCTCGCGGTGACGCGCTGGATGTGCGACGTGGCCGAGCACGAAGGGCTCGAGGCGTTCCTGCGCGAGGAGCGCGTGGGCGTCTCGCTCGCGGGTCACGGACGCGATGCCGCGGAGGGCCACGCCGCCTTCGCCGCGCGCCGGGACCCGGTGTACCGATGACGCCGGGGCAGACGCTCGTGGACATCGAGGTCGTGGAGTGTGCCACCTTCGTGGCGGGCCCGACGTGCGGCATGACGCTGGCCCAGCTCGGCGCTTCCGTGGTGCGCGTGGACCTGCCCGGCGGCGGCAGCGACTTCGGACGGTGGCCGTTGAGCCGGTCCGGCGCCAGCCTCTACTGGGCCAACCTCAACAAGGGCAAGCGGTCCGTCGCGCTCGACTACCGCACCCCCGAGGGCCGCGAGCTGCTGCTCGCCCTGGCCACCCGCGAGGGCCCGGGGCGGGGCATCTACCTCGACAACGTCGTCGGCAGGAACCGGCTGACCCACGAGGACCTCGCCGCCGTGCGCGCCGACGCCATCTCCGTGCACGTGGAGGGCTTCCCGGGCGGTCGTCCGGCCGTCGACTACACCGTGAACGCCTCGGTCGGCATCGCCGACATGACCGGCCCGGAGTTCCTCGACACCCCGGTCAACCACGTGCTGCCGGCCTGGGACCTGCTCACCGGGCTGCACGCCTCCGTCGCGGTCCTGGCCGCGCTCCAGAAGCGTCGCGCCGACGGCATCGGGAGCCACGTCGACCTCGCTCTGTACGACGTCGCGGTCTCCTCCGTCGGCGCCCTCGGCTGGTTCGCCGAGGCCGACGAGGCCGGCCACAGCCGGCAGCGGCACGGCAACCACGTCTTCGGCAGCTTCGGCACCGACTTCGCGAGCCGCGACGGCGAGCGCGTCATGGTGGTGGCGCTGACCGAGGGCCAGTGGCACGCGCTGTGCGCCGTCACGGGGACCGTGGACGTGTTCGCCGCGCTGGAGAAGGCACTCGACGTGGACCTGCGCCACGAGGCGGCCCGCTACGAGCTGCGCGAGACGATCGCCTCGATCCTGCGGCCCTGGTTCGCCGCCCGACCGATCGACGACCTCGCCGCGCTGCTCGACGAGGCACGAGTCCTGTGGGCTCCGTACCTGTCGGTCGACCAGGCCGGCGAGGTCGCCCGTGACGCCGCCCGTCCCGTCCTGCGCGACATCGAGCAGCCCGGCGTGGGTCGCATGGCCGCATCGTCGTCGCCGCTGCGCTGGGGCGACGACACGGTCTGGCCCTCGCCCGCTCCGGAGCTCGGGTCGGACACCCTCGCCGTGCTCACCGAGGAGCTGGGGCTCGGCGACGCCGAGATCGGCGGCCTCAGCGACCGCGGAGTGATCGCCCGCCAGGACGTCGCGTGAGCCTGGCCGACGCGACCACGCTGCTCTTCGTGCCGGGCGACCGACCCGACCGGTTCGAGCGCGCCCTCGCCTCCGGTGCCGACGCGGTGCTGTGCGACCTCGAGGACGCCGTGGCCGCCGACGCGAGGGACGCTGCCCGTGCCCTCGTCGCCGAGGCCGCCGCGGCAGGCGCGCGTGTGGCCGTGCGGGTCAACGCCGTCGGCACCACGTGGCACCGTGCCGACGTCGCGATGGCGGTCGAGCACGGGCTGCCGGTGGTGCTGCCCAAGGCCGACCGCGCGGCCGTCGTCGCCCTCGGCGAGGTCGCCGTCGAGGTCCTCGCACTGGTGGAGACGGCGCGCGGCCTGATCGACGCCGTCGACGTCGCCGCCTCGCCGTCGGTCACCCGCCTGGCTCTCGGCCACCTCGACCTCGCCACGGACCTCGGGGTGGATCCCGACGTCGGCGAAGTCGTCGACCACGCCCGCGCGGCCCTCGTCGTGGCCTCGGCCGCAGCCCGCCTGGTGGGCCCGGTCGACGGGGTCACCCCGCAGCTTCGTGACCCCGACCGCCTCGTCGCCGACCTCGCCCGCGCCGAGCGCCTGGGCCTTCGCGGCAAGCTGTGCATCCACCCCGACCAGGTCACCACGGCGGCGGACCGGTTCGCGCCGTCGTCGCAGGAGCTGGCCTGGGCCCGCACGGTCGTCGGCGCCGAGCGTGACGGCGTCGCCGTCGTCGACGGGCAGATGGTCGACGCCCCGGTCCTCGCCCGCGCCCGTCAGGTCCTCGCGCGAGGACGCCGACACAGCTCCACGTCCTCTGCCGCACCGTCCCCCACCGAAGGAGAACCCGCATGACCCTGCTTGACTCCCAGGTCGCCGTCGTCACCGGCGCCGCCCAAGGCATCGGTCTCGCCATCGCCCACGCGTTCGTCGACGCCGGGGCACGCGTCGTGGTCGCCGACCTCGACGCCGACGCTGCGAGCAAGGCCGTCGCGGAGCTCGGGGGCGACGACGTGGCTCTCGCCGTCGCCTGCGACGTCGTCAGCGCCGACGACGTCCAGCGCGCGATCGACGCGGCCGTGGAGCGCTGGAGTCGGCTCGACGTGATGGTCAACAACGCAGGCATCACCCGCGACGCGACGATGCGCACCATGAGCGAGGAGGCCTTCGACCAGGTGATCGCCGTCCACCTGAAGGGGTGCTGGAACGGCACCCGGCTCGCGGCCGCCCACATGCGGGAGGCCAAGAGCGGCGCGATCGTCAACATCTCCTCGCTCTCGGGCAAGGTCGGCATGGTGGGGCAGACCAACTACTCCGCCGCCAAGGCCGGCATCGTCGGGCTGACGAAGGCCGCGGCGAAGGAGATGGCCCACCACGGGGTGCGCGTCAACGCCATCCAGCCGGGCCTGGTCGCGTCGGCCATGACACGGGCCATGCCGCAGAAGGCCTGGGACGGCAAGATGGCCGAGATCCCGATGCAGCGGGCCGGGGAGCCCGAGGAGGTCGCCCAGGTCGCCCTGTTCTACGCCTCGGCCATGTCGTCCTACATGACCGGCACGGTGGCCGAGGTCACCGGCGGACGGTTCATGTGAGCGGACGTCCCACGCGCACGGTCGACCCGCTCGCCGTCGCCGGCCTGGCCGACCTGCTCGGCGCCGACGACGTCGACACCTCCGTCGGCGCACCCCTGCCGGCCCTGTGGCACTGGGCTGCTCTGGCACGGTGGGTGCCCCTGTCGGCCCTCGGACCCGACGGGCACGCGATCGACGACGGCCTGCCGACGCGCCGAGACCTGCCGCGCCGGATGTTCGCCGGCGGCGAGGTCGCGGTGCTGCGCCCGTTGCGCATCGGCGCCGAGGTCGGCATCGAACGTGTCGTCGAGGACGTGCGCGACACGCAGGGCCGCTCGGGGCCCCTGCGCTTCGTGACCGTCCGCGACACCGTGCACGACGACCAGGGCCCCGCGGTCCAGGAGCGGCTCGACCTCGTCTACCGGGCCGGCGCGGGTCTCGTCGCACCGTCACCGCCGGGCGCGGGCGTCCCGGCCTCCCCCGACGACGGCCCTGCCGGACTGTCCTCGACCGAGCGGGCCTCCTGGGACTTCCGTGCCGATGCCCCGCTGCTCGCACGGTTCAGCGCACTCACCTGCAACTCCCACCGGATCCACTACGACCACCCCTACGCGACCGGCACGGAAGGCTACGCCGGACTGGTCGTCCACGGCCCGCTGCTGGCGCTCGCCCTCGCCGAGGTCGCCCGTCGCCGGGGCGGACCGCTGCGCCGCGTCGCGCACCGTGGCCGCTCCGCCCTGGTCGCGGGCCAGCGGGCGCACCTCGACGTCGTGGATCCCGGTGCCGACTCCGGCCAGGGCTGCACCGTCGAGGCGCGCCGACCCGGTCCCACCGACGACCCCGACCACGCCGCCGAGCCGGTCTCGACCGTCACTGCCCACCACCACCTCGAGGAGACCTCGTGAACGACGCCGTCATCTGCGCCCCCGTGCGCACCCCCGTGGGCCGCTACGGCGGCTCCCTCGCCGCGGCCACTGCGGCCGAGCTGGCCGCCACCACCCTCACCGCGCTCGTCGAGCGCACGGGGCTCCCGACCGACGCGGTCGACGACGTGATCCTGGGGCACTGCAACCCGAACGCCGAGGCCCCCGCGATCGGACGCGTGGCGGCCCTCGACGCCGGGCTCGGCATCCGCGCGGCCGGCCAGCAGGTCGACCGGCGCTGCGGGTCGGGCCTGCAGGCCGTCGTCAATGCGGCCATGGCCGTCCAGACCGGCGCGGCGGAGCTGGTCGTCGCCGGCGGCGCCGAGAGCATGAGCAACGTCCCCTTCTACTCCACGGACATCCGCTGGGGCGGTGCGCGCACGGGCGTCACGATGCACGACGCCCTCGTGCGGGCTCGTCAGACGGCGGGCGGCCGCTTCCACCCCGTGGCGGGCGGCATGATCGAGACGGCCGAGAACCTGCGGCGGGAGCACGGCATCTCCCGGCACGACCAGGACGCTCTCGCGGTGCAGTCGCACCAGCGCGCCGTGGCCGCCCAGCAGGCGGGGATCTTCGCCGACGAGATGGTGCCGGTCACCGTCGGCTCGGGCCGGCGCGAGACGGTCGTCGACGTCGACGAGCACCCCCGCGCCGACACGACGCTCGAGTCGCTCGGCGCGTTGCGGCCGATCATGGGCAAGGTCGACGCGGAGGCGACGGTCACCGCCGGCAACGCGAGCGGGCAGAACGACGCGGCCGCCATGTGCGTCGTCACCACCCCCGAGCTCGCCGCCCGTCACGGGCTCACCCCGCTCGTCGCCCTGCGCAGCTGGGCCGTCGCCGGCGTGCCGGTGGAGACGATGGGGATCGGTCCCGTCCCCGCCACGGTCGACGCGCTCGGCCGGGCGGGCATCGGCTTCGACGACCTCGACGTCGTGGAGCTCAACGAGGCCTTCGCCGCCCAGGTGCTGGCCGTGCTGCGCACGTGGGGCGTGGAGCCGGACGACCCGCGCATCAACCCGCACGGGTCCGGCATCTCTCTTGGCCACCCGGTCGGCGCGACCGGTGCCCGGCTCGTCGGCTCGATGGCGCAGGAGCTGGCGCGCCGCGAGGGCCGGTACGGGCTGGTGACGCTCTGCATCGGCGGCGGCCAGGGCATCTCGGCGGTCTTCGAGCGGGTCGGCGCGTGAGCGGTCCGGCGGTCATCGACTCCCCGGAGGCGCTGCACGCGCTCGTGGGCGTCGAGCTCGGCCCGAGCGGCCCGCTGGTCGTCGAGCAGCAGCGCATCGACGCGTTCGCCGACGTCACCGGCGACCACCAGTGGATCCACGTCGACCCCGAGCGCGCCGCGACCGGTCCGTTCGGCGGTGTCATCGCCCACGGCCAGCTGACGCTGTCGCTGGTCACGGCGCTGGCGCCCGAGCTCTACACGGTGGAGCTGGGCACGGCGCGCGTGAACTACGGGTTCGAGCGCGTCCGATTCCCGGCCGTGGTCCCGGTGGGCTCCACGCTGCGTCTGTCCTGCCGCGTCACCGACGTGCAGGACCGCGACGGCTCCTGGCTCGTGACGTTCCGCTTCACGATGCTGCGCGACGGACACGACCGCCCGGTCTGCGTGGCCGACAAGCTGTCGCTGATCCTGGCCTGAGCCCCGCCTCGCGGCCACCCCCGACCCGCGCGCCTCGCCGGCCCGGACTCACCCACCGGCGGGGCGCGCGCTCATGCCCGGCGCCGTCCCAGCCACGCAGCACGAGGGCGGGTGGCGCCGTGCGCCACCCGCCCCGTCCGTGCTCGTCGTGCGTCAGCCGCTGTAGCCGAACGCCCGGTTCCACCGCGCCACGATGTCGGCGCCCTCGGTGCGGGCCTGCTCCGGCGTGTAGAGCTCGAGCCCGTCGGAGTCGCCCGACGGCAGCTCGTACGACCCGGTCCTCGTCGTGGGGATGTCGGTGCGTGCTGCCACGAAGCCCTGCGCCGCCGCGAACCGCTGGCCCGACGTCGACATCGTCCAGTCCTGGAACAGCTTGGCCGCCGCGGAGTCGAGGCCGGCCTCCGTGACGCCCTGCATGTTGTACGTGCCCGAGACACCGCTCGGCGGCACGACGAGGGTGATCGGCGCACCGGCCACCTCGGCACCGTAGGTGCTGTTGAAGCCCGAGGTCGCGACCTCGATCTCGCCGCGGGCGAGCGCCTCCAGCTGCACGCTCGTGGTGTCGAAGATGCGCGGCTCCTGGGCGGCGAGCTTCTCCCAGTAGTCGGCGTCCAGCTCCTCCTGGAACTTCGCGAGGCCCTGGACGGTGCCACCGGCGCCCGCGTTGACGATGCCGACCTTGCCCTTCCACTTCGGGTCGAGCAGGTCCGACCAGTCCTTCGGGGCGTCGCCCTTCTGCACCACCTGGTTGTTGTAGGAGAACGCGTACGCCGAGTAGTAGGGCGCGTAGTAGAGCCCGTCCTCGTAGACGACACCCTCGGTGTCGGCCAGGGCGTCGCTCGACGTCACCTCGTACGGCGCGTACACGCCCGCCTCGGCGAACTCCTCGGCCAGCACCGGGTCGGTGATGGTCACCACGCCGGCCTCGAGGCGGCCGGCGCCGGCCTCGCTCAGCACCCGCTCGGAGAGCTTGCCCGACGGCATCCGCGTCATGTCGACGTCGACGCCGGTCTCGGCCTCGAAGCGCGCGGCCGTGACCTCGGCGCTCTCGGCACCGGAGGCGGTGTACCAACCGACGGAGCCCTCCTCGCGGGCGGCCTCGAGCAGCTCGGCGTCGGCGACCTGCTCCCCGTCGATGACGAGTCCGTCGGAGTCGTCGATCTCCGGCATGGCGAGGATCTCCTCGGCGGCGCTGCCCGCGCCGGCGCTGCTGGAGCCCTCTCCTCCGCCGCCGCATGCGGCGAGGGTGAGGGACACCGCCGCGACCGCGGCCACGGCGAGGGNCTTGGACGTCCTGCAGGGGGTCGGGTGGTGAGGGGTGTCAGCGGTTCGCCAGGCGCCGTGGGATGTAGGAGAGGACGAACATGACGAGGCAGTACAGAAGGCTCATGGCCGCCGCACCGCGCAGGGCTCCGCCGTTCTCGAAGGCGTCGTAGATCGCGATCGAGAGGATCTTGGTGTCGGTCGTGTAGAGGAACAGAGGCACCGTCAGCTCGCGCATGCTGAGCATGAGCAGCAGCACGAACGTCGACAGCAGCCCGACCTTCATGAGCGGCACGGTGACCGCGAGGATCGCGCGGGTGCGGCTGGCGCCGAGCATGACGGCACTGTCCTCGAGGTCGCGATCGGTCTGCAGGATCGACGATGCGATCCCGCGGAAGCCCTGCGGGGACTGCACCGCGATGAAGGCGATCGCCATCACCGCGAGGGTGCCGTAGAGCGGGATCGGCATGACCAGCCACGTCCACAGCAGTCCCATGCCGAGCACGACCGCGGGGATGGCGAGCGGCACCATCGAGATGCCCTCGATCAGACGACGGCCGCTGACGGTGGTGCGGTAGACCGCGTAGCCGCAGAGGAAGGCGAGCACCGTGCCGGCCGAGGCCGCGATGACGCTGACCACGACGCTGTTGCCGGTGGCGTCGAGGAAGCTGCTGGACTGCAGCACCGTGCCGACGATCGACAGGTCGAACGCNAGCGCCAGCAGCGGCAGCAGGATCGACAGCGTGAAGAAGCCGAGCACCGCGACGAGGGCCGGCGTGCGCCACGCACCGAGCGCGATCTTCTTGTTCTTGACGCCCTTGCCGGTGACCGTCGTGAACGACCGCTTGGCGATGACGCGGTTCTGCAGCGTGGTCGCGATGATGACGACCGCCACGAGCACCACGGCGATGGCGGCGCTCTCGTTGCCGCGCGACGGCGTCGCGTTCAGCAGCCGGAAGATGAAGGTCGGNGGATCGCCGACCCGAGCACCGCCGGCAGGGCGAGCGGGAAGGAGATGCGTCGCAGCATCGTGCGGGTCGACGACCCGTGGATCTGCGCCGCCTCCTCCAGGTCGGGGCTCATGAGCGACAGCGCCGCGTGCACCATGAGGAAGGTGTAGGGCGCGTAGTACATCGCGAAGACGAGCACGAGGCCCGGCATCGAGTACATGTTCACGAACGCCGGCAGACCGACGTCGCGCAGCCCGATGTTGAGCAGGCCGGCGTTGGGACTGCCGAGCATCGACCACGCCAGCGCGCCGACGTAGGACGGCAGGAACATCGGCATGAGGCCGACGAGGTAGACGAACTTCGGGATGCGGATGTCGGTGCGGGCCGCGAGGAACGCGAGCGTCCCGCCGATGAGACCGGCGAGCAGCGTGGCCGCGATGGCCATGACCATCGAGTTGACGAACGCCTGCCGGACCTCGGGGACACCGAGGACCCCGAAGTTGCCGAGCGTCGGCGAGAGGCTGATGTTGCCCGGCCGCGGCACGGAGCCGGTCATGGAGGCCAGCAGCACGAAGCCGGCGGGCACCAGGATCAGGAACGCCAGGAAGGCGATCAGCAGGCCGGAGCCGAGCCAGCGGCGCATGAACCCGGCGCGGGTCCTCGGGGCACTCGTCCCGGTGGACGGTGCGGGCGACGGTGCGGCGGGTGCGTCGACGAGGGCGGAGGCCATCTCACTCACCCGCCTGGCCGGCGCCGACCAGCTCGGCGGGCGCCTCCGGGGTCGGGAGGTCCGGGACGATCCCGGGCACCTCGTCGGGCAGGACCTTCACGTCGCGCGCGTCGACCTGCACGAACACGCGGTCGCCGGGGTGGAAGACGTTGACCGCCGAGCCCGCGAGGGTGGCCTCCACGACCGGTCCGGCGTCGAGGGTCACCGAGCAGCGGGTGGTCGCACCCTGGAAGACCGTCACGCCGACGGTGCCCTCCCAGGCGTTGGCGACCTGCGCGTCCCGGTCGAGCGTCACCCGGACGTGCTCGGGCCGGATGCTCACGCTGGCCGGCACGTCGCCGAGACCGGCGGACTCGCTGACCAGCTCCAGGGGGTGCTCGGTCGACACGAGGCGGTGACCCGTCCCGGGCTGGACCGGGAAGATGTTGAGCACGCCGAGGAACGCCGCGATCGACGCCGAGGCCGGGGTGTCGTAGATCTCCGTCGGCCGGGCCAGCTGCGCGATGCGCCCGTGCTGCATCACGGCGACCCGGTCGGCCAGGGCCAGCGCCTCGCTCTGGTCGTGGGTCACGTAGATCGAGGTCAGGCCCAGGTCCAGCTGCAGGCGACGCAGCTCGACCCGCAGGTCGTCGCGCAGGCGGGCGTCGAGGTTCGACAGCGGCTCGTCGAGCAGCATGATGGCCGGTTCCATGGCGAGGCTGCGGGCCAGGGCGACACGCTGCATCTGGCCCCCCGAGAGTGCGCTCGCGCTCTTGTCGGCCTGGTCCTCCAGGCCGACCGTCCGCAGGGTGGTCAGGGCCTTCTCGCGCAGCTGCGCCTTCGCGACCTTCTGCATGCGCAGCGGGAAGGCCACGTTCTCCAGCACCGTGAGGTGGGGCCAGACGGCGTAGGACTGGAACACCAGGCCCACGTTGCGCTTGTTGGCCGGGACCCGGGTGCCCGCGTCGGCGTCGAAGACGGCGCGGCCGCCGATGCTGATGCGCCCCGCCGACGGCTCCTCGAGCCCGGCGACGCACCGCATGGTGCTGGTCTTGCCGCAGCCGGACTGGCCCAGCATCACGATGGACTCGCCGTCGGCGATGTCCAGCGACAGGTCCTTCACCGCCTGGAAGTCGCCGTAGTGCAGCGACAGGTTCTCGATGGTGACGTCCATGTCAGCTCTCCTTCGTCACAGGGGTGGGGGTGCGGACCGTGACGAGCGCATCCAGCGCCACCACTCCGTGGCCGTCGCGCAGGACCGCGGCGGGGTTGATCTCGGCCTCGACGACGTCGGGGCGGTGCTGCGCCAGGCGGGACACCGCCACGACCAGGTCGGCGAGTGCGTCCAGGTCGCCGTGGGGGGCGGAGCGGTAGCCCCGCGACAGCGCGGTGGCCCGGACGGACTCGATCATGCCGAGCGCCACCTCACGGTCGACGGGGGCCAGCTGCGCGGCACTGTCGCCGTACAGCTCGACCGTGACGCCACCGGCGGCCAGGACCACCATCGGACCGACGGTCTCGCTGACCCGGTAGCCGACGAGCATCTCCTGGACGACGTCGACGACCATCTCCTGCACCAGCACCGTGTCCGCGCCGACCTCGGGCCGGTGCCGGGCCACGCTGTGGAGGATGCGCTCGCGCGCGGCCTGCACGCCCGCGGCGTCGGCGACACCGACCTCGACACCGCCGACGTCGGACTTGTGGGCGATCTCGTCGGACAGCACCTTGACCACGACGGGGTAGGGCAGGCCCTCGGGCACGTCGTCGTGGGGTCCGAGCACGGCGCTCGCGGGGAACCGGGCACCGACGGCCGAGAGGACGTCGGCGGAGGCCCGCTCGTCGAGGGCGACGGTGGGGCCGGCCGGGTGCGGGACGGTGGTGAGCGCCTCGGGCCGCGGCGACCTGGTGCGCAAGGTGGCAGCCACGGACTCCGCGCACGACTCGACCGTGCGGAAGGCCGGGACCCCGGCGCGGTGCAGGCGCTGCAGCGTGACGAGCGCGTCGGGCAGCGCCCACGCGACGACCGGGAGGTCGCGGCCGGCGAAGTCCTCGATCGCGCTCGCTGCCAGCTCCGGGTTGAGCCGGGCCGACGAGCCGATCACGAAGACGAGCAGGTCCAGCTCCTGGCTGGCCTCGAGGATCCCGAGGACGGTCGTCACCTTGTCGTGCCGGGTGCCGGCCAGCGTGAGGTCGACGATCAGGCTCTCGGCCACGGCGATGCCGGCGTCGTTGATCGCGGCGAACGTGGCGCTCGACGGCTTGGTGACCCGCAGGCCGCGCATCTCGAGCTCGTCGACGGCGATCGCGGCGCCGCCACCCGTGGAGGTGATGACCCCC
>NZ_LMMY01000011.1:205241-208643 GCF_001422865.1 Aeromicrobium sp. Leaf272
GCCTCGAAGAACGCGCTCGCCTCGCTGTCCTCACCGGCGAGGGCTCCGGTGTGGGAGACGGAGAGCTCCGCCGCCGCGTCGGACCGGCCCAGCTTGTAGACGGTCACCGGCTTGCCGTGCTCGTGGGCGAGCTGCGCGAACTCCGCGAGCGACTCGGCGTTGTCGAGCGACTCGAGGAACAGGCAGTAGGCGTCGACGTCGGGGTCGTCGATCGTGGCCGAGCAGATCTCGCCGAGCGTCAGGTCGATCTCCGACCCGGTCGAGACCAGCCCGGCGAACCCGATGCCCACGGCCTTGGCCCGGGTCATCAGGGCACCGATGACGCTGCCCGACTGCGACGCCACGAAGGTGCGGCCGACCGGGATGTCGTCCTCGCCGAAGGCCGCGTTGGCGGTGAGCAGCATGCCTGCGCCGGGGTTGACCACGCCGATGCTGTTCGGCCCGACGATGCGGACGCCGTACCGCTGCGCCNGCACCGTCACGACGGGAACGCCGCGCTCGCCGCACTCGCGCACCGCGTCGACGACGAAGCGGGTGTCGGCGGCGACGAACACGTGGTCGGGCGTCTCCGGCAGCGCCGAGATGCTCGGCCACGCCTTCTCGCCGAGCACCGTGTCGCGGCGCGGGTTGACCGGGTAGACCCGGCCCGTGTACCCGGCCTTGCGCAGGAACGCGAGCGGTCGGGCGCCGGTCTTGCTGATGTCGTCGGAGGCGCCGATGATCGCGACCGACTCGGGGTGCATCAGGGCGCCACCGAGGGTGGTGGTGGACAGGACGGTCACGGGGTGGTCTCCTCGGGCAGGACGACGTCGAGCGTCGTGCGGGCGCTGGGCGCGGTCCAGGTCTGCTCGGCCAGGGCGGCGGCGCGGTCGTGGCCGATGACCGGACCGGCCAGGCGGACGAGCTTGGCGGTCATGTCGTCGTCGCTGACCGGGTTCGACGGCTCGCCGTAGGGCGTGTCGACCTGCTCGGTGAGGACGGTGCCGTCGTGCAGGGTCACCTCCAGCACGGCGCGGCGCAGCCGCGGGTAGGCCGCGTCGGCGTCGGCGTCGGCCACCACGGCGACGCGACCGACGAGGTCGCGCACGGTGGCGTCGTGGCGGGCCTCGGGGCCGAACTCGGTGAGGCCGACCTCGTCGAACGTGAGGGCGACGGTCACGGCGAACGGGATGCTCATCTGCGCGTCGAGGAACTCGTCGACGTCCGTCGCGGCGTGGTGCGAGGCGACCGTGTAGGTGCGGACCAGCACGGAGGCGACGTCGTCGGCCTTGAGCCCGTGCTCGGCCCGCAGCGCGAGGGCGGCGTCGATGGGTCCGTGCAGGTGCCGGCAGCAGGGGTAGGGCTTGACGTAGGTGCGCAGGAAGACCCACTCCTCACCGAGCCCACCCAGCAGGGTCTCGGCGTCGAGCTCGCCGCGGGTGAACGCCTCGGCGTACCCGTGCCGGGCCTCCAGGACACCGCGCGGTCCTGTGATGCCGGCCTTCGCCAGCTCGGCGCTCGCGATCGCGTCGCGAGCCGCCTTGCCGGGGTGCAGCCGCTTGACCTCGGCCGCCTGGCCGAGGAACGCGAACAGGCCACCGGCGTGGGACGCGGCGATGCCGAGCGCGTGCTCCATCCGCTCAGCGTCCAGGCGGTGCAGCACACCGACAGCGAGCGCCCCGGCGAGGACGCCGGTGAGCGGGGTGTTGTGGAAGTGGTTGCGCCAGGTGGCCGGGTGGCCGGCGGCGGCCAGGCGGCAGACGCCCTCGAGGCCCACCGCCAGCGCCCGCTCGGTGAGCTCGTCGTCGCTGCCGGCGGCCTGCGCCGCGGCGAGGACGGCGGGGAACACGACCGTGCTGGGGTGGACGCTGCCCGGCGTGTAGCCGTCGTCGACCTCGAGGCAGTGCGCGCTCGTGCCGTTGACCAGCGCGGCACCGAGGGCCGAGAGCCGACCCGATCCGACCGCCTCGGCGGCGTCGCCGGGGTACTGGACGGCGGCGTGCTGGGCCACCTGGCGCGACGTCGGCGCGGCAGAGCCGGGGACGACCGCGGCCAGGTAGTCGACCCAGAGCCGACGCACGTGGTGACGGGTGGCGGCGTCGAGGGGCCGGTCGGCCTGGGCGGCGGCCCACTCGGCGACCGTGGCGGTGGCGCCCTCGAGCGCCGGGCCGGCCGCGTCGGCGCTGGCGGAGGTGCTCGTGCTCATCGGCTGGCTCCCGCCCGCTGGTCGAAGCGTCGGCCGAAGACCGACTGGGCGATGGTGTTGCGCAGGATCTCCGTGGACCCGCCGGCGATCATCCAGCCGCGCGTGCGGCGCACGATGTACTCCATCGGGAACTCCTGGGAGTAGCCGCTGGCGCCGAAGACCTGCAGGGCGTCGTTGGCCACCTTGAACGCCGTCTCGTTGGCGTGCACCTTGGCGATCGCGGCGTCGGTGGAGTCGGGCGCACCGGCGTCGGCGTCGGCCACGGCACGGAAGAGCAGCATCTTGGAGGCGTCGAGCTGGATCCTCATGTCGGCGAACTTCCACTGCAGACCCTGGAACTCGCAGAGGTTCTTGCCGAACTGCGTACGGACCTGGGCGTGCTCGACGGCCCGCTCGTAGGCGCTCTCGGCGAGGGCGAGGGCGCGCGAGGCGTTGCCCATCCGCTCGACACCGAAGATCGACAGCATGGAGCGGACGGCGCCGGACTCGGCCAACACGTAGTCGCGCGGCACGCGGCACTCGTCGAAGTAGAGCTGGCAGTGCGACTCGCCCGACATGTGCCGCTCGGTCTTCCCGCGCGAGAAGCCGGGGGCGTCGAATGGCACCAGCACGGCGCCGATGTCCTTCGTCGTCGGGCCGAACCGGCACCAGACGACGGAGTAGGAGGCCTCCGGACCGTGGGAGTTCCACACCTTCTGGCCGTTGAGGACGACCTCGTCACCCTCGATGCGGGCCGACGTGCGCAGCTCGGTGAGCGCGCTGCCCGCCTCCGGCTCGCTCATGCCGGCGGTGACGATCGCGTCGCCGGCGAGGAGCTTCGGCAGCACCTCGCGCTTCACCCGCTCGGACCCGAAGTTCGCGACCTGGCGGATGGCGCCGAAGTTGCTCGCCTGCAGCGCGTCGGCGCTGTGGGGGCACACCTTGGTGATGGCCATCATGACCAGCACGGCGTCGAGCAGGGACGCGCCCTGGCCACCCAGCTCGGGGTCGAGGGTCAGACCGGTCAGGCCGTTGTCGGCCAGCACCTTGAGGCTGTCCCAGGCGAACTCGGTCCGCTGGAACGCCTTCGGTGCGAACTCCTTCTCGGCCAGCTTGGTGACGGAGTCGACGAGGGCGGTCTGCTCGGGGGTCAGGGAGAAGTCCATCGGTGTCCTTCGGTGGGAAGTGGTGGTGTGCGGTCGGGTGGTCAGGCCACGGGCTGGCGTGACGGGGTGAAC
>NZ_LMMY01000011.1:208659-214184 GCF_001422865.1 Aeromicrobium sp. Leaf272
TGCGGTCGGTCTCGACGTCGGCGTCGAGGCCGCCCACGGTCAGGCAGGTGCGGATCTTGGTGCTGACCGCCGCGCGGTCGAGCGGCGTCTCGGGTCCGCCGGGCATGGGTGCCTCGGCCACGTGCACGGTGCCCCCGTCCCGACCACTGCTGCGGTGCAGCTCGACCGTCGCCCCGCTCATGACGGTGCTGGCGGGGAGGTCCTGGCGGACCTCGACGTGCGCGGCCGCGGCCGCGATGCCGGGGTCGACGACGTCGGGGCCGGCGAGGGTCGCGACGTCGTAGCGACCGGTGGTCCAGACGGAGGCGACCTGCCACGGCACGGAGAACTGGGCGTCGATGATCGGCTCGCCTCGGTCGGCGAACGGCCGCGCGACCATGGCGTACGACGCACCCTCGGGCAGGTGCACGACGATGCGGTCGTCGGCCTCGGCGCCGTGACGGCGGTACAGCTCCTCCGCGGCGGCGATGGCCGCGTGTCCGTACCGACAGGCCGGGTAGGGCTTGATGGCCAGCTCGGCACCGGCGAACGGTCCGTCGAGCACGTCGGCCACGGTCAGGTCCGAGCGGGGGACGAGACCGTGCTCGCCGGTCAGCCAGCCGCGCGGACCCTCGATGCCGTGGGCGGCGAGGGAGGCGGCGTAGAGGCCGGCCTGCACCGCGAGGCCCGGCTGTACTCGCTTGGCGAGGGAGCTGTCGACGACCGCCTGGCGGGAGCCGGGCGCCAGCGACGCCCCGAGGGCCAGCGACATCGCGTTCTCGATGCCGGCGCGGTCGAGCCCCCAGGTGGCGGCGACCGCGGCAGCGGCGGCCGGCGCGCCGAGTCCGGCGGTGCGGATGACACCTGGTCGCGGTCCGACGAGACCGCCGAGCCGCGCGAGCACCTGCACGCCGACCACGACGCCGTCGGCGAAGCGGTCCCCACTCGTCGGACGGCGCTGGGCGGCGACGAGCGCCGCGGGCACGGCCACGGCGGCCGTGTGCACGACCGCCTCGTCGTGCGTGTCGTCGAAGTCCCACGCGTGGATCAGCGCCGACGAGACCGCCGCCGCGGCCGACGGCGACCAGCGTCGGCCGGTCCACGGCACCGCCACGTCGCCGTCGCCCAGCTCGTCGGCGGCGAGCAGCATCGCGCGCAGCCCGGGCGCCTGGCCTCCGGCGGCCATGAGGCCCCAGGCGTCGGCGAGCAGGATGCGCCAGCGGTCGAGCTCGGCGGCGTCGAGGGTGTCGAGGTGGCTCACGAGCGGAGGCTCCTTGGGCTGTTGGCGGCGGCGGATCGGTGACCGGGGTCACGTGCTCCACGTCACTCTAGGAAGCCCGCCCGAGGATGTCTAGATATTCTATAGATTCTTTTTCGCACGATCTTTGTGGCAGACTGAGCCCAGCGCGATGCCCTGCCGCCCGAGTACGGTGCGTCAGCGGGCACCCGTCCGCACAGAGAGGAGCCGACATGCGCAGCGACGAGGTCACCCTTCCCGGCAGCCGTACCGCCTACGTCCTCGAGCGCCTGCGCACCGATCTGCGCAACGGGCTCATCAACCCCGGCGACCAGCTGCGCCAGGTCGAGATCGCCCGCCGCTACGGCGTGAGCGCGACCCCCGTCCGCGAGGCCCTGCGGGTCCTCGAGGCGGACGGGATGATCGACTACCACGCCCACCGGGGTGCCACGGTGCGTGACTACACGCCCCAGATGGCCACCGACCTCTACCGGATGCGTGCCGAGATGGAGGCGCTGGCGGTCCGGGTGGCCATGGAGCGGATGACCCCCGAGGTGCTCACGCAGATCCGCGCCGCCGACGTGGAGCTGCTCGCCGCCACCGCGTCGCAGGCCTCTCCCGCAGAACTGTCACGGCTCAACAAGGCGCTCCACTTCGCCATCTACCAGGCGACGTCGCCCGTGATGATCGAGTGCATCGAGATGCTCTGGAGCCGCTTCACGCCCTCGGTGACCCTGTGGAGCGTCACCGGTTTCACCACCGAGCTGCGCCACGACCACGAGGCGATCCTGACCGCGATCGAGGCCGGCGACGCCGACGCCGCGAGCCGGGCCATGCACGAGCACATCATGCACGCGTGCGACCTCCGGGCCACGCACGCCGGGCTCCGGCCGGCCGGCCCTGCGGGCAACGCCGCCGACGCCGTCTCCCCCGAAGCGTCGTGAGGGTGCAGGGCCGACCCGCCTGGCTGCGGCGACCGTCCTGGTTCACCTGTCTCGTCCTCGTCTCGATCGTCTCCCACGCCGTCCTCAACGGCGTGCGCACGCTGATCTCCTACCGCGCGATCGCCCTCGGCGGCGACGCGTTCTCCGTGGGAGTCATCACGGCCGCGTTCGCCGTCCTCCCGCTCCTCGTGGCCCTGCCGATCGGCCGAGCCGTCGACCGCGGCCAGGGCACCCGGGCGCTCCGGTCGGGTCTCCTGCTCACGGTCGTTGCGGTCGCGCTGGCGGCGACGAGCGACCAGCTCGCCGTCCTCGCCGTCGCGAGCGCACTGCTCGGCTTCGGGCAGATCTTGCACACCATCGCGTGCCAGAGCCTCATCCCCTTGTGGTCGCCTCCGGACTCGATGGACCGCAGGTTCGGTCAGCTGACGCTGGGCGTCTCGATCGGCCAGTTCCTCGGCTTCCCTCTCGCCGGGGTCGTCGCCACCCTCACCAACGACACCGCCACCAGCGGGGTGGAGACCGGCCCGGCACTGCTCGTCTTCACGGCCGTGGCCGCAGCAGCGGTGCCGCTGTCGTTCGTCTTCCGACCCGCGTCCCGCGAGAAGCGCAGCCGTCGGGACCAGGCCGCCACCCGGCAGTCGCCCCTGACGATCCTCGGCCAACGCGGCATGAAGCCGGCCATGTACTCGTCCATGACCGTGCTGTCGGGGCTCGACCTGCTCACCGCCTACCTGCCACTCCTCGGCGACCAGCTCGGCCTGAGCGTCGGGGTGGTGACGACCCTGCTCACGCTGCGTGCCGTCGCGTCGGTCCTGTCGCGCATCGCGCTGCCCGTGCTGCTGGCGCGGGTCGGACGGCGTCCGCTCATCATCTCGGCAACACTCGCGTCGGCCGTCCCGATGGCGCTCGTGCCCCTCACCACCGATGCCGTCGCACTGGGTGCCGCGATGCTGGTCATCGGCTTCTTCTGGGGCATCGGCCAGCCGCTGACGATGGTCTGGGTGACGGCCGTGTCGCACCGCGACAACCGTGCGTCGGCGTTGGCGATCAGGCTGGCCGGCAACAGGGTGGCGCAGTTCGCCGTCCCGCTCGGCGCCGGCGCGGTCGCCGGAGCCACCGGCGTGGGGGTCATCTTCTACCTGACTGGGGCGCTGCTGGCCTCGTCCGGCCTCATCTCCTGGAGCGCGACGCGTGCACTGCCCGAGGAGGGGTAACCACTCTTCGTGAGAAGAGCCCCGCACCGACACGCCGACGACGACCATCGTTTCCCTGCGCGACCTAGCGTCGCGACCATGAGGATCGCCGTGGTGGGAACCGGCTACGTCGGGCTCTCGAACGCCGTCGTCCTGGCGCAGCGTCACCAGGTGGTGGCGGTCGACGTCGACGCCGCGAAGGTCGACCTGATCAATGCCCGCCGTTCGCCCATCGAGGACCGCGAGCTCCAGCAGTACCTGGCCGAGAAGCCGCTGGACCTCGTGGCCACCACGGACGCCGACGCTGCCTGCGCGGGTGCCGACTTCGTGGTGGTGGCCACCCCCACCGACTACGACCCGAGGACCAACTACTTCGACACGAGCTCGGTGGAGACGGTGGTCCGGGCGGCCCTTGCCGCCGAGCCCTCGGCCGTCATCGTCATCAAGTCGACCGTGCCGGTGGGCTACACCGCGACCCTGCGGGAGCGGCATCCCGGGGCGAGCATCATCTTCTCGCCCGAGTTCCTGCGGGAGGGTCGGGCGCTGCACGACAACCTGCACCCGTCGCGGATCGTGGTGGGATCGGAGACGGCCGAGGGCAAGGAGTTCGCTCAGCTGCTGCGCGAGGGGGCCGTCGACGACGACGTGCCGGTGCTGCTGACCGGCTCCACGGAGGCGGAGGCGATCAAGCTGTTCGCCAACACCTACCTGGCGCTGCGGGTGGCGTACTTCAACGAGCTGGACACGTACGCGGCGCTCACCGGCCTGGACACGCGGCAGATCATCGAGGGCGTCGGCCTCGACCCCCGCATCGGCAACCACTACAACAACCCGTCGTTCGGCTACGGCGGGTACTGCCTCCCGAAGGACACCCGACAGCTGCGCGCCAACTACGCGTCGGTGCCGCAGAACCTGATCGGCGCGATCGTGGACGCCAACACGACCCGCAAGGACTTCGTGGCCGAGGACATCCTGCGCCGCGGCCCGCAGGCGGTGGGCATCTTCCGGCTGGTCATGAAGGCCGGCTCTGACAACTTCCGCGCCTCGAGCATCCAGGGCGTGATGAAGCGGCTGAAGGCCAAGGGCACCGAGGTGATCGTCTTCGAGCCCCTGCTCCCCGACGAGCCCTTCTTCGGCTCGGAGGTCCTGCGCGACCTCGAGGAGTTCAAGCGCCGCAGCGACGTGATCGTGGTCAACCGCCGTACCGACGAGCTCGCCGACGTGGCCGACAAGGTCTACACCCGCGACCTCTTCGGCAACGACTGACCTCCGTCTCCCCGAGCCCCACCGCTCCCCGAGCCTGGTTCCCCTGAGCCTGTCGAAGGGTCGAAGGGTCGAGGGGCCACCAATTCGCCCCCTGAGCTTGTCGAAGGGTCGAGGGGCTGCACCTCGACAAGCTCGGCGACCGCGACCTCACCCACGCCAACCCCGCTCCCCGAGCCTGGTTCCCCTGAGCCTGTCGAAGGGCCGAGGGGGCCTACGCCTCGACAAGCTCGGCGACCGCGACCTCACCCACGCCAACCCCGCTCCCCGAGCCTGTCGAGGGGCACCGCTCCCCGAGCTTGTCGAGGGGCTACACCTCGACAAGCTCGGGGAACGCAACCAGGCAGCACGTCTACCCCGACCGGGTGGTCGGGGTAGACGTGGTGGTCGAGGGTCAGGGTCGCCAGCGTTGGTTTCGTTGCCAGGTGTCGGAGCCTGGGAGCTTCCACTCGACGTGGCCGTCGTCGGGGTTGATGCGGCCGATCCAGCCTTGGTCGTGGGCTCGGTGGTGGTGGAAGCCGCAGAGGAGTGCGCCGTCGCGGACGTCGGTGGTCTTGGAGATCGCGTACGGGTTGAGGTGGTGGGCCTCGGTCCATCTGGCGTCGCGGTCGCAACCTGGTGTGGTGCAGCCGCCGTCGCGCTTCTCCATCGCTCGGCGGGATGCCTGGTTGAAGTATCGGTTCGCGGACCCGAGGTCGAGGGGGAGCGGCTTGCCGTTGAGGACCATCGGGACGATCTGCGCCGAGCAGGCGAGCCGTCGTGCTTCGCCGGCGCTGATGCGGGTGCCGTCGGAGAGGCCGGCGGCCTTGATGCCACCCATGAGGGTGTCGAGGTCGAGGTTGACGGTGACGACCGCGCTCACACCACCGTTGGTGGGGAGGGAGTCGGCAGGCAGGTGCTCGACGAGGG
>NZ_LMMY01000011.1:214232-214916 GCF_001422865.1 Aeromicrobium sp. Leaf272
GAAGGGTGAACCTGCCGGTGACCGTGCCGTCGTTGTTGTCCCACATCGAGAACGACGTCTTGGCCCGTGCCGCCTCTTCCTTCTTGCGGAGGATCTCGTCCTCGTCGGCGTCGACCTCGTCGGTCGTCTTGCGGTAGGTCTCGGTGATCCGCGCCGCCCTGCGGCGCAGGTCTTTCAGCGTCAGCTTCTGAGCGTCCTTGAGGAGGGTCTCTTCGCACCGCTCACGCTGCTCGGGGGTCACGTCGTCGGGGAGCTTGGCCAACGCGCGGGAGATGAGGTCGGCCTGCTTGCTGCTGATCNGCCAGCGGCGAGCGCGTTCTCGATGAGAGTCGTCTGCTCCTCGATCCGCTGCGCGGTGTTCACCAACGCGTCGGCGCCGCTGCGGTCCCCGCCGAAGTCGATAGAGATCGTGGCCCCGGTGGAGGTACCGGTCCCGGTTCGAGGGCCATCGCCATTCGCTGCTGCCTTGCGAGCCTTCTCCAGCACACGCGCGGCGGCCATCTTGTGCGCCGCGACCTGGGACTCCAGACGCGACAGCTCACCGATCAGTCGCCGCACCTCACCGGTCTCGAGTCCGTCCCACGCGGCGGTGGGCACCGCGGAGAACGACTCGCGTGCGGTGCGCACGCACGACGGCACCGGGTGGGTGTCGAGTGCGGCGACGCTCATGCTTCCTCCTGCTGG
>NZ_LMMY01000011.1:214936-218039 GCF_001422865.1 Aeromicrobium sp. Leaf272
CATACTCCTCCAGGACCTCTGTCCCGCCTCGCTTCGAAAAGGACGGCGACACCCCCCACGGGCGACTCGCGAATCATCCGCGAACCGACGCGGCTCTACCTCTCGGCCGCGAATCGCTCCAGCTCTGACCGGGCGAAGCGAACCCGGTCGGTCTCCTCTCCCCTCGCCGCGCCCAGTTCGTCGGCCAGGTCGTGGGCGGCCTCGAGCCGATGACCGCGACGACGCCGGTCCTTGATGCCCCCCGCGCGACGGAAGCGCCGTCGCTGCTTCCAGGCACCACTCACGGCGTCGAGCTCGTCGTCGGTCATGGTTCCGTCGGCCACCTCGGGTGCAAGCACGTCGCGCATCGCCCGCCGCTCCCCCGCGACCGCCACGTGGAACACGCACACCACGATGAGGATCGGGACGATCACCCCGGCCAGCAGCAGGAGGCTGACCGCGACGGAGTTTCCGCCGGCGAGAGCCAGCGTGGAGTCCCACGTCCCGTGCAGCAGCATCGACGTGGCGCACAGGACGAGGCCCAGGCCGACGCGACGCTTCTGCCCGCGAGTGCCGACGAGGTAGACGACGCCCGCGCCGAAGATGGCGGAGTAGACGATGTGCGAGCTGAAGCCAGTGCCGAGCCGGAGCATCACGGTGTGCAGGCTCGTGCCGACCGGGTCCGCCCCGAAGCTCTCGGTCGCGGAGTTGATCGCGTAGAGGATGTCCTCGATGATCTCGAAGCCGAGCCCGACGAAGGCACCGATGACGAAGCCGTCGAAGGCCGTGCGCATGACTCGGGGCGCGATGAAGACCAGCAGCAGGACGCCGGCTCCCTTGCCGAGCTCCTCACCGAGCGGGGCGGCGATGCCGGCCCCCCACCCGTTGGCGAAGTCCTGCCCGAAGACCTTGCCGAGGATGCTTATCAACGCGGTGTTGCTGTGCAACGCGATCGTCCAGGTCGCCCCGAACCCGCCCCAGAGGAACGCCGCGAACCGCAGGTCCAGCGGTTGGCGGGAGTACCGGTCGATGTGCGTGGTGAACCACCAGAAGACCACCCCGTACAGCGAGAAGACGATGGCCGAGATCGCGAGTGGTTCCCCGGTCGTGCCGCCCACGACACGGACGGTGTCGAACGTGTACCAGAGCCCGTAGGCGATGACGGCCACGAAGACCCAGAGACAGGCATTGCGTGGTTGCCGCCACCCGACGGACGCGCCCCAGCCGGTGTCGGTGATCGCCGCTTTCCGGCGCTCCAGAAGGTCGGTGCCGCTCATGACGCACTCCCCTCGGCCGGCCGGACGGACAGCAGCATCCGCGCGACCTCGTCACCCAGGCGGTCGCCCGAGAGGCTCGCCGGCCCGACGGCCACGACCTCCACACCCACACCGTCGAAGACGTAGGCGGCCAAGAAGCCGTCGGAGTCGGCCGACGTGAAGGTGGCGAGCGCGCCGCGGTCGCCATCGGTGTTCTGGATCGTCGTCGGATCACCGCTCACCGCGAAGGCGGTGTCCTGGACCTGCTCGTTGTTCCGCTCGACCTGCTCGAGAAGCTCGGCAGCCGTGCCGTCGTAGTCGTCGACGAGCACCTGGAACGTGAGCCCGCCCGACGTGAGCACCGCCTGCTGCGGGTACATGCCGGTCGTCTTCGCCTCGCCCTGCCGCACACCGGCGACGAGGTTCCAGCCGGTTGCGGGGACCAGCTCCGCGGAGCCGACCTGCACGACGTCGCCGGGCCGGATCGGATCGTCGACCTGGAGATGGTCGTCGATCGCGGGAAGGACCCAGAACGCCAGCACGACCAGCGCGGTGACGACCGCAGCGGGCACGAGTGTCGCCCGGTCCATCCCGAGCCATCGACGTTCGACCGGTACCCAGTCGTCAGGACTCTTCATCGTCGAGGTCACGGGGTCTCCCTCCCCGGCGCCACAGCGCCCCGGATTCCCGACGTGCGTCAGGCTCGTCCGAGACGCTACCCGAAGCTCAGCGCTCGAGCCCGCCGACCACAGCCCACCTGCTCACGCCCCTCCCCGTTCCGACGGGCGGGGCGGTGGACGTCAGTCCAACGCCCCCAGCAGCTCCCGACCAGCGCGCAGCAGGTCGGCCACGCGATCGGTCGCCAGCGCGTACTCGACGGTGCCGCCCTGCCGGGTGGAGGTCACGAGCCCGACGCGACGCAGCACCGCCAGCTGCTGCGACAGCGACGACGACTCGACGTCGATGTCGGCGAGCAGCTCGCGCACGGCCATGGGCCTGGTCTCCAGCAGCTCGAGCACCCGGATGCGGACCGGGTGCCCGAGCGTGCGGAAGAGCTCGGCCTTGCTGTGGTGCAGTGGTGCGCTGGTGTCGCCCACCAGCTCAGGCGTCGTCGGCTGCAGCGGCCTCGAGTGCGGCGGCGACGCGACGGTGCGCCTCCCAGATCTCCTCGGGCAGGTCACGGAACTGCTCGAGGTGCACCTGGCGGTGCCCGATCTCCTCGCGCCAGCGGGTGACGTCGATCGTGAGGATCGTGTCGAGGTCGGCGAGCGCCTGGTCGTCCAGGCCCTCGAGCAGCAGCTCGTCGCGGGTCGGGATGACGCCGACGGGCGTGCGTTGACCCTCGACCTCGCCGTTCATGTACTGCATGAGCCACACGAGGGGGCGCAGGTTCTCGCGGTAGCCGGGCCACAGGAAGCGGCCGTCGTCGCCGCGCTGGAACCAGTTGACGTGCGCGAACACGGGCTTCTTCTCGGCGCGGCTGAACACCTCGAGCCAGTGCGCGGCGTAGTCGCCCTCGCCGTAGGACATGAACGGACGCATCGACATCGGGTCGTAGCGCAGCACGCCCTCGAGACCGTCGGCCGCGGCCGTGGCCTCGGCACCGAGCGTCAGGCCGTCGTAGACGCCCTCGGCGACGTCGTCGATGGCGCGGATGAGCGGCTCACGGTCGCGGGTGCGGCCACCGAAGATGACGCCGTGGATCTCGACGCCCTTCGGGTCCTCGAAGTCCTTCGCCACGTTGGGCACGTTCTCCAGCGTGGTGGTGAAGCGGCTGTTGGGGTGGGCCCAGGGGGCGTCGACCTCGTCGCCGGTGCGGTCGGCGATCGCGTCGCCCTTCCAGTCCTCCCAGCCGTCGAGGTCGGTGG
>NZ_LMMY01000011.1:218056-219106 GCF_001422865.1 Aeromicrobium sp. Leaf272
GATGGAGTCCACGGCGGTCGGGTTGGTCTTCTCGTTGGTGTCCTTGGCGACGCCGAACACACCGTTCTCGGGGTTCATGCCGTAAAGCTTGCCGTCGTCGCCGACCCACAGCCACGCGATGTCGTCGCCGTAGAACTCGACGTAGTAGCGGTCGCCGAGGGCGTCGGGCGCGAGCGTCATGGCCAGGTTGGTCTTGCCCGACGCGGACGGGAAGCCGCCACAGATGTGGTACTTCTTGCCGGTCTCCTTGTCGACGATGCCGAGCAGCATGAACTGCTCCACGAGGAAGCCGTTCTTCCAGCCGTCGTAGGAGCCCTGGCGCAGGCCGTGGGCGATCTTGCCGAGCAGCGCGTTCCCGCCGTAGGACGAGCCGAAGTGCAAGATGGTGCGCTCGTCGGCGACGGTGACGAAGTAGCGCTTGTCGTCGGGGGTGCCCTGGCCGAGGTTCTCGAGGTCGCCGGTCACGTGGACGGCGCGCACGAAGGAGTCACCGAGGTCGTTCACGTACTCCGCACCGACACGGGCCATGCGGATCATCTGCATGACGACGTTGCGGTTGTCGGTGAGCTCGACGCCGGCGGCGTACTCGCTGAGCGGCGAGCCCTTCGGTGCCATGAGGTAGGGGATGACGTACATGGTCTTGCCCTCGGACGCGCCGGTCATGAGGCCGACCAGCTTGTCCTTCATCTCCGAGGACGGACGCCAGTTGTTGTAGATGCCCTTGTCGTTCTCGTCGCTGGTGGCGACGATGGTGCGCTCCTCGGCGCGGGCGGTGTCCTTGAAGTAGGACCGCGAGTAGTAGCGACCCTCGCCGGCGGGGAGCAGCTCCCCGGCCTCGAGCGCCTCCTCGATCAGGCGGGCGTCGTCAGCGGCCGAGACGACCTCGACCCGCGCGGCACCCGTCACCCCCGCCCAGTGCTGCACGTACTCGCGCACGTGCTCGTTGGTGAGTCCAGCCTGGTCGAGCGCTGCCGCCACGTCTGCCATCGTGTCGTTTCCTCTCGTTGCCCCGTTCGGGGACACGTTCTGGCGGGTCTGCCCCGCCATGGG
>NZ_LMMY01000011.1:219145-221010 GCF_001422865.1 Aeromicrobium sp. Leaf272
CACCCGCGCACTGGCGTTGCAGGCAATTTGTGGTTCGGAACGCGAAATGTCGGCGTCGTGTGGGGAGGCACGATGCGCGACCCGCCCCTACCGTCGAGGAATGTTGGTCGACGGCTATCAGATCGAGTCCTCCCTGGACCGCGAGCGGCTCTGGGCCGAGCTGGTGGCACTGGAGACCATCTCGCAGTGGAGCGCGCTCGAGGAGTGCACGTCCACCGACAGTCCTCTGCTCGAGCCGACGTCGTCGTACGTGTGCAAGCACCACAACGGCCTGCACGGCGTCGACGCCACGGTGGAGGTGACCGACTTCGAGGAGGCCGAGTGCCTCGCGCTCCGCACCGCGACGCCGATCGCGGACCTGGAGGAGAAGCTGGTGCTCACGGACCACCTGGGCGGCAGCCTGGTGACCTACTCGGTCGACGCGACCTCGGACTCCTTCGGCCCGTCCGCCACCGTCTGGCTGCACCGGCACGTGTCGTTCGTGTGCGAGAAGCTCGAGCAGTTCGCCAACCGCGAGCTGACCTGACCTCAGCGCAGCCCGACCCAGCCTGCCCATACTTGTTCAAAAGGTGTTCGCAACCTACGTTTGGCGCATGAGTCTCCTGATCAACGAGCAGCCCGAACCGACCGGGACGGTGACGGCGCTGCTCGACCCCCGGCCGGTGTGGGTCGGCTGCCTCTGGGACCACGGCGACGAGCAGGTCAAGGAGATGGTCCCGGCCACCGCCACCGCCACCTGCGGCGACCTGATCCTGTGCGACTTCTGGGACCCGCGCACCGGCAAGGACCGTGCGCACTGGATGGAGAAGGAGTTCGTGCGGGACCGCCCGACCTCCATCGCCCCGTCGAAGAAGAAGCCGGCGACCGACCACCCGGCCGCGGCGCCGAGCCCGACGTTCGACGTCGGCAGCTGACCGGCCGCCCGTCCATCGGAGCGACAGCGGCGCGGGCCCGCTGACGCCGATCCTCCAGATCGGCACCCCAGGGCCGCGCCACCGCCGGTCCTGGTCGCCGTCCCCCCGAGGGGCAGGTCTCCCACCTGCCCACCGCGGACCCGACCCCTGTACGGGTCCGTGGACGACGACCGCTCGCCCTACATGGCGAGGTCCCTGACCAGCGCGCCGCGCGCGCCGGGATCTGGCGGCACCGGTTCGAACCAGACGGCGACGTCCACGTCGTCGCGCCATCGCGCGAGCCAGCGTCGGGCGCGGCCCACCGAGGCGGCGAGTCCGGCGACGCCGCCGTCGTCGACCACGGCGCCCAGGCGATGGGTGCCGAGCCGCGACCACACGGTGCACGGCGCGATGCCGTCGTCGAGGACGGCCCGGACCAGCGCGAGGCTCAGCTCGGACTCCAGGTCGCGCAGTGGTCCGCGCGCACCCTGGGCCGGCTCGTCGAGGAGCACCTCGGCCACGAGGACCCGGCGCACCTGCAGCTCGCTCCCGCCGTCCAGCTGATGACGGAGCTGGTCGGCGCCCGGCAGACCGGTCAGGGTGTCGTCGACGCCGCGGCCCTGGCGCACCCGCTCGTCGGTCCACGCCGTCAGGGCGGCGCAGGCCACCTGAGGAGAGGCCGGGCCGTGCCCCGCCTCCACCAGCGTCTCGTCGACGGAGGCGAGCAGCACGTGCAGGTCCGAGCCGTGACGCGCCTGCAGCTGGCCGAGGCGTCCGGCCAGCAACGGCTGCCAGTGCCCGTCCGGGGAGCACCGCGCCAGCAGGCCGCGCACGTGCTGCACGTCCGCCTCGCTGCTGTCGTCCGTCTCGGTGTCCGTCGAACGGACGGGTCGGATCCTCACGCGGACCATCTCCTCGTTCCTGGCGGCGGCGCCGTGGTGCGTCGCACGAAGTAGGAGTGGGAACCGGCAC
>NZ_LMMY01000011.1:221025-227646 GCF_001422865.1 Aeromicrobium sp. Leaf272
GTCTCCTGGAAGAAGACCCATCTTCACCGGCTGAATGCGAACGATGACCGACCTCTTCCTCGACCCGAGCGACGCCGAGCTGCTGCAGCGCTACCGCGACGGTGACGACGACGCCGCAGGGCTGCTGTTCGAGCGGCACCACCCCGCTGCGGTGCGCCTCGCGGGTGCGCTGGCGGGCGCGCCGGCCGCCGAGGACCTGGCGTCGGACGCGTTCGTGGCGGTGCTGCGCGCCGTGCGCAACGGCGCGGGCCCGCAGTTCGCCTTCCGCCCCTACCTGCTCACGTCGGTGCGCAACGGCTTCTACGCGGCGTCGAGGGCCGCGTCGCGCCAGGATCTCTACGACGACCTCGAGGCCTCTCCCGACGCGCCGACGGTGGCCGACGGCACGGCCCTGCGCGAGGAGTCGAGCCTTCTGGCGCAGGCCTTCGCCACGCTTCCGGAACGCTGGCAGGCAGTGCTGTGGCACACGACGATCCACGACGAGTCCCCCGAGCAGGTGGCCCGGGTGCTGGGCATCAAGCCGAACGCGGTGTCGTCGCTCGCCCTGCGGGCTCGCGAGGGTCTGCGCAACGCGTACCTCACGGCCCACCTGGGCCAGACGGACGATCCCGAGTGCCGCGAGGTGCGCGAGCTGCTGCCCGCCTACGACCGGGGTCGGCTGCGGCCGCGTGCCCGCGCCAGGGTGGAGGCGCACCTCGACGTGTGCGACGACTGCCGTGAGGCGGCGGCCCTGGTCGGCGGCATCACGGCCGACCTCGGCCTCCTGCTGCTGCCGGCTCTCCTCGGCGCTCCGGGGGTCGCGGCATTCGGGGACACGAGGGTCCTCGTCGTGGACGGAGGCGGGACGCGAGGCTCCCAGGGCTCGGGCGCACCCGGCGCGGGCTCCGCCGCCCTTGGGGTCGCCGGGACCGCCGGGGCGATCGCCGTCGGGGTCGCTGCCGTGGCGGTGCTCGTGACCGTCGCAGCCGTGGGGGTGTCCCGGCTGGGCCCCTCCGACGACGCCACCCCGCCGAGCGCGGCCGCCACCGGCGCCCCCGGTACTGGCTCGCCCCCTCGCGCCGACGACCGCGACGATCCGGCCCCGGAGCCCTGGAGGGCTCCCGTCGTGGCACCGCTCACCACCGTCGTCCCCGTCCTCGCTGCCGCGCTCTCCGTGCCCGTCGTGGTCCCGCCGGCGGGACCGAGCGTGCCGGAGCCCACGGCGCCGACGTCACCTGGACCCACGCCATCGGTCCCCACGACGCCCCCGCCGACGACGACACCACCGGTGGAGGTGGGCGAGGACCTGGCCGTCTCGGTGCTCGAGGCCGTTCCCGGCGACGTCTACGAGGTGACGCTGGCCGTGGCGTCGCCGACGCTCACCCCACGGCTGCAGGTCGAGCTGCCTTCCGGCACCGAGGTGTCGTTGTGGGGCGGCGAGGGCTGGACGTGCACCGGCATCGGGACGGGCGGATCGTGCCAGGCGTCGGGCCCGAACCCGCAGCCGATCCGGTTCTGGTGGAGCCCGGGCGAACCGGTGGGCTTCTCGGCGACGGTCAGCGCGCCGGACAACGTCGACCCGAACCCGGCGAACGACTCGGTCTCCCTCGGCTGAGGGTCCTCACCGCCGGCCACGGGCGACGGGCCCGCCGGGCACGAGAAAGCCCCGCTGACCTCGGGGGGTGAGTCAGCGGGGCTTCATCAGGAACATTACTCGCCCGTTCAAGCGGTTGTCATCGAATGTTCCACACCTGGAGGAAGGTCCAAAACGCCGGACCCCTCAGGCGGGCCCGTACGTGGGCCTCGGGCGGCGGCTCGACGTGAGCCTCAGCGCGGGGGCTCGGTGGGAGCGGGCGTCTCGTACGCCCGCTCGATGCCGTCCTTCGTGGCGGCCCACCACGCCGTGTTGGTCCGGTACCACTCGATCGTCGCGGCGAGACCGGCCTCGAAGTCCTGGTGGCGGGGAGCCCAGCCGAGCTCCTCGCGCAGCCGGGTCGGGTCGATCGCGTAGCGCAGGTCGTGACCAGGTCGGTCCGTCACGTGGTCGAAGGCGTCCTCGGGCTGGTCCATCGTCCGCAGGATGGTGCGCAGGACCGTGAGGTTGTCGCGTTCACCGTCGGCACCGATCAGGTAGGTGCGGCCGTTCTCGCCCTTCTCGATGATCGCGAGGACGGCGTCGTTGTGGTCGTCCACGTGGATCCAGTCCCGCACGTTCTGGCCGGCGCCGTAGAGCTTCGGCCGGCGCCCCGTCAGGATGTTCGTGATCTGGCGCGGGATGAACTTCTCCACGTGCTGGCGGGGTCCGTAGTTGTTCGAGCAGTTGCTGATGGTGGCCCGGATGCCGAACGACCGCACCCACGCCCGGACCAGGAGGTCGGACCCGGCCTTGGTGGACGAGTACGGGCTCGACGGGTTGTAGGGGGTCGCCTCCGTGAAGCGCTGCGGGTCGTCGAGCTCGAGGTCGCCGTACACCTCGTCCGTCGAGACGTGGTGCAGGTGGACGTCGTGCCTGCGGCACGCCTCGAGCAGCGTGTAGGCGCCCACGAGGTTGGTGTCCACGAACGGGCGGGGATCACGCAGCGAGTTGTCGTTGTGGCTCTCGGCCGCGAAGTGCACCACCACGTCGTGGCCGGGCAGCAGCTCGTCGACCAGGGCGGCGTCCGCCACGTCGCCCTGCACGAAGCGCAGGCGCTCCGCCGGCAGTCCCTCCAGGGACGCGCGGTTGCCGGCGTAGGTCAGCTTGTCGAGCACCGTCACCGACGCGTCGGCGGTCTCCAGCACGCGATGCACGAAGTTGGAGCCGATGAAGCCGGCGCCCCCGGTCACCAAGAACGAACGCATGGCCGGAGCGTATCGGCCCGCGACCGTGACCACGCCCAGATGCGATCGTTGGTCCGGACATGTGGCGAGGGAGCGAGTCGTGAAGGGCATCATCCTGGCCGGCGGCACCGGCACGCGCCTGCATCCGATCACCGAGGGCATCAGCAAGCAGCTGATGCCGGTGTACGACAAGCCGATGATCTACTACCCGCTGTCCACGCTCATGCTGGCCGGCATCCGCGACATCCTCATCATCACCACCCCGCACGAGGCCGACGGCTTCGAGCGGCTGCTGGGCGACGGCAGCCAGTTCGGCATCCGGCTCACGTACGCCCAGCAGCCCAGCCCCGACGGGCTGGCGCAGGCGTTCCTCATCGGCGAGGAGCACATCGGGGGTGAGCACAGCGCCCTCGTGCTCGGCGACAACATCTTCTACGGCACCGGCCTCGGCACCACCCTGGGACGGTTCGTCGACCAGGACGGCGCGACCATCTTCGGCTACCGGGTGGCCGACCCCCGCGACTACGGCGTGGTGGAGTTCGCCGACGACGGGCGGGTCATCTCCATCGAGGAGAAGCCGACCGAGCCGAAGAGTCCCTTCGCCATCCCCGGCCTGTACTTCTTCGACAACGACGTGGTCGAGTTCGCCCGGGACCTCAAGCCGTCCGACCGGGGCGAGCTGGAGATCACCGGGCTGCAGGAGCGCTACCTCGAGGAAGGGCGCCTGCACGTCGAGATCCTCGAGCGTGGCACCGCCTGGCTCGACACCGGCACCTTCGACTCGCTCAACGACGCCTCCAACTTCGTGCGCTCCGTGGAGAGCCGTCAGGGCCTCAAGGTCGGGGCTCCCGAGGAGGTCGCCTGGCGCATGGGCTACATCGACGACGACCAGCTGCGCGCCCGTGGCGAGCGACTGAACAAGAGCGGCTACGGCCGCTACCTGCTCGAGCTCCTCGACGGCTGAGGCCCACGAGGGTCTCTCAGGTGAGGTCCTCGTAGTGGCTCAGCAGCCGGCTCATCGTCGAGAGCGCCTCCTGCATCTCGGCGATGTGGGCCGGGTCCAGCGCCCGCAGCATCTCCTTGATGCCCGTGCTCGACACGCCCGCCGTGCGGGGCAGGTACTGCACCTCGCAGTACTCGGTGAGGTGGTCGAACTTGCCGGTCCAGTCGTCACCCATCACGAACAGGTCGACGTCGTGCTCCTGGACGTCGAGGACCTTCTGCTCCCACGACTGCTCCGGCACCACCAGGTCCACGCCCTTGATGCTGCCGACGATGCGCGCGCGGTCCTCGTAGCTGACCACCGACGACTTGCCCTTGCCGGCGTTGAACTCGTCGGTCGAGACCCCGATGACCAGCCGGTCGCCGAGCGCCGCCAGACGTTCGATCAGGTTCAGGTGGCCGATGTGGAAGAGGTCGAACGTTCCGTAGGTGAGCACCGTGGTCATGGGCGCCAGGGTAGCCGTGAGCCCACCTCTACTCTGGAGCCATGCTGACGGTGCTCGCGTGGATCGTGGTGGCCGCCGGGCTCGCGACCGGGCTCGCGGCGGTGCGCGACGTCCGCCAGAGGCCGGCACCGACCGCCCACGGCTTCCCCGGGCAGCCCGACCACCCGGGATCCCGCCCGTTCCGACTGCGGGTCTGGGTCGTCGCGGCCGGCGTGCTCGTGGCCGGCACCGCCGTGGCCACGATCGTCGCCCTGGTCACCTCGCAGGACCTCGTCGCGCTGCTGGTGGCCGTGGTGCTCGCCCTCGGTCCCGCCGCCGTGGCGTGGCGCCTGCACGCCTGGGCCACCGCGTCGCGCGGTGTGCGGCAGGCCGTCGTCGCCCACGCACCCCGGCTCGCCGTCCCCTATGCCGGCAAGGTCGGCGTGCACGTCGGCATGTGGTCGCCCTGGATCGAGCAGGCCGGCGTGCCGTGGTGCATCGTGGCGGCCGACCGCACCATCTACGCCGAGCTGGTGCGCCTGCACCCGCACGACCCGGTGATCCTCACGCACCTGCCCGCCTCCGTGCGCGGCGCGCTCTACCCGCACGGGGCCAAGAAGAACGCGGTGTTCCTGGCCCACGACGAGGTCACGCACGTGTTCCTGGGCCACGGCGACAGCGACAAGCCGCTCAGCGCGTCCGAGCGGGTCCTCTCCTACGACGTCGTCGCCGTCGCCGGGCAGGCCGCCATCGACCGCTTCGCCCAGGCGGACCTGCGGGTCCCGGCCGCGAAGCTGCGGATCGTCGGGCGGCCGCAGACCGAGGGCATCGAGCCGGTGGCCGGTCCGCTCCCCGACTCGCCGACCGTGCTCTACGCCCCCACGTGGCGCCACGCCGACGACGCCCTCAACGTCTCGTCCCTCGCGGTCGCCGAGGACGTCGTCGCCGCACTCCTGGCCCGCGGCTGCACCGTGGTGTTCCGACGCCACTTCGCCGGGCGCAACCACCTCGAGGCCGAGGCGATGATCGCCCACGTCGACCGGATGCTCGCCGACGACGCGAAGGCCACCGGGCGGGCCCACGTGCTCAGCGAGACCGCCATGGACGTCCCGCTCGTCGAGGCCTTCAACGGGTGCGACGCGATGGTCTCCGACATCTCCGGCATCGTCGTCGACTTCATGGCCAGCGAGAAGCCTTTCGCCATGTACGCCGCGCAGTTCGGCGGACCGGACGCCGCCGAGGCGTTCCGCGCCGCGCACCCCACCGCCGTCTCGGCGTACGTGATCGACCGCGACCTCGTGCAGCTCGACGCCGCTCTCGGCGCGATGCTCGGGACCGACCCGCTCGCCGCCATCCGGCCCGAGCGGGCTGACCACTACCTGGGCGGGCCGGAACGCTCCGACCCGGCGGCCCGGTTCGTCGCGCTGGTGCGCGAGCTCGCCGACGGCGGTCAGGTGTCCGCCGGCTCCTCGTAGTCGCCGATCCACCAGTCGGCCAGCTCTCGCATCACGGTGCTGACCTGCACGTGCTGAGGGTGGACGCGGAACGCCTCGAAGGCCTCGCGGCCCTCGAACAGGCCGTTCTCGACGAGGATGCGTCCCTTGCGGCGGTCGTCGGATAGCCGCACCGTCCACTCCAGCACCCCGGGGAGCGTCCCGAGCGACGCCAGCTGCTCGAGCGCGTTCTCCACGTCGGCGTCGGGAACCGCGTCGTGCACGCGGAACAGCACCAGGTGGCGCAGGGCCATCAGTCCACCAGCTCGTCGGTGATGCGCGGGTCGTGCGCCGGGACCACCAGGACGTCGGGGAGCGAGGCCAGACGTCGAAGCTCGCGGTGGTTGGCTCGGATGCGCGAGCGGTCGCGGCCCACGACCATCTCGAAGCCGCGGGCGGCCCGCACCGGGGCGAGGCGTCGGCCCGAGGGCGCCGCGTCGGCCACGTGGCTCCCGTCGAAGACCGCGTCGCCCGCGTGCAGCACCACGCCGTCGGCGGTCTCGACGGCCACCGCGGCATGGCCGCGCGAGTGACCGGGCATGGGCACGAGCACGATGCCGGGCAGCACCTCGTGGCCGGTGAGCCCGTAGCGCCACTCGTCGCCGGGACCGGCGTGCAGGGCGAAGTCGGGCCCGTGCGCGAACTGCGCCGGCCGGTAGCGACGCTTGTCGAGGGCGTCGGGGTCGGTGATCGCGGCCGCGTGCTCGTCGGCCGTGGTGTGCACGGTGGCGTGGGGGAAGTCCGACAGCCCTCCGGCGTGGTCGAGGTCGAGGTGGGTGAGCACCACGTGCGTGACGTCGGTGGCGTCGTGGCCACGCTCCTGCAGCTGGCGCAGCAGGGTGTGGCGGTCGTCGAGGTCGGGGCGCAGCAGGCCGCGGATCGGTCCGATGCGGCGGGCGGGG
>NZ_LMMY01000011.1:227653-232366 GCF_001422865.1 Aeromicrobium sp. Leaf272
GGAACACGTGCGCCGGCATGCCGGGCATGGTCAGGGGGTTCATGACGGCGGCCCGCAGGTGCTCGATGCGCATGGGCCACATCGTGGCACGGGTGCCCGCGGTGCTGGTGGCGTTCGTCACCGACGACCGCACGCGTGCGGCCACCTGCCTACGCTCGACGGATGCGCCGCTCCCCCACCCACGTCGCGCTGGCGGTCGCCTACCTGACGGCCCTGGCATTCATCGCGTTCTGGCCGTCCCCGGTCGACCAGGGCGTCGACGTGCTCAACTCCTGGCCGGTGCGGATGCTCGAGTCCACGTTCGGCATCGCGCGGCCCGTCGGCTACGACGTGGTGCAGACCGCCGCGAACGTCGTGCTGTTCCTTCCGCTGGGCTGGCTGGCGGTGGCGCTGACCCGGGTCCGCTGGTGGCAGGTGGCGCTGCTCGGCTTCCTGCTCTCGTCGGGCATCGAGGTGGGGCAGGCGCTGCTGCGCCCCGACCGCTTCGCAACGGTGTCCGACGTCGTGGCGAACACGGTGGGCGCGACCTTGGGCGCCGGGGCGGCCGCGCTGCTGCTGCACCGCCACGAGCGGGCGTCGGTCAGTTCCCACGGCTGATCGGACGCCGATTGGTGGCGCGGGCACACGGCTGGCTATCCTGTACCGGTTGCCGCTTCGGCGGCGGCATGGAGGTGTCGCATAGTGGCCTAGTGCGCCCGCCTGCTAAGCGGGTTGAGGTTCAAACCTCTCGCGAGTTCAAATCTCGCCACCTCCGCAGATCGGAACAGCCCCCCAGCGCTCTTTGCTGGGGGGCTGTTCCGATCTATGACGCTGGGAGATTTGGGAGGAGCGAGCGCCAGCGAGCGACGGCTCTCGCCACCTCCGCCACCTCCCCCGCGAGCGCAGCGAGCGCGTGCAAGGCGCGCCGCGTGCAAGGCGCGCCGAGTGCAATGCGCGCCGAGCGCCTGAGCCTGCGCGCCGCGAGGCGCGAGCGAGCGCCCCGAGTGCGCCGGCCCGAAGTGCGCAGCGAGGACACCGAGACCACCCAGCGGTAGCCCACCCGCGCTTCCACCACCCCCGGAGGTGGCTGCACCGCAGACTCGGGCCGCGACTCCGCGACTCACCGACCGCCACACGTCCGATTCCGCGAGCCACCTACCTCTCACGGCCTCGTCGGACGTCTGAAGGTTCAGTTCCGCAGCTGGGCGGCGAGGGGGCAGTCGAAGGGGTCGCGGGCGCGCAGGCCGACGTTGTTCAGGTAGCCGATGACGATGGCGTAGGAGTGCAGGAGGCCGACCTCCATGTAGTCGACACCGACCTTCTCGCAGTGGGCGCGCACCAGGGGGCGCGCCTTCTTGAGGTTGCCGCGCGGCATGTGCGGGAAGAGGTGGTGCTCGATCTGGTAGTTCAGGCCGCCCATGAAGAAGTCCACGAACCAGTTGCCGCGGATGTTGCGCGAGACCATCACCTGACGTCGCAGGAAGTCGANCACGCCGAACACGGCGAGCTGGACCGCCAGGAACGCCACGGCCATCGGCCACGGCAGGAAGACGAAGACCACCGTGACGAACGCAGCGAGCCGCACGGACACGAGCCCCAGCTCCAGGCGCCGCCACGGCGTCGTGGTCGAGCGGTCGAGGCCGACCAGCACGCTCTGCACGTGCAGGTTGATCCCCTCGAGCGTCAGCAGCGGGAAGAAGAACCAGCCCTGGTGCCGGGCGAACCAGCCCTTGAAGCCGGACCGCTCCGCCACGATCCCCGGCGTGAACGCGATCGCCCCTGGTCCGATGTCGGGGTCGATCCCCTCCTGGTTCGGCGCGAGGTGGTGCTTGTTGTGCTTGCCGCGCCACCACGTGTAGCTCAGGCCCGCGAAGGCGCCGGCCAGGATGCGCGACGTCCACGCGTTCCAGGTCCTCGAGGAGAACATCTGGCGGTGCGCCGCGTCGTGGCCGAGGAAGCCGAACTGCGCCACCAGCACCCCGAGCGCGGCGGCCAGCAGCAGCTGCCACCACGAGTCGCCCAGCAGGAAGAAGCCCACCCAGATCGCGACGAAGGACCCGACCGCGACGGTGATCTGGGCCCAGTAGTAGAGGTGTCGCCGCTCCAGGAGGCCAGACTCGCGCATCGCCGCCGCGAGCTCGGTGTACTGGCTCACGTAGCGGGCCTCGCCGGACGACGCACCGGGCGGCGTCGCTGCCGGTGCGGGCGGTCGGGGTGTCGCGGTCCGCTCGTGGATCTGTTCGGTGTCGGTCATGCGGAGGTTCCTGTCCCGATGAGTCGTGGTGGCGGTGACGGCGCTGCGACGAGCGTTTCCAGCTGGTCGACGACCTGCGCCGGCGTGGGGGGGCGTACCCGTCCCAGCACGTCGACGAGCTCGTCGACCGAGTGCTCGAGCGTGAAGCGGGTCGTGGCGTGGGCGCGTTCGGCGTCGCCGGCGGGTCCGAGCGTGATGGCGTGCCGCAGCCCGACGGCCAGCGCGGACGCGTCGTCGGCCGGCACGAGCGTGACCAGCCCGCAGTCTGTCTCCGGCAGTCCACCGTCGTCGGACGCGACGACCCGGCAACCGGCGTGCTGGGCCTCGATCGAGACGATGCCGAACGTCTCGTGCCAGTACTGGCCGTTCGACGGCATGAGCACCACGTCGTGCTCGGCCATGAGGGTCGCCATCGCCTCGGGCGTCCGGGCGGCGTCGATCAGGGTGATGCCGGCGTGGGCCTCGAGCATCCGGTGGATGATCCGGCCCTGAGGCTTGTCCGCTCCGGCCGCCGTGACGGTGAAGGTGATCTCGACCCCCTCGTCGACGAGGTCGGTGATCAGCTCGTGGTGGAGCATCGACAGCAGCGTGTAGATCCCCTTCTCGGGGCTCAACCGGCCCGCGTAGAGGACCCGCACCACACCGGGCCGGCGCGTCGAGCGCGGCTCGGCGGCGAACACGGTCTCCGCGAACGGGTGCACGACGTCGATCGTGGCCACGTCGACGTCGAGGAAGTCTGCCCACAGGCGTGCGGCGAAGCGGCTCGTGGCCACCGGGTGGCGGTCGCGGGTCTGAGCACGCATCGCCTCCCGACGTCGGTCGCCGGCCGGGGGCGGCACGTGCAGCATCTGGAACGCCGGCCGGCGCGTGCGCACGGTCGGGAACTCCGTGATGAAGACGAGAGTGCCATCGATCTGGCCGACGTCGGCCGGTCGCGCGACGGAGTGGAACGGCACGCCCGGAAACCCGTCGCGGCCGTCGTGCACGCCGAGCCCGGTGGTGACCACCTGCGCGGCGACCCCGCGCCGGTGCAGCTCGCGGACCTGGCCCACGGTGTAGTTCTCCGACCCGCCGGTGCCCGCCGGCAGGGGTTCGCCCGGAGCCCACACGAAGGAGATCAACGAGATCGTGCTGGGAGTGAGAACATCTCACGACCGCCTAGGTTCGCTGCCGCCACGGGAGCCTCGTCGTCGCGATCCGCCGCTTGGCGTCCCGTGGACCTGCAGTCTTCCCTTCACGATAGCCCTGTTCACCGCCCCGGCCTCCCGACGACCTGCGCGCCGCCCCGGCGAGGACCGCCGGGCTAGGCTCGAGGCACGACCGTGAACGTCGGGTCATCATCGATGCCGGCGCCGACGGCGACCACAGGTGGTGGCCTCATGGCCCTCCGATCCCCGGCCGAGACTGCCTCCCGCACGTCGGCACGCACCGTGTTCGCACCGAGCGCGTCGGCCCAGACGGCTCCCGAGACCGACGGCGCGTGGTGGCCGCGGAGCCGCATCCTCGCCGACGAGCTTCCCGCGTTCTTCGCCGCGTGGCCGACCGACCGCGGCCGGATCCAGCGCATCCTCTACTCCTCGCCCGACTGGGACGACCATCCGCACTCGGTGAACGTGCCGGGCCGACGCGTGAAGACCGGCACCTTCCCCCGCGACGACACCCACGTGCTGACCGTGAGCATGGAGGACCGGACCGACCACCTCATCCGCGTGATCGCCCCGGGCACGGCCGACGACGCCGCACAGCGGGCCCTCGACGGCGACCCTCGTGCGTCGTACGCGCCGACCGGAGACCAGATCCCCCGTTGGGACGGCGAGGGCGGCTCGCTCTGACCTTGCACGGCCTCGGGCGGTAGGTCCGGCACCGGGCACCGGGGGCCGGGCAGTCGGAGGGCGTGCTCCCGCGCTCGTGCCGCCGGGCTCAGCCGAAGCGGCGGTAGCCGTGCGCGGTGTTGAGCCGGTCGTGGACCTCGCGCACCAGCTCGGGGGCCCGCGCACCGAAGGTGGCGAGCGACAGTCGCAGCACCCGCTGCTCGTCTCCGGCCTCGTCCAGGGCCAGCAGCAGCAGGCCCTCGCGGACCGTCACGTCCTCCACGTCGACCCAGCGCTCCCGCGCCCGACGTGTGCGGATGCCGTGCTCGTCGAGGCGCGCCACCACGGGAGGGCGCAGCACCACGATCGCCGCGACCAGCACCGCGAGCACGGTCACCACACCTGCGATCCACGACGTCGCCACGAAGGCGACGAAGCCCGTGAAGGCGGCCACGACGAACGCGACCCCAGCGATGGCCAGGGCAGGGGCACGGTCCAGGCGGTACGTGGTCATGGGTCCTTCGGGGGTCGGTACGGGCGAGGCCAATCTACTGGGGCGGACCCGGCGGGCGGCGGAGTGCCGACGACGAGCAGAGGCGGCGGGACTCGCGGCGCTGAGCAGAGGGGGCGGGACTCCGTCGCCGCTCGTTCCTCGCGGCTCCTCCCGAA
>NZ_LMMY01000011.1:232442-232528 GCF_001422865.1 Aeromicrobium sp. Leaf272
TGGCTCGTTCCTCGCCACGCCTCCCCGAATCCGGAGCCCTCTGCGAGGGGCCGCTTCGCGGCGCTGAGCAGAGGGGGCGGGACTCC
>NZ_LMMY01000011.1:232658-247498 GCF_001422865.1 Aeromicrobium sp. Leaf272
TTTCAAGGCGGTTCCGATCGGCCACTCCGGCACCCCTCCTCGGCGTCACCGCGGCCGAAGCCACACCGACGCCACCGCCGATTCTCGCACTACTTGAGAGGGGCGAGCCGTCCAGGCTCGGAGCGCGACGTCGGCTCCAGCGACCGCGACGCCCGCGAACCGCGCTGCCGCATCGCCACGAAGCGCGCCACCAGACCCACCACGACGCCCAGCACCACGGAGTACACCGTCGACAGGGCGATGTACGACGGGTAGGCGCCCGGCGAGACCAACGACGTCGTGAGCACGCCCGTGCCCAGCACCGCGAACACCAGCACCCACCAGCCGTCACGACGCTTCGAGCGCAACGACACCCCCACGATGAGCGCCGGGAACCCGATGAAGACCTCCACCGGACGCGGCACCCCACCGACCGTCTCGCGCATCCAGATGACGAAGTTCGTGATGCCCTCCACCACCGTCTCCGAGCCGTGCGTGCGGACGAAGCTGGAGTACGCCAGCAGCACCAGCAGCACCGCTGCCACGGCCGCGATGATCGCGATGTTCTGCTTGCCCAGCCCGTGCAGACCCGCCCCGAGGTTCCACACGAAGGCGATGGCGAGGGTCAGCGCCGCGGCGAGCACCACCAGGTTGAAGCGCTGGTAGGCCACGGGCGCGTTCCAGGCCGCGACGGCGAGCGTGCCGCTGAGCGCGACCGCCAGGGCGAGGACGAACTCCTTCAACGCCCCGATCGCGCTGCGAGCCGGCCGGGTGATCACCACCGCCCACACGCTGGCGAGGATCGCCGAGACCGCGGCAGCCCCCGCCACCAGCAGGTTCAGCTCCGTCACCACCGCCGACAGCGCCAGCACGCCCGCCGCGACCGTCCAGATGCGCATGTGGCCGCCGCCGCGGTGCGTCAGGCCGATGCTGAACACCACGAGCAGCAGGGCCGCGCCCCACCGCTCGATCCAGGCCGGGTGCGGCACCGCCACCACGGCGGTGCCCGCGACCGCCACGCCCGCCACCCACGCCAGGAACGTGGCGGCGAAGGCGTAGCGCGCCGTGGTCGGCGACTCGAGCCGCGGCTGTCGGGTCGGGACGTCGTAGTCGGCCGGGACCGACGTGTCGAGCCGACGCCGTCCCGGCTGTGCCGACCCGCGCTGGACGGCCTGACGCGTCGGGGTCATGCGCGGCCCATCCTGCGATTGGCCAGCGAGGGGTTCACCTCACGTGCGCGGGCGACGTCGGCGAGGTCGAGGTCAGCCGTCACCAGATCGTCCTTTCCTGCATCCCCCTCGGCGAGGGTAGTGCCCCAGGCGTCGAGCACGAGGGAGTGCCCCGTGTAGCGCTCGCCACCCTGGGCGGCCGCCACCACGCCGACCACGTCCTCGACCGCGCGGGCCGCCAGGAGCGTGCGCCAGTGGTGCAGCTTGTGCTCGCCGGCCACCCAGGCCGCAGGGACCACGAACGCCTCGGCCCCGGCGTCGACGAGGGCCCGTCCCAGCTCGGGGAACCGCAGGTCGTAGCAGGTCATGAGGCCGACCCGGGCCGACGAGCCGTCGGCCGTGGGGACGTCGACCGTCACGGGCTCCACGGCGCCGCCGCGCAGGCGGTCGGACTCGGCGTAGCCGAACGAGTCGTAGAGGTGGATCTTGCGGTACGTGGCCGTCAGGTCCCCGTCGGGGCCCAGCACCACGAGCGTGTTGTAGGGCAGGTCGTCGGTGCGCTCGAACAGGCCCGCCACCACGGTGGCACCCAGCCGTCGGGCGTGGCCCGCGACCAGGTCGACGAACGGACCGTCGAGCGGCTCGGCCGCGGCGGCCAGGTCGTGGTCGGGCGAACCGAAGTCGTGCATCGTCGCCTCGGGCAGCACCACCAGGTCGACCGCGGGCTCGAGAGCGGTCAGGCGTGCGTCGACGAGGCTCCGATTCTCGGCGGAGTCGATCGTCGACGCCAGCTGCACCGCGGCCACACGCATGCAACCCAGTGTGTCAGGACCGGTCTGAGAGGCCGATGAGACCGGCCGAGCCCCGCCGTTCCAGCCCTCTGCGCGCTCAGTCCTGGAGCCAGGGCGCGGCCGCGCGCGTGTGGCCCGCCTTCGTCGCCGGGTCCATCGCCTCGTACGAGCGGGCCATCATGCGCGAGCGCGGGTTCGTGGCGAAGACGTCGAGGTGGTCGCGCACGAACGTCCAGTACAGGCCGTCCCACGCCTCGCACCAGTCGCCCTTCGGCACGTCGGACATCCGCCGCAGGTAGGCCGAGCCCGACACGTACGGCTTGGTCGTGATCGCCGGCCCGGCCGCGAACTGGCTCATCGCGTACACGTTGGGCACCATCACCCAGTCGTAGGCGTCGACGAACAGGGCCATGAACCACTCGTAGACCTCGTCGGGGTCGATCCGCAGCAGGCTCATGGCGTTGCCCACCACCATGAGCCGCTCGATGTGGTGGCACCAGCCGTCGTCGAGCACCCTCCGCACGACCAGGTCCACCGGGTCGAGCCCCGTGGTCGCGTCCCACCAGCCCGGGGCGAGCGAGCGGGTGTGCGCGAGGTGGTTGGCGGTGCGCATGCGTCGGCCGTGGGTCACGTACACGCCGCGCATGTACTCCCGCCAGCCGATGAGCTGGCGCACGAAGCCCTCCAGCGACGCCAGCGGCACGTCGTGCTCGTCGGCGTGGTCGAGCACCCGGCCCAGCACCTGCGCGGGCGACAGCAGGCCGATGTTGAGCGCCGGGGTCAGCACCGAGTGGAACACCGTCGCCGAGCGGGTCGTGATCGCGTCCTCGTACGGGCCGAAGGTGTCGAGACGCTCCGTCACGAACTCCTCGAGCATCGCCTCGGCCTCGGCGTGGTCGGTGGGCCAGGCGAAGCTCTCGAGCCGACCCGGCGCGTCAGGGAAGGCGCTCCGCACCCACGCGATCGCGTCGTCGACCTCGGCCACGCGCTCGGGCCGGTTCACGTCCGGCACGTCGACCGACCTCGGCAGCTTCTTGCGGTTCTCCTCGTCGAACGACCACTTCCCGCCGACCGGCTGGTCGCCGTCGACCAGCACGTCGAGGCGCGTGCGCTGCCAGGCGTAGAAGTGCTGCATGCGCGGCCGCTTCCCGCCCAGCTGCTCGCGCACCTGCTCGCGCGTGGTCAGGAAGTTGGGCGACTCCAGCCACTCCAGCTCCAGCCCGACGTCGGCGGCGGTCGCGTCGAGGTCCTGCTCGAGCCAGTCGTCGACCACGTCGAACACGCTGACCGCGGCGGCACCCTCGAGCACGCGCGCCAGGGCGGCCCGACTGGTGGTGCGGCCGTCGGTCCGCACCCGCACGACGTCGTGTCCGGCGGACTCCAGCCGCTGTGCGAACCGCTCCATCGACGCCCGGTGCAGCACCAGCTTCTGTGCGTGGAACGCGTACTGGCGGAACAGCAGGTCGTGCTCCACCAGCACGAACGACGTGCCCGCAGGCACGTCGAGGTGCTCGACGAACAGCTGGTGCGGCAGCACGAGGCGCACCGCCCGACGTCGATCGTCCACGGCCTCAACGCTAGGGCGGCACCGGCGTGTGCGCTCGCCCAGCGCGCCTCGCACGTCGCCCGCCGTCGAGGCGCGGAGGCAGCTGCCGGCGACCGCCGATAGCCTCGGCCCATGCGTGCTGTCGTCGTGCCCGAACCCGGTGGAGTCGAGGCCTTGCAGGTCGTCGACGTCGAAGCCCCCGAGCCGGGGCCTGGCGAGGTGCTCGTGCGGGTCACCGCCGCGGGCGTCAACCGTGCCGACCTCATGCAGCGCCAGGGGTTCTACGACCCGCCGGAGGGCGCCACCCCGGTCCTGGGCCTCGAGTGCTCCGGCGACGTCGTGGCCCTCGGCGAGGGTGTCACCGAGTTCAGCAAGGGCGAGCACGTGGTGGCGCTGCTCTCCGGCGGCGGCTACGCCGAGTACGTGGCCGTGCCGGCCGGCCAGGTGGCCGTCGCACCGCGCGGGGTCGACCTGGTCGACGCCGCCGGGCTCATGGAGGTCGCGGCCACCGTGTGGTCCAACGTGTTCATGATGGCCAAGCTCCAGCACGGCGAGACGCTCCTCGTGCACGGCGGCGCCAGCGGCATCGGCACCATGGCCATCCAGCTGGCCAAGGCCTTCGGGGCCCGTGTCGTCGTCACCGTCGGCAGCGCCGAGAAGGCCGCGTTCTGCCGCGAGCTGGGCGCCGACCTCGCCATCAACTACCGCGAGACCGACTTCGTCGACGCGCTCGACGAGGCCGGGCTCAAGGCCGACGTCATCCTCGACATCGTCGGCGCCAAGTACCTCGACCAGAACGTGCGCGCCCTCAACACCGCCGGCCGGCTCGTCGTCATCGGCCTGCAGGGCGGCGTGAAGGGCGAGCTGAACCTCAACCGGCTGCTCATGAAGCGTGCCGCGGTCATGGCCACGTCGCTGCGCGCCCGTCCCACGCAGGAGAAGGCGGCGATCGTGTCGGCGATGGTGGCCCAGGTGTGGCCGCTGGTGGCCGACGGCACGGTGCGCCCGATCGTCCACGCCCGGATGCCCCTCGACCAGGTGCGCGACGCCCACCAGGTGCTCGAGGACTCCAGCCACACCGGCAAGGTGCTGCTGACCCTCTGAGCCGTCAGAGGATCAGCTGCTGCGGGCCCGAGGGCTGGCGGTGCGGGTGGTGGCGCAGGTCGGCGTCGTCGGCCGGACCCTGCAGCGCCGTGGTGCGGGACGCCCTGGCCGACGACCGCACCGTCGAGACGATGACGTCGGCCATGCGCTCGCCCACCCGACGCAGCACGGTGTCGAACGCCGGGTGCGCGAGCAGCGCGAGCGACGCGACCGTCATGAGCACCGCGATCGCCGACGCCGGCCATGCGTCGATGCCGCGGCCCTCGAACCACCACTGCGCCGCGAACACGAACGGCACGTGCAGCGCGTAGATCGCGAGGCTGCGACGTCCGAGCACCTCGGCCACCCGCTGACGCCGTGGGACGAGCGCCAGCAGGGCGAGGGAGCACACGACCGCGGCCGCGAAGCAGACGACACGCACGGCGAGGGCGACGGCCGGCGAGTCGTGCATGGAGCCGGCCGTGTCGGCCCCGCGGTACCAGCGAGGGTCGACGCCCCAGACCAGCACGGCGCTCGTGACTCCGCCGAGCACCAGCACGGCGGGTCCGACGAGCGCGCTGCCCACGTCGGCGGTCCGGCGGAGCAGCGCCGGGCCGTGGAGGTGGCCGGCGACGAAGAACGGCAGGTAGCAGGCCGCGCGCGCCCAGGCCACCACGTCGGTGTCGGCCACGGGTGCCGTGACCGCCACGAGGGAGACGAGCGTGGCGACCGGCAGGGCCGCCCGGCCGAGACGCCTCACGACCGGCAGGACGGCCAGCCACCACGCCATCGCCAGCAGGAACCACATGCCGTACACCGGGTGCACGAGCGTCTCGGGGGTGACGTCCGCGCCCCGCAGGGTCAGGAGCGCGACCTGGAGCACGAGGTACAGCCCCACCATCTGCGCGATGCGGTGGGCGCGACGTCGGGTGCTGGCGGTGACGCCGGCCAGCAGCACGAACAACGGCATGTGGACGATGTAGAGGGCGGTGAGGACGGCGCGCTGCGGCTCGCTCGACCAGCCCGAGTACAGGCCGTCGGGTGCCTGTCCGCCGGACGTCTCGAGGAAGTGGCCCAGGACCACCCCGCCGATGAGCACGCCCTTGAGCACGTCGAGCCGCGGGTCGCGGCGTCGCGCGGGGGCCGACGTCGACCCGTTCCTGACCTCGCTCGTGGTGCTCATCCGCACGACTGAACCAGGCCCGCGAGCCGGTTTCAAACCGTGACGGGCCGGTGTGGGCGGTCTCTCATAGGCTGGACGCATGAGCCAACCTGAGTCCGAGCCCCACCGGTCGACGCAGCTGTCGACGCCGTCGCCGCAGGTCATCGGCCCCGACGGCACCCCCGTCGAGGCCCCCGGCGCCGCGACCCCGGAGACGGCCCAGCGCGGGACACCGCTGGGAGACCTCGTGGAGCAGCCGGCCAAGGTCATGCGCATCGGCGGCATGATCCGCCAGCTCCTGGACGAGGTGAAGGCCGCGCCGCTCGACGACGCCAGCCGCACCCGGCTGCGCGAGATCCACCGCCAGTCCGTCAAGGAGCTCGAGGACGGTCTCGCCCCCGAGCTGGTGGCCGAGCTGCAGCGCCTGAGCCTGCCGTTCGAGGACGAGTCGCCGTCCGACGCCGAGCTGCGCATCGCCCAGGCCCAGCTCGTGGGCTGGCTCGAGGGTCTGTTCCACGGCATCCAGGCCGCGCTGTACGCCCAGCAGGTGCAGGCACAGGCGCAGTTCCAGAACATGAGGCTCGCCCTGCCGCCGTCAAACGGTCCAGAAAGTGACCAAAGTACTGAGTCGGCGCAAAACGGTCCTGCGGGCGGGATGTACCTCTAGTGTGACGCGAAAGGATGCGACCGGGAGAGGGACCCATGACCATCGTGACCGACATCGCTGCACCTCCGTGCACGCGTGAGCCGGTGTTCCGCGACGAACGCCTGTACGCAGGAGCCCACGAGCTCGACGCCGCATCGCGCGTCGGCCTGGGGGAGATCCTTGCGCAGGCCCACCGCCGTTGCGCGGGTTGCCCCATGCTCGTCGACTGCCTCTACCGGGCGGTCGTCGAGGTCGACGTCTCGGGCTTCGTGGCCTGCACGACCGAGGCCGACCGCGCGAGCATCCGCGACAGCCTCGGCATCGTCGTCGACGCCAACCAGTCCGGATCGTACGGGCCGGCCCGGCTCGGCGCCGGTCCCGTGAGCCACGAGGCCGTCCTGGCGGCGCGCACCGCGCACCCGAAGGACACCTGCCAGCAGCTCGCCGAGCGGCTCGGCTGCTCCACGTCGACCATCAAGCGCCATCTGCGGCGCGCCCGGGCCGAGGCCGCCGAGCAGGCGTCGGCGCTGGCCGCCGTGGCCGACCTGCCCCGACGCATCCCGTCGGTCGACGAGGTCCTCGACGCCTTCGACTCCCTGGAGTCCAGCCAGCTCGCCTGACCCGCCTCTCCTCCTCAGAGGTAGGTGACGCACCTGATCCGGCCGTCAGAGGTAGGTGACGCACCTGATCCGGCCGTCAGAGGTAGGTGACGCACCGAATCCGACGCCGGTGAGGTGCGAGACCTGCCGCCCGCCGCACCGCCGGTCAGAGCCAGCGACGCAGCTCGTCGGCGAGACCGTCGTCGACCACGCTGCCCGTGACGTCGTCGGCCACGGCCTTGAGCTCGTCCGATCCCTGGCCCATGGCCACACCGCGACCCGCCCAGCGGAGCATGTCGTAGTCGTTCATGCCGTCGCCCACGGCCAGCACGTCGGCCTGGTCGACCCCCAGCCGCGCGCACACGACCTCCAGGCCGGAGGCCTTCGAGACGCCCTCGGGGGCGATGTCGAGCCAGGCCGTGTAGCCGATGTTGTAGTTGACCTCGTTGAGGCCCAGCCCGTGCACGAGCGCGCCGAACTCCTCGACGTCGTGCTCCGGTGCGCGGATGATGACCCGCGTGACCGGCTCGGCCACCAGCTCGTCGACGTCCTGGATCTTCACGTCGCCGCTGATCTCCCACTCCGGGAAGGGCGCGCTGATCCGGTAGCCGGTGCCGACCTCCTCGACCGCCACGAGCGCGTCGGGCACGTGCTCGAGCACCCGGCGGACCGCCTCGCTGGCATCGAACGTGACCGTGTGGATCACGTCGACCGGGCTGTAGGTGTGCACCACGGCGCCGTTGCTGGCCACCGCGATGCCGTCGTCGAGCCGTAGGTTCTCGGCGGCGTCGATCACCCCGGGGATGGCACGACCGGTGGAGATGACCACGTGCACGCCGGTGTCCTTCAGGGCGTGCACGGCGTCGCGGACCACGTCGGTCATCCGGTTCTCCCAGTCGACCAGGGTGCCGTCGACGTCGAGCGCGACGAGCTTCGGCCGCCAGGTCATGCGCCCGCCTTCGCGACCGGCTCCAGTACCTCGCCGAGGAACGGGTGCAGGGCTGCGGGCAGGCGGACCGACCCGTCGGCCTGCTGGCCGTTCTCGAGCAGGGCGACGATGATGCGCGGCATGGCGCACAGCGTGCCGTTCAGCGTGGCGGTGGGTTCGGTGCCGCCGTCGTCGAGCCGGTTGCGGATGTCGAGGCGGCGGGCCTGGAACTGGGTGCAGTTCGACGCGGAGCTGACCTCGCGGTACTTGCCCTGGGTGGGGATCCACGCCTCGCAGTCGAACTTGCGCACCGCGGAGAGGCCGAGGTCGCCCGCGGCGACGTCGATGACTCGGTACGGAAGCTCGAGCAGGTCGAGCCACTCCTTCTCGAAGCCGAGGATCTGCTCGTGCTGGGCGTAGGACTCCTCCAGCGACGTGCAGACGAACATCTCGACCTTGTCGAACCAGTGCACGCGCACGATGCCGCGGGTGTCCTTGCCGTGCGAGCCGGCCTCGCGACGGAAGCACGGGCTGAACGCGACGTACTTCTTCGGGCCGTCGAGGATCTCGTCGGAGTGGTACGCCGCGAGCGGCACCTCCGACGTGCCCACGAGGTACAGGTCGTCCTTCTCGAGGTGGTAGACGTCGGCCGCGGCCTGGCCGAGGAAGCCCGTGCCCTCCATGGCGCGCGGCTTGACGAGCGCCGGCGGGATCATCGGCGTGAAGCCCCACGCGGCGGCCTTCTGCATGGCCAGCTGGGTGAGCGCCAGCTCCAGCTGCGCGCCGACGCCGGTGAGGAAGTAGAAGCGTGAGCCGCTGACCTTCACGCCGCGCTCGACGTCGATGGCGCCGAGCAGTTGGCCGAGCTCGAGGTGGTCCTTCGGCTCGAAGCCCTCGGCCGCGAAGTCGCGGGGCGTGCCGACCTCCTCGAGGAGCACGAAGTCGTCCTCGCCGCCGGGCGGGGCGTCGGGCGCAGGGTTGGGCAGGGCCTTGAGCAGTGCGGTGAAGGCCTCGCCGGCCGCGGTCTGCTCGGCGTCGGCGGCCTTGACCTGGGCGCTCAGCTCCTTGGTGCGCGTGAGCAGCTGCTGCTTCTCGTCGCCCTGGGCCTGCGCGACCTGCTTGCCCATCGACTTCTGCTCGCTGCGCAACGCCTCGAACGCGGCGATCGTGGAGCGTCGGCGCTCGTCGGCCTCGACCAGCGCGTCGACGACCGACGGGTCCTCCCCACGGCGTCGCTGCGCCTCTCGGATGGCCTCGGGGTCGTCTCGCAACAGCCTGGCGTCGATCACCCCGTCAGCCTATCCGGGCCCCTCCCGCCCCCTCCCCCCGGCGATGACTGGTCAGAGGTAGGTGACGCACCTGACGACGCCACCGGAGGTTGGCCTCGCACGTGATGGGCTCACTGAGAGGTTCGAGACCTACCTCCAGCGCATGCATCTTCCCCACCCGCTCTCGCCGGAGTCCGGTACTCGTCCACAGGGTTCCGGCGAGGCATTCCGTGCCCGCCGGTCGAGCGCTGGGATGGGGACATGCCCCCGCGCGCACAGATCCCCGCCCCGCTCGCACACGAGCCGTTCCACGTACGCGAGGCGCTCGCGCTCGGCGTCTCGCACCGACGCCTCGCGGGCAAGGCCTACCGTCGACTCCTTCCGGCGGTCTGGGCACCTGCCGACCTCGAGATGACCGAGGAACGCTGGTGGGTGGCGGCTCGCAAGTACGCGCCCGCCGACGCGCGCTTCACCGGCGCCACCCGGCTGCAGCAGCTGGGACTCGACCTCGGCCCACACCGACCGCTGCAGATGGTCGTGGGTCGCGACCTGCATCGCGACTGCCCCGAGGTCTTCCTGCACCGCAGCGACGTCATGCCTGCGCACGACGACGTCGCCGTCAGTCCCGAAGCCGTGTTCGTCGAGGTGTGCCGTTGGTTCACGGTCCTCGATGCGGTGGCCGCCGGGGACTGGCTGATCAAGCAAGGTCTCCTGAACCCCGAGGTCCTCGCGCGCCTCTGCCACGACGAGCCCTGGCGCGACGGAGCGGAACAGGCGCGGTGGGTCGCTCGACTCCTCGACGGACGCTCCCGATCGGTCCCCGAGAGCCATGTCCGGCTCTACTTCCAAGCGGCCGGGCTGCCGCGGCCCGAGGTGAACGTGCCGGTCGACGTCGCCGGCACCCTGCTCACTCCGGACTGGTGGTGGCGGTTGTTCCGCGTCGCCTCCGAGTACGAGGGAAGTCAGCACCAGACCAACCGCGGTCAGTACGTCGCCGACATCGATCGGTACCAGTTGTATCGCTCGGCGGACATCGAGTATCGCCAGATCACCCGCGAGCTGAAGGTGACGCCCCGCACGGTGGTACGTCGGGTGCACGAGGCACTCGTCGCGGGCGGGTACTCGGGACCGTCGCCCAGGTTCGGGGTCGCGTTCCAGGCGTTGAACCGCACGCCCCGCGAGGCGATGGCCGCCGCACCCGACCTCACCGTGTGGACGCCGGTCGCTCCGCGGCGGTAGGTCTCGCACCTTTCAGCGGACCCATCAGGTGCGTCACCTACCTCTGACCAGTCGGACAGGTGCGTCACCTACCTCTGACGAGTCGAGGCGGGGGGCGTCAGGGGGCGGAGAGGAGGGCGCGGACGGTGTGGAGCATGGCGGCGTGGGCGGCGGCGACGGAGCGGTCGAGGTCGTCGCGCAGGAGGGACCAGGCGTTCCACGACGTCGACCCGACCAGGGCGTCGAGGAGCGCCGCGCGGTCCGCCGCCGCGTCGAGCTCACCGGCGAAGGCCTGCTCGATGTCGTGCACCACCCGTTCCACGTGACCGAGCCGGCTCGAGCGCAACGTCGGCGAGAACGGCTCCTTCAGCTGCGCTGCGCGGGCTGCGGGCGAGATGTTCTCGAGCCGACGTGCCCGCTCGGCGCAGAAGCGCTCGATGCGCTCGGGCAACGGGGCCGACGGGTCGACCTCGCCGCGCAGGGCCGAGTCTTGCTCGAACCAGTAGCCGGTCGTCGCCTGAAGCAGCCCCTCCATGTCGCCGAAGGAACCCCACAACGTGCGCACCGAGACGCCGGCGCGCTCCGCCACCTGGGCCGCGGTGGGCAGCAGGTCGCCTCCCCGGATCAGCTCCGCGTGCGCCTCGACGATGGCCCGACGGGTCCGGTTGCCGCGCGCCACCCGTCCGTCCCGCTGCTCCCGCTCCGGGAGCGGCGACGCCTCTGGTCGACTCACGCAACCATCATGCACCCCGAGTGAACATTCACACCAGGTGCATATTGCTTGTGACCCACGTCATGGCCTAGGTTCACCGCAACCCCGCAGCCGACGAGAGGGACCCTGTGCTGGCGGTCAAGAACCTGGAAGTCGTCTACAACGACGTCGTCCTCGTGCTGCGTGGCGTGAGCCTGCAGGTGCCTCGCGGCAGCATCGTCGCCCTGCTCGGAGCCAACGGCGCCGGCAAGACGACGCTCCTGCGCGCACTGTCCGGGCTGCTCGACGTGCACGACGGCGCCATCACCAAGGGCCAGGTCACGCTCGACGACGTCCCCCTGCACACGCTCACCGCGCCGAAGATCGTGGCGGCGGGCCTCGGGCAGGTCCTCGAGGGACGCCGGGTCTTCTCGGAGTTCAGCGTCGAGGAGAACCTCAAGGTCGGCGGTCACACCCGCAAGGGCAGCCTGAACGACGCCGTCGAGGAGGTCTACGAGCTGTTCCCGGTGCTGCGCGAGCGCCGACGCAACATCGCCGGCTACCTGTCCGGTGGCGAGCAGCAGATGCTGGCCATGGGCCGTGCACTCGTGGCCAAGCCCGACTACCTGCTCCTCGACGAGCCGAGCCTGGGCCTCGCGCCGCGCATCGTCCAGCAGATCAAGGACATCGTGGTCGAGATCAACCGACGCGGCACGACCGTGCTGCTCGTGGAGCAGAACGCCACCATGGCGCTGTCGATCGCGAGCCACGGGTACGTGCTCGAGCACGGCAAGGTCGTCATGGACAAGCCGGCCGCCGAGCTGCTCGCCGACGACGACATCCGCGACTTCTACCTGGGGCGTGGAGAGCTCGCGACCTCCTACCGCGAGGTCAAGCACTACAAGCGACGCAAGAGGTGGCTCTCGTGACCCACTCGCTCACCGAACCCACGCCCCGCCCCGACGCCGGCGCCACGGCCGAGCCGGTCGTCAGCCTGCGCGGCGTCGAGCTGGCGTTCGCCGGGGTCAAGGCGCTGCAGGGCGTCGACCTCGACGTGCACCACGGCGAGCTGTTCGCCGTGATCGGCCCCAACGGTGCCGGCAAGACGTCGATCTTCAACGTGCTCTCGGGCGTGTACCGGCCCCAGAAGGGATCGGTCACCTTCCTCGGGCAGGAGATCCTCGGCTCCAAGCCACACGCGATCGCCGCGATGGGCATGGCGCGCACGTTCCAGAACATCGAGCTGTTCGCCAACCTCGACGTCGTCGACAACCTCATGCTCGGGCGCCACCACGCGCTCGGCTACGGCTGGCCGTCGGCGCTCGCCTGGCTCGGCCGCGCCCGCAAGGCCGAGGTGCGCAACCGCCGCGAGGTCGAGGAGATCATCGACTTCCTCGAGATCGAGGCCTATCGCCAGCTGCCCGTCGGGATGCTGCCGTACGGCGTGCAGAAGCGCATCGAGCTCGGCCGCGCCCTGGCCATGGACCCCAAGCTCCTGCTGCTGGACGAGCCGGTCGCCGGCATGAACGGCGAGGAGACCGAGGACATGGCCCGGTTCATCCTCGACGTCGCGGGCGAGCTCGGCATCGCCATGATCCTCGTCGAGCACGACATGGGCCTGGTCATGGACCTGGCCGACCGGGTGATGGCCATGGACTTCGGCAAGCCGATCACCACGGGCACGCCCGCCGAGGTGCAGGACCACCCGGGCGTGATCGCCGCGTACCTGGGCGTCGGCGACGACACCCCCCTGTCCGACGACGCCCCGCCCGAGGCCAGCACCGACCCGAGCACAGGAGAGCAGCGATGAGCCGCCCGACGCTGGCGCAGGCCGTGCGCGAACGCTCCGTCACCAGCCCCGACGCCGTCGCGATGCGAGAGAAGAACCTCGGCCTCTGGGAGGAGATCACCTGGGCCGACTACTGGGAGCAGTCGGTTCTCGTGGGACACGCCCTCCTCGCCGCCGGCGTGCAGGTCGGCGAGCGCGTGGCCGTGCACAGCGAGAACCGGCCCGAGTGGTTGTTCTGCGACGTCGGCATCACCGCGGTCCGCGCGGCCACGGTGGGCCTGTACACGACGAACCCGGCGCCCGAGGTGCTGCACGTGCTGCGCGACTCCGGCTCGTCGCTGCTCATCGCCGAGGACCAGGAGCAGCTCGACAAGGCCCTCGAGGTGATCGAGGATTTGCCCGAGCTGCGGACGATCGTCTACCTCGACCCGCGCGGCATCCGGGGCCGCTACGACGACCGACGACTCGTCTCGTGGGACGACTTCATGGCCGCGGGGCGTGCGCACGCGCAGGAGCACCCGGGCGCGGTCGAGTCGCTCGTCGACGCCGCACAGCCCGACGACCTCGCCACCCTCGTCTACACGTCGGGCACCACGGGTCCGCCGAAGGGCGCCATGCTCTCGACCGGCAACATCGCCTGGGTCGTGGAGCGGCTGCGCACCGACGCGCTCATCGACCCCGCCGCGAACGAGAAGGACCTCGCGGTCTCGTACCTGCCCCTGTGCCACGTGGCGGAGCGCCTGTTCACGGTGTGGACGAGCGCCGCGTCGGGCGTGCAGATGAACTTCGCCGAGTCGATCGACACGGTGCAGGTGGCGCTGCGCGAGATCCAGCCGACGCTGCTGTTCGGCGTCCCCCGCATCTGGGAGAAGCTGGTGGCCGGCGTGCAGATCCGGATGTCGGGCGCCTCGCGGCTCAAGCGCGCCAACTTCGCGCTCTGGATGAGGGTCTCGCGCTGGATCGGTCGCACCCTCGTGGCCAATCGCGGCCGGCACACCGTGGCCACCCGCGTGGCCTACGCCGTCGGCTGGGTCTTCCTCTACCGCGCGCTGCGCGAGCGGCTCGGGCTGTCGAAGGTGCGGTACGCCGCGTCCGGCGCCGCGCCCATCGCCCCTGAGGTGCTCGAGTTCTTCATGGGCCTCGGCCTGCCGATGCACGAGGTGTACGGCATGACCGAGAACAGTGCGATCGCCACCGCCAACCGCCGCGGCCGGGTCCTGCTCGGCACCGTCGGCGAGCCGCAGGACGGCATCGAGCTGCGCATCGACGACGAGACCGGCGAGATCCTCACCCGGCACGAGGGCACCTTCGCCGGGTACTGGAACAACCCCGAGGCCACGGCCTCCACGGTCGACGCCGACGGCTGGCTGCACACGGGCGACGTCGGCGAGTGGGTCGACGGCACGTACGTGCGCATCACCGACCGGCTGAAGGACATCATCATCACCGCGGGCGGCAAGAACATCGCCCCGAGCGAGATCGAGAACAGCCTCAAGGCGTCGCCGTACGTCAAGGAGGCCATCGTCATCGGCGACCGGCGCAAGTACCTGACCGCCCTCATCGGCATCGAGCTCGACACCGTGGGCGACTGGGCGCAGCGCCAGAAGATGCCGTTCACCACGTACCGCGACCTCAGCCAGAAGCCGGAGGTCCGGGCCCTCGTGCAGAAGGTCGTCGACGAGACCAACACCAAGTTCGCCAGCGTCGAGACGATCAAGGCCTTCGCGCTGCTGCCGAAGGAGCTCGACCACGACGACGGTGAGCTGACGGCCACGCAGAAGGTGCGCCGCTCGGCCGTGACCGCGCAGTTCGAGGACCTCATCGACCAGCTGTACGCAACCGACCGGAGCCGCGCATGACCGAGTTCCTGCAGGCCGTGCTGAACGGTGTGGGCCAAGGTGCGATCTACGCCCTCCTGGCGCTGGGCTACGTCATGATCTACAAGGCCACGAAGGTCATCAGCTTCGCCCA
>NZ_LMMY01000011.1:247513-249228 GCF_001422865.1 Aeromicrobium sp. Leaf272
GCGGCGCGCTCGTCGGCATGCTGGTCGAGCGCGTGGCCCTGCGCCCCATGGTGGGCAAGCCGGTCTTCACGCTGGCGATCATCACGATCGGCATCGACATCGTGCTGCGCATCGTGGCCAACCGCTACATCGGCGCGCAGCCCAAGATCGTCACCTACCCCAGCGGCAGCGAGCGGCTGGAGCTGCTCGGGCTGTCGATCTCCTACCAGCGGATCGGGCTGATCGCGGTCACGGCGCTGTGCGTCGTGGGCCTCGTCGTCTTCTTCCGCGCCNTCTTCGCGATCGCCTGGGGCATCGCCGGTGGCCTCGCCGCCATCGCCGGGACCTTCGTCGCCGCGGGCGCGGCGGGCATCGAGCAGACCAGCTGGACGATCGCGCTCAAGGCGCTGCCGGCGATCATCATCGGCGGCCTCGACAGCGTGCAGGGTGCCGTGATCGGTGGGCTCGCGGTCGGGATCGTCGAGGCGATCACCGCCACCTACCAGCCCGAGTACGCACCGTGGCTGGGCACCAACTTCGCCCTCGTCGTCCCCTACGCCCTCATGTTCGTGGTGCTGCTGGTCAGACCGTACGGGCTCTACGGCACCAAGGAGGTGGAGCGGGTATGAGCATCACCTCCCCGTTCCGACGCGGCGGCCTGCGCAGCCGTCCGCTCGCGCGCACCGACTACGCGCAGGACATCGCGCTCGTCAACACGCCCGGCAAGCGACGCTCGCTCGTCGTCATCCTGGTGCTCTCGTTCCTGCTGCCGTTCCTGGTCGCCGACGACCTGCTGCAGGTGCTGGCGCTCGGCATGATCTCCGCGGTCGGCGCCATCGGGCTGAACCTCGTCACCGGGTACGCCGGACAGGTCTCGCTCGGGCACGCGTTCTTCATCGGCCTCGGCGCCTACACGGGTGCCGTGCTGGGCGGGAACCCCGACGGACCGGTGCTCGGCTACGGGCTGCCGATGTGGATCTGGCTGCCGGCCGCCGGCGTCGTCGCCGCCGTGGCCGGCCTGGTCGTCGGGCCCATCGCGGTGCGGCTGCGCGGCCTCTACCTGGCCATCGTGACCCTCGGGATCGTCTTCATCGGCGACCACGTGTTCCGCAACGCCCGCGACATCACCGGCGGCGCCGGCGTGGGCCGACGTGGCGCCGAGCTGGAGCTGTTCGGCATCGACTTCGCCCAGGCCGGGCCGCTGCTCGGCATGGAGATGTCGCGCGAGCAGAAGCAGTTCTTCCTCGGGCTCGTGTTCCTCATCGTGTTCGCGATCATCGGCCGCAACATCGCCCGCTCGGGCGTGGGTCGCGCGTTCGGTGCCATCCGCGACCGCGACGTCGCCGCGGCCGTCATCGGGGTGGCGCTCACGAAGTACAAGGTCATGGCGTTCGCGATGAGCTCGTTCTTCGCCGGCGTCACGGGCGCCCTCTACTTCGCCGTGGTCGGCGTCTTCGAGCCCGGCGCCTTCAGCCTGCTGCTGAGCATCCAGTACCTCGCGATGATCCTCATCGGCGGCGTGGCGACGATCAGCGGCTCGATCATGGGCGCGATGTTCATCGCGCTGCTGCCGCGGATCTCCACCGAGATCGCCCACTACGTGCCGCTGATCAGCACGAGCGCCGTCGGCGGCGGCCTGCTGACCGTCTTCCAGCTCGAGGCGATCATCTACGGCGCCCTCATCGTCTTCTTCCTCGTGTTCGAGCCCCGCGGCCTCTTCGGCATCTGGATGCGGG
>NZ_LMMY01000011.1:249305-249402 GCF_001422865.1 Aeromicrobium sp. Leaf272
GAGAATCTCTCGACACCTGCTGCGCGCCGGCGTCGGTGCCGCGGTGGCGGCACTCGTGCTCACCGGTTGCCGCAGCTCCGGCGGCAGCGACTCCGCC
>NZ_LMMY01000011.1:249425-250685 GCF_001422865.1 Aeromicrobium sp. Leaf272
TGGGCGTGATCTCCGACCTCACCAAGGGCCCGTTCGCCCCGCTCGCCGTGCCCATCACGGACGCGCAGAAGGCGTTCTGGCAGAAGGTCAACGAGGACGGCGGCGTCGGTGGCTACGACGTGGACGTGACGAAGTACGTCCAGGACGCCGAGTACAACCCCGAGATCCACAACCGCAAGTACCAGGAGATCCGCAAGGACATCCTGGCGCTGGGCCAGACGCTCGGCTCGTCGCAGACCCTCGCGATCCTGGAGGACATGAAGGCCGACGACGTGATCGGCGTGCCGGCCTCGTGGAACTCGGCCTGGGAGTTCGAGGACCAGATCCTGGAGAGCGGCGCCAACTACTGCTTCGAGGCCATGAACGGCGTCGACTGGGCCGTCGAGAACCGCGACGTCGCGGGCAAGATCGCCGCCGTCGGCTACGACAACGACTACGGCGGAGACGCCGCGGCCGGCGTCAAGGCCGCGGCCGAGGCCAACGACCTCGAGTACGTCGAGATCAAGGCACCGCCCGGCCAGGACCAGCAGGCCGAGACGGTCGCGTCGGTGCTCCGTGAGGATCCCGACCTCCTGGTGATCTCGACCGGTCCGGCCGAGATGGCCGCGATCGTCGGCGGCGCTGCGGCCGAGGGCTTCGACGGGACCGTCGTCGGCTCCAGCCCCACCTGGAACCCGGCGCTGCTGCAGTCCGCAGCCGCTCCGGCCATCGAGGCGCTGTACTTCCAGGCGGGCCCGTGGGGTCCGTTCGGCACCGACACCCCGGGCCACGAGGCCATGCGCGAGGCCCTGGGCGACGTGACGCCGAGCGACGGCTACACGGCAGGCTGGGCCTGGAGCTACCCGCTCCTCGCAGCCCTGAAGCAGGCCGACGAGGACGGCGGCATCACCCGCGAGAGCCTCGTCGAGGCCGCGAAGTCGCTCGAGGAGGTCGACTACGAGGGCATGCTGCCCAACGAGGCCGGCAAGAACACCGGCGAGCCCGCGGAGTCGGCGTTCCGATCGAGCGTCATCAGCAAGGTCGACAAGGACGCCCCCACGGGAGTGTCGCTCGAGCAGGACCTCACCACGGGCCCCACGGCGGAGGCGTACGACTTCTCCAAGCCGTGCTTCAGCCTGCAGTGACCTGACGCGAAGGGGCCCGGACCATGGCGGTCCGGGCCCCTTCGTCGTTCCCAGCGGCCTCGCGATTCCCATCACCTGATGGGAATCGCGAGCTCACCACGGTTCTCTCCCACTCACCCTCGGAGGCCCTCCGAGG
>NZ_LMMY01000011.1:250696-252380 GCF_001422865.1 Aeromicrobium sp. Leaf272
ACCTCGAGCTCGGTGCCCTTCTCGTACCGGAAGTTCTCGCCGTAGGCGAAGGTCTCGCCCTTGCCGAGCGTGTACACGGCGGGATCGGCGATCTCGGAGACGCCCAGCGTCTGCACGTCCTGCTCCTCGTAGAGCGCGCTGTCGGTGATGCCGTCCATGCCCTGCAGGTACGGCCAGTCGACGTAGCGCGACTCGACGTCGACCAGCGAGGAGCCCAGGTCGATCGGATCGCCGTTGTTCGTCACCACGTAGTTGACGAAGACGATCTCGTCGCCCTCGTCGATGATCGGCTCGTTCTTCTCCGGGTCGACGAAGTTGCCGGTCTTGGTGGCCTTGGCGGTGCCCACCTGGTAGACGTCGACGGTCACGTCGCCCGCCTCGACGGTGGCGATCTTCTCGCCCGGGGTCGTGAACGGCTTGGCCCAGGCCGGTGAGCCCTCGGTGGCCGCCGGGGCGTCCTCCGTGGCCTCCTCGCTCGGTTCGGAGGCGGCCGACGTCGGCTCGCTCTCGGGCTCGTCGGAGCCGCAGGCGCTCAGGCCCAGCAGCGCGATGGTGGCGACGGCGGCGATGCCCGCGCGACGGATGGTCATGGTGTCTCCCGATTGTTGAGTGTTCTTCCCACTCAGGACCCTAGCGGTCGGGAACGCCGCACGTGACCACGGCCGTCGGGCCGGGACGTGACGCTCGTGTCAGTGGGCGGCCGCGCCGCGCCGACGCGCGACGAGGTGCAGCACCGCCACGACCACGGCACCGACGACGAGCCCGATGACTGCGGAGAAGAAGGTGTTGGTGAGCCACGCCAGCACGGAACCGAGGCCGCCGGAGACGGCGTCGTGCACGGCCTCCTCGGCGTGGTGCACGAGGTCGTAGAGGGCGTGCCAACCGAGGTCGTCGGTGCCGACGAGCAGGATGTGCCCGCCGACCCAGAGCATGGCGACGACGCCCACCGTGGCGAGCGTGGCGAGGACCTTGGGCATGGCCTTGACCAGACCGCGGCCGACCTTCTGCGCCACGCTCGACGTGCGCTCGGTGAGGGCGAGGCCGACGTCGTCCATCTTCACGATGAGCGCGACCACGCCGTAGACGAGCGCCGTGATGCCGATGGCCACCACGACCAGGATGACGGCGCGGGAGACGAACGCCTCCTCGGCGACCTCGTTGAGCGCGATCACCATGATCTCCGCCGACAGGATGAAGTCGGTGCGCACGGCGTTGGAGACCACCGTGGCCTCCTGGTCCTCGCCCTGCGACGACGACGGCTCCTCGGGCGGGTGGTGGCCCGAGACCTTCTCCCAGAGCTTCTCGGCGCCCTCGAAGCACAGGTACGTGCCGCCCAGCATGAGGATCGGCGTGAGCAGCCACGGCGCGAACTGGCTGAGCAGCAGGGCGGCGGGGAGGATGACGAGCAGCTTGTTGCGCAGCGACCCCTTCGCGATGCGGCCGATGACCGCCAGCTCGCGCTTCGGGTCGAGCCCGTGCACGTAGCGCGGGGTGACGGCGGTGTCGTCGACGACCACGCCGGCCGCCTTCGCGCTGGCGCGTCCCGCCGCAGCACCGACGTCGTCGATGGACGCGGCAGCCAGCCGCGCCAGGGCCGCCACGTCGTCGAGGAGCGCGACGAGTCCGCCGGCCATCAGAGAGCTCTCACTGCAGTCATGGGGAAAGGGTAGGTGGTCGGCGGGGG
>NZ_LMMY01000011.1:252437-252552 GCF_001422865.1 Aeromicrobium sp. Leaf272
CCTCCGAAAGGCCTCGACCAGGCGGGGCCCAGCGTCGCGACCGGGCCTGCGGGATGTGGGGAGGGCTTCCTCCACCACGAGCGGTGGGTTCTCCACCAAATCGGTATGCCTGCCC
>NZ_LMMY01000011.1:252687-253205 GCF_001422865.1 Aeromicrobium sp. Leaf272
CGATCCACCGATGAGGGCGGCCCCGCCGTTGGATCGGTGGCTCAGCAACCGCAGGACCCCGCCAGATGTTGACGATCCACCGATGGGGGCAGCCGGAGGGCTCGGCCGCCCCGGGCGCCACCGCCCCGTCGAGGCCTTTCGGGGAACGCCCCCACGTCGAGCCGCGTCGACGCAGCCGCAGGTCCGTGCGACGTCAGCCGCCGGCGAGACGCGAGGAGCGGACGAGCAGGCCTCTCAGCCGCGCGCCGACCACCACGCGCGCAGCGCCTCGGCAGCCAGGTCCTCACCGAGCGGTCCGCGGTCCATCCGCAGGTCGAGCAGGAATCGGTACGCCTCGCCGATCTCGCGACCGGGACCGATGCCGAGGATCTCCATGATCTGGTTGCCGTCGAGGTCGGGGCGGATCGCGTCGAGCTCCTCCTGGGCGGCCAGGACCTCGATGCGGCGCTCCAGGTCGTCGTAGGTGCGCTGCAGACGCTGCGCCTTGCGCCGGTTGCGGGTGGTGCAGTCGGCGCGGG
>NZ_LMMY01000011.1:253214-262008 GCF_001422865.1 Aeromicrobium sp. Leaf272
CGAGCCGTAGCCGTGGAAGCGCAGGTGCAGCTCCACGAGCAAGCTGACCTGGTCGATCTGGTCGTTGCTGAAGCGGAGCGCCTTCATCCGCTTGCGCGTCATCTTGGCGCCCACCACGTCGTGGTGGTGGAACGTCACCGTGCCGTCGTCGACGAAGCGTCGGGTGCGGGGCTTGCCGATGTCGTGCACGAGCGCGGCGAACCGGACCACGAAGTCGGGCCGGTGGTCGGGCCGGTGGTCGAGCCGGTGCTCCAGCTCGATCGCCTGCTCCAGCACGGTGAGCGAGTGCTCGTAGACGTCCTTGTGACGGTGGTGCTCGTCGGCGGTCAGCCGCAACGCCGGCAGCTCGGGCAGCACGTGCTCGGCCAGACCGGTGTCGACGAGGAGGCGGAGCCCGGCCACCGGGTCTCCTCCGCACACCAGCTTCACGAGCTCGTCGCGCACCCGCTCGGCCGACACGATCTCGATCCGGTCGGCCATCGCGGTCATGGCCGACACCGTGGCGTCGTCGGCCCCGAAGCCCAGCTGCGCGGCGAACCTGGCCGCGCGCATCATCCGCAGCGGGTCGTCGCTGAAGGACTGCTCCGGGGTCACGGGCGTGCGCAGCAGCCCGGCCGCGAGGTCGGCGAGGCCCCCGAACTCGTCGACGAACTCCGCCGACGGGAGCCGCACGGCGAGCGCGTTGACCGTGAAGTCGCGGCGCGACAGGTCTCCCTCGAGCCGGTCCCCGAAGGCCACCTGCGGCTTGCGCGACGACACGTCGTAGGCGTCGGCCCGGTACGTCGTGATCTCGATCTGGTCGCCACCCTTGCGCAGGCCGAGCGTCCCGAACTCGCGGCCGACGTCCCACACGGCGTCGGCCCAGCCGGCCACGATGCGCTCCACGTCGTCAGGGCGCGCCGAGGTGGTCAGGTCCAGGTCGTTGACCGCGCGGCCGAGCAGGGCGTCGCGGACGGGGCCGCCGACAAGGGCGAGCTCGTGCCCGGCGGCCTCGAACAGGGCACCCAGGTCGGCGAGCACGGGGTGCTCGTCCAGCACCGCGGCCACGGCCGCGCGCACGGCGGTGGCGTCGGTCGTCGGCTGAGGGTCGGGCACGGGGGGAGAGTCTAGTGTCCGGGCACCGGTGCCGGGGTGCGTGGTGGGCGCGGCGCTGCCGACGTGCCGCGTCCCCGGGGCGCACAGGTGCGGCCACTACGATGGGCCGGGTGACGAACCCGGGCCGACGTCTGCGTCCGGGCCCGCGCTCCCTCCACCGCCGGGTCGCCGCCGTCCTCGCGGCCGTGGTCGGCTGGGGTGCGGTCCTCGTCGGCGCGCCGGCCGCCCAGGCCGCCATCGACCCCGACGTCTCGATCCGCATCACCGGCGTGAGCCCCACCGAGCTGCGCGACGGCGCCACGGTGACCCTGAGCGGACTCGTCACGAACTCCGGTGACGAGCGCTGGACGAAGGCGCAGGCCTACCTGGTGATCGCGCCCGCCCCGTTCACGACCCGGCAGCAGGTCACCGACGCCGTGGAGAGCGAGGCCACCTACACCGGCCAGCGCGTCGTGGAGCTCGACGCGATCGACGAGGTGGGCACCCTCGAGCCGGGCTCGACCCGGCCGTTCCGCGTCCAGGTGCCCTACGAGGACCTGAGGATCAACGGCGCCGAGGGCGTCTACCCGGTCGGCGTGCAGGTGCTCGCGACCGGTGAGGACGGCACCCGCGACACCAACGCCATCGCGCGGGCCACCACGTTCCTGCCGCGCATCGACGACACCTCGCCCCGCGTGCCGGGTGGTCTCGTGTGGCCGTTCGTCATGCCGGACCGGATCGGCCCCGACGGCACCTACCTCGACGCACCCGACCTGGCCGAGCGCGTCTCGCCCGGGGGCCAGCTGCGCAACCTGCTCGACCGGGCTCGGCAGGCCCCGGGCCCGGGCACCACCATCGTGCTCGACCCGGCCCTGCTCGTCGGGCTCGACGACCTCGCCGAGGGCCGCCGACTGCCGGAAGGCGTGCAGGTCACCGCCGTCCAGCGTGCGGCTGCCCGCACTTTCCTGACGGACCTGACCGAGCTCTCCCGCCGGGTCACCACCTGGTCCCTGGACTACGCCCGACCCGACGTGCTGGCCATCAGCACGTCCGACGACGCCGCCCAGCTCGCCGCCACCGTCGACCGCGCCACGTCCGGCACGCTGGCCCGGTTCCAGCTCACCGGGCGACGTGTCACCTGGCCCACCCGCACCGGTGTCACGTCGCGCCTGCTCAGCGATGTGCGTGACGGCGGCGAACGGCCGGTGGTGGTCACCCGCGACGCCGTGCCCGACTGGGAGCCGCGCCTGGGCTCCATCGTCACCCGCCGGACCGACGAGGGCCCGGTCCCGCTGTTCGTCAACGCCGGGCTCGACGTCGGCGTGCCCGGTTCCAAGACCGTGGCGACCCTGCGCCAGCGGCTGGTGAGCGAGGCCGCGTTCGCCTCGCTCGAACGTCGAGGCGACCGGCAGTCCAAGGCCGACGCCTTCGTCCTCCTCGACCCCACCTGGAATCCCGGCGACGCCGAGGCCGGCTCGTTCTCGGGTGCCTTCACGCCCGACTTCGTCACGCCGAGCGACCTGGAGGACCTGCTCTCGACCGGCCGCGCGTCGTACACGGGGTCCGTCCCGCGCACCTCCGACGCCACGCCGCTGCGTGGGCGACAGCTGCGTGCCGTCGAGGACCTCGTGCGTGCTGCATCGGTCGTCTCCGACCTGGTGGTCGACGCCGACGACGTCACGGCGCGCACCGACCGCACCGTCGCCGAGCTGCTCTCGGTGGCGTGGCGCCGCGACCGCGACACGGGCGCGGAGGCCGCCGTCGACCAGCTGCGGCGCACCCGTGCCGCGCTCGACGGGCTGCAGGTCGAGGGGCCGCCGGCGATCACGCTGTCGAGCTCGCAGGGCACGTTCCCGCTCACCGTGAGCAACGACACCGACGACCCCGTCCGTGTCGGGGTGCGGATCAGCACGAGCAACCCGGCGCTCACGGTGCCCGACGTCGAGCCCGTCGAGGTCGAGGCCGGTGAGCGGCGCACGCTCACCGTCACCGTCGACGTCGGCGAGCAGACGTCGTCGACCTTCACCGCGCAGCTCATCACCAGCGGCGGCACCCCGGTCGGCCAGGCCGACTCGTTCAACGTGCGCTCCAGCCGGGTCGGCATGGCGCTGTGGGCCCTGATGGGGGCGGCGGGCCTGTTCGTGCTGTTCGCGCTGGGCCGCCGGTTCCTGCGCGGTCGCGGCCGGGGCGACGCGCTCGAACGGGGCGAGCCCGATGAGTGAGACTCCCCGCCCCCACGACGGCGGCGATGCCGGCGAGACCGAGTCGGCCGACGCCCCGGCCCACGAGGCCGCAGCCCCCGAGGCGCCGTTGCCTCCCGAGCATCCCTCCGGCGAGGACCCACCCGCCCAGTCGGACGTCGCGCGGGCGAGCGCCTGGATGGCGCTCGGCACGATCGTCTCGCGCTTCACCGGCCTGGGTCGCAGCTTCCTGCTGGCCTTCACGATCGGTGCGGCGCTGAACGGCGACCTCTTCGAGATCGCCAACACCGTCCCGAACGCCCTCTACATCCTGCTGGCCGGCGGCGTGTTCAACGTCGTGCTCGTCCCCCAGCTCGTGCGCGCCATGCGCGCCGACGCCGACGGCGGCGACGCCTACGCCAACCGCATCCTCACCCTCGGGATGCTCGTGCTCGGGGTCGCGACCCTCGCCCTCGTCGCGCTCGTCCCGCTCATCATGCGGGTCGTGTTCGACGCCGAGCTGTTCGAGCCCGAGCTGGCCGCGCAGCGGGAGTCGGCGCAGCTGCTCATGTACCTGTGCATGCCGCAGGTCTTCTTCTACGGCGCGTTCGTGCTGGTGGGCCAGATCCTCAATGCTCGCCGCCGGTTCGGGCCGATGATGTGGGCGCCCATCGTCAACAACGTCGTGGCCATGCTGTCGCTCGGCGTGTTCCTGGTCGTCCACGGCCACGCCGCGGGCAGCGGCGGCTTCACGACGAACGAGGCGGTCCTGCTGGGCCTGGGCGCCACGGCCGGCATCGTCGCGCAGTACCTCGCACTGCTGCCCTCGCTGCGTGCCGCCGGGTTCCGGTTCTCGCCGCGGTTCGACTTCCGCGGCGTCGGACTGGGCCACACCCTGCGGCTCGGGCTGTGGACGCTCGGCTTCATCGCCGCCAACCAGGTGGCCTACATCGTCGTCCAGCGCCTCGGCTCGAAGGGCACCTTGACCGGAGCCAGCCAGGGCGCAGAGGGCGCCGGGGCCAACGTGTACGCCCTCGGCTACCTCGTGAGCCAGATGCCGCACGGCGTCATCACCGTCTCGCTCGTGACCGCGATCATCCCCACGATCTCCGCCCTGGCCCAGGACCACCGGTACGACCGGATGGTGCTCGAGCTGCAGCGCACCGCGCGCATCACCTTGGCCGTGATCGCCCCGCTGGCCGCCGCCCTGGCGTGCCTGGGCGTCCCCGCCGCGGCCGTGCTCGGCTTCGCGCCCACGCTGCGGGTCAGCGCACCGGCCATCGGCGCCACCATGGCCGCGTTCGCCCTCGCGCTGCTGTTCTTCACGATCCACTACATGGTGCTGCGCGGCTTCTACGCCGACGAGGACACGCGCACCCCGTTCCTCGTCCAGGTCGTGATCGCCGCCGTCAACGTCGCCGCGGCCATCGGCTTCACGCGGGGGGCCGAGCCCGACGAGTTCGCGCCCCGACTCGCCCTCGCGTTCGGCGTCGCCTACGCCGTGGGGGCCGTGCTGTCGACGACGCTGCTGTCGCGTCGACTGGGTGGCGGACTGGTCGATGCCGAGACCCGCCGCTTCCTGCTCAAGCTCGTGGTCGCGTGCGGGGTCGCCGCCGCGCTCATGCTCGGCGCCACCGCCGCGCTCGACTCCGTCGGCGTGCCGCGGGACACCCCCGAGGGCGGACTCCTCGTGCTCGCGGCGGGCGGTGCGCTGGGTGGCCTCGGCTACCTCGCCGCGGCCCGCGTGGTGAGGATGCGCGAGCTGTCGCACCTCGTCGGGTCGCTCCTGCGTCGCTAGGTGCGACCCCCCGGTCCGTGACCGCGGCGGTCCGGTCGTCCGTGGCTCCCGTCAGAGCCCGGCCTTCTCGTAGATCTCCTCGATGGCGTCGAGGTAGGCGCCCTGGTCGGTGTCGGCCAGCTCGACGTACGCCTGCCGGGCCTGCGCGTCCACCTCCTCGGCCACCTGCTCGTAGCGGGCGTTCCACTGCTCGGCCTCGATCTGCCAGTACCCGCAGGTGTAGAAGTCCGCCTGCGGCCAGCCGAGGTCGCGCCGGAGCCGACGTCGCGCCCCGCGGCTGGCCCTGGCCTCGCCGGCGAGCCACACGTACCGGCTGGCCGGGACGTCGGCGCTCACCTCGCCCCCGCGGGGCAGGTCCCGCTCGGTGACGGCCGCCTCGAGAGCGCCGCAGATGTCGGTCTCTCGGTCCACGACCACCCAGCGGACGTCGACGTCGGCCGGGCTGGGCAGGGCGATGCGGTCGCGCTCGTCGGTGAGCACCACGACGGCCTCGACCTGCTGCCCCGGCCGCAGCCCACGCAGGATGCGGGCCAGCGCCGGAAGACCGGTGATGTCGGCGACGAGCAGCTGCCAGGCCGTGTCGTCGGGGGCGGCGTACAGGCCGTGCGGCTCCATGAGGCCCACCCGGTCGCCGGTGACGCAGCTGCGCGCCCAGTCCGAGCCGACGCCGCGCTCGTGCACGGCGATGTCGATGTCGATCTCCGGTGCTTCGTCGACCACCCGGTGGTCGGAGATGGTGTAGACCCGCGCGGCCGGCTCGACACCGCCCTCGGGCAGCGTCATGACCCAGTTCTCGTCGTACTCCGGGATCGCGAGCTCGGCACCCGCGGGGGCGATCAGCAGCCGTACGTACTCGTCCGGGACGCCCGTCGAGACGAAGGTGTCCGGTCGCAGCGTCACGGTGACCAGGTGCGCCGACAGCCGCACCTTCCGGACGACGGTGGCGGTGCAGATCGCCGGTGCGGCGGTGGGCATGGTTCCTCCGAGAGCTGGGGAGCGGTGCGTGGCCGCGAGCGCCGCGCACGGGGCGCCCGACGGACTTGCTTAGGCTAGCCTAACTGATTCTGCGGCCGTGCTCGACGCTGGTAGTTTCGGCCGGGTGAGCCCCGCATCCGTGACCGTCCGCACGATCACCCGCGAGGAGCACCTCGACTTCGTCGCGAGCCGCCCCTCCGTCTCCTTCCTGCAGACCCCCGCGTGGGCGCAGGTCAAGGCCGAGTGGGGTGCGGAGTCCGTCGGCTGGGTCGACGCGTCCGGTGCCGTCGTCGGCGCCGCGCTCGTGCTCTACCGCCAGGTCCCGAAGGTCAAGCGCTTCCTCGCCTACCTGCCTGAGGGGCCCGTGCTGCCGTGGCTCGAGGCCGGTGACGACCTGGGCGCCTGGCTCGCACCGCTCGCGGCGCACCTCAAGGCCAAGAAGGCGTTCGGCATCCGGATGGGCCCGCCCGTCGTCACCCGACGCTGGCACGCCGCCACCGTCAAGGCCGCGGTGGCCGACTCCGCCCTCGGCACGCTCGGCGAGGTCCCGGCCGACGTCAACGACGCCGACGCGCTGGCCGTCGCCGACCGGCTGAGCGACCTCGGCTGGCGACGGCTCGCCACGGAGGGCGGGTTCAGCGCGGGCCAGCCGCAGTACAACTTCTGGCTCCCGCTCGCCGACGCCGACGGCACCGCACTCACCGAGGACCAGGTGCTGGCGGGGATGAACCAGCTGTGGCGCCGCAACATCCGCAAGGCGGCGAAGGCCGGCGTGGAGGTCACGCTCGGCTCGCGCGACGACGTGGAGGCGTTCCACCGCATCTACACCGAGACGGCCGAGCGCGACCACTTCACGCCTCGCCCCCTCGGCTACTTCCTGACGATGTGGGACGCGCTGAACGCCGAGGACCCCGACCGGATGCGGCTGTACCTGGCGCACCACGAGGGCGACCTGGTGGCAGCCACGACGCTCGTCCGCGTCGGCACGCACGCCTGGTACTCCTACGGCGCGTCCACGTCGGCCAAGCGCGAGGTGCGCGGCTCGAACGCCGTGCAGTGGCAGATGATGCGCGACTCCCTGGCCGCCGGCGCCACCGTCTACGACCTGCGCGGCATCACCGACACCCTCGACCCCGACGACCCGCACGTCGGCCTCATCCAGTTCAAGGTCGGCACGGGCGGCCAGGCGGTGGAGTACCTCGGCGAGTGGGACCTCCCCCTCAACCGCCCCCTCTACGCCGCCTTCACGGCCTACATGAGGAGACGAGGATGAAGCGCGACGCACGCGCCGTCCACGCCCTCTCGACGCACGCACCCGCTGCGCGCGTGATCGCGCTTCGTCCGAGCGACGAATGCGGCGACGCAGTCGTCGACATGAGGAGACGAGGATGACGTTCGAGCTGCACGTGGACACCGAGCGGTGGCGTCGGCACCTGACGGCCACCGCCGCGCGGCTGCCCGGGCTGGTCCCGGTGATCAAGGGCAACGGGTACGGGTTCGGCCGCGAACGACTGGCGGCGGAGAGCACCGCGCTGGGTGCCGACACCGTGGCGGTCGGCGTGTACGCCGAGGTGCCCGAGGCGCTGGCGACCTTCGGCGGCGACGTGATGGTGCTCGGCCCGTGGCGTCCGTTCCTGGACGGCTCGGCCGTGGAGCAGGCGCTCGCCGACCCACGGGTCGTGCACACGGTCGGTCGCGTCGAGGACGTGACCGCCCTGGCCCGGGTGCGCCCGGGGGCCCGGGTCGTCGTGGAGGGCGAGACCTCCATGGCCCGCCACGGGCTCGACCGGCACGAGCTGGCCGCGGCGGTCGCCGCCCTCGGCGATCTGCAGGTCGAGGGCTTCGCCGCCCACCTGCCGATGACCGGCAGCAACCTCGCCGAGGCCGAGTCGTGGGCCGCCGCCCTGGAGGCCTCGCAGCTCGAGACCTCGACGTTCTTCGTGTCGCACCTCGGTCCGAGCGAGCTCGACCAGCTGCGCGAGCGGCGCCCCGGCCTCACGGTGCGGCCCCGCGTGGGCACGTCGCTGTGGCTCGGCGACCTCGGAGCGCTCGACGTGCGTGCCCGGGTGCTCGACGTCCACCGCGTCTCGCGCGGCGAGCGCGTCGGGTACCGCCAACGCCCCATGCCGCGCGACGGCTACCTGCTGGTGATCTCCGGCGGCACGAGCCACGGCGTCGGCCTCGAGGCGCCCCGCGCGGGCGTGGGCGTGGTCCAGCGGGGCAAGACGTTCGCCAAGGGCAGCCTCGAGGCGGCCGGGCTGGCGCTGAGCCCCTTCACCGTCGACGGCCGGCAGCGCTGGTTCGCCGAGCCGCCGCACATGCACGCCTCGCAGGTGCTGCTGCCCGCCTCGGCCGCGGCACCCGCCGTGGGCGACGCCGTGTCGTGCGCGGTGCGGTACACGACGGCCACGTTCGACCGCGTCGCGCTGGACTGACGTCCCGCCCCGATCGGCCGGCTGCGTCGGCGTGGTCGGGTCCTGCCCTGCGGCTGCGTCGGCCCGGTCGGGTCCTGCCCTGAGGGTGCGTCGGCCTGGTCGGGTCCTGCCCTGCGGGTGCGTCGGCCCGGTCGGGTCCTGCCCTGCGGCTGCGCCGCTGCGGCTCCGGGTCGACCTGCTCCCCGAGAGGCCTCGACCGGCCGGCCGGGCCAGAGGCTCGCCGAGCACCCCGGCTTCGGAGCGCGCGGGAGCCTAGGTCGTCCTCGCGCCCTCCTTCGGCGCCGTGGGGAGCCGTCGGAGGTAGGTGGCGCGCGGAATCAGCAGGGCCGAGG
>NZ_LMMY01000011.1:262068-268105 GCF_001422865.1 Aeromicrobium sp. Leaf272
GAGGTGCGAGACCTACCTCCGACTGCCCGATTCGGTGCGAGACCTACCTCTGACGAGTCAGTCGTTGCCGCCCCCGCCGCCACCGCCGGGCAAGGTGGGCGTCGGCTCGGGCTCGGAGGGCTCGGGCTCGGTCGGGGCCGGCGTGGTCGGCTTCGGGGTCGTCGGCTCGGGCTTCGGCTTCGGCTTCTCGGTCTTCTTCGGCCTGGGCGCGGGCGGGACGTAGGTGTTGCCCTTGTCGGCCCGGATGTTGGCCGGGGCCGGGAAGCTGCCGCACTCGGTGCCCTCGAGCGCCGGGTCCATGAACGCCTTGAAGGTCTGCGCCGGGTAGGTGCCACCGAAGAAGGGCACGAGGTACCCCTCGAGGTCCTCGTTGCCCACGCCGCGGCTGAGCGTCACGGCCGTGGCCAGCTTGGGCGTGGCCCCGACGAACCACGACGACGAGACGCGCTGGTCGTCGTCGGCGCCGGCCGTCGCGGTGCCCGTCTTGCCGGCCGTCGGGCAGATCGTGCGCCCGCTCGTGCCGGTACCCGCCTGCGTGACCTTCTGCAGTGCCGCGAGGGTGTCGGCGGCGACGTCCTCGGGGATCGTGCGCTTGGTCTCCCGCGCCGGCAGCTCGAGCTCGTCGCCCTGGGCGCTGGTCACCTTCGACAGCACGTGCCACTCCGCGCGCTCGCCCTCGGCAGCGAGGGTCGCGTAGGCGTTCGCCATGTCGACCGCGGGCACGCCGGCATAGCCGAGCGACGTGACGGCGACCGGGTCGATCTGGTCGGTCACCGTGGCCGGGATGCCGGCGTCGTTGGCGGCCTCCAGCACCTTGCGGGCGCCGACCGAGATGTCGGCGTCGGCGCCGCCGCTCATCTGCTGGGTGATGTCGACGAAGGCGGTGTTGATGGACTTCTGCGTGGCGAACTCGAGCGTGACCCGGCCGAAGGACTGACCACCGCTGTCGCCCTGGTTGCCGACCTCGGCACCACCGATGCGCACCGGTGAGTTGCCGTTGAGGGTCGTGCGCAGGCTGTAGCCGTCCTCCAGCGCCGCCACGAGCGCGAACACCTTGAACGTCGAGCCCGGCTGCACGCTGGAGGTGGCCCAGTTCAGCTGGCTCTCCAGGTAGTCCTTGCCGCCGTACATCGCCTTGACGTCACCGGTGCCCGGCTCGACCGACACCAGGCCGACGTTGAGCTCGTCGAGGTCCTGCGGGACGGTGTTCTCCACCGCGTCGACGGCGTCGGCCTGCAGACGCTTGTCGAAGGTCGTGACGACGCGCAGGCCGCCACCCAGGATCTGGTTGTCGCTGAAGCCGGCGTCCTGCAGCTGCTTCTGCACGAGGGCGAGCAGGTAGCCCTTGGTGCCCTTGAAGCGGTTGGCGTTCTTCTTCTCGGCGAACTTCGGCAGCCGCTCCTGGAACTCCGCGGCCTCCTCGGCCGTGATCGCACCGGACTTGGCCATCCCGTCGAGCACGTAGCGGTAGCGCGGCAGGATCCGCTCCTCCGCCCCCTCGGTGTAGGGGTCGTAGTAGGTCGGGTTGTTGATGACCGTCGCGAGCATCGCGGCCTGCGGGTAGTTCAGCTCGGACGCCGGCTTGTCGAAGTAGGTCTCGGCCGCGACCTCGACGCCGTACGCGCCGTTGCCGAAGTAGATGGTGTTGAGGTAGCCCTCGAGGATCTCGGACTTGCTCAGCTGGTTGTGGATCTTGATCGACAGGATCGCCTCGCGCACCTTGCGCTTGTAGGAGCGGTCCTGGTTCAGGTAGAGCACCTTCACGTACTGCTGCGTGATGGTGGAGCCGCCGCCGGTGATCTGGCCGCTCGTGGCGTTGTCGCGCGCGGCGCGGACGATGCCCTTGAAGTCGAGGCCGCGGTTCTCGTAGAAGGTGCGGTCCTCGGCCGCGATCACGGCGGCCTGCATGACGGCCGGGATCTCGTCGAGCGGGACGCTCTCACGGTCCTGCATGGCGAAGTCGCCCAGCTCGGACTTGCCGTCGGAGTAGTAGACCTTGGTGGTCTGGGTCTGGAAGTCGGCGTTCGCGTCGGGGATCTCGATGACCCGGTAGAGCACGAAGAACAGCAGCGCGCCGCCCAGGATCCCGAGCACGACGAGCACCGCGAACCAGCGCAGCACCTGCTTCCAGCGCGGGCCGTCGCCACTGATGCGACGGAACAGGCCCGGCTTGCTCGGGGTGCTCTTCGCCTTGGTTCGATGCGTGCTGGTGGCCACGGACCACTTCCTCCGTCTCGGCCCTGCTCCTGGCAGGGCGTGGTGCTGTGCGTGCGCCCGGGACACGGCGCGGCATCAGGCCAGTGTGCCTGACCAACCTGAGAAGGCCATGATGCACGGTCCCCCTGCTCTGTGGCACGTGTCTCGTCCAGACGGTCTCGCCCTACCCACCCGACCTGACATACGGTCTTTCATGTCATGCCGCGCTGATGTATCGTCCCGATATACCGAGTCGTCACGACGACGTCTCTCGAGCCGGCCAGGAGGATCGCGATGCCCCGTCGCGGAGCGACCCTCGAGCTCGCCACCATCGGTCTGCTGCACGACACGCCCATGCACGGCTACGAGCTGCGCAAGGAGCTCATCAGCCTGCTCGGCTGGGGCCGCGTGCTGTCCTACGGCACGCTCTACCCCTGTCTGAAGTCGCTGGTGCGGGCCGGTCTCATCGAGGCCGACGACGACCCGGCCGTCGAGGTCCGCGGCCGCCGCAACCGGATCGTCTACCACCTCACCGCCGCCGGCAAGGAGCACTTCGCCCATGCCATGGAGGACTCCGGGCCCGCCACGTGGGACGACGAGACCTTCAGCGTCCGGTTCGCCTTCTTCGCCCGCACCGAGCGTGCCACGCGCATGAGGATCCTCGAGGGCCGGCGCAGCCGACTGCAGGAGCGGCTCGAGAACGTGCGCGAGGCCACCCAGCGCGGCCGCGACCGCGCCGACGCCTACACCCGCGAGCTGCAGCGCCACGGCCTGGAGTCCGTCGAGCGCGAGGTCCGCTGGCTCACCGAGCTCATCGAGCGCGAGCGCGAGCCGCAGGACGAGCCGCCACCTCCTCCCACCTGACCCCCTCATCCGCACGACCATCCATCCACCCGTCATCACCCGTCACGAAGGAGAACCCATGGGTTCGGCCACCAACCAGATCCGCGTCGCGATCGTCGGCGTCGGCAACTGCGCCACGTCGCTCATCCAGGGCGTCGAGTACTACAAGGACGCCGATCCGGCGGGCACCGTCCCCGGGCTCATGCACGTCCAGTTCGGCGACTACCACGTCAACGACATCGAGTTCGTCGCCGCGTTCGACGTCGACGCCAAGAAGGTCGGCTTCGACCTGGCCGACGCCACCACCGCCAGCGAGAACAACACCATCAAGATCGCCGACGTGCCGCCCACCGGCGTCACGGTCCAGCGCGGCCACACGCTCGACGGCCTCGGCAAGTACTACCTGCAGACCATCGAGGAGTCCGACGCCCCCGCCGTCGACGTCGTCCAGGTGCTCAAGGACACGCAGGCCGACGTGCTCGTGTCCTACCTCCCGGTGGGCTCGGAGGAGGCCGACAAGTTCTACGCGCAGTGCGCCATCGACGCCAAGGTCGCGTTCGTCAACGCCCTGCCCGTCTTCATCGCCTCCGACCCCGAGTGGGCCAAGAAGTTCGAGGACGCCGGCGTCCCGATCATCGGCGACGACATCAAGAGCCAGGTCGGTGCCACCATCACGCACCGTGTCATGGCCAAGCTGTTCGAGGACCGCGGCGTCTCGCTCGACCGCACCTACCAGCTGAACGTCGGCGGCAACATGGACTTCAAGAACATGCTCGAGCGTGAGCGCCTGGAGTCCAAGAAGGTCTCGAAGACCCAGGCCGTCACGTCGAACCTCACCGGCTCGCTCGCCGGTGTGGGCGCCAACGACCGCAACGTGCACATCGGCCCGTCGGACTACGTGGCGTGGCTCGACGACCGCAAGTGGGCCTACGTGCGCCTCGAGGGTCGTGCGTTCGGCGACGTGCCCCTGAACCTGGAGTACAAGCTCGAGGTGTGGGACTCGCCCAACTCGGCCGGCATCATCATCGACGCCATCCGTGCGGCGAAGATCGCCAAGGACCGTGGCATCGGCGGCGCCCTGCTGAGCGCTTCGTCGTACCTGATGAAGAGCCCGCCGGAGCAGCGCCCCGACGACCTCGGCCGCTCGAAGCTCGAGGCGTTCATCCGCGGGGAGGAGGAGCGCTGAGCGCTCCCCCCTGACGACGACGGGGCCCGGACACCTGACGGTGTCCGGGCCCCGTCGCGTCTACGGGTGGTGCGTCACGCCTGCTCGACGCGGCGACGGCCGAGACCGACCATCGCGACGCCGCCGGCGAGCAGCGCCACGCCGGCGACCACGAACGGTGCCATCGAGTCGGCACCCGTGGCCGGCAGCTGCGCCGCGGCCGACACGGGCACGGTCGCCGCGGCGGGCGTGACGCGGTTCGAGGTGTCGCCCCCGTCGGACACGGCCGGGTCGCTCGGGTCCGTCGGATCGACCGGGTCGGTCGGGTCCGTCGGGTCGGTCGGGTCGACAGGCGCCTCCTCGAGGCCCTCGGGGAACGGGTTGTACCCGAAGAAGTAGGTCCCGGGGGCGCCGTCGTCGCTGCTGGACGGACGCGCGGTCGAGTAGGAGTCGGCGCCGACGGTGGCCAGCGAGTCCAGTGCCTCGGCCTCCGTCGGTGCCACGCCGTAGAAGAGGAAGAACTCGACGAAGTCGCCCGCAGCCAGCGAGCCGAAGCCCAGGTCGAAGTGGGCGACCAGGTCGTCGGGACCCCGGTCGTCGACGTCGCCCTGCTCCGTGCCGAAGTCGCTCCCGAGCACGTTGGCGTCGACGAAGTCCGTGCCGGCACCGACGACCGCCACGTCACGGTCCACCACGCTGACGAGCTCGGAGAAGGCCGTCGGCTCGGCGTCCCAGTCCATGACGCGGCGGTAGCGGACGTCGTCGAGCGTGCCGTCGGTCAGGTTCTCGATGCGCACGCGGATGACGTACACGTTCGGGTCGAGCAGCGAGGGGGTGAAGGCATGGGTCACCCGGAAGGTGGGCGCCTGCGGGTCACCCACGGTGACGACGGAGGTGGCGGTCGTCGGCGTGACGTCGAAGGACTCCACGGTGAGGTTGCTGCTGCCACCCAGGGCCTTCAGGCTCTGACCGCTGACACCGGTCCCGGCGTCACCCACGCCCCATCCCTCGTACGGTCCGCCGGCTCGCAGGCCGTCGTTGCCCGTCGACTCCTGCTGCAGGCCGACGAGCTCCCCGGCCTCGCCGTCGTACACGATCAGCGAGCCCTCGTCGTTCACGCCCAGATGGACGGTGCCGTTGCTGATGCACGCGCCGGGGAAGCAGGCGTCGGTGGGATCGGGTGCGGCCAGGGCGGTCACGGGCCCCTCGGCGCTCCGGCCGACCGAGGCCGGCGCAGGTGCCGCCGCGGGTGCCGAGGCGGAGGCGGGTGCCGCCTCGGGTGCCGAGGCGGAGGCGGGTGCCGCCTCGGGCGCGGAGGCGGTGGCGGGTTCGGGGGCCGACTCGCTGGCGGGTTCGGGCGCCGGGGCCGACTCGGTCGTGGTGATGGGCTCGGCGGACTCGTCCGCCAGGGCTGCGCCGGGGGTCACGACGACGCAGAGCATGGCGCCGGCCAGGAGGGCGGCAGCACGCGCAGATGCGCGGGGGAGGTGGGTCATGAGCGCAGACTAGGTCGATCGCTCCGCCCCCATACGTGTTTTGAACTCTTCGTCCAGCTCCGGGGTCCTTCGGCATGGTCCCGCACCACCCTGGATCGGTCTCGACGCGAGGAAGCACCGAGCTGTCGATAAGGTTCGACCGTGTCGATCGACCTGCGCCGCGCCGAGTCCGTGCGTGGTGGCGTGTACGCCGCCGTCCTCGTCGCGCTCGTGGTGCTCCTCGCGGCACTGGCCACGCTCGTGGTCACCGACGCCTCGCAGGACCTCGACGGCGAGGTCGCGCAGGCCGCCTTCGACATCAGCTACTCGCGTCCGTGGCTGGTCGACGTGCTCGAGG
>NZ_LMMY01000011.1:268115-269088 GCF_001422865.1 Aeromicrobium sp. Leaf272
GTTCGGGCGCCGCGAGTGGCGCATCGGGATCTGGGTCGTGCTGAGCGGTGTGGTGGCCATCGGCGGCAACGCACTCGTCAAGCTCGTCTTCGCGCGACCCCGTCCGGCCTGGGAGGATCCGGTCCACGAGATCGGCGGGTACTCGTTCCCGAGCGGCCATGCCGCCGGCGCCGGGGTGCTGTTCACCGTGCTGGCGATGCTGACCATCGTGGCCACCGGCCGCGGCTGGAAGCGTCGCATCCTGCTCTCCCTCTGGACCCTGCTCGCACTCGTCACCGCGGCCGACCGGGTGCTGCTCGGGGTGCACTACCTCACCGACGTCACGGCGGGTCTCGCCTTCGGCGCCCTGGTGGCCGTGGCCCTCTGGCTGGTCGTCGCCACCGACGCCAGCCGCCTGCCCTCGGAGCTCGCCGTGCTCACCGGGACCGGACGCAAGCGTGCCGCCGTCGTGCTGAACCCGTCGAAGGTCGCCGACGTCGAGGAGTTCAAGACGCGCGTGCGACTCGTGGCGGACCAGAACGAGTGGAACGAGCCGCTGTGGTTCGAGACCACCGTGGAGGATCCCGGCTACGGGCAGGCGCAGGCCGCCCTCGAGGCCGACGTGGACCTGATCGTCGCCGCCGGTGGCGACGGGACCGTCCGCGCGGTGTGCGAGGAGGCGGCCCGCACCGGCGTGGCGGTCGCGATCATCCCGCACGGCACCGGCAACCTGCTGGCCCGCAACCTCGGCGTCCCGCTCAACCCGCGCGACGCGCTCGAGGTCGCCTTCGGCGGCCAGGACAAGGCGATCGACCTGGCCCGGTTCACGACCGACGGCGGGGTCGACACCAGCTTCCTGGTCATGGCCGGCCTCGGCATGGACGCCATGATCATGACCGGCGTCAACGACGAGCTGAAGAAGAAGGTCGGCTGGGCCGCGTACTTCGTGTCCGGCATCAAGGCACTGCGCTTCCCGGGCATGAAGGTCACCATC
>NZ_LMMY01000011.1:269116-269669 GCF_001422865.1 Aeromicrobium sp. Leaf272
TCCTGCAGGCCGGTCTGCCCCTGCTGCCGGACGCCCAGGTCGACGACGGTGAGCTCGACGTCGTGGTCATCGCACCGCGTCGGCTGTTCGGCTGGGTCTCGATCGCCCTGCGCGTGATCGCCCGCCGCAAGCGCACCAACGACCGCCTCGACCGCTTCACCGGCCGACGTGTGCACGTGAAGGCCTCGGGCCCCACCCCCATGCAGCTCGACGGCGACCCCGTCGAGGAAGGCACCGAGATCACCGCGGAGGTCCGCCCCGGCGTGCTCCTCGTGCGGGTGCCGGTGCTGCCCGCGACGCTCAAGCACTAGCCTCCGGCCGGTCCCACCGGAAAGGACCATGGTCCTTTCGGGTGGGGGGAAATGGCCCTGCCCGGTGATGGTGGCGCGGGGCGGGCGAGCCTACCGTGGAGCCACGAGGGTAGGAGAGGAGTCAATCCTGCCCTGAAGGTCCCGAATTGGCTGCAATTCCAAGGAAAATTCGGTTCGACCCACCGTGACGCCGCCTCGGGGTTGCTCGTTGAGCAGCACGAGCGACGACGTCCGGTCGCTCA
>NZ_LMMY01000011.1:269705-270301 GCF_001422865.1 Aeromicrobium sp. Leaf272
TCCTCCCCGTGCTCGCGCTCGTCGCGGGCACGGCCATGATGCCCGCGCCGGCCCTCGCCGCCGAGGGCGAGGCACCACCGACCAGCGTCGAACAGGCCCCGGCCGCCGCGCCGGCGCCCGACCCCGCTCCTGCCCCGGCGCCCGACCCCGCGCCCGCGCCCCCGCCCGCCGAGGAGGCGGTAGCCCCCGCCCCGGAGCCGGCAGCGAAGGCCGCCGACGCCTCGGCACCCGTCGCCCGCGCCGCGAGCGCGAAGCCCGACAAGCCGACCGGCCCCCCGGCGCCGCCGAAGGACACGCCGAAGAAGGTGTACGTCTGCAAGTACGTCGGCACCCCCGGCGACGACGAGACCCTCCAGAACGTCATCGAGGTCTCCGTCAACACGCTGAAGGACTTCACCGGCACCTTCCCCTCGACCTTCCCCGACGCACAGGGACGTTCCATCGCCATCGGCTACGCCGGCGGCGACGAGCCCGTGCTCGGCCTCGACGCCTGCCCCGCTGCCGACGGCGGCGACCCCACCGATCCGGTCGATCCGGTCGATCCGGTCGATCCGGTCGAGGTGCCCAAGAAGGTCTACGTCTGCAAGTACGTCGGC
>NZ_LMMY01000011.1:270329-270498 GCF_001422865.1 Aeromicrobium sp. Leaf272
CACCGACGGCCAGGGCAGCTCCGTGGCCATCGGCTACGTCGGTGACGACCTCCCCGTCCTCGACGTCGACGACTGCCCGGCGGCCGACGGCGGCGACCCCACCGACCCGGTCGATCCGGTCGATCCGGTCGAGGTGCCCAAGAAGGTCTACGTCTGCAAGTACGTCGGC
>NZ_LMMY01000011.1:270560-271087 GCF_001422865.1 Aeromicrobium sp. Leaf272
GTGGTCCTTCACCGACGCCCAGGGCCGCTCGGTGGCCATCGGCTACGTCGGCGACGGCCTGCCCGTCCTCACCATCGAGGACTGCACCCCCGACGTGACCGATCCCGAGCCGCTGGCCGCGACTCCCCGGTTCGCGACGGCTCCCACGTGCCCGACCGACGGCGGCATGCCGCGCGCGCTGTTCGTGCTCGACGGCCTGTTCACCGCCGTCATCACCCCGACGGTCGGCGTCATCGCCACCTTCACCGAGGGTGACGGCATCACGGGTCCGTGGGAGCTCACGTTCACGCCGGCCGACGGCTACACGCTCGTCGACGACGAGGGCGACCCGCTCGAGAGCCCGTACGTGGTCTCGGGCAACGCCGGCGTCGCCGCCGACTGCGACGAGATCGTGGTCGTGGACCCCGAGCCGACGGGTGTCACCCCGGCCTTCACGACCGAGCCGACCTGTGCCGTGGACGACGCGGTCTCGGCGCTGGTCGCGATCGACGGGCTCAATCGCGTGTCCGTCGTGCCCACGGCGGGCG
>NZ_LMMY01000011.1:271104-276101 GCF_001422865.1 Aeromicrobium sp. Leaf272
TCTCGGGCGACGCCGGCGTCGCTGCCGACTGCGACGAGATCGTGGTGGTCGACCCCGGAGGGGACCCCGACCCCGACGAGCCGACCGAGGAGACCGGTACCTCCGGCGATGACGAGACCGGCACTGCCGGGATCTCCGACGCCGGTGGCACCCTGCCGAACGCCGGCGGCACCTCGCTCTGGCTGCTCGCGGCCGGCGCGATGCTCGCACTCGCCGGCATGACGGTCCTGCGCCGGGGCAGCCGCTCCGACGACGCTGCGCCGACCTCGGTCGCGGTGGGCCACGTCGCGATGGCCGGACCGCCTCCTTCGGCAGCGCTTCCGGCACTGGTGGCCCCGGCTTCCCTCACGAGCCGTGCGGCGCCCCGCCGGGTGCTGCGCCGACGTGACCTGGCCTGGCTGGGTGCGGCGGTGGCGATCGCCCTGGGCATCGGAGTCCGGCGCCAGCGCGCCTGACCCGTGAACGAGGACCGCCCGGCACCCTGGGGTGCCGGGCGGTCCTCGTTCGTCAGGGGACGACGCGTCCGAGCTCGGCGTTCAGCGAGGTCTTGAGCGCGTCCGGGGCGAAGGAGGCGTCGACGGCCGCTCGCGCCAGGTCGACGACGCCCGCGCGGTCGAGGCCGAGCAGGTCGGCGGCCACCGCGTACTCGCGCGACAGGGTGGTGCCGAACATGGGCGGGTCGTCGCTGTTGATCGTCACCGGGACCCCGGCGGCCACCAACGTGGGCAGCGGGTGCTCGGCGAGCGACGGGACGGAACGGGTGCACACGTTCGACGTGGGGCACACCTCGAGCACGATCCCGCGCTCGGCGAGCAGCGCCATGAGCTCGGGGTCCTGCGCCGCGGCGATGCCGTGGCCGATGCGCTCGGCCCCGAGGTGCTCGATCGCGTCGCGGATCGTCTGCGGGCCGGTGGACTCACCCGCGTGCGGGACGCTGCGCAGCCCCGCGGCGCGGGCGGCGTCGAAGTGCCGTGCGAACTGCGGCCGCGGGACGCCGACCTCGGGGCCGCCCAGGCCGAAGCCCACCAGCGCGTCGGGCCGCAGCCGCAGCGCGACGTCGAGCGTCACGTCGGCCGCCTCCACCCCGGACTCGCCGGGGACGTCGAAGATCCAGCGCAGCACCAGGCCGGTCTCGGCCTCCACCCGACGGCGGGCGTCCTCGACGGCCTCGAGGTAGGCCTCGGCGGGGATGCCGCGCACGATCGACGTGTACGGCGTGAGCGTCAGCTCGGCGTACCGCACGTTCTGCGCCGCGAGATCGGTGCCCACCTGGTGGGTGAGGGTCCAGAGGTCGTCGGGCGTGCGCAGCAGGTCCACGACCGACAGGTAGACCTCGATGAAGTGCGCGAAGTCGGTGAACCGGAAGTAGTCGGCGAGCGCGGTGGGGTTGGTCGGCACGGGCGTGCTGCCCTCGTGGCGCTGGGCCAGCGTGGAGACCGCCTCGATCGATGCCGACCCGACGTGGTGCACGTGCAGCTCGGCCTTCGGGAGCGCCTGGAGGAACGCGATGTCGACCGAACCGGTGTGGGCGGCTCCGGCGTCGTCGGCGCTCCGCCCGCTCATGGGACGTCGGTCGCTTCGGGCACCACCGAGAGGTGGGGCTGGGCCGCCTGCTGCTGCCGCTCGACCACGCTGCCGCGGTCGGCGAAGTCGACCTCGAGCGTGAGCACGTTCTCGTCGTCGAGGTCGAACGTGACCCGACGGGCCGTGGCCGTGAGGTTGCCGGCCTTGCCCTCCTCGAGCCACTCGGTGCTGCCGTCGTCGGAGACCAGGCCCACCCGGGCCTGCTCGCCGCGCTGCCCCCGGAAGACGACCGGGCCGGGGCCGCTGTCGCGGATCACCAGGGCGCCGCGGCTGACCCGCCGGTCGTCGGTCTCGACGGTGGGGGTCTCCTCACCACCGAAACGCCCGAACGACCACTTCTGGTCGACGAGCACGACGTCCTCGCCCGACCTGCCGTCACTGACCTCGTACCTCACGATCAACACGTCCGTCAGTCTAGGCAGGTGCCCGCAGGCGCGACCGGACGGTGCACCCGCCCGGCGCGCGACCCGTCCGGCACCGCCTCAGGCGCCGGGGACGATCGCCGTGATGACGGTGCCGTCGGAGCGGCGCGTGCCGGCCGGGTTCGGCGGCTCACCCTCGAGCCGCGGCCCCTGGCCCGCGAGGGCGACCGTGACCGGCTCGCCCGGGCCCACGACGACCTCGGTGCCGCGCACGTCGAACGCGAGGTGGCCGTCGCCGTCCTCCACCGTGAGGTCGAGCTCGTCGGGGCGCACCGTCACCCGCACCCGGGTGCCGCGCAGCGTGACCCGGTAGGTGAGCGACTCCCAGTCGTCGGGCAGGCGCGGATCGATGCACCACTGGCCGGCGCCGAGGTCGCGGAACCCGCCGAACCCGGCGGCCACGGCGCTCCACACGCCACCGGTCGACGCCACGTGGACGCCGTCGGACGTGTTGCCGTGCCGGTCGGCCAGGTCGACGAAGAGCGCCGACAGGAAGTAGCGGTACGCCAGGTCGTGGTACCCGACCTCGGCCGCGATGATCGACTGCACGACGGCCGACAACGTCGAGTCGCCCGTGGTGATCGGGTCGTAGTACTCGAAGTCGGCGCGCTTCTGCTCGGGCGTGAAGTCCTCGCCCTGCAGGAACAGCGCCAGCACGACGTCGGCCTGCTTGAGCACCTGGAACCGGTAGATGACCAGCGGGTGGTAGTGCAGCAGCAGGGGGCGGCTGTCGAGCGGCGTGTGGTCGAGGTCCCACATCTCGCGCTCGAGGAAGTGCGAGTCCTGCGGGTGGATGCCGAGGTGCTCGTCGAACGGGATGCTCATGCCACGCGCGGCACGTCCCCACTCCTCGACCTCCTCCTCGGTGAGCGAGAGCCGCTCGGCCGCGGCCTCGTAGGCGGCGGGGTTGGCGTGCTGGAGGGTGCGGACCGCCTCGGCCGCCCGGCGCAGGTTGAAGCGCGCCATGACGTTCGTGTACAGGTTGTCGTTCACGACCGTCGTGTACTCGTCGGGACCGGTGACGCTGTGGATGTGGAAGGTCCCGCCCTCCTCGCTGCGCCAGAAGCCGAGGTCGGCCCACAGTCGGGCCGTCTCGACGAAGATGTCGATGCCCTGGCGGTCGAGGAACTCGGTGTCGCCCGTGGCGCCGATGTACTGGCTCAGCGCGTACGCGATGTCGGCGTCGATGTGGTACTGCGCGGTGCCGGCCGCGTAGTACGCCGACGCCTCCTCACCGTTGATGGTCCGCCACGGGAACAGGGCGCCCTTCTGGGCGAGCTGGTCGGCGCGACGGCGGGCCGCGTCGAGCAGCGAGTAGCGGAACCGCAGCGCGTTGCGGGCCGCGCTCGGGGTCGTGTACGTCAGGAACGGCATGACGTAGACCTCGGTGTCCCAGAAGTAGTGGCCGCCGTAGCCCGAGCCGGTGACCCCCTTCGCGGGGATGCCCTGGCCCTCGGCCCGCGCCGACGCCTGCACGATCGAGAACAGGTTCCAGCGGATGGCCTGCTGGATCTCCGGCTGGCCCGGGACCTCCACGTCGGCGCGCTGCCAGAACGCGGTCAGCCAGTCGCGCTGGTCGCTCGTCTGCTGCTCCACGCCCTGCTCGCGCACCCGGTCGAGAGTGCGTCGGCAGCGGTCGAGCAGCTCGCGCGAGGGCACCCCGCGCGACGTGTGGTACGCCACCGTCTTGGTGAGCCGGATGGGCACGCCGGGCTCGGCGGCGATCCGGAACGTCGTCTTCGCGAGGTCGTCGCCGGTGACCACGCGACTCGTGACCATGTTCTCGGTCTGCAGGTCGTGGTCGGCCATCACGGCGAGCGTCATGCCGCTCTCGGCGCACCGGTACCCCAGCGCCACGCGTCCGGTGTCGGGCTCGCCGAGCTGCTCCTGGGGCTCGAGCACACGGCGCTGGAGCCGCTCGGCCTTGCGGGGGTCGTTGCCCTCGCCGACCTTGCCCTCGCCCATCGCGCTGGCGCGCACGTGGTACTCGTCCTCGCCGTCCTGGCGGTTGAGGATCTGCGACGAGATGGCCACCGGCGCGGAGTCGTCGAGCAGCGTGACCTCGAAGGTCATGATCGCGAGGTGCTTCTGCGCCAGGCTGACCATGCGGGTGGACTCGATCCGGACCCGCTTGCCCGACGGGGTCCGCCACAGCAGGCTCCGCCGGAGCACGCCCTCGCGCAGGTCGAGGCTGCGCTCGTAGCCGAGCAGGTCGGCCACCGAGAGCAGCAGCGGCTCGTCGTCGACGTAGAGCCGGATGATCTTGGCGTCGGGGGCGTTGACGATCGTCTGGCCGACCCGGGCGAACCCGAAGGCCTCCTCGGCGTGCTGGATCGGCCACGTCTCGTGGAAGCCGTTCACGAACGTGCCGTGCGTGTGGGAGTCGCGACCCTCCTCCACGTTGCCGCGCAGGCCGAGGTAGCCGTTGCCGACGGCGAACACGGTCTCGGTGAGGCCCAGGTCGCTGCTGTCGTAGCGGACCTCGGTGAGCTTCCACGGGTCCACGGGGAAGCGCGAGCGGTCGAGGAAGTCGCGCACCGGCGGCGCCTCGTGCGAGGGGCCGAAGCCGCGGTCCTCGTCGGTGCCGGGCGCGGGCTGGTCGAGCGGCGACATCAGAGCAGGTCTCGCAGGTCGCTCACGACCTCGTCGGCTCCGTGCTCGCGCAGCGCGTCGGCTCCGGCGCCGCGGTCGACGCCCACGACCAGGCCGAAGCGTCCGGCGTGGCCGGCGGCGACGCCCGAGGTGGCGTCCTCGAGCACCACGGCTCGCGACGGCTCGACGTCGAGCTGCTGCGCGGCGAAGAGGAAGGTGTCGGGCGCGGGCTTGCCGGCGAGCTGGCGGTCCCCCGCCACGACGCCGTCGACGATCACCGGGAAGTGGTCGATGAGCCCGGCGGCGCGCAGCACCTTGGGGGCGTTGCGCGAGCTGGAGACGATCGCCATCTGCGTGCCGGCGGCGGCCAGCTGCTCCACGAGCGCCACGGAGCCCGGG
>NZ_LMMY01000011.1:276128-278501 GCF_001422865.1 Aeromicrobium sp. Leaf272
CGCCGACGGTCTCCTCCTCGGGGGCGTCGTCGGGCGTGCCCTCGGGCAGCTCGATGTCGCGCGAGGCCAGGAACGAGCGCACGCCGTCGTAGCGCGGCTTGCCGTCGACGTACCGGTAGTAGTCGTCGTCGGTGTACGGCTCCTCGACCCCCCGCGCCGTCAGGAAGTCGTTGAACATCTGGTTCCAGGCGCGCATGTGCACCTCGGCCGTCGGGGTGATGACACCGTCGAGGTCGAAGAGGGCCGCGTCGTAGTCGCTCCAGTCCACCCGAGAAGCGTAGGCCCGCCTCGTGTCGCCGATGTGAACGGCGTCCGATTGCGGGTCGGGCCGGCGGGTACTCCCCGGGTGTGACCCCTCCCTCGTGCCCCGAAGTGGTGGGCCGGGCCGTCCGCGACCATGCTGGACGTCATGCCCCCCTCCGACGCTGACGACCTCGCGCGCCTCGCCGCGGCCCACGGCGTCGCGGTCGCGTACGAGGGCTCGGACCGGCGCCCCGTCGAGGTGGACCGCGAGATCGTCGTGGCCGTGCTCGGTCAGCTGGGCGTCGACGCCACGACCCCGGAGGCGGTCGGTCACGCACTCGAGCGCGCCGCGGCCGACGCCCGACCGCTCGAGTCGACCATCGCCGCGACGCAGGGCGTGGCCCGCGAGGTCGGCGTGGCGGGTCGGGTGCTGCTGGAGGACGGCGGCCACCTCGACGTGCAGGGGACGCTGCCCGCGGACCTGCCGCTCGGCTGGCACCGGTTCGTCACCGACGCCCAGGACGTGACGCTCGTCGTCGCCCCGGCCCGACTGCCGGAGGTGCCGCGCACGTGGGGCTGGATGCTCCAGCTGTACGCGTTGCACTCGGCCGGGTCGTGGCAGATGGGCGACCTGGTCGACCTCGCCGACCTGGCCCGACGCGCCGCCACCGAGCAGGGCGCCGGCGTGCTGCTGGTCAACCCGGTGCAGGCGTTCGTGCCGTCGACGCCGCTCGTCCGCTCCCCCTACTCCCCGTCGAGCCGACGGTTCGCGAGCCCGCTCTACCTGCGCGTGACCGACGTCGACGCCTTCGCCGCGGCCGACCCGTCCGTCCGCGACCAGGTGCTACGGCTAGCACCGGACCCCGATCCTGCGGACGACCTGCTCGACCACGACGCCGTGTGGGAGGCGAAGCGCGCGGCCCTGGAGCTGCTGCGACCCTTCGCCCCCGCCGACGAGGACGTCGACCTCGACGCCGAGCCCGACCTGGCCGCCTTCGCCACGTTCTCGGCCCTGGCCGAGCAGCACGGCGCCGACTGGCGCACCTGGCCGGAGCCGCTGCGCGACCCGACCTCCGACGCCGTCGTCCGGGCCCGCGCCGACCTGGCCGACCGCGTCGCCTTCCACGCCTGGCTCCAGCACCTGTGCCGTCAGCAGCTCGACGCCGCCCGCGACGCGGCCCACGACGCCGGCATGGCCGTCGGACTCGTGCACGACCTGCCGGTGGGCGTGCACCCCGGTGGCGCCGACGCCTGGGCCCTGCAGAGCGTGTTCGCCTCCGACGTGCGCGTCGGCTGCCCGGCCGACGCCTTCAACCCGCTCGGCCAGGACTGGGACCTCCCGCCGTGGCGGCCCGACCGCCTGGTGGAGACCGGCTACGCACCCTTTCGCGACGTCGTCCGCAGCGTGCTGCGCCACGGTGACGGCATCCGCGTGGACCACGTGGCGGGTCTGTGGCGGCTGTGGTGGATCCCGCCGGGCGAGCCCGCGCACCGCGGCACCTACGTGCACTACGACGCCGACGTGATGCTCGCCGTCCTGCTGCTCGAGGCCACCCGCGCCGGCGCCATCGTCGTCGGCGAGGACCTCGGCACCGTCGAGGACGTGGTCACCGAGACCATGCACGCGCGCGGCATCCTCAGCTCGGCCGTGCTGTGGTTCGAGCGCGACTGGGACGCCCCGGGGCAGCCGCACGTACCGCCCCGCGCCTGGGAGCCCGAGACCATGGCGAGCATCAGCACCCACGACCTGCCGACGGTCGAGGGCTGGCTGCGCGACGAACGCATCCACGTCCAGGACCGGCTCGACCTGCTGGGCGAGCCGGTGGACGACGCGCTCGCCACCGCGGCCGCCGACAAGGAGGCGCTGCTCGACCTGCTGCGCGCCGAGGGCGTCGACACCGACGACCTGCTCGTCGCGCTGCACGCCGTCATCGCTCCGGCCGCGTCGCGCCTGGTGCTGAGCTCACCCGCCGACGCCGTCGGCCAGGTGCGTCAGCCGAACCTGCCGGGCACCGTGGACGAGTACCCCAACTGGAAGGTCCGCCTTCCCGTGGACCTCGACGCCTTCTTCGACCACCCCCGGGTGCAGGCCGCCGTCGCCCCGCTGCGCGCCGCCCGCCCCACCTGACC
>NZ_LMMY01000011.1:278534-279008 GCF_001422865.1 Aeromicrobium sp. Leaf272
CGCTCGGTGCCACGTACGACGGCACCGGCACCAACTTCGCCCTGTTCTCGGAGGTCGCCGACCTCGTGGAGCTGTGCCTCTTCGACGAGTCGGGCACCGAGACCCGCGTCCGCCTCGAGGAGGTCGACGGCTTCGTCCACCACGGCTTCCTGCCCGGCATCGGCCCCGGCCAGCGCTACGGCTACCGCGTGCACGGTCCGTGGGACCCCGAGAACGGCCTGCGCTGCAACCCGCAGAAGCTGCTCATCGACCCGTACGCGAAGGCCGTGCAGGGCCAGCCCGACTGGGACCCGTCGCTCTTCGCCTACGAGATGGGCTCGCCCGACGAGCCGAACGACGACGACTCCGCCGGCCACGTGCCGTTCTCGCTCGTGGTCGACACGTTCTTCGACTGGGCCGACGACCGCCCGCCGCGCCGGCCCTACAACGAGTCGATCATCTACGAGGCGCACGTCCGGGGGCTCACGATGACCC
>NZ_LMMY01000011.1:279021-290805 GCF_001422865.1 Aeromicrobium sp. Leaf272
CCAGTTCGTCACGGACCACTACCTCGTCGAGAAGGACCTGACGAACTACTGGGGCTACAACACGATCGGCTTCTTCGCCCCGCACGACGCCTACACCTCCCAGCCCGGTCGCCAGGTGCAGGAGTTCAAGGGCATGGTCCGCGCGCTCCACGCCGCGGGCATCGAGGTCATCCTCGACGTCGTCTACAACCACACCGCGGAGGGCAACCACCTCGGGCCGACGCTGTCGATGCGCGGCATCGACAACCAGGCCTACTACCGCCTCGTCGAGGACGACGAGCAGCACTACATGGACTACACCGGCACCGGGAACTCGCTGAACGTGCGCCACCCCACGCCGCTGCAGCTCATCATGGACTCGCTGCGCTACTGGGTCACCGAGATGCACGTCGACGGGTTCCGCTTCGACCTGGCGGCCACGCTGGCGCGCGAGTTCTACGACGTCGACAAGCTGGCCACCTTCTTCGAGCTGGTGCAGCAGGACCCGGTGGTCAGCCAGGTGAAGCTGATCGCCGAGCCGTGGGACGTGGGACCCGGCGGCTACCAGGTGGGCAACTTCCCGCCGCTGTGGACGGAGTGGAACGGCCTCTACCGCGACACGGTGCGCGACTTCTGGCGCGGCGAGCCGTCGACGCTGGGCGAGTTCGCGTCGCGGATCAGCGGCTCGTCCGACCTCTACCAGGACAACGGCCGGCGCCCGTACGCGTCGATCAACTTCGTGACGGCCCACGACGGCTACACGCTGAACGACCTGGTGTCGTACGAGCAGAAGCACAACGAGGCCAACGGCGAGGACGGTCGCGACGGCGCCGACGACAACCGGTCGTGGAACTGCGGCGTGGAGGGTCCGACCGACGACCCGGAGATCCTCGAGCTGCGCCGCCGGCAGCGTCGCAACTTCCTGGCCACCATGCTGCTCTCGCAGGGTGTGCCGATGGTGCTGCACGGCGACGAGCTGGGCCGCAGCCAGGGCGGCAACAACAACGTCTACTGCCAGGACAACGAGGTCGCGTGGGTCGACTGGGACCTCGACGAGCACGAGCACTCGCTGCTCGGGTTCACGTCGGCCCTCGCCGCCTTCCGCACGGCCCACCCGGTGTTCCGGCGCCGCCGGTTCTTCCAGGGCAAGCCGATCCGCAAGGGCGACGAGCTGCGCGACATCGCCTGGTTCACGCCGGCCGGCGAGGAGATGACCGAGCAGAACTGGGACGACGGCTTCGGCCGCTCGATCGCGGTGTTCCTCAACGGCCGGGCGATCGCCGACCGCGACGAGCGGGGCGAGCGCGTCGTCGACGACTCCTTCCTGATGGCGTTCAACGCCCACCACGAGGGCATCGAGTTCACCGTGCCGGACGGCGAGTACGCCAGCACGTGGGCGGTCGTGGTCGACACCGCGAGCGGCACGGTCACCGAGCCGGGCGACGAGCTGGTCGAGGGCGGCGCGACGATCGAGCTCGAGGGCCGCTCGCTGGTGGTGCTGCAGCGGGTCGAGTCGTGAGCACGCCCACGTCGACGTACCGGCTGCAGCTGCGGCCGGGCTTCGGGTTCGCGGAGGCCGAGGCGCTCGTGCCGTACCTGCGCGACCTCGGCGTCGGCGCGGTGTACGTGTCGCCGGTGCTCGACGCGACACCCGGGTCGACGCACGGCTACGACGTCACCGACCCCACGCGGGCACGACCCGAGCTGGGTGGGCCCGACGGCTGGGACTCCCTCACGGACGCCGTGCGCGACGCCGGGATGGGGCTCGTGATCGACGTGGTGCCGAACCACATGTCGGTCGAGGTGCCGCGGGCGAACCCGTGGTGGTGGTCGGTGCTCGCCGAGGGAGAGCGCTCGCCGTGGGCCGGGCACTTCGACGTCGACTGGTCGCGCGGCCGGGTGCTGGTGCCCGTCCTCGGCGACGACGCCGAGGTCGCGGAGCTGGCGGTGGACGGCGACGAGCTCACGTACTACGACCACCGGTTCCCCATCGACGCCGCGACGCTGGCCGACCCGGGGTTCGCGTCGCTGACGCCGCAGCAGGTGCACGACCGGCAGCACTACGAGCTCGTCGGATGGCGCCGCGGGGCGTCCGAGCTGAACTACCGGCGGTTCTTCGACATCACGACGCTGGCCGCCGTGCGGGTCGAGGACCCGACCGTCTTCGACGACGCACACCGCGAGGTGCTGCGCTGGGTGACCGACGGCCGGGTCACCGGGCTGCGCATCGACCACCCGGACGGGCTGTCCGACCCCGGTGGCTACCTGCGGCGCCTGCACGAGGCCGCGCCCGACGCGTGGCTCGTCGTCGAGAAGATCCTGCACCCCGGCGAGGACCTGCCCGCGAGCTGGCCCGCCGACGGGACCACCGGGTACGACGCCATGCGCGAGGTCGAGGGCGTGCTGCTCGACCCCGCAGGCGAGGCTCCCTGGCAGGCGCTGTCGGAGCGGCTCGGAGCGCCGTCGGAGTACGCCGCCGTCGAGGAGGACGCACGGCGCATGGTGACGCAGAAGGTGCTCGTGGCCGAGGTCCGTCGCATCGCCGGCCTGCTGCGCGACGTGCCCGAGGACGCCGCGCGCACGGCCGTCGCGGAGACGATGGTGGCCTTCGGCGTCTACCGGTCCTACCTGCCCGAGGGCGAGGACGACTGGGCCCAGGCGATCGACACGGCGCGCAGCCGTCGGCCCGACGTCGACGAGGCCCTGTCCGCGCTCGACGCGCAGGTCCGCGCGGACCCGCAGGGCGAGCTCGCCACCCGCATCCAGCAGACGTCCGGCATGGTCGTGGCCAAGGGCACCGAGGACACGACCTTCTACCGGTTCACGCGCTTCGCCGCGCTCAACGAGGTGGGCGGCTCCCCCGACGTGTGGGGTGTCGACGTCGAGGGCTTCCACGCGCTCGCCGCTGCCAGGGAGGCCGACCACCCGTCCGCCATGACAGCGCTCACCACCCACGACACGAAGCGCTCGGAGGACACCCGCGCCAGGATGCTGGTGCTGGCCGAGCTCGGCGACGAGGCGACGTCGGCGATCGAGGGCTGGTCGGCCCGCTGCGGGCTCGACGAGCCGGCGCTCGACCTGCTGGCCTGGCAGACCCTGCTCGGGGCCTGGCCGATCAGCGACGAGCGACTGACCGACTACCTGCTCAAGGCGGCGCGGGAGTCCAAGATCCGCACCACCTGGACCGAGACGGACGAGGCCTTCGAGGAGTCGATCCGTGCCTGGCCCGCCCGCGTGCGGGCCCAGGTCGGCGACGAGGTGCAGGCGCTCGTCGACCGCATCGAGGCCCCAGGCCGGACGGTCTCGCTGAGCCAGAAGCTGCTGCAGCTGGCGGGTCCGGGTGTCCCTGACGTCTACCAGGGCACCGAGGGCTGGGACCTCTCCCTCGTCGACCCCGACAACCGTCGCCCGGTCGACCACGAGGCCTTCCGCGCGGTGCTCCGCCGGCTCGACGACGGCTGGTTGCCGGAGGTCGACGCGTCGGGGGCGGTGAAGACGTCGCTCGTGCGTCGGGTGCTGACGCTCCGCCGCGACCGGCCGGAGCTGTTCCGCGGCTACGTCGCGGTGGCCGCCCGGGGTCCTGCCGCCGACCACGCACTCGCCTTCGGTCGCAGCGACGACCTGGTCGCCGTGGTCACCCGCCTGCCCGTGGGCCTCGAGGCGCGCGGCGGCTGGGCCGACACGACCCTCCCGCTGGCCGAGGGGACGTGGACCGACGCGCTCACCGGTGCCGTGCTAGAGGGCGGCGACGTCGCGCTGGCCGACCTGCTGCGGACCTACCCCGTCGCCCTGCTCACCCGACAGACCTGACGGCCACTGGCGAGCAGCACCAGCGCCGCACCCGGGCCCTCGGCCCCGGCCCCGTCCGAGTCGCGCAGTGGGGCACCGGAACTAGGCTCGAGGCATGGAGTTCAGGTACCTCGGGAACAGCGGCCTCAAGGTCAGCGAGATCATCTACGGCAACTGGCTGACCCACGGGTCCCAGGTCGAGAACGACGCGGCGACGGCATGCGTCCGCGCGGCGCTCGACGCCGGCATCACGACGTTCGACACCGCCGACGTCTACGCCAACGGCAAGGCCGAGTCGGTGCTCGGCGAGGCGCTGAAGGGCGAGCGTCGCGCATCGCTGGAGATCCTCACGAAGGTCTACTGGCCCACCGGCCCCGGCGGACCGAACGACACCGGCCTGTCGCGCAAGCACATCATGGAGTCCATCGACGGCTCGCTGCAGCGGCTGCAGACCGACTACGTCGACCTCTACCAGGCGCACCGCTACGACCACGAGACGCCGCTCGAGGAGACGATGCAGGCCTTCGCCGACGTCGTGCGCGCCGGCAAGGCGCACTACATCGGCGTCAGCGAGTGGACCGCCGACCAGCTCCGCGCCGGGCACGCCCTGGCGCAGGACCTCGGCATCCAGCTGATCTCGAGCCAGCCCCAGTACTCGATGCTGTGGCGCGTCATCGAGGGCGAGGTCGTGCCCGCGAGCCGTGAGCTCGGTGTCTCGCAGATCGTCTGGTCGCCCATCGCGCAGGGCGTGCTCAGCGGCAAGTACGAGCCCGGTGCCGACCTGCCCGAGGGCAGCCGCGCCACGGACGAGAAGGGCGGCGCCGACATGATCAAGCGCTTCCTGACCGACGAGACGCTCACGGCCGTCCAGAAGCTGCGGCCCGTCGCCGACGACCTCGGCATCACCATGGCCCAGCTGGCCATCGCCTGGGTGCTGGCCAACGACAACGTCGCCGGCGCCATCGTCGGTGCCTCCCGCCCAGAGCAGGTGGAGTCCAACGCGGCCGCCAGCGGCGTCACCCTGGACGCCGACGTCCTCGCGAAGGTCGACGAGGCGCTCGGCGGCATCCCGACCACCGACCCCGGCCAGACGAAGTCCCCGCCCTCCCGGGTGGTCTGAGCGTGACCGTCACCGTCTGGGCGCCCGACCACGAGAGCGTCCGGGTCCGCATCGACGGCGTCGACCACCCGATGGAGGCGTGGGAGCCCGGCGAGCTGCGCTCGGGCTGGTGGTGGCTCGACACCGAGCTGGCCCCCGGGTCGGACTACGCGTTCCTGCTCGGTGACGACGAGACCCCGCTGCCCGACCCGCGGTCGTCGTGGCAGCCCCAGGGCGTGCACGCGGCCTCACGTGTCTACGACCACGCCGCCTTCGACTGGAGCGACGGCGCCTGGTCGGGCCGGGCGCTTGAGGGGTCGGTCGTCTACGAGCTCCACGTCGGCACGTTCACGCCCGAGCGCACCTTCGACGCGGCGGTCGAGCGGCTCGACCACCTCGTCGACCTCGGCGTGGACCTCGTGGAGGTGCTGCCGGTCAACAGCTTCGACGGCCCGCACGGCTGGGGCTACGACGGCGTGCTCTGGGGCGCGGTGCACGAGCCCTACGGCGGCCCCGACGGCTTCAAGCGGTTCGTCGACGCGTGCCACGCGCGCGGCCTCGGCGTGGTGCTCGACGTCGTCTACAACCACCTGGGCCCGTCCGGCGCCTACCTCGACCGCTTCGGCCCCTACTTCGCCGGCCAGAACGACTGGGGACCCGGCCTGAACCTCGACGCCGAGGGCTCCGACGAGGTGCGCCGCTACGTGCTCGACAACGCGATGGCGTGGTTCGAGCACTTCCACGTCGACGGCCTGCGCCTCGACGCCGTGCACGCGCTGGCGGACACCCGCGCGCTGCCGATCCTGGAGGAGCTGTCCGCCGAGACCGAGCGGATGTCCGTGGCGCTCGGTCGACCGCTGTCGCTGATCGCCGAGTCCGACCTCAACGACCCCCGCATGGTCACGCCCCGCGCCCACGGAGGCCTCGGCATGGACGCGCAGTGGTGCGACGACGTGCACCACGCGCTGCACGTGGCCCTCACCGGCGAGACCGACGGCTACTACGCCGACTTCGCGACGCCCGGCGCGCTCGCGAAGGTGCTGCGCGGCGCCTTCTTCCACGACGGCACCTGGTCGTCGTTCCGCGGGCGCAGCCACGGGCGGCCCGTCGACGTCGAGACGGTGCCCGGCTCGGCGTTCGTGACCTACCTGCAGGACCACGACCAGATCGGCAACCGCGCACAGGGCGACCGGATCTCGGCCACCGTCCCGCCCGACCTGGTGGCGTGCGGCGCCGCCCTGGTGCTGCTGGGCCCGTTCACGCCGATGCTCTTCATGGGCGAGGAGTGGGCCGCGAGCACCCCGTGGCAGTTCTTCGCCTCCTTCCCCGACCCCGAGCTCGCCGACGCCGTGCGCACCGGACGTCGACGCGAGTTCGGCCGGCACGGCTGGGGCGAGTCCGAGGTGCCCGACCCGATGGACCACGCCACCGTCGAGCGCTCGACGCTGCGCTGGGACGAGCTCGACGACCCCGCCCACCGCGCGGTCCTCGACACCTACCGCTCGCTCGTCGCCCTGCGGCGGGAGCACCCCGAGCTGCGCGACCCGTCCCTGGCCGACCTCGTCGTCGAGGTCTCCGACGACGACCGTCACGTCGTCATGCACCGTGGCCCGTTCCGCGTCGAGGTCGACCTGGACGCCGCGCGCGCCGTGGTGCTGCGCGACGGCGACGTCGTCTGGGCGTCGACGGGCGGACCCACGGCGTCCGACGCACACTGAGGCATGAGCGACAACGGCAAGAGCGACATCCCCAGCGAGGACCCGCGCGACTCCGCGGAGCCCACGGACGACCCGAAGCACCAGAAGCAGGACCACGAGACCGAGGGCGACGTCGATGACCCCGACGCCCCCGCCCCGTTCTCGGGCCCCTACTCCTGAGGGACCGCCGAGGTGCACCAAGCGTGGTCCGACGCGGCCACCTCCCGGCTCCTCGCCGCGGGGTACGAGGCGCTGGACGCCGGTGACGACTGGCCGGTCGGGACGCGCGTCCTGCGCCGTCGCGACCGCAGGGTCGGCTGGTTCCTGTCCCGTCTGCACACCGTCGTGGTCCTCCTCCCCGTGGACCACGCGACGACCGGCCACGTCGACCGTCTGACCGAGACCACGGCCGGCCGGGCCGGGTCGCTCTCGGGCCGGGCCCGCCGACGGTCCGGCAACGGGATCGCGGTGCTCCCCGTCCTCGTGTGCGGCGCCGCCGACGAGCAGGCACGCGACGAGGCGGCGGCACCACCCCGCCGACGGTGGGCCGTCGTCGCGCTGCCGATGCTCGTCGAGCCCGACACGGGCCGGCACGCCGCCCACCGGGGGAACATCACGTGGGGTGGGGTGTTCCAGACGTTCCTCGCCGAGCAGCAGCGCCTCGTGCTCGGTGATCCGCGCGCCGAGGTGCTCGGGAGCAGCGGGCACGGCCGAGCCGGGCGCGCCGCGCTCCTGGCCCTCCTGGGCGTGGCCGGTGTCCTGTTCCTGGCCGCGGTCCTGCTGCTGCTCCTCTGACCGCGCTCACGCCACCGTGAAGGCGTGCAGACCGAGATCGTCGGCAAGCCGCTCGCAGGCCAGCACGCCGCGCACGCTGTTGCCGCGCTCGTTGAGCGGCGGGCTGTAGACACCGATGCCGAGGTGCCGCGGAGCGGCCGCCACCACACCGCCCGCGACTCCGGACTTGGCCGGCATGCCCACGCGGTGCATCCACCGGCCCGACCCGTCGTACATGCCGCACGTGGCCATGACGCTCAGCGTGCTGCGGACCACCTCCACCGGGAGCACCCGGTCACCCGTCACCGGGTTCCGACCGCCGAAGGCGAGCGTCGCTCCCATGACGGCGAGGGTCTCGGCGCTCACCGACACCGCACACACGCGGGCGTAGACCTCGATCGCGTCCTCGACGTCCACGTGCAGCGTCCCGGCGGAGTGCATGAGGTACCCGAGGGCACGGTTCCGGTCGCCGCTCAGGTGTTCCGAGCGGCTCACCTGCTCGTCGACCACGAGCGGCCGGCCCGCCAGTGCGGAGAGCCCCGCGAGGATCCGTCCCGCGCGGTCCTGCGGCCCGTCACCCGCCACCAGGCTCGCCGTCAGCAAGGCACCCGCGTTCACCATCGGGTTCGGCGGCCGACCGGTGTCGCTCTCGAGGCGCACGGCGTCGAAGGCCTCGCCCGTGGGCTCCACCCCGATCTCCTCGAGGTGGGTCGCCCCTGCGTCGACCAGCGCCAAGGCGTAGACGAACGGCTTGACCGCGGACTGGATCGGGAAGGTCACGTCCGTGTCGCCGACCTGGCGCACGTCGCCCGACCGGTCGCACACGGCCAGCCCGAACAGGCCGCTGTCGGCGTCGGCGTGCTCGGGCACGCTCCGGTCGACCTCGCCGTCGTGCGACTCCGCGACGGAGGCGTGCAGCTGGTCGAGGTCGAAGGTCCGGATCCGCTCGTCGATGTCCACCCCCCGTGGGTACCCGGGAACGGCCGGGCGACCCCGAGACGCCTGACACACTGGGCGCCATGACGACGCACCCTCCGCAGGGCCTGCACGTGCTCGCCGGACGACCGTTCCCGCTGGGCGCCCACCCCGAGGCCGGCGGCGTCAGGTTCGCGATCGCCAGCAGCGTGGCCGAGCGGGTCGAGCTGTGCCTCGTCGACGACGACGGCACCGAGCGGCGCATCGAGCTGACCGAGCGGACGTTCGGCGTCTGGCACGGGCTCGTGCCGGGCGTGCTGCCCGGCCAGACCTACGGCTACCGCGTGCACGGCCCCTACGAGCCGAAGACCGGGATGCGCTGCAACCCGCACAAGATCCTGCTCGACCCCTACGCCCGCCGCATCCGCGGCTCGCTCACCGACATGGCGGCCGCGCTCGGCTACGCCGACGGCCCCGACGGTCCGGACGGTCCCGAGCCGTCCACCGTCGACTCCCTGGGCCACGTGCCGCTGGCCGTCGTCACGAGCCCCGGCGGGCCCGACACCGGCACGAAGCCGGAGGTGCCGTTCGAGGAGACCGTAGTGCTCGAGCTGCACGTCAAGGGGTTCACGCAGCAGCACCCCGACGTGCCCGAGCCCCTGCGCGGCACCTACCTGGGCCTGGCGCACCCGGCCGTCGTCGAGCACCTCCTGCGGCTCGGGATCACCGCCGTCGAGCTGCTGCCCGTGCAGGCCTTCACCGACGAGCCCTCGCTCGTGGCCGCCGGCCGGCACAACTACTGGGGGTACTCACCCCTCGGCTACTTCGCACCGCATCCCGGGTACGCGAGCGAGCCCGGACGTGAGGTCGAGGAGTTCCGCACGATGGTCGCGGCCCTGCACGCCGCCGGCATCGAGGTCATCGTCGACGTCGTCTACAACCACACCTGCGAGGGCGGCCCCGACGGACCGACCCTCAGCCTCCGCGGGCTGGAGGCACCGGCGTACTACCTGCACGACGACGACGGGAACATGGCCGACATCACCGGCTGCGGCAACACGCTGGACGCCGGATCCCCCGAGGTCGTGCGCCTCGTGACGGACTCGCTGCGCTACTGGACGACCGAGCTCGGCGTCGACGGGTTCCGCTTCGACCTCGCCTCCACGATGGGCCGTCCCGGTGGCGGCGCCTTCGACCGCGACAGCACGCTCCTGACCGCGATCACCNACCGCGTGGGCGCGTTCGGCGCCCAGTGGGCGGAGTGGAACGGCATCTACCGCGACACGGTCCGCGACTTCTGGCGCGGCGCCGCCGGCGGCGTCGACGACCTGGCCTACCGGCTGTCCGGCTCGTCGGACCTCTACGACCACACGCTGCGCCGACCCTGGCAGTCGATCAACTTCGTCACCGCGCACGACGGCTTCACGCTGCGTGACCTGGTCTCCTACGACCACAAGCACAACGAGGCCAACGGCGAGGACAACCGCGACGGCACCGACGACAACCGCTCCTGGAACCACGGCGTGGAGGGCGCGACCGACGACCCGGAGATCACGTCGCTGCGTGCCCGCCAGGCCCGCAACCTGCTGGCGACGCTGCTGCTCTCGACCGGTACGCCCATGTTCGTGGCCGGCGACGAGCGCTGGCGCACCCAGGGCGGCAACAACAACGCCTACTGCCTCGACGACCCGACGTCGTGGGTCGACTGGACCGTGACCCCCGAGAGCGACGCGATGCTGACGTTCGCCCGTCGGGTCGTGCACCTGCGCGCGAAGAGTCCTGCCCTGCGCCAGGCCGAGTTCTTCGACGGCCGCACCACGCCCACCGGCCGGCCCGACCTGATCTGGCTGCGGCCCGACGGCCAGGAGATGACCGAGCCGGACTGGCAGGACCCGGAGCGCCGGACGCTCGGCATGTGGATCGACGGGTCGAACAGCCAGTCCCGCACCCGCGAGGGCGAGCTGCTCACCGACCACTCGTGGCTCCTGCTGCTGCACGCCGGCGCCGAGCCGCTCGAGGTCGTGCTCCCGGGGCAGGAGTTCGGTGCCACGTTCGAGCCGACGCTCGACACCACGTCGGCCGACGGCAGCCCGGCCTCGATCCACGCCTTCGCGGCCGGCAGCCGCACCACGCTGGCGGCGCGTTCCCTGCTGCTGCTCAAGGCTCCCCGGCACGACTGACGGGCCCGCGACCGGGGACCGGTCCCGCGGGAATCGCGCCCGTCCACGTTCACCGCTACGTTCGAAGGGACACCGAACGCAGCGATCGACGGGAGTGACTCGCATGACGGACCGGCTCGGCATCGATGACGTGCGGCCCCTCTCGGGCGACGGCACCTACCCCTCCAAGGCGGTGGTGGGCGAGCACGTGCCCGTGCAGGCCACGGTCTGGCGCGAGGGCCACGACGCCGTGGGAGCCACCGTCGCGTGGCGCGGCCCTGGCGACCGCGCCGAGCGCACCGTGCGCATGCAGGAGCAGGGCACCGGCCTGGACCTCTTCGCCGCCACGATCGTCCCCGACTCCGAGGGGCTGTGGACGTTCCGCGTCGATGCGTGGAGCGACCCGTGGGCCACCACCGCGCACGCCCTCGACGCCAAGCTGGCCGCCGGGCAGACCCCCGCCGAGCTCGCCAACGACCTCGAGCTGGCCGCACGTCTGCTCGAGCAGGTCGCGGACCGCAAGGACCGTCGCGCCGAGCACAAGGCGCTGCTGGGCGCGGCGTCGGCCCTGCGCGACGACACCCTGCCGCTCGGCGCACGGGTCGGGCCCGCTCTCGGTGACGACGTCCGCCGCACGATGCAGGAGCACCCCGTCCGCGACCTCGTCACCCAGGGGCCCGAGCGGCACGTCTGGGTCGACCGGCAGCGCGCCGCGTTCGGCTCCTGGTACGAGTTCTTCCCCCGCTCCACCGGTGGCGTCGACGCCCAGGGCACCCCCGTGCACGGCACGTTCGCCACGGCCACGAAGGAGCTCGACCGCGTCGCCGCGATGAAGTTCGACGTGGTCTACCTGCCCCCGATCCACCCGATCGGCCGCGACAACCGCAAGGGACCCAACAACACGCTCACGCCCGGCCCCGACGACGTCGGCTCGCCGTGGGCCATCGGCGCGGCCGAGGGCGGTCACGACGCCATCCACCCCGCGCTGGGCACCGAGGAGGACTTCGCCGCGTTCGTGGAGCGCGCCCGCGAGCTGGACCTCGAGGTCGCGCTCGACCTCGCCCTGCAGGCGGCGCCCGACCACCCCTGGGTGGCCGAGCACCCCGAGTTCTTCACGACGCTGCCCGACGGCACGATCGCCTACGCCGAGAACCCGCCCAAGAAGTACCAGGACATCTACCCGCTCAACTTCGACCTCGACCGCGACGCCATCTACGCCGAGATGCTGCGCGTCACCCTGCACTGGGTCGAGCGGGGGGTGCGCATCTTCCGCGTCGACAACCCGCACACCAAGCCGCCGGACTTCTGGGCGTGGCTGATCGCGTCGGTCAAGGCCGACCACCCCGACGTGCTGTTCCTTGCCGAGGCCTTC
>NZ_LMMY01000011.1:290814-291517 GCF_001422865.1 Aeromicrobium sp. Leaf272
CCTGGCGCACCACCAAGCAGGAGATCACCGAGTTCGGAGAGGACCTGCGCGAGCACTGGGACGAGGGGCGCGCCAACCTCTTCGTCAACACGCCCGACATCCTCCCCGCGCACCTGCAGGTGGGGGGACCGGGCATGTTCGCCCTGCGCGCCGCCCTCGCGGCGACGCTGGCCCCCACCTGGGGCGTGTACGCCGGCTACGAGCTGTTCGAGTCCGCGGTGCTGCGACCGGGTGCCGAGGAGTACCTCGACTCCGAGAAGTTCCAGCTGCGCCCGCGTGACTTCGCCGGGGCCCTGGCCGAGGGCCGCTCCCTCGAGCCGTGGCTCACCCGGCTCAACGAGATCCGCCGTGCTCACCCGGCGCTGCAGCAGATGCGCACGCTGCACTTCCACCATGTCGACCACGACGCCCTGCTGGCCTGGTCCAAGCAGGACCCCGCCACGGGCGACACCGTCGTCGTCGTGCTCTCGCTCGACCCGCACGAGGCGCGCGAGGGCACCCTGTTCCTCGACCTGCACGAGCTCGGGTTCGACCACGACGCGCGTCTCGTCGCCCACGACGAGGTGACCGGCGAGACCTACGACTGGGGCGCGGCCAACTACGTGCGCCTCGACCCCGCGCGCACGTGCGCGCACGTCGTGCACGTCACGTCCCGATGACATCCCTTCCCCCTGATCCCACCGAGGTGATCGCATGACCGACG
>NZ_LMMY01000011.1:291557-296524 GCF_001422865.1 Aeromicrobium sp. Leaf272
CCCCCCACACCGGCGAGAGCGTCGAGGCCGACGGGACCATGACCGAGCCGAGCTCGGAGGACTTCGAGCACGCCGAGCAGGTGCCCGCCGACCCCGACTGGTTCAAGCGCGCCGTCTTCTACGAGGTGCTGGTCCGGGCGTTCAACGACTCCAACGGCGACGGCACGGGCGACCTGCGCGGCCTGGCCGACAAGCTCGACTACATCGAGTGGCTGGGCGTCGACTGCCTGTGGCTCCCCCCGTTCTACGCCTCCCCCCTGCGCGACGGCGGCTACGACATCAGCGACTTCCGCGCCGTGCTGCCGGAGTTCGGCACCGTCGACGACTTCGTGCACCTGCTCGAGGAGGCGCACCGGCGCGGCATCCGCGTCATCACCGACCTCGTCCTCAACCACACGTCCGACGCGCACCCGTGGTTCCAGGCGTCGCGGCAGGACCCCGACGGCCCGTACGGCGACTTCTACGTGTGGAGCGACGACGGCACGGAGNGCGGCCAGTTCTTCTGGCACCGCTTCTTCAGCCACCAGCCCGACCTGAACTTCGAGAACCCCGCCGTCCGCGAGGCCATGCTCGACGTCCTGCGGTTCTGGCTCGACCTCGGCATCGACGGCTTCCGCCTCGACGCCGTGCCCTACCTGTTCGAGGAGGAGGGCACGAGCAGCGAGAACCTCCCCCGCACGCACGAGTACCTCCGCGAGGTGCGCGCGACGATCGACCGCGAGTACCCCGGTCGGGTGCTGCTGGCCGAGGCCAACCAGTGGCCGTCCGACGTCGTCGAGTACTTCGGCGACCCCGCGGTCGGCGGCGACGAGTGCCACATGGCCTTCCACTTCCCGCTCATGCCGCGCATCTTCATGGCGGTGCGGCGCGAGTCGCGCTTCCCGATCTCGGAGATCCTGGCGCAGACGCCGCCCATCCCGTCGGGCACCCAGTGGGGCATCTTCCTGCGCAACCACGACGAGCTGACGCTCGAGATGGTCACCGACGACGAGCGCGACTACATGTACCGCGAGTACGCGCGCGACCCACGCATGAAGGCCAACATCGGCATCCGCCGACGGCTCGCGCCCCTGCTGGAGAACGACCGCAACCAGCTGGAGCTGTTCACCGCCATGCTGCTGAGCCTGCCCGGCTCGCCCGTCCTCTACTACGGCGACGAGATCGGCATGGGCGACAACATCTGGCTCGGCGACCGCGACGCCGTCCGCACGCCCATGCAGTGGTCCCCCGACCGCAACGCCGGCTTCTCGCGGTCCGACCCCGGCCGCGTGTACCTGCCGCCGATCATGGACCCGACCTACGGCTACGAGGCGGTCAACGTCGAGGCGCAGATGGGCAACAGCGCCTCGCTGCTGTCGTGGACCCGACGCATGATCGAGGTGCGCAAGCAGCACCTCGCGTTCGCCGAGGGCGACTTCACCGACCTGGGCGGCTCGAACCCGAGCGTGCTCGCCTACCAGCGCGTGTGGACCCGTCCCGACGGGGAACGCGACGTCGTGCTCTGCGTCAACAACCTGTCCCGCTTCCCCCAGCCCGTCGAGCTCGAGCTCGGCGAGCACGAGGGGNCCCTGCCGGGCCACGGCTTCTACTGGTTCCAGCTGTCCGAGCTCGGCGACGAGGGCGAACGAAGGAGCATGACATGAGCGATCCCGTGAGCACTCCCGACCAGGGCACTCCCGACCAGGGCCACGAGGTCGGGACCTCCGACGTCGACCGCGTGGTGGCGGCCCTGCCCGACTGGCTTCCCGCGCAGCGGTGGTTCGGCGGCAAGGACCGACCCGTCACCGGCACGCGCACCGTCGACTGGACCGTGGTCCTGCCCGGTGAGCCCCTTCTCGTGCACCTCGTGGTGGAGGTGCAGCAGGGCGACCGGACCGAGGCCTACCAGCTGCTCCTCGGTCGACGCAGCGACGGACTGCCCGACGTCCCGGCGGCGGCGGCGATCCCCGCCGGCGACGGTCCCGTCTGGTACGAGGCCAGCGGCGACGCCGACCTCACGGGCGTGCTGCTGGACCACGTCGCCGCGGGCGAGCGCGTCGGTGACCTGCGCTTCGACCCCGAGCCCGGCGTGGAGCTGACCACCGGCCTGCGCGCGCACCCCATCTCCTCGGAGCAGAGCAACACGTCGCTCGTCTACGGCGGCCAGTACATCCTCAAGCTGTTCCGCAAGCTCACCCCGGGCGTCAACAAGGACCTCGTGCTGCACCGCGCCCTGCGGCAGGTGGGTTCCGCGCACGTGGCCGAGCCGCTCGGTGCGATCAGCGGACGGATCGGCGACGACGAGGTCAGCTTCGGGATGCTGCAACGGTTCCTGCCCGACGCCGCCGACGGCTGGGTCATGGCCACCACGAGCGTCCGCGACTTCATGGCCGACGACTCCGGCCTGCCGCCCGGCGACCTGGGCGGCGACTTCGCCGGGGAGGCGTACCGGCTGGGCCGGGCCGTGGCCGACGTGCACGCCGACCTCGCCCGCGCCCTGGGCACCGAGCCGGCGGCCGACGACGACCTCGAGCGCACCGTGGCGGCCATGGAGGCACGGCTCGACCGCGTCGCTGCGGAGGTCGACGACCTGGCGCCCCACGTCGACGGGATCCGCGAGGCATTCCACCGCTTGCACGGCATCGAGCTGACCCTGCCGCTCCAGCCCGTGCACGGCGACCTGCACCTCGGCCAGGTGCTCCGCACCGTCCACGGCTGGCTGCTGCTCGACTTCGAGGGCGAGCCCGCCTCGAGCCTGGCCGAGCGGTCGGCGCTGCGCTCGCCCCTGCGCGACGTCGCCGGCATGCTGCGCTCGTTCGACTACGCGGCCCAGCAGCTGCTCGTGGGCCAGCCCGCCGACGAGGAGCAGACCGAGCGGGCCGCGGCCTGGGCGCGCCACAACCGGCTGGCGTTCTGCGACGGCTACGCCAAGGCGGCCGGCCGCGACCCACGCGACGACGCCGACCTGCTGCGCGGCCTCGAGCTCGACAAGGCCGTCTACGAGGTGTCCTACGAGCACGCCAACCGACCCGACTGGTCGAGCGTCCCGCTGGGGTCGATCGCCCGGATCCTGCGTGAGGGTGAGTGACATGAGCGAGTCCACGACGAGCTGGCCCCCCGCGGTGGGTGACCTCGACCTGCACCTGGTGGCCGAGGGCCGCCACGAGCGGCTCTGGGAGGTCCTCGGTGCGCACGTGCGCACGCACGAGGGCCCGTCCGGGCCGGTGGGCGGGACCTCCTTCGCCGTCTGGGCGCCGAACGCGCAGGCCGTGCAGGTCGTCGGCGACTTCAACGGCTGGGACGGCGGGGCCCACGCGATGCGGGCCCTCGGCGGTTCGGGCGTGTGGGACCTCTTCGTCCCGGACGTCGGCGCGGGCGCGCGCTACAAGTTCCGCCTCCAGGGTCCCGACGGTGCGTGGCACGAGAAGGCCGACCCGCTCGCCTTCGGCACCGAGGTCCCCCCGGCCACGGCGTCCGTCGTCGTGGAGCCGCAGCACCGCTGGCGCGACGACGCGTGGGTGGCCCGACGCGACGCGACCGCGTGGCTCGAGGCGCCGGTGAGCGTGTACGAGGTGCACCTCGGGTCGTGGCGACCGGGGCTGTCCTACCGGGAGCTGGCCGACGAGCTCGGCGACTACCTCGTCGAGATGGGCTTCACCCACGTCGAGCTCATGCCCGTGGCCGAGCACCCCTTCGGCGGCTCGTGGGGCTACCAGGTCACGTCGTACTACGCCCCCACGTCGCGCTTCGGCTCCCCCGACGACTTCCGCTGGTTCGTCGACGAGCTGCACCAGCGCGGCATCGGCGTCATCGTCGACTGGGTGCCCGCGCACTTCCCGCGCGACGAGTGGGCCCTCGCCCGCTTCGACGGCACCCCGCTGTACGAGCACCCCGACCCGCGTCGCGGCGAGCAGCCCGACTGGGGCACCTACGTCTTCGACTTCGGCCGCAACGAGGTGCGCAACTTCCTCGTGGCGAACGCGCTCTACTGGCTCGAGGAGTTCCACCTCGACGGGCTGCGCGTCGACGCCGTCGCCTCGATGCTCTACCTGGACTACTCGCGCAACGACGGCGAGTGGGTGCCCAACAAGCACGGCGGTCGCGAGAACCTCGAGGCCGTGCAGCTGCTGCAGGAGCTCAACGCCACGGTCTACAAGCACCACCCCGGCGTGATGATGATCGCCGAGGAGTCCACCGCGTGGCCCGGCGTCAGCGCGCCCACCGACGCCGGTGGTCTCGGCTTCGGCTTCAAGTGGAACATGGGCTGGATGCACGACACGTTGTCCTACCTGGGGCAGGACCCCGTGCNNNNCCTGCCCCTCTCGCACGACGAGGTCGTGCACGGCAAGGGCTCGCTGTGGGGCCGGATGCCCGGCGACGCCTGGAACAAGGCGGCCGGCGTGCGCGCGCTGCTGGCCTTCATGTGGGCGCACCCCGGCAAGCAGATGCTGTTCATGGGCGGGGAGTTCGGCCAGGAGGGCGAGTGGGCCGAGTCGCGCGGTCTCGACTGGCACGCGCTGGAGGACCCGCTGCACGCCGGTGTGCTCGAGCTGGTCAGCGACCTCAACCTCACCTACCGCGACACCCCGGCCCTGTTCACGGCCGACGCGCGTCCCGAGGGCTTCCGGTGGATCGACGCCTCCGACACCCAGGGCAACGTCATCTGCTTCCTGCGCATCGGCTCGGACGGCTCGCAGCTGGCCTGCCTGGCCAACTTCTCCGGCAGCCCCCACCACGACTACCGGGTGGGCCTTCCCCTGCCCGGCACGTGGCGCGAGGTGCTGAACACCGACGCCGAGTCCTACGGCGGCTCCGGCGTCGGCAACCTGGGCAGCGTCGAGGCCGAGATGGTGCCGCACCACGGGTTCGCGGCATCCGCCGAGGTCCAGCTGCCCCCGGCCGGGGTGCTCTGGCTGGTGCCCGAGCAGCAGTAGGTCGGGCCCGGTCCGCGCCCTGCGCACCACCCTTCGGCCCCGCTCCGCACGGAG
>NZ_LMMY01000011.1:296558-296951 GCF_001422865.1 Aeromicrobium sp. Leaf272
GCCTGATCCTGCCTCTAGAATGGGAGAAGATCAGCAGGAGGAATCATGAGCGTCGCCGCACTCGACACCCACCCGGTGCCGGCGTGCGTGCACGGACTCCACGCCCTNCGTGGGACGGCCTGGACCCCACCGAGGTCCGACGGCTCCTCGCCGAGATCGGTCGCGCCGAAGCACGCCTGTCGGCCCACAAGATGGCCGCCGCACGCGTGCTGGAGAAGGCCCGCAAGGCCGCAGCGAATGGCGATGGCCCTCGAACCGGGACCGGTACTTCCACCGGGGCCACGATCTCGATCGACTTCGGTGGGGACCGCAGCGGCGCAGACGCGCTGGTGAACACCGCGCAGCGGATCGAGGAGCAGACCACTCTCATCGAGAACGCGCTCGCCTCCGGGG
>NZ_LMMY01000011.1:296956-297676 GCF_001422865.1 Aeromicrobium sp. Leaf272
TTCAGAACAGCGTGAGCGGTGCGAAGAGACCCTGCTGAAGGACGCGCAGCGGCTGACTCTGAAGGACCTGCGCCGGCGGGCGGCTCGGATCACCGAGACCTACCGCAAGACCGTCGACGAGGTCGACGCCGACGAGGACGAGGTCCTCCGCAAGAAGGAAGAGGCGGCCCGGGCGAAGACGAGCTTCTCGATGTGGGACAACAACGACGGCACCGTCACCGGCAGCTTCACCCTCCCCGAAGCACAGGGCGCCATGCTCAAGACCGCCCTCGACGCACTCGCAGCACCCCACCAGAAGGTCGGCACCGTCAACGCCGCCACCGGCGAGATGGACGAGGTGGGATTCGGCCAGACCTACCCCCAGCGCCTCGGCCACGCCTTCACCACCCTCATCGAGCACCTCCCCGCCGACCAGCTCCCGTCCAACGGCGGCGTCAGCGCGGTCGTCACCGTGAATCTCGACCTCGAGACGCTCATGGGTGGCGTCAAGGCCGCCGGGCTGTCGGACGGCACCCGGATCTCGGCCGGCGAAGCCCGCCGGCTCGCGTGTTCGGCGCAGATCGTGCCCATGGTCCTCAACGGCAAGCCACTCCCGCTCGACCTCGGATCAGCGAACCGGTACTTCAACCGGTCATCCCGCCGGGCGATGGAGAAGCGCGACGGCGGATGCACCACACCAGGGCTGGGGGTCCCCCCGCACATGGCGCGTAGCGGCGGGGG
>NZ_LMMY01000011.1:297743-303456 GCF_001422865.1 Aeromicrobium sp. Leaf272
CTGGCGACCCTGACACCCGACCAACGACGACATCCGACCCATCGGTCGGGGCACTCGTGCTGCCCGGCTGCCACTAAGCCGCCTGGAGTGGTCTCGACACACCTCCCCTCGCTGGCGCTCGTGGAGGCACTCGACCACCGGGGTGCTCACGGATCTCCGAGGCGTTCGGTGGATGGTCCCGGATGCTCGACCATCGGGGTCGGGATCGGCGCCGCGGCACTGTGCCGCGACCACCCGGCCGGCTGCACCTAGGCTGACGACCATGACGACGTGGGGTGCATCGAGCGAGGTCGGACGTCTGCGGACGGTCATGCTGCACCGGCCCGGGCAGGAGCTCGCGCGGCTGACGCCACGCAACAACGACTCGCTGCTGTTCGACGGCATCCCGTGGCTGGGGCGCGCGCAGGACGAGCACGACGCGTTCGCGCAGGCGCTGCGCGACCACGACGTCGAGGTGCTGTACCTCGTGGAGCTGCTCGTCGAGACGCTCGAGCAGCCCGAGGCGCGGGCCGAGATCATCGCCAGCACCACGGCCACGCTGCACCTCGGCGACAGCCTGCGCCGCTACCTCGTGTCGGCGCTGACCGACCTGCCTGCCGACGAGCTGGCCGCGGTGGTCACCGCCGGGCTGCGCAACGACGAGATCGCCCACCGCAGCATCGTCACGAGCCTGCTGCGCCCCGACGACTTCCTCGTGGACCCGCTGCCCAACCTGCTGTTCACGCGCGACTCGTCGGTGTGGCTGCCCGATCGGGTGGCCGTGACCAGCCTGGCCATGCCGGCCCGCGTGCGCGAGACGCAGCTGACCGGGCTGATCTACACCCACCACCCACGGTTCTCCGGGGCCGAGCGCGTCCACGGCCCGCACCTGGAGCACCTCGAGGGCGGTGACGTGCTGCTGCTCGCCCCCGGCGTGATCGCCGTCGGCGTCGGCGAGCGCACCACCCCGGCGGGCTTCGAGCGGTTCGCCTCGACGGTGCTCTCCACCGGGCTCGCGCAGACGGTGCTCGCGGTGCCGATCGCGCAGGAGCGCGCCACCATGCACCTCGACACGATCGTCACCATGGTCGACGTCGATAGCGTGGTCATCTACCCCAACATGGCCGACGAGCTGCGCGCCATCGCCGTCACGGCGAGCGACGACGAGGACGGCACGCTGGTGGTGGGTGCCGAGCGGTCCTTCTTCGAGGCCGCGGCCGAGGCGATGGGCATCGAGGCGCTGCACCGCATCGACACCGGCCTGGACCCGGTCACGGCCGAGCGCGAGCAGTGGGACGACGGCAACAACACCCTCGCGATCGACGCCCGTCTCGCCGTGGCCTACGAGCGCAACGAGCAGACCAACGCCCGGCTCGAGGAGCACGGCATCGAGGTCGTCGCGATCAGCGGCTCCGAGCTCGGGTCGGGGCGCGGTGGCCCGCGCTGCATGAGCTGCCCGATCCTGCGCGACTGACCCTCAGACGATCGTGACCTGCGGGCTGTAGAGCGCCATGGCGTCGAGGGCGCGGCGGTGGTTCTCCGGCGAGGAGCCTGCGCAGGCGTCGGCCACGACCTCGACGGTCGCGCCCGCATCGGCGGCAGCGAGCACCGTCGAGAGCACGCAGCAGTCAGTGGACACCCCGGCCACCACGAGCGTCGGCGCGGACCCGGTGACGGACCGGACCGCGCCCCACTTGCCGAACGTCGGCGCGGACACGACCGTGGCCTCGGCCGCGAGGTCGGCCAGGTCGGGCACGACGTCGAACATCGGGTCGTCGGCGGGCCGGTCGGCGAAGGGCCATGCGTCGAAGTAGGTGCGCCAGGACCCGATGCGCTCGGCGTCCGGGGCCGGGACCCATCGCGTGACGATCGTGGGCAGAGCGGCGGCCAGCGCCCGGATCGGCTCGACCGTGTCCGCGAACATCGGCGACCCCCACGGGGAGTCCGGGTCGGCGAACACCCGCTGCGGGTCCACGACGACCAGCCAGCTGTCGGTCACGGGACCAGCGCCTCCTGGCGGCGGACCACGGAGCGGCGGGCGACGAGCGTGACCACGAGACCGAGCGCGAAGGCCACGAGGACGCCGAGGTTGGCGTACGGCCACGCACCGTCCCAGCCGGCGCCGTCGGGCAGGCGGGTGCCCAGGCCGAACGGCTGGATGAGGTAGCCCTGCCAGTCGTTCCACGCGGTGCCCGAGACCTGGTTGACGACCAGGCCCCAGCCGATGACCGAGGCCACGAGCATGGTGCCCACCGACGTCCAGTCGACGGCTCCGTAGCGGCCGGAGGCGTCGAACAGGGCGGCGTCGTCGTAGTCGCGCCGACGCAGCGCGATGTCGCCGATCATGATGCCGGCCCAGGCGGCGATGGGGACCCCGAGCGTGATGAGGAAGCTCGTGAACGGGCCGAGGAACGTCTCCGCCACGAACACGACGTAGACGGTGCCGAGCGTCAGGATCACGCCGTCTACGCCGGCCGCGGCGGGGCGGGGGNNNNACCACGTGGGCAGGACGGACGCGAGGGTGCCGATGGGGTCGTCCACGATGCCCGCGCTGAGGGTGTCCGAGGATCCGGCCAGCAGCACGCCGTAGACCACGAGGACCACCGGGGCGAGAGCGCCGGCGATCGTGTTCCACAGCACGATCTGCGAACCAGGGGTGTCACGCCGCTGGTAGCGCGACCAGTCCGCGGCGATGTTGATCCAGCCGAAGCCGAAGCCCGTCATCACCATGACGAAGGCGCCGACGACGGCCTGGCCCGAGCCGCCGGGCAGCGCCGTCACGCGGTCGAGGTCGATCTGGTCGAAGGTCAGCAGGATGTAGCCGATGGTCACGGCCCCGGTCAGCCACGTGAGGACCGACTGCATCCGCATGATCACGTGGTAGCCGGCCACCGACGCGGCGACGATCAGCGCCGCGATCACGACGCACGCCACGACCTTGGTTCCAGTGCCGCCGCCCCAGCCGAGCTCCCGGAAGATGGTCGCCGTCGCGAGCGTCGCCATGATCGCGAGGAAGGTCTCCCACCCGATGGAGATCAGCCAGCTGAACACGCCGGGCACCTTCTGGCCGACCACGCCGAAGGGCGCGCGGCTCAGGACCATGGTCGGCGCCGACCCTCGCTTGCCCGCGATGGCCACGAGACCGCACGCGGCGAAGGAGACCACCACGCCGAGCACGGTCACGAGGACGGCCTGCACCAGCGAGAGGCCGAAGCCCAGCACGTAGCTGCCGTAGGAGATGCCGAACACCGACACGTTGGCCGCGAACCACGGCCAGAACAGGTCGGACGGCTTGGCGGTGCGGTCGGACTCGTCGATGACCTCGATGCCGGTGACCTCGATGCCGGCACGCCGCACGGCCTCGAGACCGGACGGACCTGCGGTGGGCTGCTCGTTCATGCACCCAGCGTCCCACGGTCGGGCTCGACGTGGGCCCACCATCGGGCCCACGGGCCCGGGTGCCCAGCCGTCCGGGCGGCCTAGCCTCGCTCACCGGCACCGGCCCCCGGAGCCCATCCCCCCTCGGAGACTCCCATGAAGCGCACCCTCCTCGCCCTGACCGCCTCGGCCGCCGTCGCCCTCGCCACCACCGCCGGTCCGGCGGCGGCGTCCAACCCCGTCGACGTGACCAAGGAGTCCTGCTTCTCCAACCAGACGCTGCGCGCCGGCTGCGTCAGCCTGAAGTGGGACGCGAGTGACCGGAACGTCCGCGCGATCGGCCTCGCCTGGTCGAAGGGCGACCCCAAGGTCGGCGCGGTCACCGAGCTCACCCTGCAGCGCCGCACGTGTGGCGGGTCGTGGAGCACCGTCTCCTACGACGCCGACCCCGACGGCTACGCGGTGCTCGACACCGTCGGCTCCCCGGCGTACTCGGCCGGACTCACCGGTCGTCAGTGGCGCGCGAAGGCCGTGGTGTCGTGGAAGGTCTCCGGCTACCCCAGCACCCGCGGGAGCTCCGTGCGCACGACCCCCGTCTTCGGCTCCTGCTGAGCCGCGCCCCACCACGAGAGGACCCCCTCATGAAGCGCCTGCTCTCCGCGACCGCCCTTGCGGTCGCGTCCACGGCCCTCGCGGCCGCCCCCGCCCACGCCGACACCGTCAGCAAGGTCAACTGCGACGGCAACGACGGCAGCGGGCTCACCGCCTCCCAGTACGTCGCCATGCTCGCGTCGAAGCCGTGCGTCTTCGTCGAGTTCGACCGCACCGCGAAGCGAGGCACGGCCAAGGGGCTGTCCCGCCCCGAGCCGGGCCAGGGAGCCGTCACCCAGCTGGCGCTCTTCCGACGCCCCTGCGGCGGCAGCTGGACACGCGTGGCCTACGCCCCCGACGCCGACGGCTGGTTCGGCGAGCAGCGCGACGTCGCCCAGACGTCCGCAGCCCAGGGCAGCGGCCGCGTCCAGTGGTACGCCTCGGGCAAGTTCTCCACGCGCGTCAACGGCACGATCGTGGCCAAGCGACTGAAGACCGGCGTCGTCGGCGCCTGCTGACCGCCCGGCTCAGCGGATGGTGAGCTGGCGGCTCGTCAAGTTGGAGCGGGCGTTGCGCTGCTCCGACGTGAGCGGGGCGTCGTCGGCGATGGCGGCGTCCAGACGCTCGGACAGCGCCGCGAGGGGGGCGTCGAGGGCCGCAGCGCCGTCGTCGACCACGGCGGGGNCGCCCAGCGTCTCCTCACCGGCGGCGGCCAGCCGGGCGAAGCCGTCGAGCACCGTGTCCTCGTTCTTGGTGACCACCCAGCGCAGGTAGCGCTTGTCGGCCATGCGCACCCAGTAGGCGGCCTCGACGGAGGTCAGACGCTCGGTCGGCGAGACCGACTCGTTGGCCTGGGCGAGCGCGTCGGAGCCCTCGGCATCGGTGCCCTCCACCCAGAAGTCGAAGCCGTCGTGCACCTCGACGTCGAACGACGACGCCGGGTCCACGACCTGCTGCAGCCGGTCGCCCACGCCGGGGTCGCGCACGGGGACGGGGTTGCCGGGCTCGGTCTCGCGGGCGGTCTCGATGGTGCCGGCGAGGTCGCGGCTCACGTCGCCGTGGTTGTGCAGCACCTGCAGACCGAGCCAGATCTCGCCGTCGGGACGGCGGATGCCGGCCCCACTGCCGGGGAGCAGGGAGCACACGCGCACCTGCTCGCCGTCGTTGAGCGTGACCGTGGCCGTGGCTGCGGGCACGAACTCGCGCAGCGCGATCCAGTCACCCTCCCCGGGCAGTCCCTCGAACGTGCGGGCCACGAACGGCATGCGGGCAGGCTTCGGGGCCTTGGTGCGGCGCGACTTCTTTCCCATGGCCGCACCCTAACGAGCCGGGCCGAGGTCTGCGGAGGAGAGGGTCGTCAGTGGTCGAGGGCGAGCTCGGCGCCCACGCGCGTGCCGGCCGACATGTCGACCCACCAGCGGTCGGCCACCCGGTTGATGATCGACAAGCCACGACCGCTGAGGGAGTCCTCGTCGAAGTCGATCGGCTCCAGCGAGGCACCCTCGCCGCCGTCGTGCACGCTGATCTCGAGCAGCTGGCGATCGACGTCGATCGTCCAGCCGATCTCCATGGTGCCGTCGGCGGCGGGCCGGCCGTGGGCCACGGCGTTCGCGACCATCTCGCTCAGCACGATGAGGGCGTCGTCGATGGTGCCGGGGCTGGCGCGATGAACGGTCAGGAAGCCCGCGAGCTTGGTGCGCGCCATGCTCGGCGTGGACGGCTCGAACGGCAGTCGCACGGTCGCGGAGGGGCGTGACGACGCCGG
>NZ_LMMY01000011.1:303484-303949 GCF_001422865.1 Aeromicrobium sp. Leaf272
GTTTTCCACCCCCTGGCCCCACTCGCCTCCCGAGACGGACGATGCCGGTGGGACGGGCGGGACGCCCCACCAGACGAGGAGTGAGACCTGTGGACGTCCCCACGACGACCGTCGAGGACCTGCCCGACCCCCTGCCCGACGACCTCGTGGTGCTCGACGTGCGCGAGCAGCACGAGTGGGACGCCGGGCACGTCGACGGCGCGACGCACGTGCCGCTCGGCGACCTGCCGACGCGCGTCGGCGAGCTCGACCCGCAGGCCCGCACGCTCGTGGTCTGCCACCTGGGTGGACGCTCGGCCCGCGCGACGGCCTGGCTGTCCCAGCAGGGCCACGACGTCGTCAACCTCGCCGGCGGCATGGACGCGTGGGAGGCCGCAGGGCGGCCGACGACCTGACCCGGCTCCACGTCTCGGCCCACGCCAGGGCCCGGACGCGGCGAGGCCCCCGGACCGTGTGGTCCGGGGG
>NZ_LMMY01000011.1:303958-305627 GCF_001422865.1 Aeromicrobium sp. Leaf272
TGGCGTTGCCGGGCGTGCGGTGCACGCCCTAGCTCACTTGGCGGCAGCCTTCAGCTTCGAGCCGGCGCTGACCTTCACGCCGAAGCCGGCGGGGATGTCGATGGTCTCGCCGGTCGCGGGGTTGCGGCCCGTGCGCGCGGCACGGGAGACGCGCTCGACCGAGAGGATGCCGGGGATGGCAACCTTCTCGCCCTTGCTGACGGCGTCGATGAGAACGTCGGCGAGCGCGCTGAGCACGTCGTCGGCGGTCGTCTTGGTGGTGTCGGCCTTCTCGGCGAGAGCCGAGACGAGGTCGCTGCGGGAGATAGCCACGGGGACTCCTAGGAGATTCGGATGTTGTGCGCTTGTCAGTCTAGGGAGGAAACACCGACATTCCGCGGCACCCCGGGCCCTACGGCGTGCCTCGTCCCCGTGATATCGGGCCTCGGAGCGACTCCCAGGCCGGTCCGGGGGCGTCCACGAGCGCCGGGAGGGCGTCGAGGTAGCGCTCGCGCGGCCACGTGACGACGCCGAGCGACTCCAGGTGCGGGGTGGACCACTGCACGTCGACGAGGGCGTCGGGCCCCACCAGGTCGACCAGCGCGACGAGGGCCACCTTCGAGGCGTCTCGGGCGCGGTGGAACATCGACTCCCCCGCGAACAGCCGCCCCACCGACAGGCCGTACAGCCCGCCCACGAGCGCGCCGTCGTCGTCGCGCGTCTCGACCGAGTGGGCCCAGCCCAGCTCGTGGAGGCGCACGTACGCGTCGCGGACGCCCGGGTCGATCCACGCCCCGGGCCGGCTCGGGTCGGCGCACGCGTCGACGACCTCGGCGAAGGCGGTGTCGACGGTGACCTCGTAGCGCCGGACCGACTGGCGCAACGACCGCGACACCCGCAGGGCCGACGGCTCCAGGACACCGCGCTCCGTCGGCGACCACCAGTAGAGGCGGTCGTCGTGGGGCATCGGGAAGGCCCCGCACCGGTAGGCCTCCACCACGGTGGACGGGTCGAGGTCGGCGCCCGCGGCCACGCAGTCGCCGTCGGGCCACTCGTCGGGGTGGAACTCCCACATCGACCGCGGGAGGGGTGTCGGGCTCATCGGGCCGGGCCCATCGGTCAGGCCTCCAGGACCCGGAGCAGGTGGTGCCGCGGGGCGTCGCCCCACTCGGTCCACTCCTCGGGCGTCGCGGTCTCGAGGGACTCCCACCAGGTGAGCGCGCGGTTCACGGCCTGGGTGAAGGCCGTGGCCGCGTACAGCTCGGCGACGTCACGCGGGCTCGCCACGTCGGACCACATCTCGGCGTAGGTGGCCATGACCTCGTCCCACGCGATGTCGGTACGCGAGGTGATCCAGCCGTACGGGACGCTCAGGACCTCGAGGGCGTGCGCCCACTGCAGGTCGCCGAAGTCGAAGACGCGCAGGTCGGCGAAGGCGTTCCAGGGGTGGACGTCGCCGTGCTGGACCGTCACGGGGATCGCCGACGTCGCCAGCCGGGCGACGGCCTCCACCAGCTCGTCGCGTCGCGCGGCCAGCCGCTCGGCGGTCTCGGCATCGACAAAGGACGGGTGGTCCGCAGGCACCGACCGGAGCAGGTCGAGGAGCGCGTCGAACCGGTCGGGCACGGTGACGGGGGCACAGTCCGGGACGCCGGTGGCGAGGACGTCGTCGCGGTGGTCGGCGAGGCGG
>NZ_LMMY01000011.1:305652-317392 GCF_001422865.1 Aeromicrobium sp. Leaf272
GCCCGGGTCGATCGCGAGTGGCGCCGCGACCTGGTCGGGGGCGATCCCGGCCAGCAGCTCGTGCAGGGCGGGCTCGAAGGCCATCGACGGACAGTTCGCCTTGAACCACAGCCGTCCACGGTCGGTCGGCACGACCAGCTGGGTGGACCACGGCCGCACGCGGGGCTGCTGGATGGGTCCGGCGAGCACGTGCCCCGCCTCCTCGGCGCGCTCGTGCACCCAGGCGTGCGCCTCGTCGAGCCAGCCGCGCGAGGTGACCCGCTGGCTGAACGCCTGGTCCATGGGGTGAGCGTAGGGCCACCCGCCGTCCACGCCCACGTTCGGCGGGCGGCCGCGGCCCGCGTCCCTAGGATGAGGGCATGGCAGGACTACGTGGCAAGGCGGCTGTGGCCGCCACCAACAAGATCGCACCCCAGGTCGCCGGCGGCTTCGTCCGCCAGGTGCTGGACCGGGCGATCGACGGTCTCGGACCGCTCCCGTCGGCGCGCAAGGCCGCGGACGCGCACCTCGTGGACAGCGACGGCGACGTGGAGCAGGCGATCGCGCGCCACGTCCGTCGCCACACGGCGCTCGCGGGTGCCCAGGGCTTCGTGACCAACCTCGGCGGCATCGCTGCCGTGGCGGTCGCCGTCCCAGCCAACGTCGTCGGCGTGACGCTCGTCCAGGCCCACATGGTGGCCGGCATCGCGGCGCTGCGCGGCTACGACCTCGAGGACCCGCGGGTCCGCAACGCGATCCTGGTCTGCATGCTCGGCGAGGACGCCGTCAAGGACCTGCTGCGCTCGGGCAAGCTGCCCTCGGCGCCGATGACGCTCGCGACGTCGCCCATGCACTCTCCCGAGCTCGACCGGATCATCTCCCAGGAGGTCACGGCCGAGCTGGTCACGCGCACCGTCGGACGTCGGGCGGTGACCCTCGTCGCGCGGCGCGTCCCGCTCATCGGCGGCGCCGTGGGCGCCGGCAGCGACGGCTGGGCCACGCGCCAGATCGGGCAGTACGCCGCCCGCGAGCTGCGCGACCGCAACATCCGCTCCGCCTAGCCCCCCGCGCGGTGACTTCTCCACCGAACGAGCCCCACGTGCATCGAGAGGTGGAGATTCCACCCTCAGGCCGCCGAGACGGTGGAATCCGCACCGTCCGATCAGTCCGAGCCGCGCTCCACGGGCTGACGCAGGATGGTGCGAAGCCGTTCCGGCGCGGTGCGCCGCGGGTCACCGAGGTAGATCTCGTGGTGGTGGCCCGTCATCCGTAGTCCGGCGGCCGGGATCTCGTGGTCGTGCATGCGGGCGAGCACGGGTCCCTCGTCGTCGTACGGACCGACGTGGAGCGTCTGCATGCACGGGCCCTCGTGGAGCGTCCGGAGCGTGACCCGCTCCAACCCGACCGGCCGATCCTTCTTCCGCGTCACCGCGGCGACGGCGTCGGCGAGGGCGGAGTCGTCGACCCAGGTCGGCGCCAGGATCATCGCCGTCCAGCTCCATCGACTCTTGTCCCGCGAGGTCGTGAACGTGGCCATGTCGTCGGACCACCAGAGCGCCTCGAGCGGCATGACCACCTCGTCGTGGCCGAGCGCCTTGCCGGCGAACCGCAGCGTGTAGGCGACGGGGTAGAGCGCGCCGAGCGCCTCGGCGTAGGCGGGCGAGGTGTTCGGGTCGCCCCGGCCGTCGACCGCGAGGTAGGTCAGCGACGGGACGTCGACCACGCGGAACTCACCCTTCCGGGCGCGGTAGCAGTCGAGCTCGGACTTCCGGTCGAGGCTCACTCCTGCTCCCGCTGCCGGGCCCGGTACTCCGCGGCCGCGTACCGGTTGCCGCAGGTGGTGCTGCAGAAGCGCCGTGACCGGTTGCGGGTGAGGTCGAGGACGATGCCGTCGCAGCCGTCGTCCGCACACACGCCGAACCGCGACAGCTCGCCGGCGCTGACGACGTCGGCGAAGGCCACGGCCGTCTCCACGCCGATGCGGGACGGGAGCGGGCTGTCGTCGTCGGCGACGTGCAGGTGGTGCCCGAGGCGGCCGTGGTTGACCAGCCGGAGCCGCGCAGGATGCTCGTCGAGCAGGGCGTTGACCCGGCGGACGGCGTCGTCGACGGAGGCCGTGAACAGCGCACGGAGGTCGGCACGCAGAGCACGGACGGCGTCGAGCTCCGCGCGGTCGCGGTCGTGCCGGCCGGTGTAGCCGTGCCGGGCGTAGTACGCGTCGAGCGCGCTCACCGAGGTCAGCGTGTCGGGATCCGACGCCGTGTTCACGAGCTCGACGGCCGCGACGAGGTTCGCCTCGGTGTCAGGAGCGAAAACCATGTTGACACCTTATGCCACGACGCCCTACCGTCATGAGCCATGACCACTTACGCTCCTGACGGCACTCGACGGTCGTCGACCTCCGGGTCCGGCCACACCTCGAGCGGCCTGGTCTTCGCGCTCGTCTCGGCCGCCGCCTTCGGGCTCTCGGGGTCGCTCGCTCGCGGGCTGCTCGACACCGGCTGGAGCGCGGGCGCCGCGGCGACGATCCGCATGGGCGTGGCCGCGCTCGTCGTGGCCGTGCCCGCCGCCCTCGCGATGCGCGGACGGTGGCACCGCGCCCGGGCCGCCGGGCCCGCCGTGGTGGTCTACGGGATCCTCGCCGTCGCCGGAGCCCAGCTGTGCTTCTTCTACGCCGTGCAGACGCTCCAGGTGGGCGTGGCGCTGCTCGTCGAGTACATGGCACCGGTCGCCGTCGTGCTCTTCCTGTGGGTGGCGCGGGGCGAGCGCCCGGGTCGGCTCACGGTGGCCGGCGCCGTGGTGGCCATGGGCGGCCTGGCCCTCGTGCTCGGCGTGGTCTCCGGAGTCTCGCTCGACGGCATCGGCGTGCTCTGGGCGCTCGGCGCGACCGTCGGCGCCGCCACCTACTTCCTGGTCTCGGCCGACGACCGCGTGGGGGTGCCGCCGCTCGCGCTCGCCGGCGGTGGGCTGCTGGTGGGCACCGCGGTGCTCGGCCTTGGGGGCCTCGTCGGCGTGCTGCCCATGACGGCCTCCACCCGCGACGTGGCCCTGGGTGGCGCGACCGTCGACTGGTGGGTGCCGGTGCTGCTGCTCGGCGTGGTGACCGCCGCCCTCGCCTACGTCACCGGCATCGCGGCCGGTCGGCGGCTCGGCTCGCGGGTCGCGTCGTTCGTGGCGCTGTCGGAGGTGCTGCTGGCCGTCGTCTTCGCCTGGCTGCTGCTCGGCGAGCTGCCCGGTCCGGCCCAGCTGGTCGGTGGCGCACTGGTGCTCGCCGGCGTGGTGCTCGTGAAGCTGGGCGAGCGCAGCGTCGCGACGTCGGTCGGTCCGACCGTCGAGCCGGTCCCGCCCGGCGCCTGACCCTCCACGTCGGCCGACTCAGGTGCGCACGTGCATCCGTTCGCCCTGGGGGCCGAAGATGGCCAGCACCTCGGCGGGGTGGGGCCCGGGGCAGGAGACCCAGTGCGGGGTCCGGGTGTCGAACTCCACCACCTCGCCCGGCCCGATCGTCAGGTCACGGGTGCCGAGCACGAGGCGCACCCGTCCGGACAGGACGTACATCCACTCGTAGCCCTCGTGCGTCTGGAGGGTCGGCTCCGCGCCGGGCTCGGGCGGCATGACGATCTTGTAGGACTGGAGCCCGCCGGGGCGTCGCGTGAGCGGCACGAAGGTGCGCCCGTGCCGCACGACCGGGCGGGCACGGACCCGCGGGTCGCCGGTCTCGGGTGCGTCGACCAGCTCGTCGAGGGCCACGCCGTGGGCGGCGGCCAGCGGCAGGAGGAGCTCCAGCGTCGGCCTGCGCTGCCCGGACTCCAGCCTCGAGAGGGTGCTCACGGAGATCCCGGTCTGATCGGCCAGGTCGGTGAGCGTGGCCTCCTGCTCGAGGCGGAGCTGGCGCAGGCGCGGGCCGACGCCGGCCAGCACGTCGCCGAGGTCCGAGGCTTCCATCGGACCAGTTTGCCATTACGGCAACACTGCTTGTCAAGTCAGCACGCGCGGGGCAGGCTCGTCCCATGAGCCTGAACTCCACTCCTGACACCACCGCCGTCGACGTGGTCGTGGTGGGCGGAGGTGCCGCCGGTCTGAGCACCGCGCTGGTCCTCGCCCGCTCGCGACGCTCCGTCGTGGTGGTCGACGCCGGCGAGCAGCGCAACGCCCCGGCCGACCACATGCACAACTACCTCGGCCGCGAGGGCACCCCGCCGCTCGAGCTCGCCCGGATCGGGCGCGAGGAGGTCGAGTCCTACGGTGCGACCGTCGTGCGCGGTCGCGTCACCGGCGCGGAGGCGCTCCCCGGAGCGGTTCCCTCGTTCGCCATCGCCGTCGACGACGGGAGCCGGTTCGTGGCGCGCCGCGTGGTGCTGGCCACCGGCGTCGTGGACGAGCTGCCCGACGTCCCCGGCCTGGCCGAGCGGTGGGGGCGCGACGTGCTGCACTGCCCCTACTGCCACGGCTGGGAGGTGCGCGACCAGCGCGTCGGCGTGCTGCTGACCAGCCCCCTGGGCCTGCACCAGGCCGGCCTGTTCGGCCAGCTCACCGACCAGCTGACCGTCCTGGCGAACGGCGTCGCACTGGACCACGGGCAGCGTGAGCCGCTGCGCGCCAAGGGCCACCGCGTGGTCGACGACGTCGTGGCCGAGGTGCTCGTGACCGATGACCGGCTCTCGGGCGTCCGCTTCGCCGACGGCACCGTGGTGGAGCTCGACGCGATCGCCGTCGCGTCGTTCCCACGCGCCCGCACCGACGTCGCCGACCTGCTCGGCGTGCCGACGGCGCAGGTCGAGATGAATGGGACCACGATGGGCGTGGGTCTCGAGGTCGACGCGACCGGGGCGACCCCCGTGCCCGGCGTCCTCGCGGTCGGCAACGCCGCCGCGCCGATGGCGACCGTCATCGGCTCGGCCGCGGCCGGCATGCAGACCGGCGCCCTCCTCAACGCCCAGCTCGTCGCCGAGGACACCGACACCGCCGTGGAGGCCTCGCGCGCCGCGATGCGCGAGCCCGAGGCGTGGGAGGAGCGGTACGGCGAGGCGGCTCCGGTCTGGAGCGGCCGCGTGAACCCGCAGGTCCCGGTGAAGGCGTCGGAGCTCACGCCGGGCCGCGCGATCGACGTCGGCTGCGGCGAGGGTGCCGACGTCATCTGGCTGGCCCAGCACGGGTGGGACGTGACGGGCATGGACTTCTCGCCCACCGGTCTCGACCGGGCGCGGCAGCACGCCGAGGAGACGGGGGTGGCCGAGCGGACGTCGTTCCGGGTGGGCGACATCCGCACCTGGGAGCCAGGCGACGAGCGCTGGGACCTCGTGACCGCGCACTACGTGCACCTGCCGCCCGAGCCGATGCTCGACGTCGTGCGCCGGCTCTCGGCGGCGGTGGCGCCGGGCGGCACGCTGCTCGTCGTGGGGCACCACCCGGGCGACGTGCCGGCGGGCATCCGCGACCGCGACGACCTCTTCGTGCCCGAGGCGCTGCTGCCGGCCCTCGGCGACGGGTGGGACGCACGCACCGAGGTCGTCGAGCGCACCCACACCGGCATGGGCGCCCACACCGTCCGCGACAGCATCCTCGTCGCGACGCGGGCGGCCTAGAGGCGACGCAGGGCGGCCTCGGCGGCGTTGAAGCCGCCCATGCCGTGCACGCCGCCGCCGGGCGGGGTGGCGGCGGAGCACAGGTACACGCCGTCGACGCCGAGCGAGTACGGGTCGAGCGTGGGGCGGGGGCGCAGCGGGATCTGGCGCCACGTGTTGGCGCCGGTGCCGATGTCGCCACCCACGTAGTTGGCGTTGCCGGCCTCGAGCTGCGCCGTGCCCTTGGAGACCACCTGCACGACCCGGTCACGGAAGCCGGGGGCGAAACGCTCGACCTGGCCCAGGATCAGGTCCGTCGCGTCACCCGGCCAGGCGTGCGGGACGTGCGCGTACGCCCAGATCGGGTTGATCCCGTCGCGCGAGCGGCTGGGGTCGGCGAGGTGCTGCTGGCCGAGCAGCACGAAGGGACGGTCCGGCATGACACCGCGGGCCGTGCGCCCCTCGGCGTCGACGATCTCGGCTGCGGACCCGCCGACGTGGACGGTGCCGGCGCGGCGGACCTCGTCGTTGGTCCACGGGATCTCGCCGTCGATCGCCACGTCGATCTTGAACGCCGCCGGACCGTAGCGGTAGCCCCGCAGCTGCCGGGCCACGAGGGGCGGGATCGCGTCGCCGACGATGCCCAGGGCGCCGCGCGGCGAGGTGTCGAGCAGGATCACGTCGGGTCGGGTGCCGATCTCCTCGGCCAGCTGGCCCATGCTCGTGACCTCGACGCCGGTGCGCACGGTGCCACCGAGCTCCTCCAGACGGGCGACCAGCGCTGCTGCGATCGATCCCGAGCCACCCTCGGCGACCGGCCAGCCGTAGCGGTGGCCCGCGGCGCCGAGCATGAGACCCACCGAGGCGCTGAGCGGCGTGTCGAGCCGACCGAACACGTGCGCGGCCACGCCCATGAACAGGGAGCGGGCGGGCTCGTCGTCGAAGCGACGGACCAGCACGTTCGCCGGCAGGGCCGCCTGGAGCCCGAAGCGGGCGAGGGTGAGCGGGTGCGACGGCACGTGCACGACGGGACGCAGCACGTCGGCGAGCAGGTCGTCGAAGTCTCGCGTGATCGGGCCGAACAGCTTCGTCCACGAGCGCGCGTCGGCGCCGAGCGAGGCTGCCGTGCGCTCCATGTCGCGGCTGACCACCCCGGCGCGACCGTCGTCGAGCGGGTGCGCGAGGTCGACCTCGGGCCAGAGCCAGCGCAGGCCGTTCCGCTCGAGCTCCAGGGACGCGAGGTAGGGCGAGGCGACGCCCATCGGGTGGAACGCCGAGCACTCGTCGTGCAGCACCCCGGGCACGGTCAGCTCGCTGGTGCGCGTCCCACCGCCGACCCGGTCGGCGGCCTCGAGGACGGTCACGTCGAGACCCTCCTGCGCCAGGCGCACGGCGCCCGCGAGCCCGTTGGGTCCACTGCCCACCACCACCGCCGACGTCATGGCTCCATCCTGTCACCGCCTCAGACGCCCGCAGCCCGGCCGAACGGCTGCACGGCTCAGGACAGGGCGCGGACCACGGCGCTGGCCGGCGGCTTGCCCAGCTGCTCGGCCATCCAGGAGCTGGTGGCCACGAGCGCGTCGAGGTCGACGCCGTGCTCGATGCCGAGACCGGTCAGGAACCACACCAGGTCCTCGGTGGCCAGGTTGCCGGTCGCGCTCTGCGCGTACGGGCACCCGCCGAGGCCACCGGCCGAGGCGTCGAAGGTCGTGACGCCGGCCTGCAGCCCGGCGTGGACGTTGGCGAGGGCCTGGCCGTAGGTGTCGTGGAAGTGCAGGGCCAGCCGCTCGGGCCCCACCCCGGCCGCCCCGAACCGACGCACGAGGTCGCCCACCTGACCGGCGGTCGCGACGCCGATCGTGTCGCCGAGCGACAGCTGCACCGCACCCAGCTCGAGCAGGTCGCTGCCCACGCGGACGACCACCTCGGGGTCGACCGGACCCTCCCAGGGGTCGCCGAAGCACATCGACACGTAGGCACGGACGTCGGCGCCGGCCTCGCGGGCACGTCGCACGACGGGCTCGAACATCGCCATCTGGGCGTCGAGGGCGCTGTTGAGGTTCTTGGCCGCGAAGGTCTCGGTGGCACTGGCGAACACGGCCACGTGGCTGCACCCGGCCTCCAGCGCTCGGTCGAGGCCGCGCTCGTTGGGCACGAGCACCGGGTGCTCGAACCGAGGCCCTTCTCGCAGGGCCTCGACCAGGTCGGCCGCGTCGGCCAGCTGCGGCACCCACCGTGGGTGGACGAAGCTGGTGGCCTCCACGACGGGCAGCCCGGCGTCCACGAGGCGCCGCACGAAGGCGGCCTTCACGTCGAGTGGGACGACCGCCTTCTCGTTCTGCAGGCCGTCGCGCGGACCGACCTCGTAGATCGTCACGCGCTCGGGGAGACCCCGCTCCGGCACGACCATCGGCAGGGGTGCCGGGCCCTGGGCGGCAGGGGATTCCGGGAGCGTCATGCGTCGTCCGCCCTGGGCTCCACGTGCACCACGACGTGGCCCATCGCCACCTGGTCGCCGACGGCGGCGCCCACGTGGGTGACGGTGCCGTCGTGGGGGGCGACGAGTGCGAGCTCCATCTTCATGGCCTCCACGGCGCCGAGCCGCTGACCCGCCGTCACCGCGTCGCCGACCGCGACGTCGAGCGCCACGACCGCACCAGGCATGGGCGAGACGACGTCGGCGGTGCCGGCGGCCGCCACCGACGAGCGTCGCATGGCGTCGGCGGCCTCGAGCACCCACGTCTGCCCCTGCCAGGTGGCCCAGACGCGGCGCCCCCGCGCGGTCGCGTCGGCATGCGCGAGACCGGGATCGTCGACGACGTCGTGCGTCGTGCCGTCGGGCTCGGCGACGTGCACCGTCAGCGGCACGGGAGGACCGGCCGAGCGCCAGCCGTCGCCGCGACCGAACGGCGACTCGTCGTCGGCCTCGCCGAGCAGCAGCGCCGCGGATCGCAGCGCCTCGGGCGCGACCGACGGCCGCTCCAGCAGCGGGCCCTCGTAGGCGTCGAGCCAGCCGGTGTGCACCTCGCCGGCGCGGAACTCCGGCGAGTCGACGAGCCGCCGCACCCAGCCGAGGTTCGTCTCGATGCCCTCCACCGCAGAGGCGTCGACGACGTCGAGCAGCGCGTCGACCGCGGCGTCGCGGTCGGGCCCGTGGGCGACGAGCTTGGCCAGCATCGGGTCGTACGCCGACGATACGACCGCCTCCCCCTCGATCGAGGCGTGGACCTCGGCCCGGCGGGGGTGCCGGGCCGTGGGCGGCAGATCGACAGAGCCCCAGCGCGCGTCGAGCACGTGCCCGGCCTGCGGGAGGAACCCGGTGTACGGGTCCTCGGCGTACACGCGCACCTCCACGGCGTGGCCGGCGCACGTGACCTCGTCCTGCGCGAGCGGCAGCGGCAGGCCCGCCGCGACGTCGAGCTGCCACTGCACGAGGTCGAGGCCCGTCACCTGCTCGGTCACGGGGTGCTCCACCTGAAGGCGCGTGTTCATCTCGAGGAAGTAGGCGGTCTGCCCCCCGGGGGAGTCCGCGACGAGGAACTCGACGGTGCCCGCGCCGACGTAGCCGACCTCCTGGCACAGCGCCACGGACGAGTCGTGCAGCAACGTGCGCAGCGCCGGATCGAGACCCGGGGCCGGCGCCTCCTCGACGACCTTCTGGTGGCGACGTTGCGCGGAGCAGTCGCGCTCGAAGAGGTGCACGACGGTGCCGTGGTCGTCGCCGAAGACCTGCACCTCCACGTGGCGGCCGCCCTCGACGTAGGCCTCGACGAGCAGGGTGTCGTCGCCGAACGACGACGCCGCCTCTCGACGCGCGGTGGCCACGGCGTCGGCGAGGTCCTCGGGGCGGCGCACCACGTGCATGCCCTTGCCGCCACCGCCGGCCGCGGCCTTCACGAGCACCGGGTAGGCATCGGCGGGGACGTCGTCGGTCTCGTACCGCGGGGTCACCGGAACGCCGGCCCGCTCGGCGACCTCGCGGGCCCGGTCCTTGCGACCCATCAGCTCGATGACGTCGGGCGACGGACCCACGAACACGAGCCCGGCGGCCTCCACGGCACGCGCGAAGGCGGCGTTCTCGGACAGGAAGCCGTAGCCCGGGTGCACGGCGTCGGAACCGGAGGACACGGCAGCGGCCACGACCTCCTCGACGTCGAGGTAGGAGCCGATGCGCACGGCCTCGTCGGCTTCCTCCACGTGGAGCGCGTGCGCGTCGAGGTCGGTGAAGACGGCGAAGGTGCGCAGGCCGGCGGTCCGGCACGCACGGACCACGCGGCGGGCGATCTCGCCGCGGTTGGCGATCAGGACGGTCTGGAGGGTGGTCATGCGGGGATCACATCCGGAAGACGCCGAAGCCGGGGGCTCCACCGTCCAGGTCGGGTCGGTCGGCGAACGACGGCACGGGCGCGTTCGCGCAGGTCTGGAGGGCGAGCCCGAGCACGCGGCGGGTCTCGCGCGGATCGAGGATGCCGTCGTCCCACAGGCGCGCGGTGGCGTAGTAGGGGTTGCCCTGCACCTCGTACTGGTCGCGGATCGGCGCCTTGAACGCCTCCTCGTCCTCCGCGGACCACGCGCCGCCTTTCCCCTCGATGCCGTCACGGCGCACCGTGGCAAGCACCGACGCGGCCTGCTCGCCGCCCATCACCGAGATGCGCGCGTTGGGCCAGGTCCAGAGGAAGCGGGGGTCGTAGGCCCGGCCGCACATGCCGTAGTTGCCCGCACCGAACGAGCCACCGATGATCACGGTCAGCTTCGGCACGACGCTGGACGCGACGGCGGTGACGAGCTTCGCGCCGTCCTTCGCGATGCCGCCGTTCTCGTACTCGCGGCCGACCATGAAGCCCGTGATGTTCTGCAGGAACAGCAACGGGATGCCGCGCTGGTTGGCCAGCTCCACGAAGTGGGCACCCTTGAGGGCCGACTCGCTGAACAGAATGCCGTTGTTCGCGACGATGGCGACGGGATAGCCCTCCACGTGGGCGAACCCGCACACGAGCGTGTCACCGTAGAGGGGCTTGAACTCGTGCAGGCGCGAGTCGTCGACGACGCGGCGGATCACCTCGCGCACGTCGTAGGGCGTGCGTCCGTCGACGGGTACGACGTCGAGCAGCGTCTCGGGGTCCTCGCGCGGCGGCAGCGCCGGCTGCGGCTCCAGGTGGGTGCGGGCCGGACCCAGGGTGCCGACGATGGAGCGGACGATGTCGAGGGCGTGCGCGTCGTCGTCGGCCAGGTGGTCCACGACGCCGGACGTGCGGGCGTGCACGTCGCCGCCACCGAGGTCCTCGGCCGTCACGACCTCGCCCGTCGCGGCCTTCACGAGCGGGGGCCCGCCGAGGAAGATCGTGCCCTGCTCCTTGACGATGACCGACTCGTCGCTCATCGCCGGCACGTACGCACCGCCGGCCGTGCACGAGCCCATGACGGCCGCCACCTGCGCGATGCCGCGCGCCGACAGCTGCGCCTGGTTGAAGAAGATGCGGCCGAAGTGGTCGCGGTCGGGGAACACCTCGTCCTGCATCGGCAGGAAGGCGCCCCCGGAGTCGACGAGGTAGAGGCAGGGGAGCCGGTTCTGCAGCGCCACGGTCTGGGCGCGCAGGTGCTTCTTGACCGTGAGCGGGTAGTAGGTGCCGCCCTTCACGGTGGCGTCGTTGGCCACCACCATCACGTCACGGCCGGCCACGCGGCCGATGCCGGTGATGATCGACGCGCTCGGCACGGCGTACTCGTCCGCAGCCCCGGGCCCGTCGCCCCCGTACATCCCGTAGGCCGCCAGGGGCGCGATCTCGAGGAACGGCGAGCCCGGGTCGAGCAGCCGGTCGACCCGGTCACGCGGAAGGAGCTTGCCGCGGGCGACGTGCCGCTCGCGCGAGGCGTCGCTGCCGCCGCGGCGGACGCGGGCGGTGCGCTCGTGCAGCTCGTCGACGAGGTCGCGCAGCGTGGAGGGGGAGCCGGTGCTCATGCGCCTGAGGTTAACACCCATTAACCAGATGCGGTACGGTCGTGCCATGTCCGACCGCCGTCGCGAGATCGCCCGCAGCGCGGTCGAGCTGTTCGCCGACCGCGGCTTCCACGGCGTCAGCGTCGGCGACGTCGGCGCGGCGTCGGGGATCTCGGGCCCGGCCATCTACAAGCATTTCCGCAGCAAGGAATCAGTGCTCGCCCAGGCGCTGGTCGACATCAGCACGGAGCTGCTGGAG
>NZ_LMMY01000011.1:317418-319525 GCF_001422865.1 Aeromicrobium sp. Leaf272
CCCGCCTACATCGTGGTGCAGGAGCGCGAGTGGTCTTCCCTCGACGCCGACGCCCGTGCCGAGGTGCGAGCCCTGCAGCTGGCCTACGTCGACGTGTGGGTCGACGTCGTGCGCACGCTCCGCGACGACCTCACCCGTACCGCCGCCCGCGCCGCCGTGCAGGCGACGTTCGGTCTGCTCAACTCCACCCCGCACAGCGCACGCATCGCCGAGGCCGACCTGCGGGTCCTGCTCGCACGGATGGCGCGGGCCGCGCTGCTCGGCTGACGCCCGGTCGCGCCGCTGGACCGTCAGGAGGGGGCGATCAGGAAGGGGCCGCCACCACGGCGGGTCGCCGGCTCGACGTCACCGCGACCGTCACGCCCACCAGCATGACCAGGGCACCCACCGCCTCGAGCAGGTTAGGCACCTCCCCCAGCACGAGCCAGGCGCTGAGCATCCCGACCGGGGGCACGAGCAGAATGTACGGCACCACCGACGACGCGGGGTGCTTCGCCATGAGGCCGTTGAAGATCGTGTAGCCCACGAGCGACGCGCCGACCACGGTGTACAGGGTGCTCAGCAGCGCCGCCCAGCCGAACCCGGCCATCGCCTCGACCATGACGTCGGGGCCGTCGACGACCCACGAGACCGCCAGGCACGGCAGGGGGACCACGAGCGCCGACCACACCACGAGCGAGAGTCCGGACTCGACCTTGGCCGCACGGGCGACGACGTTCCCGATCGCCCATGACAGCGCGGCGCCCACCGTCACGACGAGGGGCACGATCGACGCACCGGCGCCGAAGCCGACCGCCACGACGACCAGCCCCGCCGTGCCGACCAGGGCCCCGGCCGCCTGGCGCCGGCTCGGCCGCTCGTCGAGGGCGACCGCCGCGATGACGATGGTCAGCACCACCTGGGCCTGCAGCACCAGCGAGGCGAGACCGGCCGGCATGCCGGTGGCGAGCGCGAGGTACAGCAGGCCGAACTGGCCGAGGCTCATGAACGCGCCCACGGCGACCACGGCCTGCCACGACGCCTTCGGCCGCGGGACCAGGAACACCAGAGGCAGGGCCACCAGCACGAAGCGGATCGCCAGGAACAGGAACGGGGGGAAGTCCTCACCGTCACCGCCCTCGAGGCCGAGGTGGATGGCCACGAAGTTGCCGCCCCACAGGACGGCGACGAGCACGGCGAGGAGGCTGTCACGGCGGGTCACCGAGCCAGTCTGGTGGTCGAGACCGTGTACGTCCAGCGATGCTTTCTTCACGATTCCATGTACGGTTCCTGCATGATCGACCTGAGCGCCCTCCGCTCCCTGCTCGCCGTGCACCAGCACGGCAGCGTCGTGGCCGCGGCCCACGCCCTGGGCTACACGCCGTCGGCGGTCTCCCAGCAGGTCAAGCGCCTGGAGCGGCAGCAGGGCCGCCCCCTGCTGGAACGAGTGGGACGCGGCGTCGTGCTCACCGACGTCGGCCGACTGCTCGCCGAGCGTGGGTCGGCGGTGCTCGACGAGCTGGAGTCGCTGTCGAACCTCGGGCGCGACGGCAGCCGCCCCCAGGGTCCGTTCCACCTGGCCACGTTCGCGACGGCGAACCGCGGGCTCGTGGCACCCCTGCTCGCGCGCCTGGCCGTCGAGGCGCCGGAGCTGCGGGTCACGGTGGTCGAGGCGGACCCGCGCGACGTCGTGCTCCAGGTGGCCAGGGGCACCGCCGACGCCGGGCTCGTGCACGACTGGGAGTCCGTCCACCTCGAGATCCCCCCGGGCGTCGACGCGGCGCCCCTGCTCACCGACCGGGCCGACCTCGTGGTCCACCGCGACCACCCGCTCGCCACCCGGACGTCGGTGACCCCGCGCGACCTGGTGCAGGAGCAGTGGGTGTGCACGCCTGCCGGCAGCATCTGCCACGACTGGCTCGTGGCCATGTTCGCCGGTCACGCGCTGCGGCCCGAGCTGCGCTACATCGACCACGAGTACGCCTCGCACCTCGCGCTCGCCGCTGCGGGCGTGGCCGTCGCGCTCGTCCCACGGATGGGTCGCGGGCCCCTGCCCCCGGAGGTCGTCACGGTGCCCGTCGTCGACCCGGTGCCTGAGCGACGCGTCCAGCTCGTCTGGCGGCGCGCC
>NZ_LMMY01000011.1:319570-326348 GCF_001422865.1 Aeromicrobium sp. Leaf272
ACGTCTCCGGCGAGCCCGTGCTCCAGTCCCTCACCCAGCCCTCCGGCGGCGTGGCGAGCAGGGCACCGGGCTCGAGCCACTCGAAGAGCTCGGCGTAGGTCTGGGTCACCTGCGGGTCGACGCGCCGGAACAGCTTGCGCGGGGTGAGGTCGTCGAAGGAGTCCAGCCCCATCGACGCGACGATCTGCTGTGCGCTGTTGACCGTGTTGGCCTGGAAGTCGCGCACCCGGTGCACCTTGTCGTCGACCACGAGGGCCCGGGCGCGCCACGGGTCCTGCGTCGCGACGCCCACCGGGCAGGTGTTGGTGTGGCAGGTCTGGGCCTGGATGCACCCGACCGCGAACATCATGGCGCGGGCCGCCAGCGTGAAGTCGGCGCCCTGGCAGATCCGCTTCACGATGTCGATCCCGGTCGCGACCTTGCCGCTCGCGCCGATCTTGACCCGGTCGCGCAGCCCGGTCCCGACCAGGGCGTTGTGCACGAACATGAGGCCCTCGGTGAGCGGCATGCCCACGTGGTCCTCGAACTCGACCGGCCCGGCCCCCGTCCCGCCCTCGGAGCCGTCGACGATGATGAAGTCCGGAGTGCTGTCGCGCTCGACCATGGCCTTGCAGACCGCCAGGAACTCCCGCCGCGAGCCGATGCACAGCTTGAACCCCACCGGCTTGCCGCCGCTGAGCCGACGCAGCTCCGAGACGTAGTCGACCAGCCCGAGGGGCGTGTCGAACGCACGGTGCGTGGGCGGGGAGACCACCGTGGCGCCGATCGCGACGCCTCGCGCCTCGGCGATCTCGTCGTTCACCTTCGCGCCGGGCAGCAGACCGCCCAGGCCCGGCTTGGCGCCCTGCGACACCTTGATCGAGATCGCCTTCACCTGTGGGTCGACCGCCCGTTCGGCGAACCTCGCGGCATCGAAGCCACCGCCCTCGGTCCGGCACCCGAAGTAGCCCGACCCGATCTCCCAGATGAGGTCGCCGCCGCGCCTGCGGTGGTACCGGGAGATGGAGCCCTCGCCGGTGTCATGGGCGAAGCCTCCCAGCGCCGCACCGCCGTTGAGCGCCTCGATCGCGTTGCCCGACAGCGACCCGAAGCTCATGGCCGACACGTTCAGCAGGGCGATGTCGTAGGGCTGCGTGCACTCCGGCCCACCGAGCCGCACGGTCGGGCGGACGTCGGGCTTGGTGCGGGCCCGCATCGAGTGGGCCACGAACTCGTAGCCCACGGCGTTCACGTCGCGCTCGGTGCCGAACGGCTCCTCGCCGTGGTTGCCCTTGGCCCGGTCGTAGACGAGGTCCCGGGTCTCGCGGTCGAAGGGCGTGCCACCGGTGTTGGACTCGATGAAGTACTGCTGGATCTCGGGCCGCAGCCGCTCCATCGCGAAGCGGGCGTGCCCGAGCACCGGGTAGTTGCGCAGGATGCTGTGCCGACGCTGCAGCAGGTCGTGCAGCCCCGTCGCCGCCAGCACGGCGAGCGGGGCCGCAGCCCACCACCACAGCGCGGACGTCCCGAGTGCGAGCACCCACCCGACCGCAGCCGCCACCACCAGCGCGAGGACCGCGAGCCACCGGATCATGCCGTCATGCTGGCACGGATCAGTGCTGGACGCCCTCGACCGCCGGCGCGTGCTTGAGCGTGCGCCACGAGACCAGCGCCGCGAGCAGGGCGATGCCGATCGCGAGCCCCGACGTGCGCTGGACCCCGAGGTCGAAGGCAGCCCGTGCCGACTCGGCGAGCGCCGCCCCCATCTCGTTGGGGTAGCGCTCGGCCATGGTGAGCGTGCTGCCGAGCGTCTCGAAGGCGTGGTCGCGCTCGCCGTGCTGCAGCATGGCCGGCACGGTCAGCTCGGCGCGGTAGGTGGCCGTGAGGATGCTGCCCAGCACGGCGGTGCCCAGCACGGCGCCGATCTCGTAGGCGGTCTCGGAGATCGCCGACGCCGACCCCGCCTTGTGCGGGGGCACCGCCGCGAGCACGAGGTCGTTGGTGAGCGTCTCGGCCAGGCCGATGCCCACCCCCATCACCACGAAGGCGACGAGCACGGTCGCGACGGTCGGGTGGCCGGTGAAGGCCGCCACGGCGTAGCCGGCCGAGGACGCCACGAAGCTGAGGCTCACGAGGACCCGCACGGGGAAGCGGCGCACGAGACGCACGGCCAGGAAGCCGGCGGCCATCGTCACGACGAGACCCGGGAGGAGCACCATGGCCGAGTCCATGGGCGACATGCCCAACACCAGCTGCAGCAGCTGCGCGGCGAAGAACAGGAACCCGGTCAGACCCATCAGGCTGAGCAGGTTGGCCGCGAGCGCACCGCTGAAGACCCGGTTGCGGAAGAGCGACAGGTCGAGCATGGGCGAGGCGCTGCGCTGCTGGCGACGCACGAACAGCGCGCCGGCAGCGATGCCCAGGGCGAACGAGCCGAGCGTCACGTCGTCGATGCCGGCCTTGGCGAGGTGCTTGATCCCGTAGACGACGGGCAGCATCGCCACGACCGCGAGCACGATCGAGGTCGGGTCGAGCGGGCCGGGGCTCGGGTCCTTGGACTCGGGCACGAGCCACAGGGCCAGCGGGACGAGCAGCACGATGAGCGGCACGTTGATGAGGAAGACCGAGCCCCACCAGAAGTGCTCGAGCAGGTACCCGCCGAGCACCGGGCCCAGGGCGGCGCCACCGGAGAACATGGCGGCCCAGGCTGCGATGGCCAGACGCCGGTCCTGGGCGTGGTGGAAGACGTTGCGGATCAGCGACAGCGTCGAGGGCATGAGCGTGGCGCCGAAGAAGCCCAGCAGGGCACGGGCGACGAGCAGCGTCTCGGCGCTGCTCGCGTACGCCGCGACGAGCGAGGCCGCGCCGAAGCCCACCGCGCCGATGACCAGCAGACGGCGCCGGCCCACGCGGTCGCCGATGCTGCCCATCGCGATGAGCAGACCGGCGAGCATCAGTGCGTAGACGTCGACGATCCACAGCAACTGGTTGCCGGTCGGGCGCAGCTCGGTGCTGATGGAGGGCAGCGCGAAGCTGAGGACGGTGTTGTCGACCGAGACGAGCAGCACCGGGATCATCAGGACGGCGAGGGCACACCACTCGCGCAGGCCCGCACGGACGGGGGGCACCTCGGGCAGTGGTGCAGATGACGGGGCGGTCGAGCTCGAGCGGGGATCGATGGTGGTCATGGCGAGCCTCCTTCCGGCGGACGGCGAACGGCCCGGACGGTCGTCCGGGCCGAGCACCACTATACCGTCCAGCCGGTACAGTCACCACCCTCTCCGGTGCTGCGCGGCGGTGATCCTCGTCGCACCGCCGCAGGTAGGCTCGCGCCATGCCGTCGGCCGAACGCTCCACCCGTGACCGCGTGCTCGACGCCTTCGAGACGCTCCTGGTCACGCAGGGCAGCCGCGCAGCCACGCTCGACGCCGTCGCCGCGCTCGCCGAGGTGTCGAAGGGCGGCCTGCTCTACCACTTCCACAGCAAGGACGAGCTGGTCGACGGCATGCTGACCCGCCTGCGCGAGCAGGGAGCCCGCGACGCCGACGCCATGAGCCGTGCTCCGAAGGGTCCGGTCGACTACTACCTCGAGACCTCGGTCGACTCCGGCAGCGACTTCGACCGCGCCCTCATCGCAGCCGGACGCATCGCCCAGGAGAACGACGCACGCGCCTCCGACGCGCTGGCCGACCTGCGCGAGGGCTGGTTCGTCGTCCTGCGCGAGCACCTCGGCGACGAGTCGCTGGCCCGCACCATCCAGCTGATCGGCGACGGGCTGTACTTCGACGACACGACGGGCCTGGCCGAGAAGAACGCCCTCGGGCACGTGCGCGACGTGCTGCGCCGCCTCGACGCCCTCTGACCGTCACGCGCCCGGCGGACGCACGTCGCCCGGCGTTCACCCGCAGCGGTTGCCCTGGAGTCATGAAGCTCCTCGCCATCGGCATCGCCGCAGCCGGCATCATCGCCACGCCGAGCGTGGCCGTCGCCGCACCCTCCGCTCCGGTCGTCGACAAGCCGACCACCACGCAGGGACCGAAGAAGCCCACCCGCAGCATCACGGTGTTCGCGCACCGCGGTGCCTCCGGCTACCGGCCCGAGCACACCCTCGCCGCCTACGAGCTGGCCATCCGTCAGGGCGCCGACGTCATCGAGCCCGACCTCGTCAGCACGAAGGACGGCGTGCTCGTCGCCCGCCACGAGAACGAGATCAGCGGCACCACCGACGTCGCCTCCCACCCGGAGTTCGCGGACCGGCGCACCACGAAGGTCATCGACGGCGTGGACGTGACCGGCTGGTTCACCGAGGACTTCACCCTGGCCGAGCTGAAGACGCTGCGCGCCATCGAGCGCCTGCCCCAGGTCCGTCCCGGCAACACGGTCTACGACGGCCGCTACGAGGTCCCCACGTTCGACGAGGTGATCGAGCTGGCCCGGCGCGAGAGCCGCGGACGCCGCACCATCTCGGTGGCGCCGGAGACCAAGCACCCCACGTACTTCCGCTCCATCGGCCTCGACCTCTCCAAGCCCCTCGTGCGGTCGCTGCGCCAGGCCGGGTGGGACCGCCGCAACGCCCCGGTCGTCATCCAGTCGTTCGAGACGTCGAACCTCCGCGAGCTGGCTCGCTGGACGAGGGTCCCCCTGGTGCAGCTCACGTCGGGGTCCGGCGCTCCGTACGACCTGGTCGCGCAGGGCAGGAGCACCACCTACGCGGACCTCCTGACGCCCGAGGGCCTGCGCGACGTGGCCCGCTACGCCCGGTGGATCGGCCCGGAGAAGAGCCAGGTCATCCCCCGCGACGCCTCCGGCGCCCACACCGAGCCGACGTCGCTCGTGGACGACGCGCACCGCGCCGGCCTCAAGGTGGCCGTCTACACGATCCGCGACGAGAACCGGTTCCTGCCGACGGACCTGCGCACCGGGTCCGACCCCAACGCCCGCGGAGACGTGGCCACCGAGCTGCGCCGCTACTTCGAGGCCGACGTGGACGGGGTCTTCGCCGACTACCCCGACACCGCGGTCGCGGCTCGCGCCGCCTGGGTCAAGCGCCGCTGACACCTCATCGAGACGCACGACCGGCCGGCCCTTCCGAGGAAGGACCGGCCCGTCGTCGTGCGCGTCGGGTGGTGCCGCTCAGCGGCGGCGCAGCTCCAGGAAGATGCTGGGGCCGAAGTCGTTGGCGGCGAGCCGCTCCTGCAGCGCCTTCTCGACCGACACGAGCAGCCGCGTGGGGAGAGCCTTCTTGAGCTTCTCGCTGCGCAGGTTCGAGACCGACAGCTTGCGCTCGAGACCGAGGCCGACGTCGGACAGCTGGGCGACCACGGTGTCGACGTTGTGGTTGACGAAGGCGATCGCGTCGGGCTCCTCGGCCGTGGCGGTGCGGATGCTCACCGGCTCCTTCGGCAGCGGCGTGCCCTGCTTCTTGAACCGGCGACGGTTCAGGAAGTGGCCGTAGTTCGCGACCTCGATCAGCGCGGTCGCGCCGGGCTTGAGCACGCGCGCGATCTCGCCGAACTCCGTCGACGGCTCGGGGATGTGGTGCATGACCCGCACCATCGTCAGCAGGTCGAGCGAGGCGTCGTCGAACTGCAGGTCGTCGGCCTGCATCTGCACCTGGGCGATGTCGGTGCCGGCGAGGACGCGCTCGGCGGCCTCCAGCTGGGTGCGGCTCGGCTCGGCCAGCGTCACGTGGTCGGCGTACTCGCGCAGCAGCAGGCAGAGACGGCCGAAGCCGCCGCCCACGTCGGCCGCGCGACCGAAGTGCCGGCCGTCGAGCAGGCGTCGGATCGCGGCCTCCTCGGCAGCGTGCTCGTAGTCGCGGTTGTCCCAGTACGTCGTGTAGTCGTAGCCGCGGTCGTACTGGTCGGCGACCTTCTTGCGCTTCTCGTCCGTCACGCGCGTCAGCCTAACAACGGCAGCCAGCGGCCCGACCGGCGCCGACGGGTGCAGGACCCGAACCGCTGGGCTGCTGTGCTCGGTCGGGTTCAGTCGAACGTGCGGGGGCCGAACTCGGGGGTCTCACGCTTCATCCCGGCACGGCGAGCGATGGCCGTGTTGGGCGAGCGGAACATCCGCAGCTGGTAGACCCGCTCACGCCGGAACGCCGACCGCAGACCGCCGAGCCGCACACCGTTGAGCAGCTTCTTGGTCGCGGCGACCGAGTCGGGCGAGCGGGCGACGATCGCGGCGACCAGCTCGAGCGCCGGCTTCAGCGGGTCGTCGGCCACGCCGGACGCCAGGCCGATCTCCACCGCCTCCGACCCGCTCACGACCTCGCCCGTCATGGCGAGCCGCTTGGCGACGTCGGCGCCGACCAGCTCGACGAGGGGGACCGTCCCGCTCATGTCGGGCACCAGGCCCCACTTGGCCTCGAGCACGGACCACTGCGCGTCGGGCGTCGTGAACCGGAAGTCGGCTGCGAGGGCCAGCTGGATCCCCGCCCCGAACACGTGGCCGCGCGTCACGGCGATGACCGGCACGGGGAGCTCCCGCCACGCCCAGAGCGCCTGCTGGAACCCGTTCGTCGCCCGCCACGGAGGCGTGAGGAAGAACGCGGCGACCTTCTTCCTCTGCGGGCTGACCGTCGCGAAGTCGAGTCCGGCGCAGAAGGAGCTGCCCTCACCCTGGAGCACGACCGCGCGGACCTCGCGGTTGCGGCGCAGCTCGGCCGCGGCCTCGAGCAGCCCGTCGAGCACCTCGAAGTCGACCCCGTTGAGCTTCTCGGGCCGGTTGAGGCTCACGTAGGCGAGGTGGCCCTCGATGCGGGTGGTGACGGCGGCACTGGTCATGACCTCAGGTT
>NZ_LMMY01000011.1:326367-327426 GCF_001422865.1 Aeromicrobium sp. Leaf272
GGACGTCGGTGGGGATCTCGGGGGCCTCCAGGCCGAACCGGATGCTCATCTCGTCGGGCCAGGCGCCGGACGCCCGGATGAACGAGCCGGACTGGCCGGCGTCGAGGTGACGACGGACGAGCGACGCGGACTCCGCGGGGGCGCCCCACGTGACCACGACGGAGGGCGACAGGTGCGTGGCGAGGTCGAGCACCTCGCGCAGGTCGACGTCGGGGCCGACGATCCGCAGGCCGATGTCGGCCTGGGCCAGCGCCGCCCCCCAGGCGACGAACGGCAGCGCCTTCGCCTCGTCGACGAACGTCGCGAGCAGCACCTGCGCCTTGACCCCGTTGCGACGACGAGCGTCCTGGGTGCCGCGGACGTCGTGCAGGTGCTCGAGCACGGCCTTCCGGGCGAGGTTCTGGGACTCGGGCGTGACCGCGCCTCGGGAGACCTCGTGGGTCAGTCGGCAGAGGGTCGGCGACAGCACGTCACGCCAGACCTCCAGCACGGGCGTGCCGGCCAGCATGGCGAGCAGCAGGTCGTGGAGTCTCTGCTCGTCCGCCGCCGTGGCGGCGGCCAGCAGCGAGTCGAGCAGGTCGTCGGTCGCCAGGTCGGTCTGGCTGGGCGACTCGCCCCGCAGGGCCGACGACAGGTCGTCGCGGTCGAGGTGGCGCGCCACGCGGGCGGCGTCCTGGGCGGAGACCCCTCGGGCCACCATGCGTCGAACCAGCTCGACCCGACTGATGTCGCGCTCGGTGTAGCGACGGTGACCACCGTGGGTGCGATGGCTGGGACCGATCCCGTAGCGGCGCTCCCACGTGCGGAGCGTGGAGGCAGCGACGCCCAGACGCGACGACACGGCGCCGACGCCCCACGTGAGATCGCCTCCGGCGTGAGCGACGTCGACCCACTCCCCGGCCGTCGGGCGCGGTTCGTCGGGACGTCCCGGCGAGTCCTTCACCACGTCACCTCCCGGCCGCGTCGGGCCTTGCTGCCACTGTAGGCCTCTTGCGCAGGGTTGCCATTCGGGGAGCCACCTGGATAGGTTGTGAAGAAGTTGCGTTCGAGGTGGAGCAC
>NZ_LMMY01000011.1:327468-327550 GCF_001422865.1 Aeromicrobium sp. Leaf272
ATCATGGTCAGCATCAAACGACTCCCCATGCCACTGCAGGAGACCTACGAGTGGCAGTACGACGGCCTCTGTCGCGACGTCG